>JAQWRT010000051.1 GCA_029243605.1 Myxococcota bacterium
GGTGAAGATCTTGGTGCTGTTGATCACCCACTCGTCCCCGTCCTTGACGGCGGCGGTCTTGAGTGAAGCCAGATCGGTGCCGGCATCGGGCTCGGTGTAGCCGATGGCGAAATGCGCTTCGCCGGCGAGGATGCGCGGGAGGAACTCGCGCCTATGCGCTTCCGACCCGTGGCTCATGAGGGCGGGGCCAACGGTGTTGAGGGTCACGAAGGGGAGGGGGGCGCCGGCTCGGCGGAGCTCGTCGAAGAAGATCAGTTGCTCGACCGCCGTCATCCCGCCGCCGCCGTACTCCTCGGGCCAACCGACCCCGAGCCAGCCATCGCTTCCCATCTCGCGCACGATCTCGCGGAACAGTTTCCCCCCCTCAAGCGCTCGAATTCCGTCTCGGCGCTCGGGGGTCATCAGCTGGGAGAAGTAGTCGCGCAGCTTGAGGCGGAGTTCCTTCTGTTCGGGTGTGTAGTCGACGTGCATGGGCGTGCTCCTCGGACCTTGTTCGGGGCTGGGGAAGGCGGAAAGGGTCGGCCCGCCGCTTTGGAGCCGTCGCCGAGCGGCGACGGTGAAGCGACTATACCGCCTAACTGAAACACGTTCTAGTCCGCATTAACTAAAATCCCCTCAGGGAATCGGTCAAAGGGAGGGCTCCCGGCGGTGACAGCCAAGAATTTATCCGCGCACCGGGGTTATGCTGGGCCAGGCGAAGGCGCCGGATGGCTCGGGGTCGGAAGGGCGGGGGAGGGACAGCGAATGCAGGTCTGGGCGTCCATGGATCAGCGCATGACCTTGGCCGAGGTGGCCGCTCATGCCCGGCGCGCCGAGGCCCTGGGCTACGACGGCCTCAACGTCCCGGATGCGGTTCACGACGGCCTTCTCGTCGCCCAAGCTGCCCTCGCTGCGACTCAGCGACTGCGGGTCGCCACGAGCGTTCTCGTGGTTTTCCCGCGCAGCCCCATGAATGTGGCCCACGCCGCCTGGGATCTTCAGGCCGTCTCGGGCGGGCGCTTCGAGTTGGGGGTGGGTTCCCAGGTGCGCGGGAATATCCGCGGACGCTACTCCACCGAGTGGACCCCGCCGGTCCCGCGCATGCGCGAATATATCGGCGCCCTGCGCGCCATCTTCGCGTGTTGGCAAGACGGCGCCCCCCTGGCCTTCGAGGGCGAGCACTATCGCTTTTCCCGGATGCAGCCCTTCTTCAACCCCGGCCCCCTGGAAGGCGAGCGCATCAAAATTCATCTCGGTGCCATCGGCCCCCTGATGACCGCCCTGGCCGGGGAAGCCGCCGACGGCTTGATGTGTCATCCCACCAACAGTTCTCCCCGCTATCTCGAGGAGGTGGTCCGGCCGAGACTCGAAGTGGGGCGGCTCCGAGGCGGCCGTGCAGCCGAATCCGTCGAGTTGATGGCGGCGGACCTCGCGGCGACGGGTCCCGACCCCGCCGCCGTCGCCGCCGCCCGAGAGGGCCTGCGGGAACTCTTCGGTTTTCTGTTCTCCACCCCGGCCTATTGGCCCTCCCTCGACCTCTACGGTTGGGAAGACGTGGGCCGCGATCTCCACGCCATGACCCGGGAAGGGCGTTGGCAGGAAATGACGCCACGCATCAGCGACGAGATGCTCGATGTTCTCGTGCCCACTGGAACCTATGGGGAGATCGCCGATCTCCTCCGCGCCCGCTATCGGGGCCTCGCGACTCGCCTGACTTTCCCTATGCCCGATGATCCGGGCTGGGAGGGACACGTTCGCGAGGTGATCGCCGCGCTCCAGGCCCCGGACTAACTCGGGATCCACTTCCGGCTATCCTGGGACGGCGTTTCGGCGAGGGGAGAAAAAGCATGCGGGTCATGGTGGATGGGTTCGAGCATCGCCCGGGCGAGCACTGCGCCTCGACGGCCCTGAGCAATATCCTGGCCTTCCACGACCTCCCCCTTTCCGAGGCCATGGTCTTCGGCCTCGCCGGGGGGCTCGGCTTCTTTTTGATTCGCGACGAGGCGCTCAGCCCGACCCGCATGTTTCACGGGAGAACCCTCACCCTGGAGACCGACCTTTGCGCGTATGCGGGGCTTCCCGCGCTGGGCGGCGCCGAGGCCGACGACGAGCGGGCCTGGTCGAGCCTGAAGGCGCAACTCGATGCGGGAGTGCCGGTGATGCTCTCCACCGACACGTTTTATCTCGGCTATCAGAATACGAAGAGTCATTTCCCCGGTCACCGTGCCGTCGCCGTGGGCTATGACGACAGTTCGGGCGAAGTTTTCATCGCGGACCGCAAGCTCAGCGAGTACCAAAGCGTGAGCCGGGAAGAATTGCGAAGAGCGCGCAACGCGGATGACTATCCCGTGTCCTGTGAGAACGAGTACCAGTATTTTGCAACGGGCTCTCTTGCTCTGCGCCGTCCCCTTGCTCAAGGAATTCGCCGAGCCCTGGCGGGCAATGCCGCCTGGATGCTGGAGCCGGGTGAAACGGGAATGCCTGGGGCCGAGAAGGGACTGGCCGCCATGCGGAGACTGGCCGACGATTTTGCGACTTGGGGGGATCTCGGGGATTGGTCTTGGGCAGCGCGTTTCGGCTATCAGATCATTATTAAGCGCGGAAGCGGAGGGCTCTTTTTCCGTTCTCTCTATCGAGATTTCCTTTCGGAAGCGGCGCGCGAGGTTCCGGCTCTGGGTGAAGAGGGCCTGCTGGAGGGCATCGATGCCATCGCCCGGGGCTGGGGCGACGTCGCCGAGGTTCTGAAGGTGCAGAGCGAGCGAGAAACCTGTGATCCCCGGCTCTTTGACGAGGCTGGGAGCAGGGTGGCCGAATTGGCGGACAGGGAGGAAAAGCTCTTTCGCCAACTCGCGAAGCTGGCGGGAGAGGATCGACTCTGGGGCGATGGGAAGGATTGAGCGCCCTGGCTTCGGGCTAGATGAGCGACAACTGCTGGCCCTCGCCGAGGGCTTCGGCGAAGGATGAGCCGATCTCGCAAAGGATCGCATCTGCAATCGGACGCATGACCTTGTCGAGATAATGCGTTCGGTCGATCTGGTCGGTGGGGGGGAGTTCTTTGCCCGCCAGGGGTTCGGGGCCGGCTTGACTGATCCAGTAGCGAACCACCGGCCCCGCCTTGATCCCATGGCGCTCTTCAAATTTCCGGGCTGCTTGAACATGGGGCGGGCTCGACGCGGTATAGCGATCCAGGGACCCCTTTCGAATCCGTTTCGCATAGATGAGCTCATGGTCGAGTTCCCCCGCTCGGAGCGCGGCAATCTGCTCGCGCACGAAGGGGATGACTTCTTCATCGCGGAAGAGGCGGCTCAGCATGCCTTCCTGGAGGAGTCTCGCCACGCCGGGCCAATCGCGCCGGACCGACTCGAGTCCGACGATTTCCAGGCGTCCGCTTTCGGGGGTGCCGATCCAGCCGGCATAGCGCTTCTTGCTCCCGCCCTTTCCGCCGCGAACCCGGGGAAGGAGGAAGCGCGAGAAAACCTTCTCGAGTTCCAGATCGAGTTGGGCTTCGACGTCGTACTCGGATCGGATCCTTTGAGCGATTTCCCCGGCGACTTCAGCGCGTAGGCTCTCGGCCCTTTGCTGTTGCTCCTCGTGGCTATCGTCTTGGGGCAATTGGACAAAAACCGAGTCGGTGTCGCCGTAGATGACGCGAACCCCTCGTTTCTCGAAGCTCTCGCAAGTCCACGAAAGAGTTTGTTGCCCGAAGCGCGTAATCGCGTTGGCGAGTTCCGGGCTGAAGAAGCGGCAGGCGGGTGCGGCGAAAATGCCGAACATGGAATTCATCATGATCTTGATCGCCTGGTCGGCATGTCGATCCTTGCGTTTTTTGGCCGACTCGCGCTGGGCCATGAATCGCTTGAGGATATCGGGAAGGATCGCCTCCTCTCGGGAGAGTCTGGCCCCGTTGGGCGCCACGATGGCGGCCCCGGGAATTTCTTGGCGCCCTCGGGCGAGGGCCAGGGGGTCGATATTGAAAGTGCGCATCAGGCTGGGGTAGAGGCTCTTGAAATCGTAGACCGCCACGTCCTGGGCCAGGCCCTGAACGGGTTCGAGAACGCTCCCGCCGGTGACGGCAGCGGCGCTTCGATCGGAATCGACGTTGGGGGCGACGGCGCCGCGGATCCGCAATTCGGGCAGGTAGACCAGGTCAAACGAAGCGATGCTGGCTCCGACCCGGTCGAGTTGCATGCCCGTGAGCCGGCTGCGCTCTCGGGCGAGGTCGAGCAGGCCTTCGTGCTCCAGAATTTCCGTCACCAATCGCGCGTCCTCGAGGTTGTAGGCCACCAGGGCTTCGGGTTCCTCCCGGTAGAGGCGGGTGATCTCGGCGGCGGCGTCCGGGGCCTCTTCGTCGATGAGTTTCCCCCGCCCCAGAACCGAGTGGGCCACGGTGCCCAATCGATAGTCCGGGAGGCGTAGGGCGTCGCGCACCAGGGGGATCCCGTCCACCACCATCCGGCCAGTCACCTCGGCTCGGCTTTGCCGTGAAAAGCCGGCTTCGCCGGGGAAGTGGATATCGCCGGGAAGCCGGCCGATACAGCGATCTCGGGTCGAGATGCCCAGGGCCTCGAATCGCTTCTGGAGTACCCGAAGGTCGAAGTCCACCACGTTCCAGCCCAGCAGGATGTCGGGGTCGAGTTCACGAATCCGAGCGGCCAGGGCGATCAGCATCTCGGCCTCGCTGGCATAGGCCGAGGCGCCCGGAACCGGAGACGAGGAGACCAGATGGACTTCCTCTGTCCGGCATCCCACCAGGGCCGCCGAATAGATAGCGCTGGCATCGGGGGTGGTTTCAAGATCGATGGAGAGCGAGTCGAGGTCGATCTGGGCTTCGCTGCTCACCAGGGATGGGTTGAGGAAACGAACGAGCCCGGCCCCGGCCCCGGAGCTTCCCGGTTGTCCCTGGCTCGCGATGGGGCCATCGATGCCGATGGTGTCGCGCAGGGCGTGATCCATCAGGTAGCGGTAGGCGAAACGGAGGTCAGCCTCGAAACTCGGGACGCCGCGTTTGGTCAGGCGAGAGCGAAGGCCGTGCATTTCGCCGGGGAGTTTCAGGCTGACTCGGGAAACGGGTTCCCCGGCGAGGGTGGCCAATTCGGTTTCACGAAGAGTGAGGCCGCTCTCTTGACTCAGGTGGTCGCGGTCGGCTTGTCGGATGAAGAAGTAGGGCTGGAAACGGTCGTCTTCCACCAGGAAAGCGCGGCCGGATTCGAGTCGGCCGTAGAGCTGGACGATGGGCCGACCTCGATGAATTCGATAGGTGGGTTGTAGGATGATGCCGTGATGCACGGAATGAATCCCCGGGGAGGAAGTCCTGGGGAGAGGATAGGGAGCGGGGCTGGATCGGCTAGTTGCCGAAGGTGGGTCCGCCGCGCCCCGGCGCGCCCGGGGGGTTGGCGTCGGCTTGGGTTAGCGCGGCCCCCGAGCCTCCCGTACGCTGAACCGAGTGCTGGGGCGGTGGCTGCCCCGATGAGGAGAAGAGGATATGTCGCTTTCACTCCAAGACGTCTCCGACCGGATCGAGATCGATGATCTGCTGATTCGCTACGCGACGGCGATCGACACCAAGGACTGGGCCTTGCTCGACACCTGCTTCCTTCCCGACGCCGACGTGGATTACGTGAGCTCGGGGGGCATCGCGGGCAAATACCCCGAGATTCGTACCTGGCTCGAGAAGGCCCTGGCCCTCTTTACCGTGACCCTCCACTCGCTCAGCAACAGCGAGATCGAGCTCGACGGGGATCGGGCCCGAGGCCGGACCCTGGTGACGAATCCCATGTGTATCCGAGACGCCGAGGGCAAGCAGACGATTTTCACTGTCTACGCGTACTACGAGGACGAACTCGTTCGCACCCCCGAAGGTTGGAGAATCGCGAAACGCTACGAACGCCAGGCCCTCCTCGACGGAGGCCTGCCCGGCGCCTGAGCCGAGAGGGTACCCCCCCCCTCGGGGGGATTGAGTCCGGTCCTCGCGTTTTGCGCCGACCCCACCCATCGCCCCTGGCCCCGCGACCTGGAACGTGTTTCAGGTTAGACTGGCCCGCTGAAAATCAGGGCCGGGAACTCCGGCCGCTCAGCCCCGCCCTTCGAAACCATGCCCGTCGGTTGGCCGATCCGCCGCCGCGGCCGTTCGAGAGGAGGACTCGGGGCACTCGAACCTTCGACTCCGTGCCTTGGCTCCACGCCGAGCCGGAGACTTACAACGATCAGGAGATTCCCATGGCAGAAGGCGTCATCGTAGAAGCGCTTCGCACTCCCATCGCGCGCGGAAAACCGGGCACCGGAGAACTCTCGGGCTTTCACCCCGCGCATTTGCTTTCGAGGATTTTCGACGGTGTCGTCGAAAGCGCGGGGATCGATCCCGCCCATGTCGAACAGGTCATCGCGGGCTGCGTGACCCAGGCCGGTGAGCAGGCGGGGAACTTGGCCCGGATTTCGTGGTTGGCGCGCAATAACGGTTGGGGAACCGGTGGAACCACGGTGGATTCTCAGTGCGGTTCGGGCCAGCAAGCCAACCATCTCGTCCGCGCCCTCGTTCAGGCGGGCAGCATTGATTGTGGAATCGCTGGCGGTTGCGAGGTCATGAGCCACGTGGGCCTGGGTGCGAACATGCAGAACGGCCCCGGCTTCTTCATTCCCTCGGAGGGTTGGGAATGGGATATGTCCATGAGCCAGTTCGAGGCGGCGGATCGGATCGCAAAGAACCGGGGGATTTCGCGCCAGGATATCGACGAGTGGGGTTTTCGCTCTCAGACCCTCGCCGCCCAGGCCCGGGATGAAGGTCGTTTCGAGCGGGAAATTCTCCCGGTGGATGCACCGGTACTCGATGCCGAGGGCAAGCCCACGGGTGAAACCCGCCGGGTCGAGGCCGACCAGGGGATTCGTTCGACGACCATGGAGGGGCTCTCTCAGTTGAGGGAGGCGGTGCCGGGCTTCATGCACACGGCGGGCAACTCTTCCCAGATTTCCGACGGGGCCGCGGCGGTGCTCTGGATGGATGCCGACAAGGCCAGGTCCCTGGGCCTGAAGCCTCGGGCACGAATCGTGGCCGACGTGGTTGTCGGTGCGGACCCCTACTACCTCCTCGACGGTCCCATTGACGCGACTCAGGCGGTCCTCGCCAAGTCGGGGATGGAGATCGGCGATATGGATCTGATCGAGATCAATGAGGCCTTCGCCTCGGTGGTGCTCTCGTGGCTCCAGGTCTGCAAGCCCGACGTGGATCGGGTCAACGTCAACGGCGGGGCCATCGCCCTCGGGCATCCGGTGGGGGCAACAGGGTCGCGCTTGATCGTGACAGCGCTCCATGAACTCGAGCGTCAGGATAAAGAGAGAGCGCTCGTCACCATGTGCTGCGGAGCGGCTGTGGGCACGGGAACGATTATCGAACGCATTTAGCCGGCTTAGGCCCGGGGCCTAGCCAAGGATTGGGAGACAGAGAAATGAGTGAAATTAGATTCGACGATCGCGTAGTTATTGTGACAGGGGCAGGCAGTGGACTCGGGAAGTCCCACGCACTCGAATTTGCCAAACGCGGTGGCAAAGTAGTCGTCAACGACCTGGGCGGTGCCGTTGACGGTACGGGTTCAGATGCCGCAGCCGCAGATCTGGTGGTTACGGAAATTGAGGCTGCGGGCGGAACGGCGGTGGCCAACTACGACTCGGTTTCCACTCCAGAGGGTGGTGAGTCCATCGTCCAATGTGCCATGGATAATTTTGGGCGAGTGGATGTCGTCGTCAACAACGCCGGCATCCTGAGGGATCGCAGCATCGTCAAGATGAGCCAGGAAGAGTGGGACGCCGTCATCGACGTTCATCTCAGAGGTGCGTTCTGCGTATCCAGGCCGGCCTTTCGCGTCATGAAAGAAAATAATTACGGCCGCTTCGTCTTCACCGCCTCTGCGGCGGGAGTCTTTGGGAATTTTGGCCAGAGCAATTACGGTGCGGCCAAAATGGGCCTGGTGGGGCTCTCGAACGTGGTGGCCCAGGAAGGCGTTAAGAACAATATCAAGAGCAATGTAATCGCCCCCATTGCGCTCACGCGAATGACCACCGGCATCATGGACAACCTGGGTTTGCAACTCGATCCCGAGTACGTGACGTCCATGGTGGTCTATCTCGCCTCGGAAGATTGCGAGCAGACCCACGAAATCTACTCGGTGGGTGCAGGGCGCTATGCCCGGGTCTTTGTCGGGCTCTGCCCGGGTTGGGCCGACACCGCGTCAGATCACGTCAGCGCCGAGGGCGTCCGCGACAACCTCGACCAGATTCGGGATCCCTCGAACTATTCGATTCCGGCCAGCGCCGCCGAAGAGATGGTTGAGGCCATGAAGCTCATCAAGGGCTGAGAGGTCCTTTAAGGGCGCTTTTCTCGTGGACGCCGCCCCGGCGCTAGGGGGCGGTGCGGCGGGGCTTTCGGCCGGTCCAGCCGGGCCAGCCGGGGATCGGGGGCTCCGGGCGATCCGGAGGCTCGGGAAGGTCGCCCGCGGGTCTTGGCCAGGCAATCGGTGTGAGGTCGCTTGCGATTTTGGACCCCACGGCGATTCCCGGCCGCTCCACCGAGGGGTGTTTGAAGGCTGTACGGGTGCAGCCGTCGGCGAAATAGATGACGGTGTGAGCCCGCCGGGAGACTTCGGTTTCGTTGGGATAGGCTCGGTGGATAGTCAGCCCGTGATGAAAGACGACATCACCCCGCTGAGATTCGACCTTCTCAAAAACGCCCTGGCGGGTCTCGGGAAAGGCTTCGAGATCGAGGCCTTCACCGCTGAAGATATTGGCGAACTCGCGCAGTCCCGAGTTGTGGCTGCCCGGCAGGAAGGCCAGCGCACCGTTTTTCTGGCGCACATCCTGGAAGGGGATCCAGGCGGTAATGGTGAGTGGCTCTGCGATCGACCAATAGGGCTGGTCCTGATGCGGGGAAGTCGCTCGTCCTCCGGCTTCCTTGTAGAGCGATTGGTCATGCCAAATCCGGACGGCTTCGCAGCCGAGCAGGGCAGCGGCGCTTTGGCCTATCCGGGGATGGAAGCTCAGGGGGCGAACCGAAGGCTCATCCTCCCATAGGTTGAGGCATTGCTGGAGGGATTGTTCGTAGGGGGTTTTCTGATCGAAGCGACGGAGATCATGGCGAGTTCGGTTCGCCACCGCGCGCTCCACCGCCTCTGCGTAGACTTCAACCTCGTCTATCGCGAGCAGGCCCGGGATTCGCACGAAGCCGGACTCTCGGAAGGCGCTGATCTGGCTCGGGGTCGGGCTACTCGGGTCCATTCCGGCATTCTCCCAGAGAGACGATTCGGGAACAAGAGGAGAGCGGGGACTTTGGGTACAGTTCTGTTTCGAATACCCGGCGAGGCCCCTGTGGAAGCTCGCCAAGGACGCAGGTATTTTCCTCCGAACCTCGCCATAGCCTCCAGGAGACCGCCATGCCCCCCGAGACGATTCCGAGCCTGCTCGAGCCCGAAACCTTTGCCCACGGGGTTCCGCACGATGTTTTCAAGCAATTGCGGGACGAGTGCCCCGTGTATTGGAACCCGGGGCGCCCGGCTCGTGAGCGGGCCGTGGGGATCGTGGAACCCGAGCAGCGAGGCTTCTGGGTCGTGACCCGGCATGCCGACGTGACCGCGGTCTCCAAAAACTCCGAACTCTTCTCATCGGAAAGAGGCACGGCGATCAACGCGGATATGCGCCCCCAGGATCTGGACATGTTCAGGCAGCAGATGATCCATATGGACCCGCCCAGACATATTGCTCTTCGATCGAGCATCAATGATTTTTTCAAGCCCAAGACAATACGAAAGCTTGACGGGCGCGTGCGTGAGCTCACCCGAGAAATAGTCGACGGTGTAGCGAAGCGAGGTGAATGCGATTTCGTCAACGATATTGCGGCCGAACTGCCTCTCCTTGTTCTGGCAGAGATGTTGGGTGTCCCCCGCGAAGAGCGAAGGATCCTCTTCGATTGGACCAATCGACTGATGGGCCTCGACGACCCCGATTATGGGAACCCCTATGACGCCCAAGCAGCATTGATGGAGCTCTTTCAATATTCGGCCCAGCTCGCGAATGCCCGGAAAGAGGACCCCCGGGATGATCTGATGAGCGTGCTCGTCAATGCAGAACTCGACGGTCGGAAGCTTGAATATATGGAAATCAACATGATGTTTTTCCTCATGGTGATCGCCGGAAACGAAACCACGCGAAACGCGTTGTCCGGTGGAATTCGTGCTCTCTGTGATTTTCCGGACCAGAGGGCGAGATTGATCGAGGACCCGCTCCTGATCAAGCCAGCGGTTGAGGAGATCGTTCGCTGGCATAGTCCGGTTATGCAATTTCGCCGGACGGCGACCCGAGATACCGAGATCGCGGGGCAGGCCATCGCTGAAGACGACAAGGTTGTGATCTATTACGGGTCAGCAAACCGAGATGAGCGGGTTTTTGAGCGAGCCGACGAATTCGATGTGGGCCGCCATCCGAACCCCCATCTGGGCTTCGGCGTGGGCAATCATTTTTGCCTGGGGGCCAATCTCGCTCGATCCGAGATGCAAATCATGCTTGGAGAAATTTTGACACGCATTCCCGATTTCGAGATTGCTGGCCCTGTGGAACAAATGCACTCGAATTTTATTCACGGGATCAAGCGCATGCCGATTCGCTTTACCGCGAACTAGGCGAGCGGCCGGGTATAGCCCGGGCCGCTTCAGAACAGCTCCAAGTAGCGCGCGAACTCATCGAGTCGGGGCAGGACGACGTCGCGACTTCCGGAGGGGAGTCGCAGGATCGCCTCGGTTGCCCCGGAGTCCCGGTAGTACGCGAGCTTCTTCTCGTCGGGGAGAACTCCCATGGGAACGATCCGGAGGCTGGCCGGATCTCGCTGGCGCTCGCTCATGGCTTCACGGAGCCGCGAAAGCGATTCGCGCATTCCGGACCCACCGATGGGCATCCAGCCGTCGGCGAATTCGGCGATGTGGGCGAAGAGCTTGGGGCCAGCGCCGCCCCCGATCAGGATGGGTGGTCCGGGTTGCTGTACGGGTTTCGGCCATTGCCAGGATGGCTCCATGTCGATCCATTGGCCGTGGAATTCGGCGACCTCGTGGGTCCAGAGCGCGCGCATGGCCAGGATTTTCTCTCGCACCAGGTCTCGCCGAGTTTTGACTTCAATGCCATGATTTTCCATCTCCTCGTGGTTCCACCCGTAGCCGATGCCCAGGACCAGGCGCCCTGCCGAAACAACATCCAGGGTCGAGATTTGTTTCGCAAAGGTGATGTGGTCGTGTTGGGCGGGGAGCCCGATCCCCGTCCCGAGTTCGATCCGCTCGGTGACCGAGGCGGCGGCGGCCAGGCAGATATAAGGATCCGGGGAGCGGCTGTATTCCTCGGCGAGTTCGGCGTCGCCCGTGGGTGGGGGTGTCCGTCGGCTGGTGGGAATATGCGTATGTTCAGGGATGTAGAGCGAGTGGAAGCCTCGGGCTTCGGCTTCCCGGGCGAGTTCAACCGGGCTGATCGCCAGGTCGGTAGCGTGAATGGTGACGCCGATTTTCATGATAAACCTCGGCTTTCTCGGTGCGATGGGCGAGGGGAGACCATATTCTAGCGACGTGGGGAGGGGCTATCCGCCCCGTACTGCGAAACCCGGTGGGCTCGAGGCGGGCCAGGGAGTGGCCCTTGGTTCCCGGCCCGACCCGCTTTCGGACTCTGGCGGGGAATCACCGCCTGTTGAGGGGGCACACTGAGATGGACGCTATTGAACGCGTGGTTGCCCGGGATGAGATTCGGCAACTGGCCTGTCGTTATGCTCTGGCTACGGATTCGCGGAATCTCGACGAATTGGTCGAGCTTTTCGTCGAGGATGTTCAGGTGGGGCCCGATACTTTCGGTCGCCCCGCGCTTCGTGCTAATTTCGAGACGCAGTTGCGTGGTGTTGGGGTGACGATCCTCTTTGTCGGGAACCACCTCATCGATTTTGAGAGCGATGCTCTAGCCCGGGGCCACGTCTATTGCCGAGCGGAGATCCAGGATGGAGATCGCTGGATCCAGCAGGCCATTCTCTACCGGGACCTCTACCGCCGTGACCAGGACCGTTGGCTTTTCGTGCGTCGAAATCACCGGCTCTGGTACGGGGCTGAGGCCGCTTCAAATCCTCTCGCCCAGGAACCCGCGAACTGGCCGCAAAACCACTCCGGGCGCGGCACATTGCCCGAAGAATGGGAAACCTGGGGCGAGTTCTGGCGCGAGACGAACTAGCTGATTTTTCGGCTAGATGGCTTCTTCGCCGCGCTCGCCAGTTCGAATCCGGATCACGTCCTCAAGGGCAGTTACGAAGATTTTGCCGTCCCCGATCTTCCCCGTGTCGGCAGCGGACTGAATGGCGCTGAGCGCCGCTTCGAGCTGTTCGTTGGAAACGACAATCTCAAGCTTGGTTTTTGGCAGAAAGTCGACGACGTACTCGGCGCCTCGGTAGACTTCGGTGTGTCCCTTCTGGCGACCGAAGCCCTTGACCTCGCTGGCCGTCATGCCCTGGATGCCCACTGCGTGTAGGGCTTCCTTGACATCGTCAATCTTGAAGGGTTTTATGATCGCTTCGATTTTCTTCATGAGAGTCTCCCGCTGGGCGAATCTGTTGCCGGTGTCAGAGGCTGCAAGCGTATGGTTTTTTATACCGGTGGAAAAGGCCGAACACGGTAGGCTTAAGCCTACAACTCCAGGGGCGCTCGGGGAAGCGCTCGGGATCTGAAGCAGGAGAGGGGAGAGGACATGCCCTTAGACGGCGAAGGGGCTGGAAAAACGACGATTTCGCCGGACTCGGCGGGGCCTGGGCTTGGGGGTTCCGAGTCTCGGTGGGCGTTCCGTGAGGATGGTCCCTGGGAAGTCCGACTGGAAGAGCTTTCCTGGCGCGGTGAACTCGGCTCGATTCGCGCTAGGCAGCAGGCGAGAGTGCCCGAGTGGGTGTCCCCTCGGCGCTGGCCCCCGGTGCGACGCTTTCTGCTGGCCGTGGGACGAATCGGCTGGGCGCTTCTCGTGTGGAGATTGCGCGAAGGGCGCCGGCCAGGTGAGCTTTCGCGTCAAGGTCTCTCGCGTCGCCTTCGCCAAGCTTTCGAGGCCCTTGGGCCCGCGTATATCAAGCTAGGTCAGATTATTTCCTCGGGCCGCGGGCTCTTTCCCGAAGAACTGGTGGACGAATTCAAAAAGTGTCGCGATCAGGTGCCCGAGTTCGCGTTTTCCGCGGTTCGGAAGAGAGTCGAAGCGGAGTTCGGTCGCCCCCTGGAAGAGGTCTTCGCCGAATTTGATCCGAAGCCCTTGGCCGCCGCGTCCATCGCCCAGGTGCACGCGGCGCGGCTCATGACCGGCGAGGAAGTCGTGGTCAAGGTCCAGCGTCCCCAAGTGGCTCGTCGGGTGGCCGAGGATGTGGCGGCCATGGCGTGGATCGCGCCGCGTCTGGTGGGTCGAATTCCCGTGGCGGCCTTGGCTAATCCGCCCGTCCTCGTGGAGGTTTTTGCCGAGACTGTCGCCGAGGAACTCGATTTTCGACTCGAGGCGGAGAATATGTTGGATATCGCTGGCGTGCTCTTTGAGGCCGGGCAGGGCGCCGTCATCGTCCCGCGCCCCCACCCGACCTGGGTGAGACCAGGAGTCCTGGTGATGGAGCGTCTGGACGGTTTCAGCTACGACGATGTGGCGGGCATGCGAGAGGCGGGGATCGACACCGAGTCCGTCTTTCATGCCATGATGATCGCCTTCCTCGAGGGCGCGATGATCTACGGCGTCTTCCATGGCGACTTCCATGGCGGGAACCTCTTCGTGATGGAGGATGGGCGGGTGGCGCTCCTCGATTACGGAATGACCGGGCGCCTGGATGACCATCAACGTTCGGCCTTCCTGCGAATCATGATGTCTGGGGCCGTCAACGATATGCGTGGGCAGTTGGCGGCTTTCAGGGACCTGGGGGCTCTGGACCCCGACGTAGATCTCGATGAGTTGCTGGCCCTGCTCGGGGTCAACGAACCCGTTCGCGACCCCACGAAGATGACTGGGGAAGAAATCGCTTTCCAGATCCAGACGGTTCTCAAGGGATTGCTCGGGGAAGGGGCCCGGCTTCCCAAACCTCTGATGCTTTACGCGAAGAATATGCTCTTCTTCGATGGGGCGGTGGCCGAACTCGCCCCCGACCTGGACATGTTCGCCGAGTTCGTTCGGATCTACGGACATTTTGCCCAGTATCATGGTGCAGCCATAGCCGAGCAGATCGGCTTTGATCCCTCTCAGACCCATGTCGACCTGGCGGGACTGAAAGCCTCGCTTGGGGTGAGTGCTGAAGTGGAAACCATGACCCATCGCGAATTGCTCGAGCGCCGCAAAGTCGTTCAGGAGAAGCTGGAGGGTGAGGCGGATTCTCTCGCCGACCTCGCCGCCGGCCGCTTCACGCCCTCCGAGTGAGCGCGTAAGGCCGCTTGGGTGGCCCCGCGAGGGAAATCTTGTGCTCCGAATCGGGGTAAAACCCGATTTCGCAAAACTCGATTTTAGGATCTACTTGGAACAGGTTCTAATAACGCGGGTCTGGGCGATGGAGACGAATATATGCGTGCTTTGATCGTGGACGATCACATCATAATGCGTGCGGGAATGAAGTCAGTTCTCGAAAAAATTGATGAACTGACCGTGGTCGGTGAGGCGGGAACGGCGGAAAAAGCAGTACTACTCGCGAGGGAGATCCGCCCTGATATTATCTTTATGGATATCGAACTGCCTGGGCAATCCGGCATCAGTGCGACCCGAGAGATTGTGCAGAATCGTTGGTGCGAGAGGGTGGTGATGGTTTCGGCCTTCGACTCGCCCGATTTCGTCCGCTCTGCCTTTGACGCGGGGGCCTCTGGCTATGTGCTCAAGGCCGGCGGAAGCGAGGAGATCGTTGCCGCGATCGAGGAGGTTTCCCGGGGTGGGCAATACCTGACCCCGATGCTTTCGGTCTTCCTCGGTGAGGGCGGCCTGGCTCCAGGCGCCCAGGAAGACTCCCCGATTGCCCGGCTCTCCCCCCGCGAGAGAGAGGTCCTCGTCCACATTGCCGAGGGCCGTGCGAGTAAGCAAATTGCCGTGGAACTCGGTGTTTCCCATCGGACTGTCGAGACTCATCGGACGAATTTGATGCGGAAATTGGGCGTGAAAAAAGCGTCCGAGTTGGTTCGAATCGCGATCCGAGAGGGCCTGATCGTGGCTTAGGCCTTTTTCCTCCAGTTTTCATCTGAGTTGCCGATGAGAGGGATGTGATTTCCCGCTCAAACGAGCAGCGGATTGAAAAGGGAGGCCGGAATGCAAAAGCATCAATTTCTCGAAAGAGAGCCCGAACTCGACGCGGCGGAGGCAGCAGCAGCGGTCCTGGAATCGCGCTCAGCCCCTCGGGTGGGCACTGATTTCCCCATCGAATTGAACGGAGCGGCTTTCAAGTCTCCCCTGCCCGCACGCGCTCGAGATATCAGTACGGGCGGCATCTGTTTCGCCACGGCATCCCAGGTGGCCCTCGAGTCACTCCGAAGCGTCACCCTCAACCTTCCCGACGGCCGAGTTCGCTTCAAGGTCGAGGGGAAATGGCAGACCAACGAGGGTTTTGACGAGTCGGTCCTGACCGGTGCAGTCTTTGTTGGCCTGGGGCCCTCGGAGTCTCAGACCCTCTGGGATGTGGTCGAGAAGTCGGGCCGAGAAATCGGAAGTTTTCTCTACGAGAGTCTCCGGGAGCAGGGGGCCAGTCTCGACGATGCCATGAATATCGCTCGGACCACTCGTATTCGTGTTGTGCCGCGCGGGCGTTTCATCTACCAGCGGCATCAGGCACCGGTCGGCTGTGATGACTCGATTTTTATCATTCGTCGAGGCAGTGCAGAGATGCTCGTGCCGACTCGCCGGGGTCGAGAAATCAGGCTCGGTAAGCTTTCTCCGGGTGCGGTTCTGGGCGGAGCTGGAAGCGTCGCGGGGATGTTGCCCCTGGAATCGGTGCAAACCAACGAGGAGACGAGCCTACTCGAGATCTCAAGGTCCGCGTTTTCGTACTTGCGCGTGGCGAAGCCCCTCCTGGCCAATTGGCTGGGTCAGGTGGTGATGGCCAACCATCTGCGTCGGCTGGACGAGGTCATCACTCGGCTGGGCTAGGGCGGCAGAGTTCAGCTCTGCTCGTTGTAGATATCCATAACCGCCTGGAGGAGTTCGATTCCTTCGGATTGAGGGCGCTGAAACGAGTTGCGCCCCATGATGCTTCCGAAGCCGCCTCCCTGGGCGATTTCTCGGATTTCGCCGAGGACCGCCTCCTTGTCCTTTGCGGCGCCGCCCGAGAAGATCACGATGCGCCGCCCGGCGAACGCGCTCTGTACGACGTGAGCGATACGATCCGACAGGCTTGAGATATTGATGTCCTGCTCTTCGTAAACCTTGCGTGCGGCGTCCTGCTCGATCTCTGCGGTGGGTGGCTTAACCTTGATGATATGGGCGCCGAGTTGGGCCGCAATCTGCGCCGCATAGGCGATGACATCGATGGAGGTTTCTCCCTTGGCCGAGAGTCCAGCGCCTCTGGGATAGCTCCAGAGAACCACGGCCAGGCCGCTCGCCTTGGCCTCCTCTGCGATCTCCTGGAACTCGGAATACATTTCGTTTCGGTAGCAGGAGCCGGGGTAGATGGTGAACCCCACGGCTGCGCAGCCCAGTCGGAGGGCATCCTCGACGGTCCCGGTCACGGCGGGTTTCGGGTCTTCGGAAGACCAGAGGGAATCGGAGTTGTTCAGCTTCAGGATGGTCGGGATCTGGCCGGCGTATTGCCTGGCGCCGGCTTCGAGAAATCCCAGGGGCGCCGCGTAGGCGTTGCAGCCTGCGTCGATGGCCAGCTGGTAGTGGTAAAGGGGGTCGTAGCCTCTGTCGTTCTTGGCGAAGGAGCGGGCCGGCCCATGCTCGAAGCCCTGGTCCACGGGCAGGATGACGAGTTTTCCGGTCCCAGCCAGGCGCCCGCTCTCGAGCATCCAGCGTAGATTCCGGAGAACGCCGGGGCTCTCCGAGCCATACCAGCCCAGAATTTCCTCGACTCGATCTCCCATGGCGCTGAACCTCCCTGATGAGCCCCAGAAGGGCGAAAAGAAGAGGGGAGTATATCCCAACTTCATTTGGATCCGCCCCCCGGAGAAGGCGCTCTCGGGATCCGCCTTCTGCTAGTAATAACGGATGGGGGGCATCGCCTTCCAGGGAATCGGCTCGGTGCCCCTTAAGCGCAAGAGATTGGAGCTGTGCGATGGATTTCGAATTTTCTGACGACGAAAATGCGTTTCGCCAGGAGCTCGAGGCTTTCTTGGACGCTCACGCGTCTCCCGAGGTGATGGATCGAAACCCCGAGCAGCTTTCACAGACCGTGGACACGCTTCCCAAACGGGGGCTGATGGCCGGACTGGCTGAACGGGGCTGGCTCGGCATGTCCTGGCCCGCCGAGTATGGCGGGGCCGAGAAGTCGGGTATTTACGATTTTATTCTGACGGAAACGCTTTCCCGGTATGGTGCGCCCCAGCCCGGCAAAGGGGTTGGGATCGTGGGCAAGACGATCATCCGGCACGGGAATGAGCGGCTGAAACAATATTTTCTCCCCCGGATTATTCGGGCGGAGGTCGAGTTCGCCATCGGGTATAGCGAGCCCCAGGCGGGTTCCGACGCTTCGGCCATGCAGCTCAAGGCCGAGAGGGACGAAGACCGGGGCGGCTGGGTTTTGAATGGGCACAAGATTTGGACAACCTCAGCCCATTTTGCGGATTGGTATTGGGTCGGCGCTCGCACAGACCCCTCGAGCAAACATAACGGCATCACTGTCTTTCTCGTGCCCATGGATCATGAGGGGCTGGAGATTCATCCAACTTGGACGATCGGCGACGAGCGAACCAACGAGGTCTTCTTCTCCGATGTCTTCGTCCCCGATGATTTCGTGGTGGGCGAGGTCAACCAGGGTTGGAAATATATCTGCGAAGCGCTGGATCTCGAACGCTTTGCCATGATGCCGGTGGGTCCTCTGGAAAAAAAGGTGGAGGCGTTCTGTGATTGGGTGCGCGAATCCGAGCGCGACGGCGCTCCCTTGCGAAAGGTGCCCAGGCTTCGGAGTCAGGTCGCCCAAGCGGCGACGGAACTCGAAGTGGCGCGAATGCTTCAGCGCAAAGTGATCGCCAGCGCGGTCAAAGGGGGAATTCCCACCGTGGAGTCCTCAATGTATAAGCTCTATATGAACGAGGCGGGCAAACGCCTGGCGGACTCGGCCCTGGACGCCATGGGCCCGGCAGGGCAGCTCAAACCCGATACCGAGGGCGCGCCGCTGAATGGCCGTTTCGAGCGTTCCTACCGCTATACGGTGGTGGATACGATTGGGGGTGGTGCCTCGGAGATCCAGAAGAACATCATCGCCCGTCGAGGGTTGGGGTTGCCGAAGAATTTCTAGCCCCGGACCCCGGACTCGGCGGCCGACTTGCCAATCCTCAGGTTCGACTTACAATACGCAACGTATCGTATAGCGATAATCCTCTTGGGGCCTGCTGCCCCTCCACCCGAAGGCCCAGCGATGTCCCAGCCGACCCCCCAACTCGACGGCATCACCGTCCTCAATCTCGCCAGCGTTGGGCCGGCCGCTCGGGCGGCCCGTACCCTTGCGGATCTGGGAGCGCGCATCATCCAGATTTCTCCCACCGCCCGAAAGGGAGCGAAGCAGATCAGCCCACCCTTTCATACCTATGGGGCAGGTCGCGGCATCGAGCGCATGCAAATCGACCTCAAGGCTCCCGAGGGCAAGCAGGCTTTCCTGAAGATCGCGGCTTCGGCCGACGTCGTCATGGAAAGCTACCGGCCCGGGGTTGTGGCGCGCTTGGGAATCGGGTTCGACGACGTGCGCGCGGTGAACCCGAGCGTCGTGTATTGCTCGACCACGGGTTATGGCCAGGATGGACCCGCTTCGGACTGGGCCGGCCACGATCTCAACTATCTCGGCGTCGCGGGCTATCTGGCGTGTAGCGAACCCCGCCCGGATGGGGGCCCTCCGATCCCCGGGGCCACTGTGGCGGATAGCGCGGGGGGCGGGATGCATGCCGTGGTTTCGATTCTCGCTGCCCTGGTGCGTAGAAGCCTGGGAGGTGAGGCCCAATTCCTCGATGTCGCCGCGGCCGAAGGCGTCCTCTCCCTGATGTCGTTGTCCATCGACCAGTATCTGGCGAGTGGCGAAGTCGCTGGTCCTCGTCAGGTTCTGCTGACGGGTCGTTATGCTTTTTACGATGTCTACCCTTGTCGCGATGGGAAATGGGTCACCGTGGGAGCCATCGAACCCCATTTCTACCGAAACCTTTGCGGCCTTCTCGGTCTTGACGAGTTCGCCGAGTTCCAGATGGATGACAGCCGGCAAGACGAGATTCGCCAAGCCTTCCGGAAAGCTTTTCTGACCCGGGATCGCGACGATTGGGTCGCGGAGTTGGCGCCTCAAAATACCTGCGTTGGGCCGGTCTACGAAATTCCGGAATTGGTAGACGATCCGCATTTCGTCGAGCGCGATGTTTTTATGCAGGCTGAGCACACCGAGCAAGGGCCTTTTCGCCAGGTGGGGCCGATCCTCGCTGGCGGATTGCGGAAGCAACCCGAGTGGAAGGTTCGTCCGGCCGACGCGAGTGATGCGGAAGCCATCCTGGAAGAGGTCGGTTTTGACGCCGACGCGATCAATAACCTGCGCCAGACCGGCGCGGTGCAGTAGGGAGAAAGATTGATGGCAGATCAAGCGATGGAGGAACTGCCCGAGGAAGTCACGGGATGGATCGGGAAGGAGCGGTATCACGAGGAGGGCGAGTTTCCCGTGGAGCGGGGCTATATCTGGACGACCTGTTCTTCGGTGGAAAACGGCAATCCCATCTTTTGGGATGATGAAGTGGCCGAGGAAATAACCGATGGCCCCATCGCCATGCCCACCATGATCTCTCTCTGGTTCCGTCCCCACCTCTGGGCGCCGGGGCGGACCAAGCAGGCCCAGCCGCTACAAGTTCACTTTGATTTGAAGGAGACCTTGGGGCTTCCCGAAGCGATCATGAGCGATAACACCATCGTTTTCGGCGAACCCGTTCGTCCTGGAGATCGGCTGAAGACCTGCCAGATACTCCATGTGGTGAGCGATCCGAAGACCACCAAGCTGGGAACCGGGCGCTTCTGGGAGATCGAGGTGCGATACGAGAACCAGGATGGCGACTTCGTTGGCGCGGAACACTACACGGGTTTTGGCTACAAGCGACCCGAGTAATCAGGAGGACACAATGTCCGAAAATCATGCTCTTTTGACGGTCGACCAGGTGGAGGCGGGCGCTTCGATACCCGAGCTCTCGTACGATGTCACCGCGACCACCGTCGTTCTCGGGGCTCTGGCGAGCCGTGACTTCAGGCCGATGCATCACGATCGGGATTTTGCTCAGATCCGCAACGGAGTGCAGGATATCTTCCTCAATACGCCGAACCAGGCAGCTTGGTTCGAGCGCTACCTCACCGATTGGACCGGGCCCAAGGGCCGTTTGGGACGCATCAAATTTCGCATGAAGGACTCGGTTTTTCCGGGGGAAACGATGACGTTCAGCGGGAAGGTCGAGCAGGTGTCCACGGACGAAACGGGTTGCGCCTGGGTTGACCTTGCGGTGAATCTTTCGGTGGGGGAACGGCAGGTCACGGACTGCAGCGCGAGAATTGCTGTCCCCAAAGATGAGAGCGACAACCCGTGGAAGCGGAAGAACGAGCAGTGGAAGCCTTGAGCTCCTGGGTTGTGAGCCCCTGGGCTTCGAGCCCCTAGGACTGATCCGAAGATTTTTTAGAGGGAACCGCGATGGATCTCGATTTCAGCGAAGAGCAGCAGATGCTTCGCGAAATGGTGCGCGCACTTTGCGGTGAGCACTCAACCATCGACCTCGTTCGTTCGATGGAGAACGACCCTCGGGGTTATACGGAAGAATTCTGGAAAAAACTGGCCGAAGTCGATTTGCTGGGCCTCCTGATCCCCGAAGAATTTTCCGGTTCCGGGATGGATATGCTCGATGCGGCTCTCGTCTATCACGAGTTTGGTCGTAGTCTGGCTCCCAGCCCGCATTTTGTGAGCTGTGTTCTGGCGGCCTTGCTCTTGCTTGAAGCGGGCTCGGAGGAGCAGAAGAGGGAGTGGCTGCCCAGCATCGCTCGGGGCGACGCGATTCTCTCCCCGGCTTGGCTGGAACCGGAGAATGGCTATGGACCCCGGGGCGTCCAGGTTCGAGCGATTGAGGACCAGGGTAATTTCGTTCTGTCGGGAACCAAGCTGCATTGTCTTTATGCCCGCTCCTGCACTCGATTACTGGTCCTGGCGCGGACGGGTGAGGACGACGCGGCCATCGACCTTTTCCTGGTCGACCCGGAAGCCCCCGGTGTGACCCTCGAACAACAGCTTTCTCTGGCGTCGGATACCCAGTACCGGGTGACTTTCGATGGCGTCCGGGTGGCGTTCCAAGACCGGCTGGGTAGTCCGGGGAGCGGCTGGGGGCACTGGAATAAGGTGATGCACCAGGGAATTATCCTCGCCGCCGCCCAGGCCGTGGGCGGAGCCGAACGCGCCCTTGAGATCACCTGCGAATACGCCACGGATAGGGAACAATTCGGCAAGCCCTTGGCGGGATTTCAGTCGATTTCTCATTATCTAGCCGATGCCGCCACCCTGATTACCGGTGGAACAACCCTTGTGCACCAAGCGGCCTGGGCGAGTTCGGAGAACAAGGAAGTCGAGCGCCTGGCTCCCATGGCAAAGCTCTTCGCTTGCCAGGCCTATCGAGACATCACGGCAATGAGCCTCCAGGTTTTCGGCGGTGTGGGCTTTACCGTGGAATACGACGCCCAACTCTTCTTCCGCCGGGCGAAACAGCTCCAGCTCTCTTGGTGGGACGGAGCCTATCTCGAGGAACTCGTAGCGGCGACGATCCTGGATTGAAACCGGCCACCCGCCCTCGGCTCTCCAGCAGGGGTTGGGAGCCAGGGAATCGCCCAGGGCCCGACTCGATCAGGGGTAGAGGAGAGAGTGATGGGAATGGGTGAAGACTCGGCAAGTAGAGTTCTCGACGGCCGCACTTGGTCAGAATTTTGCGATGCTTTGAAGCAGGCGGGTGAGGTCGTGGCCGGCCCGGGATCCCCCGGTGACCCATTTGATCGCGCCGAGGGTTATCGCTATCTGAGTCGCTTGGTACGGGTCGCCTTGGAATCCTATATCGAATTCGCCGACCCGAAGGCTCCGGTTCTGCGCCGTCCTGCGCATGAAACGGTGAAAATAGGAGCCGATAACCCGGACAACTACTACCAGAGTGCGGCGATCAGCGGCGAGTACGACTATCTGATTCGCGGAGAGAGGGGCAGCGTCCATTACCTCGGAATCGGGACCTATGCGGGAAATTACGGTTCCGGTGAGCGCCGGGGGCAGACGGGTTATATCGAAGCCAAGGATCTGGAGATCGACAGCGAAGGGTGTTTTGAAATTCGGGTGAGTTGCCAAGCTCCGGAAAACGGTAACTGGTTGGCCATGGAGCGGGACACATCGTCTCTGATCGTGCGCCAGACCTTCGAGGACCGGGCCAACGAAGAGATTGCCGACCTAGTGCTTGAGAGAGTCGGCGCCCAGGGCCCCCCGGCCCCCCTGACCCCCGAGGCGCTCGACGGCGGCCTCGCGGCCGCGGCCGCCTATGTTCAGGGGACAGCCAGGCTTTTCTGTGATTGGTCCGAGGGGTTCCGGGAAAAACCCAATAGCCTCCCACGCTTCGATCCAGCGATGGCACAAGCCGCCCATGGCGACCCTCATATTCAGTACTACCACGGCTACTGGGAACTGGCGTCGGACGAGGCCCTGGTCATCGAGGTGACTCCACCCAAATGCGAGTATTGGAATTTCCAGCTCAATAATCACTGGATGGAGTCCCTGGACTACCGCTACCACAGGATCGATTTGAACCATCATGGGGCTGTGCTGGAAAGCGATGGCCGCCTCCGGCTCATCGTCGCCCATCAAGACCCGGGCTTACCCAATTGGATCGACACAGCCTTTCACCAGCGCGGGACCATGTGTCTGCGCTGGATCAGGGCAGAATCACACCCCACGCCCGCGACCCGGGTGGTGCCCCTTGCCGACTTGCTCGGTGAAGCGGAGCGCGCCGCCCGGCGCTAAAGATCCTTGCAGGGTTCGATCACGTACTCGGCGAATTGCTTCATAGCGTCGAATTTTTGTTCGAGAGTGGCGTCCGGCCCCACCGTATACGAGAACGGGTAGCTGACGGTTCCGCTCGCTCCCAAATCGGAGAGGTGCTTGAGAACGTCGGGGTTTGGCTCGGTGGTTAGGGGCACGATGGCCTCGAAGGGCTCGTTCTCCCGGCCCGCTTCCTTCCGCAGGCTGGTCAGCTTGCGGAGAATTTCCTCGGCTTCCTCGGGAGAGTTTCCAGCGCCGCACCAGCCGTCGCCGAGTCTCGCCGCGCGTTTGAGTGCAGCGTTGCTTGCGCCACCAATGGCGATGGGAACGGGCTTACTCGGCGCTGGGTTCTGGACGATCGCCGGGAAATCAAAGAACTCGCCGTGGTATTCAACCGGCTCTCCCTGCCAGAGCAATCGCATGACCTCGATCATCTCGTTGAAGCGCCGCCCCCGGCTCTCGAATTCTACGCCGAGAATCTCGAATTCCTCTTTCATCCAGCCTGCCCCAGCGCCCAGGACCACGCGATTGTCGCTGTAGAGAGCGAGGGTGGCGAGAGATTTTGCGACTTCGAGAGGGTGATGCAGGGGCAAGATATGGACGAGGGTGCAGAAGCGAATTCGACTCGTCACGGTTGCCATGGCCGCCAGGCTGACCCACGGGTCAGGGAAGGGGGTTTCTACGGTGAAGGGAGGCTGGCCATCCTCGCTGTAGAGATAACCGGGTTTGAATTCGGCGGGCACCATGAGGTGCTCCGAGACCAGCAGGCCCGAGAACCCGAGGCGCTCGGCTTCCCGGGCGATCTCAGGAAGTTCGAGGGGGTCGTTGAAGGCTGTCGATTGCCAGAACTGCATCGAATTTCTCCCGATAGGGTTGAGTCCGTTGGGGAGGGAAAACTCCGGGCTGTCAGAAACCCAGGTCCCTGGTGTTGCTATGGAAAGGCTCTATTTGGGAAGCGCGATGACCTTGGTCTCCAGGTACTCTTCGAAGCCTGCAAGGCCATTCTCCCGGCCGACGCCACTCTGGCGGTAGCCTCCGAAGGGCGTGTCTACATCGAACCATTGGGCGCCGTTCACCGAGAGGGTTCCCGTTCGAATCTTCCGCGCGACAGAGAGGGCGCGCTCGGTATCGCCGGACCAAATCGCCCCGGAGAGTCCGTACATCGAGTTGTTAGCGATTCGAATCGCATCGGCCTCGTCTTCGTAGGGGATGACGCAGAGAACGGGCCCAAAGATTTCTTCCTGGGCGACCACCGAATCGGGGTCGACGTCGGCGAGTAGGGTGGGTTCGATGAAATACCCCTTTTCGAGGTGGGCCGGTGTACCCCCGCCGACAACCACCCGTGCTCCCGCCTGCTTTCCCTGTTCGATATACGAGAGGACTCGTTCCTGTTGTTTCTTGCTGACCACAGGCCCCATCAGATTGCTCGGGTCGAGAGGGTCGCCGTAGTTGACCGAGGACATCGTGGCTGCGATTTTCTCGATCCCCTCCTCGTAGCGTGCTCTGGGGAGCAGGGTCCTCGTCTGGATCGCACAGCCTTGCCCGGCATGGGTGCAGACAGCGATACCCGCCATGGGAGCGGCGGCATCGATATCGATATCGTCGAGGATGATGGTGGCCGATTTCCCACCGAGTTCGAGGAATGTCTTTTTCACCGTGGCCGAGGCGGCCTGCATGACGGCGCGCCCGGTGGCGGTGGAGCCGGTGAAGGTGACGAGATCCACCCGCGGGTCCGTAGAGAGCATGGCGCCGACTCCGTGATCCGAAGAGGCCACGATATTCAGCACGCCGGCCGGGATATCCGTTTTTTCGCTCACCAACTTCCCAAGGTGAGTGGCGCTCCAGGGCGTATCGGGGGCGGGCTTGAGGATCAAGGTATTGCCGGCAGCCAGGGCGGGGCCGATCTTGGCAAGGTTGAGATAGAGGGGGAAATTCCAGGGCGTGATGGCGCCCACAACACCCACGGCCTCCCGCCGGATGATCCGCGCTTGGGTATTCCCCATGAACTCGATGTCCGACATCGGGCTCTCGTAGGTGTAGCTCGTCGCGAGATCCGACCAGTAGGGCATGGAGTCGATATAGCTATCCACCTGGACCTGATAGGTGATCATGATCGGCGACCCCGCTTCGGCCACCACGATCTGTCGCAAATCCTCTCGGGCTTCGTCGAGGGCCGCATTCAATTGCTCGAGGCAATGCTTGCGGAACTCGTGGTCTGTGGACCAGCTGGTTTCGTCGAAGGCCCGGCGAGCGGCTGCAATCGCTACTTCCATATCGTCCGGAGTGCCATCGGCCGCGACTCCGATCACTTCCTCAGTGGCCGGATTGATATTCTCGAATTGAGCCCCATTGCTCGCGGGGACAAGCTTTCCATCGATCAGATTACGGGTTTCGGGGTCAAAGCTGGCCATGGAGTCCTCTGGTCGTTTGTGTCCGATATTTGGATTGGGCCCAAGTCATCGTATTAAAAAGCCAGGAGCGAGTGCCAGTCGGACGGGTAGAATTCAACTAGAGTCAAACTATAGGCGGCGCTTTGGATGCTGGGCAAGTCACTCCTCGCGGGGTGGTGCTCCGGGAAAAATGAGGCTCCCCACTCGGGGTGGATTCGCAATGACACTGAAAGTTTCGGAAAAAGTTGTCGTGGTAGGGGGCTCCCTGGCGGGCTTTCGTTCGGTCGAAGCCCTGCGCAGCCGGGGGTATGAAGGTGAGATTACAGTGATCTCGGCCGAGGCCGAGATGCCCTACGACCGGCCGCCCCTCTCCAAGCAATTTCTGAGAGGAGCCTGGGAGGAGGATCGCCTCTCCCTGGGGCGCGGCGATTTCTCAGGGGTGGAGGTGGATTGGCGCCTGGGTTCCGTCGCTGCATCCCTCGACTCCAAGGCCAAGGAACTCGAACTCGCCGACGGCACTCGCGTGGGATACGGAGGTCTGATCATCGCTACGGGGAGCGCCCCGCGCCCCCTGCCCGGGGCGCCGAAGCTCGAGGGGATGCACGTGCTGAGAAACCTCGCCGATGCGCGCGCCTTGCGTAGTGAGTTGCAGCCGGGGGCTCGGCTCGTCGTCATCGGAGCGGGTTTTATCGGAATGGAGGTTGCCGCGAGTGCGCGTGAATTGGGTCTGGAGGTGAAGGTGCTCGAGGCCATGCCGGTCGCTCTGGCCAGAGGCCTCGGAGCGCAGCTGGGCAACTCGATCGCCGAACGTTTTTTCGATCATGGGGTGGAAGTGCGCTGCGATGTGAGGGTCGAAAAAATTCTGGGAAGCTCGCGCGTCGAAGGGGTTCGCCTGGCCGACGGGGCTCACCTGGAAGCCGATATTATTCTGGTCGGCATCGGTGTCGAGCCGGCATGCGGCTGGCTCCAGGGTTCCGGTCTCGATACTCAAAATGGGATTCTTTGTGATGGGACGGGTAAGACCTCGCTGCCCGATGTGGTGGCTGTGGGCGACGTATCCCGTTGGCACAATCCACTCTACCGCGAGGCCATTCGCTACGAGCACTGGACCAGCGCTGTGGAGCAGTCGGGTTTCGCCGCTGGGCGTTTGCTTGGGGGTGAGGCTCCCATGGAGCCCCTGGCCCAGGTTCCCTATGTATGGAGTGACTTCTTCACCATGCGACTCGCTATCGCCGGCGACGTGAAGGGGCACGATACAATTCGGATATGCCAGGGGAAACTCGGCGAAGATCGTTTTCTCGCGCTCTTCGGCCGAGAGGGCAAGCTGGTGGCGGCGGTGGGGATGAAGCGTCCCCGCCCGTTGAACGCCTGCCGCACCTTGATCGCCCAGGGGGCCTCCTTTGAGGAGGCGGTGTCGGCGCATAGCTGAGCCTTTGCCGGGCCTCTCGCGAACCCGGGCGTTGTCCCGTTCCTAGGGCGGTACGCTAGGGGTCCAGGGGCGTTCGGTAATCGATGAACCGCTCGCGACCCTCGGCGGTTCGGACGCGAAGGTTGAGAACATATCCTCGGGAGAACTGGTTCATCAATTCAACGCTGGCCTCGGGAGAGTCGATCATTTGACCGTTGAGTTCGACGACAACGTCTCCCTCATCGACCCCGAGATCTTCCCAAAAGCTGCCAGCCTCGATCGCACTGATCTCGACGCCGTCGATTTTGTTGCTTCTCAGATCGTAAAGCGGCTTCACTCTGGCATTGCCATAGAGTCGGACAGCCGTTCGCTTGGGGCTGAGTGCACCTTCCTCACCATTCTGGACATTGGGAGGAAGCGGACTTGCCTGGGCCGCAGAGCGGGCGGGGCCCGGATCCGGCTCGGTGGCCGGGGGGGCCGGGAGGGCCGAGAGGGCTGGAGTCGTGTTGGCGGCGGGCGAAGCCGAGGAGGCGTCTATCCCGGGCTCGGCTCGGTCTGGGGCTTTGTCCGGGATTAGAAGCAGCCCGGTGGTCCCAACGACCAGGCCAACGAGCAGGAGAAACCTCCACGATTTGGGCGACACTTTCCCTCCGGAACTCAGCGCAACGAACACCCACTCTGGCGCGCTACCTCGGGGCGGCAATCTTCTGAAAAATCGCCGCCCCGAGGTGCTGGAGCCTAGTCGTGGTCCCCATCATCGTCGTGGTGACCGTGATGATGGTGGTGGTCCTTCTTCTCCATCTTCTGGGTGAAGTCGACCACCGTCCAGTTGGGTGAAGGGGCTCCGCTGGGATTGTTCAGCGGCGCCGGCTGGTTGGTTGCGAAGGGAACCGAACAACTCGTATGGATCACCTCACTGACACCGTTGATGGTGACCGTCAGCTTCGAACCAAGGCTCGATTCGCCATGGGTCGTCCCGTCGATTGTGAACCCGTTCTCGGAATGTTTGGAGAGGATCGTGCCGTTGGTGAGATCCACGCCCGAGTAGATGACCGGTTCTTCGTCGAAGGATTTGGCTTCGAACACCACCGTCGCTCCCAGAATATCCGGGCCGGTGTACTCGAAGAGAACCGCAGCGACCTTCTTGGTGCAGACCTGGGGTTCTTCCGGGGGTGCCGTGAGGGTGATGGTTGCACTGTCGGTTCCTGGCGAGCAAACCTGCCCGCCGACCTCGCCGCTCACCGTGGCGATATTGGTCGTTTCCGTTTCGACAAGCTCGGTGGCGGTGAAGGTCGCGCTTCCGCCGGCGGGGATCGTGATGCCGCTGGCGATATTGCCGAGAATGTCGTCGTCGATACTGATATTCGTGGCGGTACCCGCATTGGGATTGGTCACGACGTAGCTGTATTCGACATCGGAACCCAGGGCAACGCTTCCGCCTTGGGTGGTCTCCAGCCCGAAGACTTGGAGGCCACCGAATTGATCGCCCAGGTTCAGGGGCTGGGAGCAGGAGGTGTGGAAGAAGCCGTCCTGAATCAGTTCGTCGGTATTGGCATCCTTGATCCAGAACCCGAGCACGCTCTTCATCTGCCCGTTATTGCTGCAATTCGAGATCCCAGAGGCGTCCACGGTGAGGATGTCGCCTCCCGAAACCATGGTCTCGTCCAGATAGACCGAGGAGGCGGGCGGCGGGGAGGCTCCGTCGCTCAGGATGATTCGTACCGGGTTTGCTGTGGCGGCGCCGACGTCCGTGCACCCCGACTTGCCCGAACCCTGGGTGTTGAGGCTCTGGCTGCAATCGCCCCCGCTGTAGCGAAGCTGGAGAGTTTTGATCTTGCCCTGGCAATGCGGCGGCGGAACCAAGTCAATCGAAGTCGAACAGTCTTCCTCCTCTTCCTCCAGGGAGACAGTGCCGCCCTCGCTCGAGGTGACGGAGGTGATCTGGAGGCTTCCGAACATCATTCCGGGCCCGAAGGGTTGGGAACACGAGGTGTGAAATTTGTCGAACTCGATCAGTTCGTGGCCACCGTCCGATGTGGAAATCGTGACATAGGTCTTGGAGCCAATCTTCTTGCGACCGGCTGTGGCGGCGTCGACGACGATGCTATCCCCGACGTGAACATCCGACTCGGCGGCAAAGATTGTCTTGCGATGGCGCTTCTTGCCCCACCAGCCGGAATCCCAGCTCCAGCGCTTTCGCTTCTTGCCGCTCACGAGGATATCCACCGGGTCTTCGCCGTTCGCTCCGCCTTTGCACTGAACCTTTCGGGGGTTCTGGAGATGCGAGCTCGCGTCGCAACCGAGGCCGGTGTACTCGAAGGTGAAGGAGAGAACTTTGCCCTCGCAGCCGTCTCCGCCAACGTCGGGCTCTTGGACCACGCAGCCCTCTTTCTCAATGGCCAGACTGCATTGGGGTTGGGGAGGGTCGAGGGGGCCGAGGCAGGAGCCCGGGGCGTCCAGGGCGGCCTGGCCAGCCACCGAGGCCGAATTGTTATTGACCCCGCCCGGAAGCAGAGGGGAGTGGATATAAAGGAGCTTGGAAGATTCACCGTTCAGGATCGGCGCCGTCAAGAAATCCCAGGTGACTGCGCCGTTGAGCGTTTGCGAGCCGCTGGGGGCAACCCCTCCCGAGGCCGGCAAGAAGCCAACGCCGTTGACTTCGTTGAGGTCCACCGCGATCTCGAAATTAAGAAGGGCGGGGATGAAGGGACCGCTTCCTCCGGTGTGGCTCACCTTGAAAACGTACGTGTTGTTGCCCGGGGAGGGTATGGGGTTGTCCGGGTTGGTGGGCAGCCAGACCTCGGTCTCCACCCCCGCGATGTAGCAGGGCTGATCACAGACCCCGGGAAAGCCGTTGGGCTCGATGAGGTCCGAGCTGCCCGAGTAGTCGGGTGCGGACCAGGCGGCGGGAGTGATTCCCAGGCCGATAAGTGAGATTAGAGAGACGAGAAGGTTGAGACGAAAAGACATCGAGTTCCCTTTCTTGACGACGCACCCGGATGAGGGGGACTTGCCCCACTCGGTCGATGACCGGTGAGGAGGGCGGGGCGACTGAAAACTGGCCGAATTCTGTTTTGGCGTGTCCGCGTTCGAAGGTGGACGCGCCGGGTTCTGGCAGTGTGCGAGAATCGCCTTCAGCTTGAGCAATTTCCTGGAGGAGGAGTGAGCAGGGTGCTTGGATCCATGTTGCTTGCCAGGAGGAGCAAGCAACTCCCCCGCATGCTGTCGGCAAGTATGGGCCCGCGGGATTTTTAGATCAAGCATAAACCGGGGGTCGTCGTTCCTTTCCCAAGGGGGGACCTCGCAAGCGCGTGGGATGCGTTTCGGGAGTCATTTCGCGTGGGATGCCTGAAGCTTTTGGGTCTCCGATTTAAATTCCTATGGAATTAATTCATCGTGAGATAAGACCCCAGACGTGGGGTGCACACCTCATCAGTGAAGGTCATCCCCCCGATCCCAGATCTCCGCTCTGCGGCCTGGTGAGACCGAGACACCGCAGGGGACAGGCGAGTATGCCTTGTGAGCGAGCCCGGGCCCACTCGGTTGAGTGGGGCAGAAAGTCTCTTCGCCTCGAATGCCATGGGACGCCGAGAGTGGTTTGCGTATTAATCCTTAGGCTTCAGAGAACTCATCTGCCAGGCGTTGGCGGATATCATCTCGCAGCGCTTGTTTGGCGACTTTTCCGCCCGAACCGCGAGGCAGCGCCGGCGTGACCATGAGCCGCTCGGGGAGGGTTTCCTTGGAGACCGCACGGCCGCGCAGGTAGGCGACCAATTCGGCGAGTTCGAGATCGGCGTACCCCTCTCGCAATTCGACGTAGACACAAACCCGTTCGCCAAAGACCGGGTCCGGCATGGCGACGGCGGCTGCCAGGGCCACGGCGGGGTGCTCGGCCACCTGCTCTTCTACGGCTGGCCCGCTGATATTTTTTCCTCCGCGAATGATGAAATCATCCAAGCGTCCGCCGACCACGAGGTAGCCGTCTTCGTCGAGGCTTACCTGATCGCCGAGCATCATCCAGCCGTCCGCTCGGATCAATTCGGCATTGGCTTCGGCGACGGCTTGGGCGTCTCCGTAATACCCCTTGGAAAGGGTGGGCCCCTTGCAGCCCGGCCGGCCCTGCCGGCTGGCGGTGACGTCTTCCCCCGCCTCGTCGAAGAGCCGGACATTCATCGCCGGGATCGGGCGCCCGGCCGTTCGCAGGCGCTTGTCCCGGCTGTCCTCCAGGCGAGTTCCGCTCACCGCGCCGGTTTCGTTCGACCCGTAGAACTGCAGGACCCGTGCCCCGGTGCGCTCCTCGAAGGCGGCGGCGCGCTCGTAGGGGACGGCTTCGCCCCCGGTAAAGAGGACGCGCAAGGAGTCGAGGTCGTGGGAGTTTCCCTCGGCGGCTTCGAGCATCATGATGAATTGCGTCGAGACGGCGGCGAGAACGCTCACCCGGTGGCGTTCGATGAGGGCGAGGGCTTCCCCGGCATCGAAGCGCGGCATCACGACACAGGGGGCCCCCAACAGGGTCGGCGTGAAATGGCTGGTCCAGATGCCGAATCCGAAGGGAGCGGGGACGACGCTCATGAAGACATCGTCCGGGGAGAGATGCCCCGCCTCTACCGCCAGGGCGTGGAAGGCTTGCCAACGCGCCTGGTCGTGGGTGACGCATTTGGGCATCCCCGTGGTGCCCGACGTGGAGTTTAGAAGGAAGAGTTCCTGGGCCGTTATGGCGCGCTCGGTCTCCACGCCGCCGAGGGCTTCGGGCGCCCTTTGTCCGTTGACCTTCAGGGAGTCGCCCACCCCGAGTTCGCCTTCGGCTTCCAGATGGTGGGTCAGGGGCAGGCCATCTGCCGCAAGGCTGCGGACCAACTCGGCCATGTCGAGGTTGTCGTGGCTGGCGCGGCTGATCAGCACCCGGGCGCGGGTCAGGCCAAGCAGGTGTTCGATCTCGCGTCGGCCCGCTCGGGGACCGATCCCCACCGCGACGATGCCCGCCTTCTCGCAGCCCAGCAGGGCGATATGGACCCCGGGTCCGTCGGGAAGCAGCACGGCGACCCGTTCGCCTCGGGGCAATTCGAGCGCTTCGACCAGACACCGGGCCACGCGATCCCCGGCGGCGGCGTAGTCGCGCCAACTCAGGGCCGGTCCCGGCCCCCAGTAGGCGGCGTCATTCGGCCGCTCGAGAGCCAGTTGGTCGACGATTTGGCCAAGGGTTTCGGGCACGGGGGCTTCCTCCAGTGCGGCTTGAGGGGTGGACCCATGGGACCAGGTGCCGGCATCATGGGGTGTAGAGTAACGATACGTATAGTATCGTAATGATGTTGAGGGAAGGGCGACACCGATCGCCGGAAGGGACCGATTTTGACCACAGGGGAGAGTAGTGCCAGCACCGGGCGCCCCCGGAGCGAGGAGGCCCATCGGGCAATCCTCGACGCGACCCTCGAGTTGCTCGCCGAGGTCGGATTTTCGGCGCTGACCGTGGAGGGCGTGGCCAGCCGGGCCGGGGTGGGTAAAGCGACCATCTATCGGCGTTGGGCATCGAAACTGCCCCTGGTAGTGGAGGCCTTCGGGGCTCTGCCCGGAATGGAGGACTTCGACACCGGGGATCTCGGCGAAGACCTCAAGAAGATGCTGCGCAGCTATATCCAGGTTTTTAATACCACGGCGCTCTCGGCGGTTCTCCCCAGCCTGGCCGGGGAGCGCGCTCATAACCCCGAACTCGCGAAGGTCTTCGAACCCGTCAGCCTGGAGCGTCGGGGCCCGCTCGTGCGCGCCTTTGAGCGGGCAGTGGCGCGCGGCGAAATTTCGCCCGAGGTGGATCTGGCTCTGGCCGGGGACCTCGTGGTGGGCCCGATCGCCGTTTGCCTCTTCTTCAAGGGCGGCCGGTTGAGTCCCCGGATGGTGGGCCCCATGGTCGACCTGGCCCTGGCGGGGATCCTCGACGGTGAGGCGGCGTCGGCTTAACTCGCGTCGCTCGCCGCGGCGCGCTCGCGAAGTTCGAATTTTGTGACCTTGCCCATGGCGTTGGCGGGCAACTCCGAGACGATGGCGACGCGCCGGGGCACCTTGTAGTTCGCCATGTTTTCTCGGCACCAGGCGATAATGTTCTCGGGGCTCAGTTCGGTCGCGCTTTCCGGGGTGGGGACGACGAAGGCCATGCCGACCTCGCCCATTCGTTCGTCGGGAACGCCAATGACGGCGACCTGGGCGAAGAGTCCGCTGTCGTACATCGTCTTCTCGATTTCGGCGGGATAACAGTTGAGCCCGCCCATGATGTACATGTCCTTGATCCGATCGGTGATGCGCAGGTAGCCTTGTTCGTCCATCTCGGCGATATCGCCGGTGTGGAGCCAGCCCTCGGAGTCGATGGTCTTGCGGGTCTCGCCCTCGTCGTCGAAATAGCCGCGCATGACGTTGTAGCCCCGGACGATCACCTCTCCCGGTTCGCCCCGGTCCACTTCCTTACCCCCGGAATCGATGCAGCGAACCTCGATGCCGGGAATCGCCCGGCCCGAGGTAGTTGCGATGGTTTCGGGGTCGTCGTCGAAACGGCACATGCTCACGATGCCGCAGCACTCGGTGAGCCCGTAGCCCGTGATGATCGTCTCGAAGCCGAGTTCGTCGCGCATGCGGCGAATCAGTTCAACCGGGGTGGGGGCTGCCCCGGTGACCGCCAGGCGCAGACACGAGAGGTCGTGGTCGCCGCGCTCGGGGTGGGCCAGGATCGATTGGTAGATCGTGGGCGGGCCGGGCAGGACGCTGATCCGATCCTGGCCAATCCGGGCCAGGACTTCGGGAATCTCAAAGGTGAGCTGGGGCAGGGCCGTGGCGCCGCGCATCAGGCAGGCGAGCCAGCCCGCCTTGTAGCCGAAGGAATGAAAGAAGGGATTGATGATCAGGTAGCGGTCGCCCTCGCGCAGTCCGACGACTTCGCTCCAGGCCTCGAAGCCTCGGATATTCTGGCCGTGGGCGGTCATTACGCCCTTGGGGCGCCCGGTGGTTCCCGAGGTGAAGATCAGGTCGGAGAGATCGTCGGGCTGGACCGCTTCGAGCCGGGCCTGGGCTTCGCCCACCTCGATGCTCTGGCCGGCGGCGAGGAATTCGGTCCAGGGGGTGGCGCCGGTGGGTTCACCCCGGAAAGCGATGATGCCCTGGAGTTCGGGGAGATCCTGGCCGGCGATTTCCCGGGCGTAGTCCACGCCGAGGAACTCGCCCATGGTGCAGAGCCACCGCGCCCCGCTCTTGCGAAGGATATAGGCCGCCTCGGATCCCTTCATGCGGGTATTCAAGGTGACGAGCACCCCGCCCGCGTTCTGGAGCCCAATCGCGGCGATCACCCACTCGTGAATATTCGGCGCCCAGAGGCCGACGCGATCGCCGGGGACGAGGCCCGCGGCGATGAAAGCCCGCCCGGCCTCGAGTCCGGCGGCGGCCAGGGCGGGGAAGTCGAGGCTTGTCTTCCCGTCCTCGAGGGCGGAGAGGGTGGGGAAGCGCTTTGCAGCGCCCTGAACCAGGCGGGGAATCGTTTCTTCCAAGGGGTCTCCAGGGGTGGGCATGAGGCCGGTTGGCCCTTGTTACGACACGCATCGTATCGTAACGTCAGAAAGGCTTCCAGCGAGTTGCCCGGCGACCCCAAAACAGGGGTCCGGGCGCCGGACGCTCACCCCAGAGAACGCCGAGAGGCCCGCGATGGATACCCGTTTCAGCGCAGAGGACGAAACTTTTCGCGATGAGATTGCGGGTTGGCTGGCCGAGAATCTATCCGGCGAATTCGCTCCGCTCCGGGGGCGAGGCGGCCCGGGGGACGACCACGCCCTGATCGACGAGCGCAAGGCCTGGGAGCGCAAATTGGGAGAGGCCGGGTGGATCGGGATCGGGTTGCCCGCCGAGGTGGGGGGTCGGGACCTTCCCCTGAGCCAACAGGTCATTTTCTACGAGGAATACGCTCGGGCCAAGGGGCCGGGGCGCATGGGACATATCGGCGAGGGTCTGCTCGCTCCGACCCTGGTGCATTTCGGGAGCGACGCCCAGAGGGCGCGCTTCCTCCCCGGCATTCTCGATGGCAGCGCGATCTGGTGCCAGGGCTACTCCGAACCCGGCGCGGGCAGCGATCTCGCCAACGTGCAGACCCGGGCCGAGTTCGACGGCGAGAACTGGCGCCTCAACGGTCAGAAGGTCTGGACCTCTGGGGCCGCGTGGTCGGATTGGTGTTTCGTGGTTTGCCGGACCGATGGCGATCCGACTTCCCGGCACAAGGGCCTTTCCTATGTCCTGTGCGCCATGGATCAGCCCGGCGTCGAGGTGCGGCCCATCGTGCAGATGACCGGCGACGCCGAGTTCAGCGAAGTCTTCTTCAACGAGGCCGTCGCCGATGCCGAGAGCGTGGTGGGCGATGTGGGAAGCGGCTGGAAGGTTGCCATGGGAACCCTGGCTTTCGAGCGCGGCGCCTCCACCCTCGGCCAGCAGATGAATTTTCAGAACGAGCTCGATGAGATCATTGCCCTGGCCAGGGCCAACGGCCGGGGCCAGGACCCCCTGATCCGCCAGCGAATCGCCAAGGCGTGGTCGGGGCTGCGGATCCAGCGCTACAACGCCCTGCGAACCCTCTCTTCCGAGGGGGAGGCGGATCCTGGCCGGGCCGCCATGATCACCAAGCTCTTCTGGGCCACTTGGCACCGGGATCTCGGCAAGCTGGCCATGGATGTGATGGGCCCCGAGGCTGAAATCGCCGAGGGGGCCCCCTATGCGTTGAACCGACTTCAGCGCATGTATCTCTTTACCCGTTCGGACACCATCTATGCCGGGTCCAATCAGATTCAGCGCAATATCATCAGCGAGCGAGCTCTCGGCATGCCCCGGGAGCCGCGTCCCACCTGAGTATCGGCCGGCTTCAGGGGCCTTTTTTATTCCACTCCACCGCATCGGATCGCGCCACGGGAGAGTCATGACGAACGCGCTGCCCCCCTATCCGGAAGCCCACAACCTCCTGGCCGGCAAGCGGGTCCTTGTGACCGCGGCGGCGGGAGCCGGCATCGGCTTCGCTGCGGCGCGCCGCTGCGCCGAGGAGGGCGCCCAGGTCTTCATCAGCGATGTTCACGAGCGCCGCACCGCCGAAGCCGCCGAGGCCCTGGCGGAATTTTCCGCCGAGCCCGTGGGCCACCGCCTCTGCGATGTGACGAATGAGGAGCAGGTCAGGGCCCTGGTCGATGCGGCTGTCCAAGAACTCGGAGGGATTGACGTTGTCATCAACAACGCCGGCCTCGGCGGTACCTGCGACCTCGTAGACATGCAGGATGACGAGTGGTTTCGCGTGATCGATGTCACCCTCAATAGTGTTTTTCGCATGACCCGGGCGGTGCTCCCCGGAATGATCGAAGAGGGCCGGGGGGTGATCGTCAACAACGCCTCGGTATTGGGCTGGCGGGCCCAGGCCGGGCAATCGCATTACGCCGCTGCCAAGGCGGGGGTGATGGCGCTGACCCGCTGCGCGGCCCTCGAGGTGGCGGACAAGGGGATTCGGATCAATGCCGTGTCCCCGAGCTTTGCGACCCACCCCTTCCTCGAGAAGACCACGCCCCCGGACCAGTTGGCGGAACTCGAGGCCAGGGAGGCCTATGGGCGCGGCGCTGCACCCTGGGAAGTGGCCAACGTGATGGTCTTTCTCGCCAGCGATTATTCTTCCTATATGACGGGGGAGGTGGTCTCGGTTTCGAGCCAGCATCCCTGAGCGCCTGCAGGTAATTTCGAGCGAAGAACGGAGGAGACAACGTGATTTTGGAAGGCAAGACGATTGCGGTGGCCGGCGTGGGCGATGGCCTCGGGCGAGAAGTGGCCCGGGTCGCCTTGAGGGATGGCGCCCGGGTGGTGGTGGGCGCGCGCAGCGCGGACAAACTCGAATCCATTGCCCGGGATCTCGATCCCGAGGGCGAGCGGGTCGTGGCCTGTGCGACGGATATCCTCGACCCGGCGAGTTGCGAAGGCTTGATGGCCACGGCGGCGGATCGCTTTGGCGGCCTCGATGCCCTGGTCAGCGTGGCGGCCCTCGACTCTCTCTTCGGAAACCTGGCGAGTACCTCCAGTGAGGATTGGACGCGCGCCATGGAAACCAATGTCATGGGCACCCTGAATTGCGTGCGCGCCGCCGTTCCCCATCTCAAGACCCAGGGTGGAGGCTCGGTGGTGTTGGTGGGTTCGCGTTCCCAGTGGTTTCCCCCGGATCAGCCCCAGATCGCCTACGCGTCCTCCAAGGGCGCGCTGCTCTCGGCCATGTATCACCTGGTCCGGGAACTCGGCCCCGACAAGATCCGGGTGAACATGGTGGTGCCCACCTGGATGTGGGGCCCGCCTGTGCAGATGTATGTGAAATGGCAGGCCGGCGAGCGCGGCATCGAAGAGCAGGAGGTGATCGACGAAATCACCTCGGGCATGCCCCTGGGCGATGAAATTCCCACGGACGACGACGTGGCCGAGGCCATCGCGTTCTTCTGTTCGGATCGCTCACGCATGGTGACGGGGGAAACGATGCAGGTTCACGCGGGAGAAAATCTGCGCTGAATCGGGCGGCCGGGCCCGTTTTAAACGCGCTCCCGGGTTTGACCCGGCGCGCCGCTCTCGCGCGGGCCCGTCTCGCCAGCCCCTCGCTCGGCTGGCAAGCAGGATGTACCCTTTCCCCATGTTTGAGGGGATGGAACCCAAAACGCTGGCGCGATGGCTGATTTTCGCCGCACTCCTCTATCTGCTCCTGCCCTTTGACGTGATTCCGGATTTCCTGGGGATCCCGGGACGCATTGACGATGTCGGGGCCATGGCGCTGCTCGGTTGGTATTACTGGAGCCATATGCGCCAACGCGCCGCCGCGGGAGGGGCGGGGGAAAGGGCGGGAGGCGCTCGCGAGGCCGAGTCGGGGGCCGGGGCCCGGAACGAGTCGGCCCGGGTATTCGACGCCCACGCGATTCTCGGGGTGGAGCGCTCGGCGAATCGAGAGGCGATCCGCAGCGCCTACCGGGCGCGCATGCAGGAATACCATCCCGACAAGGTGGCCCATCTCGGCGAGGAGTTGCAGCGGGTCGCCCACGAGAAATCCCAGGAGATCCAGCGCGCCTACCGCCAACTCGGCGGGTGAGCCGCGTTTCAAATCATTCTATTCCGACCCCCCCCTTTTTTTCCGTACGTTGATCCCGAGGAAAGTTTCCCATGAAACTCGAAGAGTCCCATACCCACGGCCCCACTGAGCCGCCGCTTCGCGACCTCACTCTCGGCGATCTGCTGCGCGAGGCCGCCGAGGATTGCCCCGAGCGTCCGGCTCTCATCACGGGCGAATCCGATCCCGCCGACCGCCGTCAGTGGACCTACGCCGAGCTCTACGCCGATGCCCTGGTCGTGGCCCGGGCCCTGGGCGAGCGCTTTGAGCCCGGCGAGCGCATCGCGGTCTGGGCACCCAATATTCCCGAGTGGGTCCTACTCGAGTTCGGTTCGGCCCTGGCGGGCACGATCCTGGTTACCGTGAACCCCGCCTACCAAGCCGAGGAGGTCGCCTATGTGCTGGGCCAGTCGCGCAGCGCAGGGATCTTCGTGCTGCCCCATCACCGGGGCAATCCCATGCTCGAATCCGTGGAAAAGGTGAGGGATCAGTGCCCGGATCTGCGCGAAGTCATTCGCTTCGACGAGTGGGAAGATTTCATGGAGTCCGGGCGCAAGAGCGAGGCCGAGCTTCCCTCGGTGAGCCCCGGGGATGCCTGCATGATCCAGTACACCTCGGGGACCACGGGCTTTCCCAAGGGCGCGCTGCTCCACCACCGGGGCCTCGTCAACAACGGCGCCCACACCTTCGACCGGATGGGGGTCGATGAGGGCGCCGTCTTCATCACGAGCATGCCCTTCTTCCATACCGGGGGCTGCGTGCTCTGCGTGCTTGCGGCGGTCTCGCGGAAAGTGACCCAGGTCGTCATCGAGCAGTTCGAGCCCGGTCTCGTTCTCGAAATGGTCGAGGTCTTCGGCGCCCAGGCCATGGCGGGGGTGCCCACCATGCTGATCGCCATGCTCGAGCATCCCGATTTCGCACGCCGGGATCTTTCGACCATCCGGTCGATCAACTCCGGGGGGTCAACGGTTCCCGAAGCCCTGGTGGCACGCTTCGAAAAAGAATTGGGCGCCAATTTCACCATTGTCTTCGGCCAGACCGAGTGTTCCCCGGTGGCGTCCATGACCCGCCCGGACGACACCCTTGAGGACAAGGGCAATACCCTGGGTCCCCCGATGCCCCACGTGGAGGTCAAGGTCATCGATCCCGAGAGCGGCGAAACGCTTCCGCTCGGTGCCATGGGCGAGTACTGCACCCGGGGATACCACGTGATGCACGAATATTTCGACATGGAGGAAGCCACCGCAGAAACCATCGACGGCGACGGTTGGCTCCATACCGGCGATCTCTGTTCCATGGACGAGCGCGGCTACACCAAGATCGAAGGCCGCATCAAGGACATGATCATCCGGGGGGGCGAGAATATCTATCCCCGGGAAATCGAGGATGTGCTCTTCCAACACGAAGACGTGGCCGAAGTCGCGGTGGTGGGGCTCCCCGACGAACGGATGGGGGAAGTGGTGGGCGCCTTCCTGCGCCCGGCCCCGGGGCGGCGAATCCTGAAGAAGACGCTCTTTGATTATTTGCGCAAGCACCTCTCGCCCCAGAAGACCCCGACCCTCTGGTTCGCGGTCAATGAGTTCCCACTCACGGGTTCGGGCAAGATCCAGAAATTCGTGCTTCGCAAGCAATGGGAAAGCGGCGAGCACGAAGAAATCTAAGCCGGCCTTCGCGCGGCCCGGGCCTTCAGCCCGGGGCGACCTCGTCGAGAAAGCGCCGGATGCGCTCGAAATACGGCCGCCCACCCACCTCCACGGTGTTGTTGTGGCCCGCACCCTCGAGGGTTTCGAAGGCTTTGGGTTCCGGGGCCGCCGCGAAGAGTTTCTGGCCGAGGCGGTAGGGGACGATTTCGTCCCGGTCGCCGTGAAAGAAGAGCAGGGGAGCGCGCAGTCCGCCGACCTTGCTCGCCGAGTCGAAGCGCCCTCCCAAAAAGGGGGCGGCGGGGGGCACCAGGGAGCGGGCCATATCCGCCACCGACGTAAACGTGCTCTCGAGAATCAGCCCGGCGACCTCGCGATCCTGAACGAGGTCCACGGCCACCGCGCCGCCCAGGGAGCGGCCGAAGACGACGATGCGCTCCTCTTCGAAACCGCGCGTCTCCACGAGATGGTCGAGTCCCGCCCGGGCGTCGGCGTAGACGCCGGCCTCGCTGGGCCGGCCTTCGCTCAGCCCGTAGCCCCGGTAATCCAGGAGCAGGACGTTCGCGTTCAGGCCGACGAGCGCCGCCGCGTTGGGAAGGCGATGGGAAGCGTTGCCCGCGTTGCCGTGGAGAAAGAGCAGGGCGCGATCGGCCCCCTCGGCGGGCAGCCAGAAGCCGTGAATTCGCACGCCGTCCTCGGTTTCGAGAAAGACGTCCTCGCCCTGGAGCCCGATCTGCCCCGGGCGCAGGTCGACCCCGGGAGTCGGATGAAAAAGCGTTCGGTCGACCAGGCGTCCCCACACGAAGATCACTCCCACCAGGACCGCCCCGAGAATGAGTATGTCCCGTGTTCGCTTCATGAGGCGGGAGGATATCGCGCTCGGGCGGCTGTGGCCTTCTCTTAGCCAATCGCCATTGGTAGCGAGCGAGCTAGCCTTGGAGGGTTCACAAACACCTGGAGTCAGCTCATGAGCTATGCCGGAAGCCGCCGCATCATCGACGTCGATAGTCACGTGATCGAGCTCGACGATTTCCTCTGGAACGCCGCCACGGAGAGCGAGCGCGAGCGGCTTCCGAAGATGGCCGACCAGAACGTACTGCCCGTGGTCGAGGCGGGACTCGAGCGGGCGAAGGAGCTCTTCGCCCGGCGCCAGACGGATCCCGAGACCCGGGCCAAATTCGAGGAGAGCCTCGTCCAGGTCCAACGCAACGGCTGGAGCCGGCTCGGCGCCTTCGATCCCGCCGAGCGCTCCCACGCCCTAGATCTCTTCGGCTTCGAACTGCAATGGGTCTTGCCGACCTTCGCTTTCCACCAGGTCGCCCACCAGGAGGACCTCGGCGTACTCGCCCTCGGCGCCCGGGTGCTCAACCGCGCCATGGCGGGCTTTTGTGCCGGCGACCATCGGCTCCTCGCCGTTGGCTACCTGCCCCTCAGCGTGGGCCCCGAAGAGGCGGTCTCGATCATGGACGAGGGTCTGGCCGAGGGCTGCTATAGCTTCATGGTCGATACCAACGAACCCGACCCCACCGCTCGCTCCTTTACCCACCCCGATTTCGATCCCGTTTGGGCGCGCTTCGATGCGGCGGACCTGCCCTTTGTGGTGCACGTGGCCGTCAATGGCCACTACGAGGCCGTCCCCAAGAGCTTTCGAAACAATCGCCAGGTTACGCCGGAAAAGGTGGGCGACGCGCCGAGCTCGCTGTTGGATCTTGTGACCATCAACAACAGCGCCGAGATCTTCCTGACGGCGATGATCTGCGACGGTGTTTTCTCCCGCCATCCGAACCTGCGCTGCGTCTCCATGGAGCACGGCGCCTTTTGGGTTCCCTCCTGGCTGAAGGCCCTGGATTTCGCCGCGGGCGCTTTGCCCGGGGGCGCTCGCGAGGGCCCCCGGCCCTCGGAGATCGCCCGCGAACGCATCCGGGTTTCTCCTTTCGCCGGGGAACCCGTGGGTTGGATCATCGAGAACACCGGGCCGGAGATGATCGTTTTCGCCTCGGATTTCCCGCATCCCGAGGGCGGTAGCGATCCCATCGCCAAATTCGAGGCCTCGATGACCGACTGCAACGAAGCGACCCGGGCGGCCTTCTATCGCGACAACATCGCCGAGTTCATGGGGCTCGCTCCCGAGGAGTCCTGAGCTGAGTCCGACACGCCGACAGATTCTGAAATGGGGCCTCGGCGCCGGGGCGCTTGGGGGGGGCCCCAGGTCTACGGCGACCAGGCGGGCGACAACGAGGTGGGTCTCCCGGGCAACGTCTATCGCGAGCAACTCGCGCGTGGCCAGCGCTTCTTCGCAAGCCTCAGCCCCGGCGAGCGCCAGGCGGCCCGGCATCCGAAGGCGCCGGTGCAGACCGACATCGGGTTGCAAGGCGCGGCCGGGCGCTTCGACGGAATCGCGGTGGCGAACCTCGGGGCGCGAAGCCGGCAGCTGGCCCGGGACGCGGTGGATGAGATCCTCGCCACCTACGCCGAAGAGGACGCCGGCTACGCGTGGCAATGCCTGGCGCAAAACGGCGGCATTGAAGCGCTTCACGCCGCCGATTACGCCCAGGATCACCAGGGCGGGCGCGACGTCGGCCAGGGCGCGTCGCAGATCTACCGCTTCGAGGGCCCCGCGGCGGTTATCTACTTCCGGGGCGAGCCCCATCTCCACGCCTTCCTGAACGTGGGCATGGACGGAGAGCATCCCCTGAGCGTGGGCGAGGTCCTCGCCGAGAACCCGGTCGCCCTGGATCGTTCCGGCGTCAGGCGGCTCTTCGAGGAGGTGCTGCGCGCCGAGACCGGCGCCGAGCTCGCCTACTACCCCGAGGAGTCCGTCGCGGGTCGGCTGCGCGCGGGAACGATTCGAACCGGGGACATCTACAGCCTCGAGAGTTGGCGGGATCGTGTCGTTACCCTGGAGATCCGGGGCCAGGACATGGCGGATCCCCTGCGGGCGCAGTTCGCGGCCCGGGGAGATCGCGTGGAAGCCGCGAGCCTTTATCGCGTGGCGACCAGCGAGTACGCGGCGGGGGAACTGGCGGGATCGACCCTGGGCCGGGTTGCGTCCAAGGAGAACGGCCGTCCGCTGCGCGACGTCAGCATCGACTGGATTCGGTCCCATGGCCTGGCCAGCGCGGGTTCACAGGTTCGGTCCCGAACGGGCCGCGATGAGAATCCCGTCCTTGTCGAGCCGGGCTAGTTCTCGGGCTAACTGGTTTTTGGGTAACTAGTTTTCGGGGTAGTAGCGGCTGAGAGTCTCGATGACGCAGCCCGGTCGCTCGCTGCCCTCGATCTCCACGGTGACGCGAACCTTGGTCTGGACGCCGCCGTCCTTGGTGTCCTCGGCCGAGATCAACTCGCCCGTGCCGCGAACCCGGGAGCCCACGGGAACCGGGGCCGGGAAACGCAGCTTGTCGGCCCCCACGTTCACCCCCATGGAGATGCCCCGGACGTCGATGATCTGGGGCAGGAAGAAGTTGACCAGGGATTGGGTGAGGTAGCCGTGCGCGATACAGCGGCCGAAAGGGCCCTCGGCGGCGCGTTCGGGATCGATGTGGATCCACTGGTGGTCCCCGGTGGCGTCGGCGAATTTGTCGATACGCGCCTGGTCGATTTCCAGCCAATCGCTGTGGCCCAGGTCTTGGCCGACGGCGCCTTTGAGTTCGGCGGGGTTTTCGAATACGGTGGGCATGGCGTGGTCTCCGTTCAGGGGCGCGATTTGCGCGCCGCTAGTCCGAGGTGTTCGTGGCAGCGGCCAGGAAGGCCGGCTTCTCGCCGCCTCCATGGAGAAGCAGGTTGCTCCCGCTCACGTAGGAGGCGAGGGGTGAGGCCAGGTAGAGGCAGGCATTGCCCACATCTTCGGGTTCACCGATGCGGCCCAGAGGCACTGTGGCGCCCACGGCCTTGATCCCCTCTTCGTCGCCATAATGCAGGTGCGACTGTTCGGTGCGGATCATGCCGGCGGAGACGGCGTTGACCCGAACCCGGGGAGCCCACTCCACGGCGAGAGTGGTCGTCAGGGAGAGAAGCCCCGCTTTGGCCGCGCCGTAGGCGGCGGTGCCCGGTGAGGGGCGAAGCGCGCTCACGCTCGAGATATTGATGATCGAACCCCCCTCGGCCTGCTCCTGCATGACGGCATTGGCGGCTTGGGAAAAATTGAGGGGGGCGATGAGGTTGAGCCGGAGGATGGCCTCGGAAAAGCGCGGAGAAACCGTGGCGGCGTCGGCCTCGGGCGCGCCGCCGGCATTGTTGACCAGCACATCGAGTCTTCCGAGTTTCTCTTTCGCGTAGCCGACCACAGCGCCGATCTGCTCGACGTCACGGACGTCGGCGGCGCAGAAATGCGCCGAGCGGCCCGCTGCCTCGACGGGTTCTTCGAGTTCGCTGCGTCCGCAGACCACCACCTCGGCTCCTGCCTCGAGGAAGCGTCGGCTGATGCCCCGACCGACGCCCTTGCCGCCTCCGGTCACAATGACGACCCGGCCCGACATGTCGAAATCCACGGCCATGCGTTTTCCTTTTTCGGGATGCCCCGTTGGCTAGAGCCCGATCTCTTGGGCGATGAATTCTCGGTGATGGGCGGGTTCGCCGAGCAGGGTTTCCCCGGCCTTCGCCCGCTTGAAGTGGAGGTGGATATCGTATTCCCAGGTGAAGCCGACACCGCCGTGGATCTGGATTGCATCCGAGGCGCAGCGAAAATACGCCTCGGCGCACTCGGCGGCGGCGAGGGCGGCGCAGGTGGGGAGTTCGTCACTGCCTTCGGCCGCGACGCACGCGGCGTAGTAGGCGGCCGAGCGGGCAGCTTCCACCGCCACCATCATGTCCGCGCACTTGTGCTTGATCGATTGGAACGAGCCGATGGCACGGCCGAATTGTTCGCGCTCGAGGGCGTACTCCACAGACATGTCCAGGCAGCGTTGAGCGCCTCCGACCTGCTCGGCGGCGAGCCCGATGGTGGAGAGTTGAAGGGCTCGCTCGAGGGCCGCGCCCGCTTCGTCGTTGCCGTCGAGGAGGGCGCTCTCGGGTACGCGCACCCCGGTGAAATCCAGGCGGGCCAGGCGACGGGTCTGGTCGAGGGTAGTCAGGGCGACTCGCTCAAGGCCTTGAGTATCGCCCGGGACACTGAAGAGCCCAATGCCTTCGGCTCCCTGGCTGCCCTCGCGCCGAGCCGCCACGATCAGGAGATCGGCGGAATGACCGTCCACGACAAAGGAGTGGGTCCCGTCGAGGATGAATTCACCCCCCTCGCGCCTCCATACCGGAGTGACAGCCGGGCAGCCCGGTCCGCCTCCCGAGCCCGCATGGGCGAGGGTAGCCCGCGATTGTCCCTCGGCGATGCCGGGGAGTAGTTCGGTTTTCTGCGCTTCGCTGCCCGCCGCGAGGAGGGCATTGGCGCCCAGGCAGGCGCTGGAAAAGAAGGGGGCGCAGAGCAGGTGCTCGCCGGCGATCTCCATCAGGGCGGCGAGTTCCACGTAGCCCAGATCCAAGCCGCCGTAGGCTTCGGGGATCTGGACCGAGGCCCAGCCCAACTCGCTTCCCAACTGGTTCCAGAGATCCTCGCTCCAGCCAAGCTCGCTCTCCATGGCCGAGCGGACCTGCTCCGAGCCACTGTTCTCGGCGAGAAAGGCCCGAGCGATGGAGCGAAGCTCTTCCTGTTCTTCGTTGAAGCGGAAATCCATAGTCTTCTTCTGATCGATGGTTGAGGGTTAGGATTCCGAGGTCACCAAGCCTCGGGAAGCTCAGGTGCCGAAGACCTTTTGGGGGGTCGGCGATTTCTCCATCAACTCGTGGACGGCGGCGCCGACTTCATCGGGCTCCCAACGGCCACCCTTGTCGACGATGGGGCCGTCGCGCCAGCCATCCGATGTCCCGATGATGCCGCCCTTGACCTCGAAGACCCGACCGGAAACCTCCCTGGACTCGGCGCTGCCGAGCCAGACCACCAGAGGCGAAATGTTCTCTGGGGCATTCTCGTCGAAGTGGCCTTCCTCCGGGGCTGCCATGTCGGTGAAGATGGCCTCGGTCATGCGCGTGCGGGCCGCCGGGGCAATGGCGTTGGAGGTCACTCCATAGCGACCCATTTCGGCGGCCTGGACCAGAGTGAGAGAGGCGATGGCGCCTTTGGCGGCGGAATAGGCGCTCTGGCCCACGCTGCCCTGAAGTCCGGCGCCCGAACTCGTATTGATGATGCGGGCGTCCACTGCCTCACCCGCCTTGCTCCGGTTTCGCCAGTACTCACCAGCGTGTCGGGCGGTGCAGAAATGACCCTTGAGGTGCACCCGAATCACCGCGTCCCATTCGTCTTCACCCGCGCTGACGAACATGCGGTCGCGCAGGAAACCCGCGTTGTTGACCACCACGTCGAGCCCGCCAAAGGTCTCGACGGTCTTCGCGACCAGTGCACCCGTCTGTTCCCAATCCGCCACGTCCGCGCCGTCGGCCATGGCCTCGCCTCCCATGGCACGGATTTCCTCGACGACTTCGTCCGCCGGTCCGCCCTTGGCCTCGGTGCCGTCGGCCTGGACGCCGAGATCATTGACGACAACTCGGGCCCCCTGACGGGCAAACTCGAGGGCATGGGCCCGTCCGATGCCCCGGGCGGCCCCGGTGATGATGACGACGCGTCCTTCGCAGATACCACTCATTTTTAAAACCTTCTTCGTTGGATAGGTCTAGAGTCTTTCGAGGATGGTGACGTTGGCTTGGCCGCCGCCCTCGCACATGGTTTGGAGCCCGTAGCGGCCACCCGTGCGCTCGAGTTCATGGAGCAGGGTGGTCATCAACCGGCAGCCCGTGGCGCCCAGGGGATGCCCCAGGGCGATGGCGCCGCCATTGGGGTTGACCTTGGCGAGATCGAAACCGCTTTCCTTCTGCCAGGCGAGGACCACCGAAGCGAAGGCCTCATTGATCTCGACGACGTCGATATCGTTCTTCGTCATGCCGGCCTTGGCGAAGGCGTACTCGGTGGCGGGGATTGGGGCCGTGAGCATCCAGACAGGATCCGCTCCGCGCACCGAGAGGTGATGGATTCGGGCCCGGGGCGTGAGCCCGTGGGTTTTGAGGGCTTCCTCCGAGACCACGAGCATGGCCGCCGAGGCATCGGCGATCTGGCTCGATACGGCCGCGGTCAGGCGACCGCCGTCGACCAGGGTCTTGAGGGTGGCCATTTTGGCCAGGTTGCTCTCCCGCGGAGTCTCGTCGTCGGCGAAATCCCCAACGGGCAGGATCTCGCGTTTGAAATGTCCGGCGGCAATGGCGGCGAGGGCGCGATTATTGCTCTCGAGCGCGAAGGCCTCCATATCCTCGCGACTGATCTCCCACTTCTCGGCGATCATTTCCGCCGAGCGAAACTGGGAGATCTCCTGATCGCCGTAGCGATCGTTCCAGCCCTTGGAATCGCCGAAGGGCGTCTCGAAACCATAGGGTTGGCCGGCGTACATCGCGGCGGAGATGGGGATCTGGTTCATGTTCTGAACGCCGCCCGCGACGACCACGTCGCTGGTCCCGCTCATCACCGCCTGGGCAGCGAAGTGGACGGCCTGTTGGGAGGATCCGCATTGGCGGTCCACCGTGGTGCCGGGCACCTCTTCCGGGAGTCCCGCGGCGAGCCAGCAGGTGCGGGCAATGTCGCCGGCTTGGGGACCGATGGTGTCGACACAGCCGAAGACCACGTCCTCGACGGCGGCGGGGTCGATCCCGGTTCGGTCCATCAGGCCCGAGAGCACGTGGGCGCCCAGGTCGGCGGAGTGCATATTGGCAAGGGAGCCCTTCTTGCGGCCGGTGGGGGTGCGCAGGGCGTCGACGATATAGGCCTCGGGCATGCTATTTCTCCTTTTTCGAGTGCGGCTTCGGATCCAGATACGGGGAGCGGGTGGCTAGACGCTGCAGATCACCGACGAACCGTGTCCGAAGAGACCGACGTTGGCGGTGATCCCCGCCTTGGCCCCCTCGACTTGGCGATCGCCGGCCTGACCTCGCAATTGCCAGGTGAGTTCGCAGACCTGAGCCAGGGCCTGGGCGGGAACGGCCTCCCCGAAGCTGGCGAGCCCGCCGCTGGGGTTGACCGGGATGCGCCCGCCGAGTTGGGTGGATCCGTCGCGCAGGAGTTTCTCGGCGTCGCCCTTGGGGCAGAGGCCGATATTCTCGTACCAGTCGAGTTCCAGCGCCGAGGAGAGGTCGTAGACCTCGGCCAGAGACATGTCCTCGGGCCCGAGTCCCGCTTCTTCGTAGGCGGCCTGGGCAATGGAATCCTTGAAGGTCAGCGCAGGGGCGTCCACCGTCGCGGCGGAATCCGTCGAGAAATAGGGCATGTCGATGGTGGTCTGGGGGTAGGTCGGAGTGACCGTTGAGACCGCTCGGATCTTGACGGGGTCCACGTTGTGCTTGCGCGCGAACTCCATGCTCGAGATCACCACGGCCGCCGCACCATCGCTGGTGGCGCAGATCTCGAAAAGTCGCAGGGGGTCGGCCACCATGGGTGACGCGAGCACCTGCTCCATGGTGAACTCCTTGTGGTAGCGCGCGTTGGGGTTCGCCATGCCGTGCCGGGCGTTCTTGACCTTGACCGCGGCAAAATCTTCTTCGGTGGCCCCATAGAGATCCATCCGGCGCCGAGCGTAGAGGGCGAAATACGTGGGGTTCGTGCAGCCCATGAGGCGGAAGCGGAGCCAGTCGGGGTCGGCCCAGCGCTCGCCCGCGTTCGGGGCGAGGAAGCCCTTGGGCGTGGTGTCGGCTCCGACGACCAAGATGACGTCCGCCATGTCGGCCAGAATCATCGCCCGGGCGTTATTGATGGCCTGGGATCCCGAGGCGCAAGCGGCGTAGGAGGTGGAGACCCGGGCGCCCGACCAGCCTAGAGCCTCGGCGAAAGTGGCCCCGGCGACGTAACCGGCATAGCCGTTACGCACGGTCTCGGCTCCCGCGACGACCTCGATGTCGTTCCACTCAAGGCCGGCATCATCGAGGGCATCGTTGCACGCCTTGATCCCGTACTCGACAAAATTCTTTCCCCATTTTCCCCAGGGATGCATACCGACACCGAGGACTGCGACTTCTTTGGCCATGTGATTCGTTCTCCCTTGACTGCGAATACTTGGGACCCGGTTGCCCGGGGATAAAAAATGAAGGTGATCAGGAGGCGACGGGCTTCCACTTCCAGACGGTCTTCTCGGTCTCTCCCTCCTCGTAGAGGGTCTCGACCACGAGTTCGACTTCCTGACCGGTGGTGAGGTCCGCGTGCGCCACGCCCTTGGCGACCTGGCCGAGAATGACCATCTTTTCCTTGTCGAGTTCGACTGCGGCGATGGTGTAGGGCTCGAAGTCATCCCCCGAGATATAGGGCTCCGGGGGTTGGTAATAGTGCTCGGTATACGACCAGATCTTCCCGGTGCGCGAGAGTTCGACCTCGTCGAATTCGGTCCCCCGGCAACCCGGATTCTTGCAGAAGAGGTCCTGCTTCGGGAAAAAATAGGTTCGGCAGATCTTGCACTGGGTGCCGATGAGGTGCGGCGTATCCCCGGTGGTGAACCAGCCCTCGATACTCGGGGCGACTGATTTCTGGGTCATCGCTCTGGCTTTCCTTTCATGTTCTTCCGCGGGGCAGGCTCGTTGGCCTCCCGGTTGATTCGCGGCAGGGATCGAGGCCTTCAGGATACCCGAATCCCTTCGGCCGCAATTCGTTTCGTCAGTTTCCAGGGGCGCAGTAACCGAAGGCGTTGGCCGGGCCTTGGCCGTCGATGATGGCGTCGGCCAGTCGGGCGCGGTGCCAGGCACCGCTTCCGAAGGCCAGATCCAGGGACCAGGCTCTCTTCATCCAGACATGGAGATCCTGTTCGTAGGTGTACCCGATGGCGCCGTGGACTTGGAGGGCCTCCTTAGTGGCGAAGAGCGCGGCCTCCCCGGCCATGACCTTGGCCATGGAGACATCCGCCGAGCGCTGGGCGCTCCCGGTGGCCGCCGAGTGGGCGGCGCGGTAGACCACGGCTCGGGCGTACTCGACCTGGACTTTGGCGTTGGCCAGGCGGTGCTTCACGGCCTGGAAGGTGCCGATGGCGACGCCAAATTGCTGCCTTTGGCTGGTATAGAGCGCCGCCATGTCGATCAGTTGCTGGCCGACTCCGAGTTGTTCGGCCGCGCAGGCCAGCACTCCGCGGTCGAAGGCGGCGGCTTGGAGCGCCGCTCCCTCGGTGCCCTGGGCTACGCATGTCTTTTCGCTCGGCGACCAGTCGACGCTGAAGAGTCGCTGGGATTGGTCGTTCGAGGGCTGGGCCGTGACGCTGATATCGCCTCGCTCAACGGCGTGGAGATCTTTGCCCTGGGGAAGGAGCAGGAGATCGGCCACGTGGGCATCGGCGACGAAGGGGCTCTGCTCGTACCCCACCGCCAGGAGGGCTTCGCCCCCGGCGACCCGACCGAGCCACTTCTTCGCGAACTCGGTCTGGCCCGATTCGCCGAGTTCGACGAGTAGCGGGACACCGACCGCGGCGGTGCTGATCACGGGTTCGGCCAGGGCGGCGCGCCCGGCTTCCTCGAGGACAAGCACCATGTCGCGTTCGTCCATTCCAAGACCCCCGTGGTCTTCGGGGACGAGCAGCCCGGGGACGCCGATTTCGGCGAGTTGGGACCAGAAGGCTTTTGAGCGGCCGGTTTCGGTTTCCCAGAGCTCGCGGACGGCGGCCGGGGTGCATTCGCCTGCGAGGAAATCGCGAACGGCTTGTTGGAGGAGCTGCTGGTCCTCGCTGAAATTGAATTCCACGATGGGGCTCCCGTTATTTTCGAGGCATGCCGAGGATGCGCTCGGCAATGATGTTGCGCTGAATTTCGTTCGTTCCCGCGTAGATGGGGCCAGCTAGGGCGAAGATGAAACCGTCGAGCCAGTCGTCGACGCCCTCGGCACCGGGAGCGCCCGGTCGCAATTCGCCCCGGGCACCCAGCAGGGAGAGGGCGGCTTCGTGCATGCGGATATCGAGCTCGGACCAGAAAATCTTATTCAGGCTCGCCTCGGCACCGATCTTGTCCCCGGCCATGAGTCGCGAAACCGTCTGGTAGGTATTGAGGGTGTAGGCCTCGGCCTCGACCCAGCAGCGGGTGACGCGATCCCGCAGGCTGGGGTCGACGAAACCCCCGGCGGCCAGTGTCTTGCGGTAGAGCTCGACGAGCTTGCGCGCGGTGTTCTGGAACCGGGAAGGGCTTCTCAGCATCAGCCCCCGCTCGAAACCCGCTGTCGCCATGGCCACCGACCAGCCCTGGCCCTCATCGCCCAGACGATTGTCCAGGGGAACTCGTGCGTTATCGAAGAAGACCTCGGCAAAGGCCTTCTTCCCGTTGATCTTTTCGATGGGGCGGACGGTGATTCCCGGGGTATCCAAGGGGACGAGGATAAAGGTCAGTCCGTGATGTCGGGACGAGTCGGGATCTGTTCGGAACATGCCGAAGAGCCAATGGGCATAGGCGCCCCGGGAAGCCCAGGTCTTCTGGCCGTTGATGACGTAGGCATCGCCATCGGTGATGGCGGTGGCCTGGATATTGGCCATATCGCTGCCGGCATTGGGCTCGGACCAACCCTGGGCCCAGACCTCCTCGCTGGAAGCCATTTTGGGCAGGAATCGGGCCTTCTGCTCGGGGCTGCCGTATTCCATGATCGTGGGGCCGAGAAGGAAAATGCCATTCTGATTAACCCGCCCCGGCGCGCCGACCCGGTAATACTCCTCCTCGAAGATCAGCCACTCGAGCAAGTTGGCGCCGCGGCCGCCGTATTCCATGGGCCAGGGGACCATGGCCCAGCCGCCGGAATTGAGCTTGTGCTCCCATTGCCGGTGGGCTTCGAAGCCTTCAGGGGTGTCGAAGGAGGCCAAGGGCTCCGAAGGCACATTGGCCTCGAGCCATTGGCGCGCCTCCTGGCGAAAATTTTCTTGTTCCTGGGTGTAGGTCAGATCCATTGAGTTCAATCCTGGCGGCGGTTAGGTCTTTTCGATTACTCGTCGAAATCGGCGTCGCGTTTTTCCACGAAGGCGTCGCGAGATTCCTGGGAATCGGGTGAGGTATAGAGTTCGAGAGTGAAGCCTTGCTCGAAGCGATAGCTCTTCTTGATATCGAGGAGTTCGATTCCGTTGAGGGACCACTTGGCCAGGCGCATGGCCCGGGGACTCTTGGAAGCGATTTTTCGCGCCAGGTCAAGAGCGGCATCCCTCAACTCGGCCCTGGGCACGACGGACTCGATGCCGGCCAGCCTCAAAGCCTCCTGGGCGTCGATGGCCTCGCCGGTATAGAGCATTCGCCGAGTTTTCTGCATGCCGAAGAGGCGCATGAGGTGGGTGGCGGCACCCAGCGCTCCCCGGTCGATCTCGGGGAGAGAGAAGCTCGCATCGTCGGCGGCAATGACGATATCCGAAGCGCCGGAGATCCCGATTCCGCCGCCGAGGCAATAGCCGTGAACCGCAGAAATCACCGGGACCGGGCAATCGTAGATCGCCGCAAAGGTGTCGTAACAGCCTCGGTTGACGTCGACGATCTTGGTGCCGTCCTCTGCCAGCTCCTTGATGTCCACGCCGGCCTGAAACCCCCGACCCTCGGCACGGATCACTAGGCAGCGGATATCGTCGCGTTGGCCCAGAGAGGTGACTGCCTCGGCGAACGCGAACCAACCCGCACTGTCCAGAGCGTTCACCGGCGGGCTGTTGATGATGACCTCGGCGATGCCTTCGTTGACCTCGACGTCAATTGCCATAAAATTTTTTCCTCTCGGGCGTGTTATCGGAATTCAAGCGGAGGGGTTCGGGGCGAGACGTTCGAGGGCTTCCTCGGCCTCGGCCACCATGCGAGCGATGAGATCCGCGCAGGTCGGGCGATCGGAGAGCACTCCGGCCACGGTTCCACTGGGTAGGTAGCCGTGCACGGGATCTCCGGACTCCATGGCGGTTTGCGCGAGCATGGGTGCGTTCACCGCCATCAGGGTTTGGGCTCGGGTGAGCCGCTCGTTGCGTTGCATGGAGAACGCCGACTGCAGAAGTTCGCTGAGGGAGGCTCCAGTGAGCCGTCGGTAGGCGAGGCCGTTGCGAAGGGCGAAGAACAGGCGCGTCAATACGCTGCTGGATTCGAGTCGGTGAACGAGTTCGTTGCTCACCACGCGTTGGGGCATGCCGTCGATCTCCGATGTGATCAGCACGTCCGCCACTTCGGCTGCCAGGTAGCGCTGCTGAGTGGCCGAGGGGACGGGGCTCTCGGCGGTCATCAGGAAGCGGGTTCCCAGGGCGATGCCTGCGGCTCCGTAGGCGAGAGCGGACACGAGTCCCCGGCCGTCGAAATACCCTCCCGCGGCAACCACGGGAACGCTCACCGCGTCAACTGCACCGGGGACGAGCAGGGAGGTCGGAACCGGCCCGGTATGCCCACCGCCTTCGCCGCCCTGAACCACGATGATGTCGGCGCCCAGGGCCTCGGCCTTGACGGCGTGCTTGACCGCGCCGCAGGTGGGCACGCAGACCACACCAGCGCTCTTCAGTTTGTCGATCAACGCGGCGCTTGGGGCGCGGTTGTAGCCCGCAGCCTTGACGCCCTGGCGAATGATGGCATCGCTGATGACGTCGGCACCCGGTGCATCCATCAGGAAGTTGACGCCGAAGCTCTTGGAGGTCAGAGCCTTGATCTTTTCGATCTCGGCTTCGACTTCTTTCGGAGGAATCGTCGCGGCCGCCAGGAAACCGATGGCCCCGGCATTGCTGACGGCGGCCACGAGTTCGGGCTTGGCCACCCAGCCCATCCCGGTCTGGATGATCGGGTAGCGGATATCCAGGAGCTCGCAGATTTTGGTGTGGAGCACGGGGGGCACGATGGGAACTCCGTGGCCGGGAAGGGTGGACGCTCAGTCGCGGACTTCTTTGTTGATCAGTCCTTCGGGATCGAGGTCTTCCCGGATGATTCGGAGCTCTTCGTCGCTGGGCAACCGGGTTTCGGGGACTGCCTCCCCGATCACGAGTTCGAAGCCCGTATTAGAGACGACATCGTCGACGCTCACGCCGGGGTGGACCGAGGCCAGACGCATGGCATGGTTCGGTGTGTCGAAGTCGAAGACCCCGAGATTCGAGACCACGCGCCGGATATCGTGGAAGCGCGAGGTGCGCTCGCCCAGGGCTGCCGCCCGGTCGTATCCCACCCCGGAGACAACGTCGACCTTCTCGACGAAGACCTTGCTGCTGTGGTTGGGGACGAAATAGCTGGTGGCGTGGTAAAGGGTGTTGCCCGGTGCGCCCCGCATCCCGAGGAGTTGGGCCTTGGGCTTTTCGTGGGGGCCGATGCAGGCGAAATTTTGGTTGCCAAATTTGTCGATCTGGCTCGCCATCATCATGACGTGGCGCCGGGTGGTCCAAACGACGTTGTCGAAGAAGAGCCGGAAGGGCATCCAGGCGCTCTTGATCGGGGCCTCCCGAGCGGGGCCACTCACCGGGGGAACCGTCTCGATCCCCGTGGCGATCCCGTCGGTCATGAAGAGATCTGGGGAGAAAGTGAGCTTGGCCAGGCGTCCCCCCACGGTGGGGGTCGTCCCGAAGGCGCTCATCAGGGTTTCGCCGTCATTTCGGAAGCATTCCGCGATGGCGACTGCACAGATTTCGGCACGGGTTATTTCGCTCATCGATTTTTCACCGCCGCCTGATAGTCGGCTTCGCTTTCTAGGTCGAGATAACGCTCTTTGAAGGCCTGCCAGGCATCGGGATCCTTGGCGGTGGCCGCATATTCGCGCTGAAAAGTCTCATCCCGGCCATAATCCGGGGTGCACTCGGTGAAATGGGCGCCGCCCGGGGCTTCGATCACGCCGTCGATCATCAAGCGATTGATGGAGACCGTGTGGACCGAGCCTTCCTTCTGGAAATCCTCGCTGGCGACGATCTTCTCGCAGCTCATGAATCGGCGCTTGGCCGCGTGGCAGAAGAGATCGTCGAAGTAGGGGTCCGGGCCGAGGAATTGGCCATTGCCCAGCTTGTCGGCTCGGTTCATGTGAATCAGCGCGACGTCGAGTTCGAGAGCGGGCATGGCGATGAGTTCTTCGCCGTCGTCGTAGGGCGAGGTCACCATGCGGAGTTCCGGGTTCACTGTGACTACGTCCGAGCCGAGGCCCGCGCGCACGGGCAGGAAGGGCAGACGATGCGCGGCCGCGCGCAGCCCCCACTGGAGCATCCCCTCGTCGAGTTCTGCGGCGCGAAAGCTGCCGGCCTGGCGGGCTTGGCGGAAATGGGGCTCCAGGGGGATCGAATCCAGGGAGACGAAGCCGTAGATGAGCTTGCTGACCTTCCCGTATTTGCAGAGCAGGCCCGCATCGGGCCCGCCGTAGGTGACCACGGTGAGGTCCTGGAGGTCCGAGCGGAGGATCTCCCGCACCAGACTCATGGGTTTGCGGCGAGACCCCCATCCGCCGATGCCGATGGTCATCCCGCTCTCGAGTTCGGCGACGACTTCGCGTTCGGTGGTGCGCTTGTCCACTGAATCTCCTCGTTCCCGCAGCCGGTTCCGTTTCGATCCGAGCCGGCGGTCGACTGGAAGGCACCGGTCGTAGCCGATGCCAACATGGCCCGCTCCAGAACGCCGATCCCGCAAGGGGAGGGCGGAAGCCGGCCTTCGGACTCTCTCAACGGCCTGCTTTGGGGTAGGGCCGCCCCGGGGCACCGGGCCGCCGGGGGGTATAACGTAACGATCCGTATCGTTTCTGTAAACCGGTGGAGCTCCCGAAGACGAGATCCTGACCCGGGCCAGGGGGGGGCTCAGCTCGCTTCCCGGTCCTCCGGGGGCCGCTGGCAATGGGGCTTCCGCCCCGCTTCCTGGGCCTGGGTGTAGAGGGCCTCGGCCCGGGCCATGCGCGCCTCGAGTTCGCCGATTCGGGTGCTGTGGGCGGGGTGGCTGGACATCCATTCCGGGGGCTGGCCCTTGGAAGCGGCCGCCATGTTGTGCCAGAGAACCACGGCCTGCTCGGGGTCGAAGCCGGCGGTGGCCATGAGATCGAGGCCCATGAGATCGGCTTCGCTCTCGTGAGTGCGACTGAAGGGGAGAAGCACGCCGAATTGGGCGCCCAGGCCCAGGGCGGCCAGGGTGGCGCGTCCGGCCGGGGTGCTCGAGTCGGTCATCGCCGAAGCCGCCAGCAGACCCGCCTGGGCGGCGAGCAACTGGGACATGCGTTCGTTGCCGTGGCTGGCCAGGACATGGGCGATCTCGTGACCGAGGATGGCGGCGAGTTGTCCCGGGGTCCGGGCGACCTCGAGGATTCCGCTGTGCACGCCGATCCGGCGACCCGGGACGGCGAACGCGTTGGCCGAGTCGTCCTCGAAGATCACCACCTCCCAGCCCGCGTTCCAGCCCGGCGGCAATTGCTCGATGAGCGCGGTGGCCACGCAGCCCACGTAGGCATCGAGGTGGACATCTTCGGAGATTGCTTTCTCCTGCTTGACCTGCTCGAAGGAGCGGCTCCCCATATCGGCGAGTTGGGCGTCGGGGAGGAGCTTGAGCTGGCTGCGGCCCAGGGGGGAGGTCGCGCAGGCGCTGGTCAGGAGCAGGGCAAAGAGGAATAGGCTGCGTCGCATAAAGGAAAGAGCAGCGAAGCCAGCCTGGACTGTCAAGCCGGGCTCCGGGAGCCTGGCCGTCGCCCGAGGTGAACCGCATGCCGCAGGCCACCGCGGCCCGGGCGATGAATCTCGGTTTTCAGGCCCGCGGCCCGCATGCGCTGGTCGAATAGGCGATCTGGGGCCTCGGCCCAGACGGCCAGGAGTCCGCCCGGCGCCAGGGCGCCGCGGCAGGCCACCAGGGCCTGACTGCCGTAGAATGGATCCTTGTTCGGATCACTCGCCGAATGGGGCCCCTCGTAGAGATCGAGGAGGATGGCGTCGTAGGTCCCTTTCCGCTCGCCTCGGCAGGAGTCGGCGATGGCCTCGGAGACGTCGCCGAGTTGGAGGTGAACCCGGGGGTCCTCGAGGGCGCGATCGTTGATTTTCGCCAGGGCCCCCCGGCACCAGTCGGCCACGTGGGGGTTGAGTTCGACCACATCGACCTTGGCCTCCGAGGGCAAGTCCTTTAGGGCGGCGCGCAAGGTACATCCCATCCCGAGCCCGCCGAGTAGAAGTCGCGGGGCGGAGAGACTCGCGAGGGCCTCGCAGGCGAGGGTGGCCAGGGCCAGTTCCGAGCGGTTGGCGTGGCTATTCATCAGGACGCGTCCCGCCACGGTGATTAGAAAATCGCCCTCACCCCTGCGGCGCAACTCGAGGGGGCCGGCTTCGGTCTCGACGCGCTCGAGGGTTTCCCAGGCATGCGCCATGGTTTCGCTCTCCTCGCTGTGCTTTCTAGCTTCGTCGCCTAACGGAAATGATCTCGGACGACGGCGAGCAGCCCGTCTCCGTAACGGGCGGCCTTGTTCGGCCCGATCCCGTTGGCGAGTTGCAGGGTCTCAAAATCTGCCGGCTGTAGCCGGGCGATGTCGCGTAGGGCGCGGTCGCTGGCGACCACGTAGGGCGGGACGCCCTCGTCGCGGGCCACCTCGAGTCGGTGGGCCCGGAGTGCCTCGAAGAGTGCACCCTGGGCGGCATCGAGCTCGTCCTCGGGCGGGCTACTCCCTCGCCCTCGGGAGCGGCCGCTCGTTCGGCGCCCGGCCTCCTTGAGGGGCGGCAGCAAGAGCCGGGTCGGTCTTTCTCCCTTCATGGCGGCGATGCCGTCTTCGGTGAGGGCGGCCACGGGCCGGTCGCCACCGAAGAAATCGACCCAGCCCGCTGTGACGCAGCGGCGCAGGAGTCGGGTCAGCCAGTCGTCGCCGAATTCCGCGAGGACGCCGAAGGTGGTGGTTTGGTGGAGGCCCTGGCGTTCGAGGCGGGGATCCGCGACCCCCCGCAGGAGGGCCACGGCAGCGCTGAGTCCGAATTGGCCGTGGATTCGGGCGACCCCGGAAAGCGCTTTGCGGACGATCAAGCTGACGGCTTCGTCGTCGAAGTCCTGGCTCGCGTCGCCGCCGGCCTCGAAGTGGCGACAGACGTCGCAACGCCCGCAGCCCGCGAGGGTTTCGTCCTCGTCGTCGAAATAGCGGAGGATGGCGTCGTGCCGACAGCTACCTCCCTCGGCGAAACGCATCAACTCAAGGAAGAGGCTCCACTTGTGCTGAACCGCTTCGGGGCTGGGGATGGCGCCGGACGCGTCGCTCTCGATGAGGTGACGGCGCCGGGGCATATCGCCGGGGGAAAGGATCATCAGGCCCACGGCATCCTGGCCATCGCGACCCGCACGCCCGACCTCCTGGTAGTAGGCCTCGATGGAGCCGGGGGGGGCGAGATGGATCACCGCGCGCACGTCGGCTCGGTCGATTCCCATTCCGAAGGCGTTGGTGGCGACGACCACCTCGACTCGGCCCTCGCTGAAGGCTCGGTGGGCGGATTCCCGGGCACCGGGTTCAAGCCCGGCGTGGTAGACACCCGTACGCCAGCCCCGGGCGGCCAGCCGGTCGGCTTCCTTCTCCGTGGCCTTGCGGGTGGGGGAGTAGATGATCGCCGCGCCCTCGGCGGTTCCCGGGGTGGCGAGGGTCTCGCCGAGTACGTCGTCGACCCAGGCGCTGCGCTGGGCCTGGCTGCTCACCTCCTTGACCCGGAGAGCGAGATTCGGGCGGGCAAAGCCGTGGATCAGTTGCCGGGTTTCGCTGGGCAGGCCCAGGCGTTCGATGATCTCATCCCGGACCACGGGCGTGGCGGTGGCGGTGCAGGCCAGGACCCGGGCGTTGGGAAACCTTTTGAGGACCCGCCCGATCTGGAGATAATCCGGCCGGAAGTCGTGCCCCCATTCGCTGATGCAATGGGCCTCGTCGATGGCGATCAGGGGGCAATCGAGTTGTTCGAGCCGGGGGGCGAAATCCGGGACCGCGAAGCGTTCGGGCGCGACGTAGACCAGCTTATAACGCCCGGCCGAGAGGCCGTCGAGGCGCTTGCGCATCTCAGCCGACGTGAGGGTCGACGCGAGGAATGTGGCGGGAATGCCCAGGGCCTCGAGCGCCGCCACCTGATCGTGCATGAGTGAGACCAGGGGGGAGATGACCAGACTCGTCCCCTGGAGGAGGAGGCCGGGGACCTGGTAGCTGAGACTTTTACCCCCGCCGGTGGGGGCGACCAGGAGCACCTGGCCCTCGTCGAGCAGGTGTTTGATGGCCTCGCGCTGGCCCGGTCGCCAGGCGTCCAGACCGAATCGATGGAGCGCTTCGTCGAGATCTGCCCCGGAGGGTCGGTGTTCGTCGTCGGGGCGGGCGGACGAGGCTCGCCCCCGGCCGCTGGAGTTTCGGCTGCGATCGGCAGAAGTGGGGGTTTCGGAGGTCATGAAGTGTCCGGTGGAGGGGGCCCGAACACCCGTAGCAGAAGCCGCCCCGCAGCGGCATCGAAAACTCTGGGGCACACTGGCAAACCCGCTCGGTTGGCTGGGTGGGGAGCGGCGCCGGCAATGATGGAGGGAGTGAAACGATGGTGGAAATCACGGTGGATTACCAGGGCAACCTGCGTACCCAGGCTCTCCACGGCCCGTCCGGGGACCGCATCGAGACCGATGCGCCCGTGGATAACCACGGCAAGGGCGAGCGCTTTTCTCCGACGGATCTCGTGGCCGCCGCCGTGGGCAGTTGCATGCTCACGGTGATGGGCATCGTCGCCGAGCGGCACGGCTGGGCCTTGGCCGGGGCGCGCGCGCGAACCGAGAAACACATGGTGGAAGACCCGGTTCGCCGTATCGGAAGCCTCGGGGTCGAGCTCTGGTTTCCGGCCGGACTGCCCGAGGAGTCGCGAAAGCCCCTTTTGCGCGCCGCCCAGAGTTGTCCGGTGAAGCAGAGTCTGCATCCGGATATCGCCGTAGACGTGCGGGTGACCTGGGCCGAGTGACCCCACGCCGGGATTCGCGACGCCTTCCCCACGGGCCGAATCAGGGCTTGGGAAAGACCGCGAGGCTGCTGTGGACGGCGATCGAGGCGAATACGCCCTCGGCGGTGTAGGGGTCGCTCTGGGCCACGGCCTCGGCCCCGGCAAAATCGTCGGCTTCGAAGACGATGACGCTGCCGCAGGGTTCCTCGTCCCGATCCCGTAGCGGGCCGGCGAAGACGATGCGTCCCGCAGCATCGAGTTTTTCGATGTGGGCGATATGCCGCTCGCGAACGGTTTTTCGAAGCTCGCTGCCCTGGGGGCCATCCTTGCCGATGTAGACGAAAAGGCTCATGGGGTATGTCTCTCCTCTGGTGGCCCGGTTGCTTCGAGGGCTAGGCGGACGGTTGGGGGTGGGTGTGCGGGTCGAGACCTTCGCACCCCTTCGCCGGGATCACAAATTGAAAAGCGAAGGGGCACCCTCCGACGTGCGGAGGGTGCCCCGACAAGAAAGCGGGCGAAGCCTCGGAAGGGCTCGCCCTGTCGCCTCGCCTAGGAAGGCGGACCGTACGCGGTTTCCGAGTGCTCGGAGAGATCGAGACCTTGGTGCTCGCTCTCGGCACCGACCCGGAGATCGCCCATGACTGCTTGCAGGACCTTGAGGATGACGAATGAGAGCCCCATGGCATAGACCCCGGTGAAGGCAACGCTGATGACCTGCTTCCAGATTTGCGCTCCCCAGCTGACGCCGTCCTGAACCCCCCAGTTGGCGATGAAAAGGGCAGTGGCGATGGCGCCCCAGGCGCCGCCGATTCCGTGGACGCCGAAGACGTCGAGGGAGTCGTCGTAGCCGAGCTTGGGTTTGATCAGGGTGACGGCCGCGTAGCAGAAGATCGAAGCGCCGATTCCGATGGCGATGGCGCCGCCGGGTCCGACGAATGCGCAGGCAGGTGTAATGGCGACGAGGCCGGCAACGGCACCCGTCGCGGCACCGAGTTGGGTGGGCTTGCCCCGGTGAACCCATTCGATGAGAGCCCAGAAAAGCACGGCGGTGGCCGCGGCGGTTTGAGTGGTGAGGAAGGCGAGGGCCGCCGTTCCGTCCGCTGCCAAGGCGCTCCCCGCGTTGAAGCCGAACCAACCGACCCAGAGCAGGGCGGCACCGATCATCGTGTAGGGCAAGCTATTGGGCGGCATGGCTTCCTTGCCGTAGCCAAGGCGCGGGCCGAGTAGGAGGCAGGCCACCAGGGCCGAGAAACCGCTGGACATATGAACCACCAGCCCGCCGGCGAAATCGAGGGCGCCGAGTTGGGCACCGATCCAGCCTCCACCCCAGACCATGTGGGCGAGGGGGATATAGACGACGAAAAGCCAGATGGTGATGAAGGCGAGATAGGCGCTGAAGCGCATGCGCTCGGCAAAGGCGCCGAGCATTAGGGCCGGCGTGATGATGGCGAACATGCCCTGAAAGATTACGAAGACATAGGTCGGGATGGTTCCTTCCACCGAGTCGGGTCCTATACCCGAGAGCATGACCATGCTGAGATCACCGATGAAGCCGTTGCCCTCACCGAAGGCCAAGCTGTAGCCGCAAATGACCCAGAGTACGCCGATGAGGCCAGCGGCCATCATGCACTGCATGAGAACCGAGAGGATATTTTTGACTCGAACCAGACCCCCGTAGAAGAGGGCGAGCCCGGGAAGGGTCATGAGCAGGACGAGGGCGGAAGACGTCATGATCCACGCTGTGTCCCCTTTGTCGATCACGTCCTCGGCGAGGGCGACCCTGGGCAACGCTGTCAAGACTAGGGCCAAGGTGGCGAATAGGGGGGTGGACCAGAGTCGGCGGCACAGTCCAGTATTCATCGATACTTTCCTCCTGCGGCTCTGCATGCACGAGGCATGCACGAGGGCATTCCGTGTGTGGGTGATGCAGCTCTCGTTCGGCGTGGCGGTTTAAGCATACACGCATGCGAGTAACTCCTGAAAGGGCGACCCGCTCGGAGAAGGCAGAACCCTGGCGCAGGTGTGCGCATTCACGCACAGGTGTGCGGCGGATTGTGCGGAAACCGGCTCAAAACCCGGTTCAGAATATGGTGTAGCCGCCGTCGATCCGTAGGCTGTCGCCGGTGTGATAGCGAGAGGCATCGGAGGCGAGGTAGACCGCAACGCCCGCGAGATCTGCCGGCTCGCCCCAGCGTCGGGCGGGAATGCGACGAACGACGGTCTCGCTGAATTGAGCATTCTCCACGGCAGGCGCTGTCGCATCCGTGACGATCCATCCGGGCTGTACGGAGTTGACTTGAATGTCGTAGCGGGCGAGGCGTGCGGCGTATGAACGTACGAGTGATTCGACACCTCCCTTGCTCGCAGCGTAATGCGGCTGCATGGGCGTCCCGAAGATGGCGGAGATGGAGGAGATGGCGACGAGTTTTCCGCTGCCTTCACGTTCCGACATATGCTTCCCCCAGTGCTTAAAACAGAGGAAAACACCATCGAGATTGGTGGCGAGGATGCGACGGAAATCTTCGAGCTCGAGCTTCAAGGGATCGGCGGCATCCCCGAAGCCGGCGTTGGCGAACCCCGCATCGATTCGACCAAAGCGTTCAAGGGTTTTTGCGGTAGCCTGCTCGACGTCTTCCGGGGAAGATACGTCGCAGCGAAGGGTTTGGATTTCGCCGCCGGCCTCGGCGAGGGATTCGGCAGCTTGGGCGGTTGAGGCTTCGTCCCGTGCCCAGAGAGAGAGGTTTGCGCCAGCCTCGGCGAGCCCTCGGGCCAGCCCCAGGCCGATGCCACGGTTGCCTCCGGTGACCACGGCCACCTTGCCGGAGAGATCGAAGAGATTCTGGGTCTGGGTATTCATGGCAGGGGCTCCTTGTTTGCGATGGGATGGTTCAGTCGTCCAGAGGGAAGACTATCACCCCTGGTTGAGGCCGCATGGAAGGGAATTCGTAGGATGGGTCTTCGGTTCGGAGGGAGGTGAGGCGCCAAAGCCTTCTCTCTGTCGGGCGAAGCCCTGGCAAGGCCAATACGTTCGCATTCGGTGTTCCATGGGGGCGGCCCTTGGTCATTGATTCTGAGGTGGGTATCGTCTCGATCTGGGCCTGGAATGCTTTCCAGCGCCATTAAATAGAAGGACCGATGAGATGAAGATGAAAGACGGCCGCTCGTTCTTGCTGATGCTCCTGCTGATGCTCTCTCCCGGATTGGCCTGCGTATCCCAGAGTTCGTGGACGCCGGCCGTGGATAAGGCGAATGACCCCAAGGCCAATACCCTTGCCCAGGATGAAGCCGAGTGCCGCCAACTGGCGAAGACCGGGGCGGCATCGACGAAGCAAGCGGCCGAGGGCGCCGCGGAAGGCGCTGCGGTGGGAGCGGTGGCTGGGGCCGTGATCGGGGCGATGGTGGGTGCTCCCGGAGTGGGAGCGGAGATCGGCGCGACCGGTGGAGCGACTTCGACGGGGACGACCATGGCGCGGGATAGCAACGCGGATTTCAAGACTATCTTTTCGAATTGCTTGAAGGAACGCGGGCACCCGGTTCTCAACTGAGACCTTGGCACCCGTCGCCTTGGCCCCTATTCGCCGTCGCCTTGGCCCCTATTCGCCATAGCCCTTAGCGCTATAGGACCGCGCGCTCTTTGGCGCTCCCCTCGTTCCGAAAAAGCTCTTCGTTCTCTCGAAGCCTCTAGAGGTTGGGGTGCCGGGCGTGCCAGTCGGTGGCCTCCTGATAGGCGATGCCGAGAGCGAGGAGCTTCGCTTCGGCGAGGTGGGCACCGATGAGTTGGAAGCCGATGGGCACCTCTTCGGCGTCGAAGCCGCCGGGCAGGGTGAGTGAAGGCGATCCCGAGAGGTTGAAGGGGCCCGTGTAGCGAACCGCCGACATGGCACCTGGAGTCGAATCGGGATTGCCCAGGATTGTGTCCGCCGGGAAGGGCTGGGGGATGACCGGGGCGATGATCGCATCCAGGCCCGCTCGGTGGTCTTCGAAACAACCTTCGAGCCGCCGAGCGAAAGCGACTCGGGTTTTCCAAGCGCTCGCTACATCCCGGCCCGAGATTTCTCGGCCGAGTTCGATGGACTCGCTGAGGGCGGCGCCGTATTGGTCCTTCTTGAGGGGATAGGTTTCGGCGTGGGCGGTTGCGATTTCGGCGGCCGCGAGGGCCACCCAGGCCCCCAGGGCGGTCTCGATTTCGGGCAGGTCGAATTCGACGATCTCGGCGCCCAGCGCGCGGAACTCGCCGAGGGCGGTTTGGATGGTTTTGCGGATGGTGGGATCGACCCCTTCTTCGCAGAAGCGGGCGTCGAAGCCGATGCGTTGGCCGCCCAAGTTTTCGGGCGGGGCGCCCACCGGTTCCGGGGGCGGGTTGTGCGCCCGGCTCCACGGATCGCGCGGGTCGTGTCCACAGAGCGCCGAGAAGACCCGGTGAGCGTCTACCGCAGAGCGCGCCATAGGGCCGATATGGTCGAGAGAGTCGGCCAAGGGGAAAACGCCGCGCAGGGAGATGCGGCCGTGGGTCGGCTTGAGCCCGGTGAGTCCGCAGGCGGCCGATGGGTAACGAATCGATCCCCCCGTATCGGTTCCGAGCGCCGCGGTGCAGAGCCCTGCAGCCACGGCGACCCCGGAGCCGCTCGAAGAAATTCCGGTCCAGCGATGGGCGTTCCATGGGTTGCGGGGGGGCGTCACGCTTTCGTGGTGGGTGACGAAGGCTCCTTCGGTCATCTTGACCTTGCCCAGGATCACAGCGCCGGCGGCCTCCAGCCGCTCGACCACCTCGGCGTTCTCTGCCGCGGGGACATCGCCGAGTGCCGCGGTTCCCGCACGAGTGGGCTCACCCGCCACGTCGCAGAGATCTTTTAGGGCGACGGGCACCCCGTGCAGAGATCCTCGGGCCTCGCCCGCTCGGCGTGCCGCATCGAGACGGGCTGCCGCTCGGCGAGCGCGTTCGGGCCAGACGACCGCGAAAGATTCCAGCCGCGGGTCCAGACGCTCGATCCGGGAGAGGGTCGCCTCGGTCAACTCCTCGGCGCTGACCTCTCTCCGCTCGAGGCGGTTTTGAATTTCCTCGATATTCAGCCAGGTCGAATCTTCAACGCTCATCGGTGTGATCTCCCCTCTGGATTATGCCACACCGGCCCATGACTCAGCCCCGGTCAGACGGATCGACATTCAGGGGAATCACCGGCTTGCGCACGCGTGACAGCCCTCAAGGTTCGGGCGTGTTACCCTGATCGCGTCTTCATGCCGGCCAGGAAAACCCTCAAAGAGACCGATCTCTACCCGCCGCTTCATGACTACCTGGTTGCCCAGGGCTATGCCGTGAGGAGTGAGGTCAATGATTGCGACGTGACGGCGACGAAGGGCGAGGACCTAGTTGTCATCGAGATCAAGCGTTCGCTCAACCTGACTCTTCTCTCCCAAGCCGCCCAGCGGCAACGGATTACGGATTCTGTGTACGTCGCTGTCCCCATGCCCGATGAGGGGGTCTACTCCAAGAAATGGCGAAGCTATACCCATCTGCTCAAAAGACTGGAGCTCGGGCTTGTCCTGATTACCCTGGGCAGCCAACGCTCTTCGGTTCAGGTCGCCTTTCACCCGGTCCCCTTTCAGAGGCGAAAGAGTCGAGCCAATCGGCGCGCTCTGTTGGAGGAGATCGCGGGGCGCACCGGGGACTATAATACCGGCGGCAGCGTGCAGCGGAAGCTGGTCACCGCCTACCGGGAACAGGCGATCCACGTCGCTTGCGCCTTGCACCGACTGGGTCCGAGCACCCCGAAAACACTGCGTGGCTTGGGCACGAGCCAGAAGACTACTTCCATCCTCTACGGCAATGTCTACGGCTGGTTTGAGCGCGTGGACCGTGGGCTCTACCGTCTCGCTGCCCAGGGGAAGGATGCACTGAAGGATTACCCGGACTTGGTCGAGCACTACGACGGCCTACTCGCTGGGGAGACGCCCGGGGTGTGATCGCAGTGCGGTCGCGACAATTCATCGCCTCCTCTTGCGTCTTCTTTTGAGTCTGATCTGGGGCGCGGCTCGGAACGGTTGTCGGCCTGAGCGGTACTGTCGGCATCAGGAGCCATTGTCGCGAAGATGCTTCAGCCGGCCTGCCGAATCTGGCTGTCAGTCTTCGAGGGTCTCGTAGAACATTCGACGGCTTGTCTCGACGTGCGTCTCGTCGTGACTGAACTCCCGGGCGAAGTTTCCTGCGCGCTCGCACCATTCCCGGTGCTCGGTTTCGTCCATGGCCATACAGCGCTCGATCACCTGGCGAAAGCGCTCTGGCTGGTCGAGGGGTACATCCCAGCCAATCCCCTTGCTTTCGAGTTCGCGCCAGGGCGTCTGGTCGCTTATGAGGACCGGGCAACCGTGGCTGAGGGACTCAAAAATCGCCTGTCCGAAATTCTCACCGTGTGTCGGCAGGAAGAGCAGGTCGTGATCACGCACGACTTGTGAGATCTCCTCTGGCCTGGCAATGCCGGAATAATTCACTCGGCAGTTGGCGGGCAATCGTCCGATCAGATCCTCACAACGCTCCCAATACGCCAGGTCCTCCTGGGGCCCAAAGACGTTGAGCGTGAAATCTCCGTCCAGATCTTGGAGCGTCTCGATGACTTCCAGCGCCCCCAGTAGATTCTTGTTGACCGCCACACGGCCGAGGAAGAAAGCGCGCAGTTCCCGCGGCTCTTTGCTTCGCCGTATGACCGGGTCGGTGCTTCCGGGGGGCGGTGCGAGATTACTGGCGACAAAGACCCGGGCCCCGGCACCGAACACGTGCCTGATTTGTTCTTCTTCGAAAGGGCTCGAGGCTTGCCAGAAGATGTCGCGATAAAGGCCGAGGCGCTTGGCCACTTGGATATAGATCTGCTTCTTGGGCGACTTGACGGCCAGAGCGCCGGGAGCCAATTCGCCGCGGGGGGCGAGCAGGACGGGCTTTTTGGGGATGAGGCCGAGGCGGCGGAGGATGAGTGGCGCAATCGAGAAGCGTGGATCGAAGAAGCTATTGATATAGAGGAGCGTGTGGGAAGTTTTGCGGATCACGTCACGGATGCCCATGGGGGTACGTTCCAAAGGCGGCAGGTAATAGACGTGCCCTTTACCGACGGGTTCCCAGTTCTCGACATCAATCCCGGTAAAGGCTTCGCTATCGCCCGCGTCCCGATCGGTGGTGACGATTCTGAAGTCGAAGCTTTGCCCGAGATGAGCAACGGCATTGGCAAGGGTACGGATGGGGCCGCCATACTTGAAGCCTGGGAGGTAGTGCTTCGTCAGAACCAGAATTGTAGGACGCGCCACCGAGTGCCCCCTCCCGCGATAGTTGGGCTGCGAATCGGCGAAAGACTAGCACTCCGAAATAGAAAGGAGCCGAAGCGGTATGCCCGAGAGCGCCGATTACGCGGCTAGGCCTTTGCCCTTTCGGCGCGCTCCAACTCCAGCAGTCGCTCGAGTTCCAGGACTAGGGAACTCGATACGCGGACCGAATCCAGAGAGTCTCCGGCAGCATTATTTCCGATTTTTTCGGCGATGGACTGGTACATGAGCTTATAGGGGCGGGTCTTGTTGATCTTTGTTCGCCTTAGAATGCGAAAGCGGTTCTCGGAGAAATAATGCGCGTTGTTGGTGATCTTGACGGTGATCGGTCCGGCACGTAACTCGACGTAATCCTGCAAACCGATGCGTTGGCTGCCTACATCTGTCAGGACCATGGTGAAATAGGCCCCGTTTTCCAGGGTCGCAGAGCAGTTGATCGTGCCGTCGGGCGATTCTGCCACCTTGACCGAGGCGACCTCGCTGTAATCGTTGAGGAAGAGGAAATGATCGATCCAGTGGCAGCCATTCGAAATCAGTCGACTCTTCGAGTTGGGCCAGCGATACCAGTGCTTGTCGGGAAGGGGGACTTCGTACACGATGCAGTTGTAATTGATTGGGTCGCCGGGCTCCAGGCCCAGATCCTCGAGGGCAAGGTCGTTCAGCGGCGAGTAGCGCTTGTGAAAGCAGGCAAAGAGTCCACCCTTGGCTCCGTCCATGGCCCTGAGTAAATCCGATAGTTGCTCTTCCTCCACCGCGATCGGTTTTTCGGTCACCGCATAGGCGCCCCGGTCGAGGGCTATAGAAGCAAGCGGTGCGTGGGTGTGGTGGTACCCGGCGATGAAGTAGACATCGTACTCTTCGGTTTCCCGGAGAACCGGCGAGGAGTCCCAGCAGGGCACATTCCCCCAGTCCTTGGGTACCTGGATCGGATCGATTTCGTGGACGGACTCGATGTCCACAAAATTGCTGACGTTCGGGAGGATATTGGTCTTGGCGTAATGACCATATCCGAACAGGATCGCTCTTTTACGTTTGCCTCTGGGAGCTGCGAATGTGCCCAGGGTCGAGTGGATTTCTCGGATGGGGGTGGGGGGGCTAGTTTCGAGCCGTTCGGCTTGGCTCCAGTTCATATCCTTGGCAAAGGTGTGCAGGCCGGCGGAGATCTCGGGGATATCTCCCGGGCTGAAGCTGTCACCCGAATATTCGCTCCAAGTGGTGACGCGTGTCCACCAGGAGGCACTGGGAGCAGGGGTTTGTGGCTTCGAGAGGTAGAGTAGACGTCCCTCTTCCAGTTGGCCGATGTCCTCTTCCCGCACGCGATCGATCAAGATTTCGGGCAGCACGATTCGCTCGACGCAGGCGGGGGAACCCGGAGCGAAGAACACGACCAACTCATCGAGTTCGTACTGGCCTCCCCAACCCGCTTCGGTAATTCTGCCGATCCCAAAAGAATGAAAGCGATGATTTCGATTTCGTTCTTGGAGTCTTGAGGCCACCTTGCGCCAAGTCTCTGCGGTGCCGACTTCCCGGATATAATTCCAGATGAGTTTGGCGCTGCGGGGAAGGACGAAGTACATGCCCTCCAAGATTTCAAGGTTGGCGAACGCCATGACCTGAATGCGATAGCTCTTAGCTGGCTTATGGAAGTCTAGGGACGAGTCGTCCCAGCCTCCATCGAGCAAGCACCTCATCCTTACGACTCCCCCGGCTCCAGTGGGCTTCGACTCTTCCGTGGCGGGGCGACTGTATACCGCTCGCTTCGGCCAAGGTTTGTGTCGAGCCCTTCTGGTTTCGACGTTTCGCTGCCGACCATAGCTCGATATCGATTCATGCGGTGCGGGAAGGAGCCCCTGGGACTTACTCGTGCCCGATCCGGTATTCCCCGTCCACGGCCCGGCCATTCCCCTCGGGGCCAGAGTACCCCATGAGCGATGGCCTCTTCATGGGCGGACTCGAACCCGCGCCCATGGGAGGTTGCAGAGGGACTGAGCGGTTCGACTTTTGATTGGGGTGCTAGGATGATCGCTGTTTATGGAAAGTCGTAGAGAAACCGATCAAAGAGGTGTGCCCGGCGGATTCGGATGCGGTTCACCGGAGGTAGAGCCAGTCCGTCGCTCCGCATTTGATGCACCCGGATCAATCCGATGAATACGCTTTACGACATGTTGCCCGTGGTGGGTCAGAATGCGGCCTGCACCCTCGCCGGGGTGTATAGGGCCTATACCCGGCATCCCAAAATGTTCCATCGCCGCCTTGCCGAGCTGAAGCGCACCCGAGATCTGCCTCTGGATGAGCTGCATCTGCTGCAATGGGAGCAGTTGCAAAAACTGGTGAGCCGGGCCAAAACCCATGTGCCCCACTATCGTGACCTGCCTGATGCTTCGAGCGCGTCGGACCCCAGCACTGCGATTCGCGAGACCCTCAATCAGATGCCCTTCCTGACCAAGGATGTCTACCGGGAGAACGCACAGAGTTTTCTCTCAGCGGATATACCCAAGCGTGTGATCTTGCGGGGCAGGACGAGTGGCACGACGGGCACGGCTCTCCCCCTCTACGCATCGTCTCGGACGGTGGCAGAAGAGTACGCGACGGTATGGCGGCTGCGCGATGCCCATGGCATCGACCTTCAGGATAGTCACCTGACCTTCAACGGGCAGCTGATTGTTCCTGTTAAGCAGACCAAGCCTCCGTATTGGCGCAATAATATGTACCAGCGCCAAATCCTTTTCTCCATCTACCACATGACTACGCGGAATCTCGGAGATTATGTCGCCGCGATTCACGACTTGGATTTCACTTATGTAGATGGCTACCCCTCGGCACTCTACCAGGCGGCGAGAGCCATGCTCGAACAGGGGCGCCCCCTGGAAAAGGGCAAAATGAAGGCGATCTTCACATCCTCGGAGTCGCTGCTCGCCTACCAGCGGGAAACCATCGAGGAAGCCTTCGGTGTCTCGGTCTGGGATCGATATGGCACCGCCGAGTTCGCAGTCTCAATGACAGCCTGCGCGGAAAAGAACCTTCACGTGGATATGGAATTCGGCATCGTCGAGGTCGATGTTCTGGAGGAGACCGACGAATACGTTAGAGGCCCCTTGGTCGTGACCGGATTCGCCAACGATGTAACCCCATTTATTCGCTATCGAATCGGTGATTATGGCACTCGCCTCAAGGCCGAGTGTCCCTGTGGGCGCGCCGGTGATGTCTTCTTGGATGTGGATGGCCGAAGCGACGATTTCGTGATGACCCCGGACGGTCGCAAGATCGGACGCCTGGATCATATTTTTAAGGATCAGAGCACGGTGGTTGAAGCGCAGATACGCCAGACCACTCGCGGGTCCATCGATATCATCTTTGTTCCCGATCGCAGGTTTGGGCCTAAAGAAGAGAAGGGCCTGCTGCAGGAAGTTCGATCGCGGCTGGGGGACGAGATCGAGATTCGACTGCTCCCTGTCGAATCGATACCCCGTGAGGCCAACGGTAAATTTCGGGCGGTCAAGTCCGTAGCCACTTAGGACTCAGATCGGCCGGCTCGGAGTTTCAGTGCCGGATGGGGACGACCTTTGCCAGGGAGAGATCTCCCAGGCGTACGTCCGGAGCTCCGAGTCGGGCATCGTCCGCGGTGTGGTCGTCGGGCTGCTCTTGGGATTCTCGCTCGGCAGCCACCCGAGCATCGTAGTGGGCGAGCTCGCGTAGACGAGTCGCCTCCTCCCAACCCAAGACCTCTCCCATCAGGCTTGCGACGGGCCGTGCGGCGGCAAGGCCGCGGTCCAGGGTTTCGATGGAGATTCGGGTACGCCGGGTGAGCACATCTTCGAGGTGAAGGGCGCCCTCGTGGGAGGCCGCGTAGAAGGCTTCGACGGCCAGATAGTTGGATGCGCCCTCGAGGGGGAGGGCCAGTTCGGGGCGTTCACTCATGAGGGAGATCAGCTCTTCGATGCGGGCGCCGTAGCGTCCGAGGAGGTGCTCGACCTGGCTCGTGTGGAGGCCCATTTCCTCGGCGAGTGCCCGGCGCCTATTCCAGAAGGCCTGGAAGCCCGGTGCACCCACCAGAGGTGTGCGGTCGGTGCAGCTCTCGGGAACTCGCTGTTCGAGTCCTCGCGCCACTTGGTCGATGGCGTCCTTGGCCATCACCCGGTAGGTCGTGTATTTGCCCCCGGCCACGGTGATCAGGCCGGAAACGGATTGGGAGACCGCGTGCTTGCGCGAGAGTTCGCTGGTGTCGTCGGTTTCCCCGCGAAGAAGCGGGCGCAGCCCGGCGTAGACCCCCTCGATGTCCTCGAAACGAAGTTCCTGACCCAACGCGGAGTTTGCCTGTTTAAGCAGGTATTCGAGATCGCGTCGGCTCGCGGCCGGGTGGGCGAGATCGAGATTCCAATCGGTGTCCGTTGTGCCGACGATCCAGTGGTTCTTCCACGGAATGACGAAGAGAACGCTCTTCTCGGTGCGCAGGATCAGGCCGCTGTCGCCGTGAATGCGGTCCCGGGGGACCACCAGGTGAATGCCCTTGGAGGCCCGAACATGGATCCGCCCCCGTCCCGCCATATTCTGGACTTCGTCGGTCCAGACGCCGGTGGCGTTTAGGGTGCTGTGGCCGCGAACCGTGATCTCTCGGCCGCTCTCGAGGCAGCGCACCCGAACCCCCGTGACGCGATTGCCCGTCAGGATGAATTCCTCGGCACGGGCGCTGGTGGCCAGAGCGGCGCCGTGGAGCGCCGCCGTGCGCGCCAGGGCCAGAGTATGTCGGGCATCGTCTACTTGGGCGTCGTAATACTGAATCGCACCCTTGAGCGCGTTCTTCTTCAAGCCGGGAAAGACCCGCAGGGCGCCTTTCCGGGTCAAGTGCTTATGCCAGGGGAGGTCGCGCTTAAATCCCGAGAGCAGGTCGTAGATCAAAACCCCGGCTCCGATATAAAGACGCTCCCAGAAATAGTGGGAGAGGGGGTAGAGGAAGGGGATGGGCTGGACGAGATGCGGGCACAGGCGTCCGAGCATGAGGGATTGCTCGCGCTTGGCTTCGAGGACCAGATCAAAATCGAATTGTTCGAGGTAGCGGAGTCCGCCGTGGATGAGCTTGCTCGATCGGCTCGAGGTGCCGGCCGCCCAATCGCGTTGCTCGATCAGGGCCACTGAGAGTCCCCGGGTCGCGGCGTCAACGGCTGCCCCGGCGCCCACCACGCCGCCGCCCACGATGACGACGTCGAAGACTTCGTTCTGCATGCGGTCGAGGGCGTGCTGGCGGTTTTTGGGGCCGAGTTGGGTGGCGTCCATTTGGGCTTCTTGTCTCATTTTGTTCGCTTTTCTCCGGTGGCCCGAAGAGGGCTTCCCAGGATAGCGACTTTGGGGAAATCTTCTGGCTATTGCCTCTTGAACGCCGCCGTCAGATTCGCTCTCCTCTGACCTTCGTGGCCGGCCGGATTCAGACGCGGCCCTAGGAGATTGATCGGTGTTCCAGGAGCAAAGTTGAGTCATCCCGGTGCGCGGACTGCGACCTGGCGGGTGCTGAACCTGCCCCTGGAACTCGATGAGCCCGAATCCGTTCTTCGGGCCCGGGCCGCGGCCCGGGCAGGCCTGGCCGTCGACGAAATCAGGGGCTTGCGATTGGGCCATATGGCCCTGGATGCCCGGCGTCGCGGGGCGCGAGGACGGGTTCGATTCGTGGTCCACGTGGATCTTCAATTGGATGCCGGGCTGGAGAGTCAGGGCAATGCGGCCTTTGGGAAAGCACTCCGCTCGGGCCGGGTGATCCCTCGCATGCCGCCGGCGCAGTTGGCGGTGGAGTCGCCGCATATTTCGCTTCGCGGGGGCTCGGCCTCGGGGCCTAGGGTGGCGGTCGTTGGTTCCGGGCCGGCGGGCCTCTTTGCGGCGCTGGCTCTTGCGCGCAGCGGGGTCTTGGTCGATTTGATCGATCGCGGGCCGGTTCTCACCGAGCGAAGCCGGGCGGTGGCCCAATTCCTGGGGACACGCAACCTCGACCCCGAGGCGAACCTACTCTACGGGGAGGGGGGAGCGGGGACCTATTCCGATGGAAAGATCTACACCCGGGTCGACCATGCCCTCGAGGCTCCGATCCTCGACGAGTGGATCGCTTGCGGAGCGCCGGAGGAGATCGCCTACGATGCGCGCGCTCATATCGGTACCGACCGATTGCACCGCATCCTGCCCCGGATCCGCGAGGGGATGGAGGCCCTGGGCGTGCGCTTTCATTGGCGTACCCGTCTCGAAGGATGGGTGGTGGACGGGCAGGCGGGGAGCCAGCGAGTTCGCGCTCTGCGCACCTCGGCGGGGGAGCTGCCTTGCGCCGCAGTTTTTCTCGCTCTCGGGCATAGCGCCCGGGATAGTCTGGAGACCCTCGCGGCCCAGGGCTTGATGCTCGCCCCCAAGCCCTTTCAACTCGGTGTTCGCATCGAGCACCCCCAAGGCTTGATCGATGCCGCTCGTTTCGGCGAGGCGACCCTGGCCCGACGCCTGGGCGCCGCCTATTACAGCCTGACGAGCCGCGCGGGTGCGGGCGCCGCTGCCGCTCATAGTTTTTGCATGTGCCCGGGAGGGCAGATCGTGGCCAGTGTGAATGAGACCGGCTTGCTCTGTACCAATGGCATGAGCAATTCCCGCCATTCCTCTCCCCACGCGAACGCCGCCCTGGTGACGACCCTGGGTAGTTCTGAGACCGGGCCGGGCGTATTTGCTGGCATCGACTATCGAGAGCGTCTGGAACGAAAATTCTTCGTCGAGGGCGGAGGCGATTGGACCGCGCCCGCCCAGCGGGCCTGCGATTTTCTGGCGGGCCAGGATTCGGAGGAGTTGGTTTCGTGCAGCTACAAGATGGGGATTCGACCCGGCAGGATCGACGCGCTCCTCCCCGAATCGGTTCGTGGCGCCCTTGGCCGGGCCCTGGAATATTTTGATCGCCAGATTCCGGGTTATGCGGGTCCCGAGGCTCTTCTCGTGGGCATCGAGTCGCGGAGTTCCGGCGCGATCCGCATGCCTCGAGATGAGGCAACCCGGCGAGCTGCCGGCTTTACGAACCTCTACCCGGTGGGCGAGGGGGCGGGCTACGCGGGAGGGATCATGAGCGCGGCCATCGACGGCGCGCGTTCGGCCCACGCATTGCTCGAGCAGGGGAGTGGGGACTAAAGGGAGACCAGCGCGGTTCCCAGAACCCGTGTTTCGCCCTCTTCGTTGGAGAGGGTCAGGTCGAGTTCGACGGTTCTCTTCTCATCGTCCATGTCCGTGACTACACCCCGGCAGGTGGGCCTACTGTCCACTACCACCGGGGCCCGAAAAATGGTGTCGATCTTCAGAACACTGGCTTCGGGCGCCCAGCGATGGATCAGGCTGACCAGGATGCCCTGGCTCATGATGCCGGGAACGATGGCTCCGGGCAGCCCCGCCTCCCGGGCTTTCTCATGGTCGGTGAAGCGCCAATAGGTCATACCGGTGGTCTCGCCGAAGCGGCGCACCATGGGCATGCTGACATCCGGGATGACCTCGGGGAGTTCGTCCCCGAAGCTGACGTCGCCATAGCCGAGAACCACTTTTTGATCGCTCATTCGTGCTCCTCGCTAAAGCTTTCGAATCATCTTCCAGTCGACGATGGACACGATCTCGTCGTTCTGGTTGGAGAATTCCATGCGGTGGACGATGAACATCATTCCACCCGAGCGCCCAGTTTTTTCGAAAATGTCGTGGATATGAGAGCGGGCGATGAGGGTGTCTCCTGGGCGAATCGGTGCCTTCCAATCGACAGCCTTTCCGCCATCGAAGCTGGCCTCACGATCGCTGGGAAAGCCTTCGGGCAGGGCGCGGTCTCCGTGGAAACGCGCGGCAAAGCTCGGGGCGGCCTGGAAGTTCGGATCTTGGGGATCCGTATAGCGGGGCAGGGTCTCGCCGCAGGCGAGAGAGAATTCGGCCAGGGGTTCGGCTTCGATTTCGAAGCGAACCTCGTCGAAGGTCCAGCCCGCCCATTTCTTCTTTAGTTCGGCGATATCCACTCTTCGCTCTCCCATACGACGGCTTCGCAGCGCCCAGCCTCGAGTTCCGTTATCAGATCGTCCATATTGCTAACGGGGGTCGCGAGGCGCGTAGCGCAGCGACCTATATGGCTGACGATATGCGAATCGCTGCCGCCGGTGCTGTGGTAGTTGTTTTCCTGGGCCAGCGCTAGGGCTGTCGCATTTTCCTCGCCCCGGCTCCCGCCGTTCAGGGTTTCAATAATGCGCACGCCCTCCACGAGGCCGCGGGTTTCGATGTGGGCGCACATACCCACCCGGGTTCGCCCGGGGTGGCAGGGGATGGCCAAGGCACCGCAGCCTTGGGCCTGGGCGAGAACCTCTTGGAGGGGCAGGTCGACTCGGCTGAAGTCGAGCGCTGCACGCAGGTCCTCGTTGACCCCAAAGACGAGGACATGGCCGTAATCGGTTTCGACTTCGCTGGCCTTGAGAATCAGGAGGCCGAATTCATCTTCCAGGGATCGGTAATCCGATTCATCGTCATAGAGTCGATGCTCGGTGAGAACGAAACCATCGAGGGAGAGCGCCTTACGGCGGATCCACTGGCAGTAGTTCTCGACCTTCGCTCGGCCGTCGTCGGATACGATGGAGTGGCTGTGGAGATCAAGAATCATGCGGGAACGAAGCGGGGAATCCCCAAATCCTTGTCAGTCATGACGAAGTCGGCGCGCACTGGCATGCCGATAGAAATATCTTCGGGGGCACAGCCGACGATATGCGTCATCAACCGAGGCCCCTCCTCAAGATCCACGTAGGCGAGCACGTAGGGGCAGGCGTCGCGAAAAGCCGGCATGCCGTTTTGATGGGTGATCGTGAACGTGTAGACCGTTGCCCGGCCGCTGGCGACGAAATGGTCGAGGCTGCTTGATAGGCAGCTGACACAGAGGCCACGCGGTTTATGTTGGACGACGTCGCAGTCCTGGCAGCGCTGGAGAACGAGCTCGCCCCGGCCGCAGCCTTCCCAGAAGGCGAGGGTCTGCCAATTCGTGGCGGGGGTCCTGTATTCAATTTCCTTGGGTCTCATTTTCTCTCCAGACACCCTAATCCCGAGAAAGCAACAGGGTGGCTCCGCTGTGAAGGCTTCCGAGGGTTCCGCCGGTTCCGTGGACCAGGGCGACCTCGGCCCCTTCGACCTGGCGCGGCCCCAGGCCACCCCGCAGCTGGCGAACGGCTTCGATGACCAGGAAGATGCCGCGCATGCCGGGATGATTGGAAGAAAGTCCGCCCCCATCCGGGTTCACGGGAAGCGCGCCTCCCAGCCCGATTCGCCCTCCCTCGACGAACGCCCCCCCTTCGCCGGGTTTGCAGAATCCGAGGTTTTCTAAGGTGACCAGGAGAGTGATGGTGAATGAATCGTAGATCGTGCAGAGGTCGACTGCGTCGTGCCCCATGCCCGCCATGGCGAAGGCTTGTTTGCCGGATTGCTCGGCCGCGATGGTCAGCAGGTCGGGGGCGCCAATCTCCTGGTGGCAGACGGCCTCGCCGCAGCCCTGCAATACCACGGGTGCTTTGGCGAGGTCCCGCGCGCGCTCGAGGCTCGTGACGATGAGTGCGCCGCCGCCGTCGCTGATGATGCAGCAGTCGAGCAGGTGAAGGGGCGTGGAGATGACCCGGCTCGCGAGGACATCGTCCACGGTGATGGGCTTTTGCATTTTAGCCTCGGGGTTCAGTGAGGCGTGCTGGCGCATGGTGACGGCGATTTCGGCGAGTTGCTCGGGGCGAGTTCCGTAGAGGTGGGCATGGCGTTGGGCCACCATGGCGTAGCTGCCCACGGTGGTCATTCCGTAGGGGGCGATGAAGGCTGCCTCGGGATCGGCTCCGCCCCCACCGAGGCCCGTTCCGATGGCCATGGCATTGGAGGCGGCTGTGCTCCCATAGAGAACCAGGGCTACTTCACAGAGCCCGGCATGAATCGCCGCGGCAGCGTGGCTGACATGGGCCACGAAGGAGGAACCGCCGATATTCGTGCCGTCGAGGTAGCGCGGCTTGATATTGAGATACTCGGCGAGATTGGGCACGCCCATGATGCCCATGGACATACTCGCGGCGAAAAGGCCATCGACATCTGAAAGCTCAAGGCCGGCATCCTTCAGCGCGCCTCGGGCACACTCCGCCATGATCAACGATTCGCTTTTGTCCGGAGCCCAGCGGGTGGGGTGCTCGTAGGCCCCGGCGATAGCGACTTTCCCGGAAAGGCTCATGCGGCCTCCCGGGAGATGAACTCGGCGATACGCGCGCCGAGGTTTTCGGGCGCTTCGACAAGCAGGGCGTGGCCCGCCGAAGGAAGCGTTTCGAGTTGGGCGTTGGGCAATATCTCGGCCAGGGCTTCCGCACGTTCCTTGACCCAGTCGATCTCGGCCTCGCCGTGCACGATGAAAGTCGAGGTCTGGAGATCTCCGAGCCGCTCGCCGGGCTGCCAGTCCCGACACGCCTCGAGGTCTCCAAGGGTCGCCCTCGGGTCGGTCTTGAGCCCCTCCATGAAGGCGCGCTTCAGAGTATCGGGCGGGGTATCCGGAGCGAAGAGCGAGGGATCGAAGGGCCGGCGCTCTTTGCCCTGGGTGACTCGGCGGGCCTGTTCGAGGGCTGCGTCGGGTAATAGAAAACGGTCGCCTGCGGCGCAGATCACCAGGCCGGCAAAGCGCCCCGGAGCCTTGAGCGCGCATTCCAGGGCGACGGCGGCCCCCATATCGTGGCCGAGGAGAAAGGCGTTTTCGAGGCCGAGCTCCGCCACCAGGGAGAGGGTGAAATCCGCCATGCGATCGATATCCCCGAGGCTATCGAGTTCGCCGGACCTTCCGTGGCCCGGCTGATCGAAGGCGACCAGGCTGTGCTCTTGGCCCAGGCTTCCGAAGAGGCCGGAGAAGAGGTTGCCGTTGCCGCCGGCTCCGTGCAGGCAGAGCACCGACTGGCCCTGCACCCTACGCGGCGGAGAGCCGGGCAGGGTGCTGGGACCAGTGTGGTGTACGAAGGTCGCGACGTCGTTGATCTGGAGATATTTATTCGGCACGAGTCGCGGCGGTCGCCGCCCCCCCTTCCTTTAGTTGGAGGGCGGACCGGTGGGGATATCCTTGAAGGCGATCCCCTTGTCTGCCCGAGCTTCCGGGGGCAGTCCGAGAACCCGCTCGGAGATGATATTGCGCAGGATTTCGTCGGTTCCTCCCGCGATCCGCAGACCGGGAATCGAGAGGTAGCGATCCTGCCACTCGGCCGCTTGGGGCAATTGGCTTGGGTCGTTGAGCGCTCCTGCCGATCCCTGGAGATCCATGGCGAAGGCTGCCATTTCCTGGGTGAGGCGGCCGCCTATGAGCTTGCCCAGACTGGACTCGGGACCTGGGGTTTTGCCCTGGGAGATGGCCGAGAGAGTGCGGTAGCCCGTGAGCTTCAACCCCTTGGTGCGGGTGTAGAAGGTCGCGATCTTCTCGCGTACGGAGGATTGCTCAAGAGCCGACTGGCCGTCGACCTCGATGCCTCGGGCGAGTTCGATCAACTCATGGACGCTGCTCCCGCCTCCGCCCCCGATGGATGCCCGCTCGTTCATGAGGGTGGTGATGGCCACGGCCCAGCCATTGCCGATCTCGGAAAGCCGCTGGGCATCCGGGATTCGGACATCGGTGAAGAAAACTTCGTTGAAGCCCTGACCGCCGTTGATCTGGGTAATGGGGCGAACCTCGATCCCCGGCGAGTGCATGTCGACGACGAAATAGGTGAGTCCCGAGTGCTTGGCCACGGTCGCGTCCGAGCGAACAACCAGGATTCCCCAATCGCAGAAATGGGCGCCCGTGGTCCAGATCTTCTGGCCGTTGATCACCCAGTCATCGCCGTCAACGACCGCCGTGCTGCGCAAGCCCGCGAGATCCGACCCGGCGGAAGGTTCGCTGAAGAGCTGGCACCACACCTTCTGTCCCATTCGCATTTCGGGGAGCCAGCGCTCGCGCTGGGCGTCGGTGCCATGGGTCATGATCGTGGGGCCACACATGCCCAGGCCGATCCCGTAGATATTCGGGGGCGTCTTGTAGCGGGCTTCCTCCTGGTTCCAGATGACGTTCTGGATCGAGGTGGCGCCTTGTCCTCCGTATTCCGTGGGCCAGGTCAGGCAGGCCCAGCCGCCGTCGGCCTTTTTCTTCTGCCAGTCCTTGGCCGATTGGATCGAGGCGGGGTCATCTCGCTCGTCGAGAGGGCCGGCGGAAAAATCACCGGGCTTCATGACCTCGGCGTTGGCATCGAGCCAGGTTCGAGCCTTGGCACGGAAAGCTGCTTCTTCGGGGGTATCGTTGAAATCCATCTTCGCCTCGTCTGCTTGGGGATCTGGAAAATTGAATGAGCGTGGGTTTTGGTTCAGCTGGGCTCGCCGGCTTCGATGCGATCGACCAGCTTATTTTTCCACTGAGCCGAGCTGCCGAGGACTGCGCCGAGCAGCTTCGCTCGCCGATAGAAGAGGTGGCAGTCGTATTCCCAGGTATATCCCACGCCACCGTGCATCTGGACCATCTCTACCGAGACCTGCTCTAGCGCTTCGCTGGCCTGGATTCGGGCGATGCAGGCGGCCACGTTGAGTTCGTCCTCTTCGTTGGAGAGCGCCCAGGCGCCATAATAGGCATTGCTTCGGGCGAGCTCGATTTCGCACCACATATCCGCCAGCCGATGCTTGATGGCCTGAAAGGATGCCACCGGGCGACCAAATGCATAGCGCCCCGTGGTGAACTCCTTGGTGATATCGAAGCATGCCTGGGCAGAGCCGAGTTGCTCGAAAGCCATCAACGAGGCAGCGCGATCGAGGAGGTGGCTCGCCAGCGCGGCTCCCTGGCCGGCTTCGCCGAGGAGTTCCGCCGGGGCGCCGTCGAACTCGATCCGGGCCATGGAGCGACTCGGGTCGAAGGAGGTCACGGATTCGCGCTGGACCCCTTCGCCTTCGAGATCGACGAGGTAGAGCGAGAGGCCGCCATCGCCTTGGGCTGCGACAACGGCGAAATTCGCGATATCACCGTCCGCCACCGGGAACTTGGTGCCGCTCAGTTTTCCATCGCTCACCTTGGCCTGAACATTTTCGATATCGTTCTGTCCGGTCTTTTCGGTGAGGGCGAAGGTACCGATGGTCGTTCCTTCGGCGAGTGCAGGCAGATAGCTCTTCTTCTGTGCATCGCTTCCGGCTTGGAGAATCGCCTCGGTGGCGAAGTAGACACTGGAAGAAAAGGGAATCGGTGCCAGGGCACGACCGATTTCTTCGGCGATCATGGCGAGTTCGAGGTGGCCGAAGCCCGCGCCACCATACTCCTCGGGGATCACGGCCCCCTGCCAACCCATCTCCGCCGCCCCTTTCCAGAGGTCATCGGCGTAGGGCTTGTCGGTTTCGAGCACTTCGCGACAAACCGAGAGGGGGGAGTGTTCGGCCAGATAATCCCGAGCGGTTTGCTGCAGGAATTTCTGGTCGTCAGAAAAATCAAAATTCATGGGGGTCTCCGAAGGTTCGTGGGCCCTATAGAATCAGCCAATTGACACGGATGTCAATCGTTCAAAATCGGGTTTCTGGGCGCACCTGGGTCGCCGCTGAAGAGGCCGATTTCGCTGATGGCAACCCGACCGGCGAAGCAGGTATCGATATCGAGCCCCTTTTTTCGGGGACGAGCGTGGTAATCGCCGGAGTAGCGGAAGGATTCTCCCCGGCGTTCGTAGGCCACGGCCTGGGGGCTCGGGTCGGGGGGGCAGAAGACGGTTTCGAGGGCGTCCATGGGCCGGTTCGGGTGGGGGAGGTTGACGTTCCAGAACGCTCCGGCTGCGGGAGGGCGTTCGAGCAGGGCACGCAGAACCGGGCGGGCATGTCGTCGCGCCTCGCCCCAGTCGATGGTTCGGTGTCGGCCGACGTAGTGGGAGATCGCGATGGCCGGAAAACCGAGAATCGCCGCTTCCCGGGCGGCGGCGGCGGTGCCCGAGACATAGGTGTCGACGCCAAGATTGGCGCCATAGTTGATGCCCGCGACCAGCCAGCAGGAGCGATCGACCAGGGAGTCCTTCCACTCCGGGGCCAGGGAGGTGCTGGGGGCGAGGGCGAGCCGGGCGCAATCCGCGGGAGTACCCGAGACCGAGATCCGGCCTGGCGCCACCCGCTGGGTACGCAGTTCGTCGGCATCACTCAGGGCGTGCCCGACTCCGCTGCGCGGTCCGTCTGGGGCCACCACGAGACAGTCGGTCCACTCGCTCAAAATCTCGGTCAAAACCTGAATGCCTGGCGCCTCGATGCCGTCGTCATTGCTGACGACCACTCGGATCCGCTGCTTGCTCATATTCCAAGTCTAGCCGCATGTGATGAGCTGGAAAGCGGAGGCGGAGCGGCAACTCTGGACTACTCCCGAAACAGAGATGAAGATGTTGGAGGGAGGCGAGGGAATCTTTACTCGCCGTGTTGATTTGACTCCGGCAAACCCGAGAGCTGGCCGATCAATCTTGCATCACCGGTTAGCTGGGTGATTTTGCAAACCCCATCGCCCCATTCGTTGGATGTGCTGGTGTCTGCCGCAACGGATCGGAGCTTGCCTTGAGAACGTCGCTCGAACAGTCGATGGCCATCCAGGTCTGGGTCGCGGAGGGAATGGACCGTGCCGCTTCGGCGATCCGCGAGGTCCACGCCTTCGATACCGACCTGGCCATCGAACAGACGCGCTGCGATAGCCTCTCGGAGATGAGCTCCGTTTCCTCGGAGGACAGCGATGAATTCTGGCGAGCCTGTGTTCTGAAGCCCCTAACCGGGGAATTCGGGGGCGTCGTGTTGTTTTCCATGGATTCGGAAGAAGCCCTGGCCTGGGTCGTCGCCGACGGAGCAAAGCGGGATATCGTCGAGAGCTTTCTCCAACTCGGAGAACGAGTTGTCGACGGTCTCGTAGAATCCGCGACTCACCTGATGGATATTCAGATGGAAAGCGGTGGCTCTCGATTTCGCGAGGACTCGATCACCGGCTGCCTTCTCAGCACCCACGCCCCCCCGGATACTGTGGCTATCGGCAACACGGTAAAAATCCGATCGGGCGGGTGTGAGCTGACCGGGCATTTGCACATTCTGATGGAGCCCAAATCCATGAGCCAGCTCTTGCGCGGGTTGAGCGTGTCCTTCCACTGATCCCCCAGATCAGGGTCGAAGCGCTGAAAAACCGTTCGCGGGTTCAGATGAGCTTCGGTGACGCTAGAATTCCCGCATGGCTATTTATTTGATTCGTCACGGTGAGACCGCAGGCAATCGGGACCGGATCGTTCAAGTCCCGCAAACCCCTCTCAGTACAGAAGGTCTCGAGCAGGCGGAACGCCTGGCCCACAGGCTTGTGGACCACCCTGTTCGACGCATCCTGGCCAGCGACCTCGCCCGGGCGCACATGACCGCGGGCGCGATTTCGAGGAAGCTGGGCCTCGAGATCGAGTCTGATGCGCTTTTGCAGGAGAGAAATTTTGGGGACCTGCGCGGGACACCCTACGACGAACTCGAGGAGGATCTCTTTGGTCCCAACTTCGCTCCGCCTGGAGGCGAGACCTGGGAAGAGTTTCATCACCGAGTGGACAGCGCCTGGGAGCGAGTTTGCGCCCTAGCCTCGGGGCTTGAGGGTCACCTTGCGGTGGTGACCCATGGACTGGTGCTTCATTCCCTGGCGGAACGTCACCTGAGCTTTCCCTCGGAGATCGGAGAAGGAGCGGGCGCCAGGAGTTCGGCGCCCAAACCCATTGGCAATACGGCCCTGAGCATCGCGGAAGAAGGTCAGGGCGAGAGCGGTTCGAGTTGGCGAGTCGTTCTGGACAGTTGCACCGCTCACCTGGCGTCCGGGACGTCCGATGGCCAGCGAGGGATCACCGGTATCTGACCATGGCCTGGAGTTGACCGTGCTGGTCGCTCAGGCTGAGGGCGGCAGGTCTCGGCGAGTGAAGAGCATGAAGGTCACTTCATCCTCGACGTCGCTGTCCTCCCACTCTTCGTCCACCGAGGTGAACTCGTGGGTTTCCGAGTGGAAGTAGAATGCGTTGAGGCCCAGAACGCGAGCCAGGGCGACCAGAGTGGGCTGGGACCAGACGGTCCAGTCCCTGTACTCGAAGAGTCGCCGGTGTCCGGTCTCGTCGGCAGCGCCCAGGTGGAAATGCATCAGGTTGGTGAAGGGGTTGGGTTCGCCGTCGGGGTCTTCGATAAGCTCGACTTCGAGGCCCGCATCCTCCATCTCGATGCGGCTGACATCGTCGGTGCCGCCCATTTCCGTGACCGGGGCGAGTTGCGGAGTTTCGAGCATCAGATAGTCAACGCATTGGGTAGCCACCTCCATTAGGCGGAAGATCTCCTTCGCGCCAAAGAGGTGATGGCTCTGCTTGCCCACGTAGGCGAGGCTTTCACCGGTGGTGATACTCTTGACCTGGTCCCACACGGCCTCGTCAAGAATATTGGCGATGAGGTAGTGCTTCTCGGTCTTCTCGAGCCACCGTTGGGCGAGGACCCTCTCCTGCGCCTCAGCGTCGAGGTCGATCATGATGTAGCGAAAATCAGGCCGGTGAAAATGGCTGTGATAGGCGAACTCTGCGGTGCCCGCCATGGGCTCGACGATCGTGCGAACTCCGGGGCACAGCTCGGTGGCGACGAAATCCTCTACGGTGAAATCGAAGGTGCCGAGAACTGCGGTGTAGGCTGCGTAAGCATCGAGGTTGGCGAGGCCGCCTTCGAGATAGGGGCCGATGTAGTCGTAATCCTCTCGGAAGGGGGAGTCGTAGGATTTCATCCACCCCTGCTCGGAGAAGTTGTGGAAGCCTTTCCCTGCCACGCTTCGCCAATAGGCGAGCCGGGTCTCTTCACCGTCGAAGTCGACATTATTCGCCCTGAAGCCTCGCAGCACACAGCCGTGAAGGCGATCCAGCATGCTCGCGCGCTGGTCTGTTGCGAGCTTGTCCAGGCGACATTTCCCCTGGAGCTTGATCCAGTCGGGTTTTGCCAGTCGTCCGCTCGAGATGCGCTCGAGTAGCTTCTCTAGAGCTTCAACGGAATTCGCGACCTTTGTGGTCGTTTCGATGTGCATGCTTTCCTCGGGCGTCTGCTCAATTTTTTGGCGTCGACAAGGTGGCGAGGCCGATGAGGGGAGAGGCGCCGGCCAACCATATCGCATGCTGGACTTGGGTGCGTCCTGTAGCATGGGGTGATGGGCATAGGGTGGAGTTTCGTTGCCTCAGAAGGGAGATATAGCGATGGCTGATCTGAGGGTGGGTGTTCTGCTCTATCCCGATGCAGAGGAGCTCGATTGGGCCGGGCCTTTCGAGGTGTTCAGTATGGCGGCCATGGACAAGAGTCTCGAGGTCGTCACCATCGCCCAGACGACAGAGCCCGTTCGTTGTGCCAAGGGCCTAAGGGTTTTGCCCGATTACGATTTTGAAGGCGCACCGAAGCTGGATGTCATTGTTGTGCCCGGGGGCCAGGGGAGCCGGGTAGAGATGGACAACCCGGTTCTGATCGAATGGCTCAAGGCTGCAGCAGAACCCTGTCAGTGGGTGACCAGCGTCTGTACTGGATCGATCCTCCTTTGCCGAGCGGGCCTCGCCACGGGATGCGATGTGACAACCCATTGGGGCTATCTCGAAACCCTCCAGAAGCTGGCGCCCGAGGTCAGGGTTCGCAGTGATCAGCGCTATATCCAAGACGGCCGAATCGTGACCTCGGCAGGGGTCTCGGCGGGTATCGATATGGCCCTTTGGCTGGTGGGCGAGCTCTATGGGGCCGATCACGCCCGGCTCACGCGCCGCTGGATGCAATACGACCCCGAGCCCCCCTACTAGCCCACTCGAGTTCTCCGAGGGCGGCGGCGGGCCGGCTACATCCAGGGGGGGACGGGTAGCTCCTTGCTGCGCAGGAACTCGGGATTGAACATCTTAGACTGGTAGCGGGTGCCGCTATCGCAGAGCAGGGTAACGATGGTCTTCCCGGGGCCGAGTTCACGGGCGAGGCGGATGGCACCGGCGACATTGATCCCGGCGGAGCCCCCAACGCAGAGCCCTTGGTGCTGAAGCAGGTCGTAGGCGACGGGGAGCCACTCGGTGTCCGGAATCTTGTGCGGGCTATCCACCAGCATGCCCTCGATATTGCCCGTGATTCTCCCTTGACCGATCCCCTCGGTAATGGAGCTTCCCTCGCTGCCCTTGGCTTCGCCGTTCTTGAAATAGTTGTAGATGGCTGCGCCCTCGGGATCGGCAAGACCGATGACAATATCCTTGTTGCGTTCTTTGAGCGCGGTACTCACTCCCCAGAGCGAACCGCCGGTGCCGACCGCGCAGATGAATGCATCGAGCTTGCCATCGGTCTGTTCCCAGATCTCGGGTCCGGTGGTCTCGTAATGCCCCTGACGATTGGCGGTATTGTCGAACTGGTTGGCCCAAATGGCGCCGTTTTCTTCTTTCTCGGCGTACTCCTCGGCCAGGCGGCGGGAGACGTGAACATAATTTTCGGGGTTTTTGTAGGGGACAGCGGGGACTTCCATCAGCTCCGCCCCGCAGAGCCGGATCATTTCCTTCTTCTCTTGGCTCTGAGTATCGGGGATCACGATCACGGTGCGATAGCCCAGGGCATTACCCACCAGAGCGAGTCCGATCCCGGTATTGCCGGCGGTTCCTTCCACCACCACGCCCCCGGGCCGTAGATCCCCTTTTTTTTCGGCATCGCGAACGATGGCGAGGGCCGCTCGGTCCTTGACCGAACCGCCCGGGTTCAGGAATTCGGCCTTGCCCAGGATCTCGCAACCCGTCTCGTCAGAGATCTTGTTTAGACGAATCAGCGGCGTTTGGCCGATCGTATCGACGAAGCCGTTACGGATATCCATCGGGTTGATCCTCCGGGCAAGACTTCCGGGACCCGCCCGGAGATGGTCGTTGAGGAGCTGCTTAGCTCCGGCGCAGCCGAGTCGCGGTGGGGCGCTCGTCGCCGGTGGGCTGGTACCAGACGCTCATGTCGGCCTGGGCAGTTTTCCATTCTTCTGCGGCTTCGTCGCTCTTCATATCGAAGCTGTCGAAGCCGACGCGGTCCATGAAGTGGAGCTGCTCGATGAGTACGTCGCCCACAGCGCGAAGCTCACCCTCGAAGCGATGCCGCTCCCGGAGCAGTCTCGCGTAGCTGTAGGCGCGCCCATCAGTGAAGGCGGGAAACTCGAGAGCGACAAGGGCGATGTGTTCGAGGTCTGGGGCGATTGCGGCAGGAGATTCGCCGGCCGCCAATTGGACGCCGACCTCCGAGCTCCGGGCTACCAGCGCATCGCGCTGGGCCTGCCAGAGCGCGAGGTCCACGAGGATCGGCCCTTCGCCGGGCAATTCTTCGCCCTCAGTCACTCGCGTGTAGGGGTCTTCGATGATGTTTCCGTTTTTAAGCAGGGGCACTGTAAACCTTCTCCTTGAAGGGATCGGGCCCGACACGGCGGTAGGTGTCGATGAACTTCTCTCCCGCTTCGCGTAGCTCGATATAGGTGTCGATGACTAACTCCACCGCATCGACGATGCCATCTTCGTCAAATCCTCGACCGAGGATCTTGCCAAGGGAGGCGTCCTCTTCGGCCGATCCGCCCAGCATGAGCTGATAGAGTTCGCTGTTCTTCTTGTCTACGCCGACGATTCCAATATTGCCGATATGGTGATGTCCGCAGGCATTGATGCAGCCCGACATATTCAGGTAGACCTCGCCGATATCCTTCTGCTTATTCTGGTCCGCGAAGCGCTCGGAGAGTTTTTCGGCCAGGGGAATGGAGCGGGCGTTGGCCAGTGCGCAGTAGTCGAGGCCCGGGCAGCAGATCGTGTCGCTGATCAGGCCGTGGTTCGCCGTGGCCAGGCCAAGGGTCACGAGTTTCTGCCAGAGGGCAAAGAGGTCCTTTTTGCGAACGTCGGTCAGTACCAGGTTCTGGTTGTGAGTGACGCGCATCTCGCCGAAATTGTAGGCATCCGCGAGATCGGCAAAGCCGTCCATTTGGGCCGCCGAGATGTCGCCAGGGGGCTTGCCCACCGGGGAGCAGGAGACGTTGACGATGGCGTAGCCCGGCTCTCTGTGGCGGGCGGTCTGCTGCTCGACCCAGGTTGCGAAGTCGGGGTCCCCCGCCATGTGCCCCGCTAGGTCGGAGTCGTCATCGTCGAGTTTTTCATGGGGCGGCGGTGCGAAGAAACCGCCCACCCGGGCCGTCTCGGACTCGGGCAATTCCAGGGCGGTCTCGCGAATCTCGGCCCATTCCTTTTCGACCTTCTCGCCGAAGGCTTCGCCCCCCATTTCATGGACCAGGATCTTGATTCGAGCTTTGTATTTGTTGTCCCGCCGCCCGAGTTGGTTGTAGACCCTGAGGATCGCCTCGCAGTAGGACAGAACGTGCTGGGTCGGGAGGAAAGCGCGGATCGACTGCCCGATGAAGGGGGTTCGGCCGAGCCCGCCGCCTACGAAGACCTCGAAGCCGGCTTCTCCCGCTTCGTTCTTGTGGAGGCGCAGCCCGATATCGTGGGCTTTGATGGCCGCACGATCGCGGTCCGAGCCGCTGACTGCGATCTTGAACTTGCGAGGGAGGAAACTGAATTCGGGGTGGAGGCTCGACCACTGGCGGAGGATTTCACAGTAGACGCGCGGATCCTCGATTTCGTCGGCGGAGGCTCCGGCGTACTCGTCGGCCGTGATATTCCGAATGCAGTTGCCGCTGCTCTGGATGCCGTGCATCTCCACCGAAGCGAGCTCCAGGAGGATGGCGGGCATATCCGAGAGCTTGATCCAGTTGAATTGCATGTTCTGGCGAGTCGTCAGGTGGCCGTAGCCCTTGTCGAATACCCGGGCGATATGGGCCAGCTTGCGCATCTGAGTGGAATTGAGACATCCATAGGGGACGTTGATTCGCAACATATAGGCGTGCAGTTGCAGGTAGAGGCCATTCATCAACCGCAGAGGTCTGAATTGCTCCTCGGTGATCTTGCCGGCAAGCCGGTCTTCGACCTGACGGCCGAACTGAACCGCTCGCTGTTCAACAAAATCCGCGTCGAATTCATCGTATTGATACACTTCAGTTCTCCGCCTGTTTGCCGAGGTCGGTTCGGACACTCGGTCCTCGGGATCGCATGGCTTCCCGCATCTTTACGGGCACCAGGATTCCCTCCCGGAGTTCTACCTCGATGAGTTCGGGGCCCACGACGAATTGTTCCGCCTCGGCCTCGGTTCCCCGAGCCAACAGAGCTTCTGCCTGGGCAGTATCCTGGGCGGGCTGGCAGCCCTCGAGGCCCTCGAGCCATTCCTGCTCTCGGCCCAGAAAGACGACGATTCCGTCGGTGAGTCGATTGGCGATTACGACCTGATGCATGGTTCTCCTGTCTCCATCGGAGATCGGCTCCTCCCGAGCCCGACTGGGGAGCCGGCGGGATCGGCTCCAATTCCCTGGCTCCGGGCGAGGAAATCGGAAGGACCCGGATTAATTCCCGAGTCTATCGGTAAGGATTTCGACCGAGAATTCCGGGTCGCACAGAGTAGGTAGAGGCCGGTCTCTTGGCAACGGCTAGCGGTGCTTGGGTTCCAGAGGGCTCAGCCCTTGGCTTTGGGCTCGTAGCCGAGATTGGAGGCCAGCCACCGCTCCATTTCGGCCAGAGGCATGCCGCAGCGCCTCGCGTAGTCGTCGATCTGGTCGCGACCGAGCCTTCCGATCGAGAAATAGCGCGCCTCGGGGTGGGCAAAGTAGAGCCCACTGACGCTCGCCCCGGGTTGCACCATGAAGCTTTCGGTCAGCGAGAGCCCGACGGGCTCGGCGTCGAGCAAATCGAAGAGGGTTTGCTTTGGGGTGTGGTCGGGGCAGGCCGGGTAGCCGAAGGCCGGCCGGATGCCGCGGTATTTTTCCCCGATCAACTGATCGTTGGAGAAGCTGCCCTGGGTCTCGTAGCCCCATTCGCTGCGGACCCGCTCGTGAAGCCATTCGGCGCCCGCTTCGGCCAGGCGATCGGCGAGGGCTTTGACGAGAATCGATGTGTAGTCGTCGTGCTTCTCCTCGTGCTGAGTGGCCAAGGCATCGGCGCCGAGTCCGGCGGTGATGGCAAAGGCGCCGATGTGATCCGCGAGCCCGCTACTTCTGGGGGCGACGAAATCGGCGAGAGAGCGATTCGGGACGCCAGACCGGGAAGGGGCCTGTTGTCGCAGCATAGGGAAGCGTGCGGCCTCGGTTTGGCGGAGTTCGTCCTGATAGAGGACGATGTCGTCCCCCTCGGAGTGGGCCGGCCAAAGGCCGTAGACCGCTCGGGCCTCGATCTGTTCGCCATCGATCATCTCGCCCAGGAGTTTGACGCCGTCCTCATAGAGAGTGCGCGCTTGGCTGCCTACCGTGGGGTCGTCGAAGATCGCCGGGAAACGCCCCTTCAGCTCCCATGCGGAAAAGAAGAAGGTCCAGTCGATGAATTGCGCGAGTTCCTGCAGATCGATGGGAGCGAGTACGCGTCGGCCAATGAAGCTGGGTTGGCTGATGTCCTCCTCTTTCCAGTCGATGGGCGTGGCGTTGGCCAGAGCCTCGGCGTGGCTGAGCAGGGGCTTTTCCATGCGGCCCGCATGCAGGGCACGGAGTTTTTCCTGTTCGGTGCGATTCCGGGTGTCGAGTTCCTTTTTACGCTCGGTATCAAGGAGTTCGGAGACGACATTCACCGCGCGGGAGGCATCCTGAACGTGAACGACGCTCTCGCTGTACTCCGGGGCGATTTTGACCGCCGTATGCTGTCGACTGGTGGTGGCCCCCCCGATGAGGAGGGGGAGCGTTATGCCACGGCGTTCCATCTCTGCGGCAACTGAGGTCATCTCCACGAGGGAAGGGGTGATCAGCCCCGAGAGCCCGATGGCATCGGCGCCTACCTCGATGGCGGTGTCCAGAATCGTTTTTGCCGGCACCATGACACCGAGGTCGATGATCTCATAACTATTGCAGCCGAGAACCACGCCCACGATGTTCTTGCCGATATCGTGAACGTCGCCCTTGACCGTCGCCATGACAATCTTCCCGTGGCTTGTTCCTTCTTCCCGCTCTGCTTCGAGGAAGGGTTCCAGATGGGCAACGGCTTGTTTCATGACCCGGGCACTTTTCACGACCTGGGGGAGGAACATTTTCCCGGCTCCGAAGAGGTCGCCGACGATTTTCATTCCGTCCATCAGGGGGCCTTCGATGACGTCGATGGGTCGGCCGAGTTCCTGACGTGCGGTCTCGGTGTCCTCGATGATAAAATCCGTGATGCCGTGAACCAGGGAATGGGAAAGGCGAGATCGCGTGTCGGTCTCGCGCCACGAGAGGTCGGCCACCTTTTTCTTGCCACCCCCGCTGACGCCTTCGGCGAAGGAAACCATGCGCTCGGTGGCATCCGGGCGGCGATTGAAGAGGATGTCCTCGACGTGCTCGAGGAGATCCAGGGGGATGTCTTCGTAGACCTCGAGTTGGCCGGCGTTCACGATGCCCATGGTCATTCCGGCACGAATCGCGTGATAGAGGAAGGAGGAGTGGATCGCTTCGCGAACGCGATTATTGCCTCGGAAGGCGAAGGAGATATTGGAAACGCCTCCGGAGACGTGGGCTCCGGGGCAGCGCTCGCGGATAATCGTCGTTGCCTCGATAAAGGACATGGCGTAATCGGCGTGCTCTTCCATACCCGTCGCGACCGCGAGGATATTGGGGTCGAAGATGATGTCCTGGGCGGGGAAATCCAGTTCTTCCACAAGCAGCCGGTAGGCCCTTTCGCAGATTTCGACCTTGCGCTTGCTTGTGTCGGCCTGGCCCTCTTCGTCGAAAGCCATCACGACGACGCCGGCTCCATAGCGGCGAATAAGACGGGCCTTGGCGAGAAAATCCTCTTCGCCTTCTTTGAGGGAGATCGAGTTCACGATGCTCTTGCCCTGGACGCACTTGAGGCCTGCCTCGATGACCTGCCAGTCCGAGCTGTCGATCATGATGGGAATTCGGGTGATCTCGGGCTCGGAGGCGATGAGGTTGAGGAAATGGGTCATGCAGGCCGGAGAGTCGAGAAGTCCCTCGTCCATGTTGACGTCGAGGATGTTCGCCCCAGAGCGGACTTGGTCCAGAGCGACCGAGAGGGCCGCATCGTAGTCCCCTGACTTGATGAGTCTCCGGAAGAGCGCCGAGCCGCTGACATTGGTGCGTTCGCCGACGATCTGAAAATTCGATTCGGGGCCGAAGGTCAGGGTTTCGAGTCCGCTGAAATGGGTCAGGGCATCACCGGCCCCGGGGTTGGGCCGGCCCTCCACCGCGCGAACCCCCTCGGCGATGCAGCGAATATGTTCGGGCGTCGTGCCACAGCAGCCGCCGACGATATTGACCAGGCCGCTGGTTGCAAATTCAGCGACGAGCTCACCCGTGGTTTCCGGGCTTTCATCGTATTCGCCGAATGCGTTGGGTAGCCCCGCGTTGGGGTAGGCGGAGACTCGACAGGGAACTATCCGAGCCAGGTCGGCTACGTAGGGGCGCATGTCTGTGGCACCGAGGGAGCAGTTCACTCCCACAGAGACAGGGTTCGCGTGGGCTACCGAGTGCCAGAACGCGTCGATAGTCTGGCCCGAGAGGACCCGGCCACTCGCATCGGTGATGGCGACGGAAATCATCAGGGGGAGCTTCTGACCCCGTTCCTCAAAAACCTCGTCGATGGCGACGAGAGCCGCCTTGGCATTGAGGGTGTCGAAGATGGTCTCTACCAGGAGAAGGTCGACGCCCCCGTCGATCAGGGCTTCGACCGCTTCGCGGTAGACCGTCCGCAAGGCGTCGAAGGTGATATTGCGCGCCGCCGGGTCGCTGACGTCGGGGGAAATGGAAAGGGTTCGGGGGGTGGGGCCAAGCGCCCCGGCCACCCAACGAGGCCGGTCGGGGGTGCGTTCGGTGAAGGCATCCGCCGCACGCCGGGCGAGGCGAGCGGATTCGATGTTGAGTTCCCGGCAGAGACTTTCGAGGCCGTAATCCGCCTGGGCGACGGCGTTGGCGCCGAAGGTATTGGTTTCGATGATGTCCGCGCCGGCCTCGAGAAAGGCGTGATGGATGGATCCGATGATCTCCGGGCGGGTCAGGGAGAGCAATTCGTTGTTGCCGGCGAGGTCCGAGGCGTGATCGCCGAAGCGGTCTCCCCGGAAATCCGATTCGGTGAGGCCCTGATTCTGGATCATGGTCCCCATGGCGCCGTCTAGGACCAGAATGTGCTCTTCGAGGAGTGATTGGATGTCGTCGGCAGGCATGGGGTCTCGGGTTGGGTCTCCGGGGCTTTGAAAGGAGGGTAAGCGGTTGATCCTGTTTCGAAAGTCCGCTTAGCATACGGTATAAATCAGCTTATCTCAATGTAAGGGTACAATGATGAGCCCGGCCTGAAAGACGAACTTCGGGCCTTCCCCGTGGGAAAAGTGATCTCCGAGGCCGGGCGCCTGTTGCCATTCGCGTCTTGGTGCCCATACATGCGCCTTCCCTACGCCCCTTGGGCGTTCTATCCAGGAGCAGCCACGATGGCGACCGAGACCCACGAATTCCAAGCCGAGGTCAAGAAGCTACTCGACTTGATGATCCATTCCCTCTATTCGAACAAGGATGTCTTCCTTCGCGAGTTGATTTCCAACGCATCGGACGCCCTGGATCGCCTTCGCTTCGAGGGGCTGACCCAGGCCGAACTCCTCCCCGACGAGGAACTCGCGATTCGGCTCTTCGCCGACCCCGAAGCTCGAACCCTGACCCTCGAGGATAATGGGATCGGGATGAGTCGGACGGACCTGGTCGAAAATCTCGGGACCATCGCGCGCTCGGGGACCCTTGAGTTCCTTCGCAACACCGATACCTCGGGCGAGGGCTCCCCCGATCTGATCGGGCAATTTGGTGTGGGGTTCTACTCGAGCTTCATGGTGGCCGATCAGGTCTCGGTCTTGAGCCGGCGCGCCGGAGAGGAGACCGCCACACGCTGGTCCACCGACGGCAGCGGCGAGTACGCCCTCGAAGAGGCCAAGCGAGACTCGGCCGGTACCACCATCACCCTCCACCTGAAGCCAGCCGACGGTGAGGACGGGATCTCGGATTATGCCGAGGAGTGGACCCTTCGCCAGATCGTCACCCGCTACTCGGATTTCGTCTCCTACCCGATTCGCTTGACGACCATGAAGAAAGAGGAGGGCGATGATCTCGCGAAGGCAGTCGAGATTGAAGAGCCGCTCAACTCCATGAAGGCGATCTGGACGCGTCCGGCCTCCGAGGTCAGCGACGAAGAGTACAAAGAGTTCTACAGCCATATCACCCATGACCACGAGGAGCCTCTGCTCCACCTTGCGACGGCCCTCGAGGGCACCTTCGAGGCCAGAGCTCTTCTCTATCTGCCTTCGAGAGCGCCCATGGATCTCTATCACCGGGAGATGGCTCATCGCGGCATCCAGCTCTACGTCCGGCGAGTCTTCATCATGGACGAGTGCCGTGACCTGATGCCCGAATACCTTCGTTTCGTGAAGGGTGTGGTGGATGCCGAGGACCTTTCGCTCAATGTCTCACGGGAAATGCTCCAGCAGGATCGTCAGATCCAGGCGATTCGCAAGCATCTGGTCAAGAAGGTGCTCGGATCGCTGAAAGCCCTGAAAGAGGAGGATGAGGCGAAGTACCTGGGCTTCTGGGCGCAATTCGGCCCGGTTCTCAAGGAGGGGCTCTTGCCCTTCGACGAGAAGAAGGAGCGGATCCTCGACTTGGTCTACGCGGCGACGACCGGCGACTCCGCTCAGCTGACCTCGCTGTCCGATTACGTCGACCGCATGGGGGAGGATCAGGACGCGATCTATTACATGACGGGTTCGTCCCGGGAGGTCCTGGCCGGCTCTCCCCATCTCGAGGCTTTTGCCGAGAAGGGGCTGGAAGTCCTGCTCTTTACCGACCCCGTGGACGAGGTGTGGCTCGAGCAGATGCCGCCGGACTACAGGGAAAAGAAATTCCAGTCGGTGGGTCGGGGCGAAATCGATCTGGGCTCGAAGGACGAAAAGGAAGGGGAGGAGAGCGACCAGGAGACCGAGGCCTATAAGGACTTGATCCAGTGCATGGGCAATGCTCTCCAGGAGGAGGTGAAGGAGGTACGCCTTTCCAATCGGCTCAAGCAGTCGCCCTCGTGCCTGGTTGTGGATGAGGGTGATCTCTCCCCCCAACTCGAGGCCATGTTGCGCCAGGCGGGCCAGGAGGTTCCCGATCGGAAACCGATCCTCGAGGTCAATCCGGACCACGCGATCCTGAAGAGTTTGCAAGCGATCTTCGAGGCGGATGGGACCGACGCGAGGCTCTCCGAGTACGCCGAACTGCTCTTCGGTCAGGCAGTGCTGGCCGGCGGGGGCCAACTCACGGACCCCGGAACCTTCACCCGCAAGCTCTCGGGTCTGATGGAAAAGGCGCTTTAAGAGCTCAGTTCCTGCTCGATCAGGGGAGGCTCAGTCGGTGCGCGGACGCGCCTGGTTGAGCCCCTCGATCAGGGTTCTGAATTCCCTGGCCGTGGTATAGCGGCCCCCGGCGACGAAGCGGGTGACCCCGATTTCAGCCAGGGCCGCCAGGAGGTCGGCACCGTCTTGGCCGGCGCCCGGTGGGAGGCCGCCGAGCACGGCCACCTCGGGGCGGGGGTGGCCGGCGGCCTCGGAGAGCTCTGCCAGGCGTGCGATTTCCGGGCCCAGGCCCCTGGGATCTGCACTCATGGGCATCCAGCCCGCCCGGTACCGGGCCGCTCGCGCCAGGGCGTGGGGCGCCGACCCGCCGATGAAGAGCGGCGGGGCAGGGGGCCTCGGTTCGAAGAGGAAGGACTGGCCGTTTTCTTCCACCACGTTGGTTTCGCCTCGAAAACAGCGGTTGAAGAGTTCGAGAAAACGATCGGTTTCCGCGCCTCGCTGCCCGCGATCAAGGCCCAGGGCTCGAAATTCCGAGCCCATCCACCCCACGCCGACGCCCAGCAGCACTCGACCTCCCGAGAGTTCCTGGATCGTGGCTACGCTCTTCGCCGTGGGCAGCGGGCGCCGGTAGGGTGCGACCAGGACGCCCGTTCCCAGGCCAATTCGGTTCGTGGCTCCGGCGAGCCAGGCAAGAGTGGCCAGAGGGTCGAGATAGCGGCCCCCGGAACCCTCGGAGTCATCCGGCGGAATCGCGATATGGTCCTGGACCCAGAGGTCGTCGATTCCCGCTTGATCAGCCGCTTGTGCGCATTCGAGCAGGGTTCCCGCTTGGGAAGATTCCCCCATCACCCTCAGTGCGAGTCCGAGTTTCATGCTTCAGCTGCCTCTTCGTTGCCCTCGGGTTGTTCGTGCGGATCGGGGCTCACGGCCAAGCTTACAACGGTCATGGACCCTCACGCGAGGGCAGGGGATTGCTAAGCTCCATGAGGTGGCACGAGGCCGCGAGGAAATGCGACCCGAGCACGAGGCGCCGACAAGAGGAGCAGGGCACGTGACCGAAGTCGATGAAGAATCCGGTCACGTGGAAGCTCGGGGTGTGGCTCTGGCATTCGGAAGGCGCGAGATCTTTCGAGATCTCGATTGCCGCTTCGCCAAGGGACGCATCAGTGTTTTGATGGGCGGGAGCGGCACCGGTAAGAGCACCCTGTTGCGGATGATCGGTGGGCTGCAGATTCCAGATGTGGGGAGCCTGCGGGTGGCGGGGCAAGAGCTTGTGGGACTCGAGGAGGCCCAACTCAAGGCAATGCGAGGGCGCCTGGGGATGCTCTTCCAAAATGGCGCGCTGCTCGATTCCATGAGCGTGTTTGAGAATGTGGCGCTCCCCCTTCGCGAACACACGAGCCTGTCCGAGACGGAAATCGCCGAGCGCGTCCATGGCCGCCTGTCCGCGGTGGGGCTCTCGGATATCGACGAACTGCTCCCCGGTGAGCTTTCGGGTGGCATGCTTCGCCGGGCTGCCCTGGCTCGGGCCATCGTGATGGAGCCCGAGATTCTGCTCTGTGATGAGCCATTTTCGGGGCTCGATCCACCGAATGTGTCGCGAATCGAGGCGCTGTTGACCCACCTCAATCGTGACCGCGGTCTGACCGTGATCATCACGTCGCATCATATGGCCACCAGTCTGCGGATGGCCCACCGGATCCTGCTCCTGCGCAATATGGGGTGCGTCGACGGTTCGCCGGCCCAGTTGGCCTCCAGTCGCGACTCGGCCATCCGGGAATTCCTGGGGCAGGACGGTGCCGAGTACCTGGCCCACCACGGCCACGAATTGGAAGGGGCCGAGGGATGACGCGCGGCCTGGCCAATCTCGGAGCCGCCACGCTTCGCCAGATCGAAGAGCTGGGCCGGATGATTCGTTTCGGCGCAAGAATTGTCATGGCCGCTAGCCGTCCGCCCTTTCGCTGGCGTGCATTCATGGCAGCGGTCTACGATTCGGGTGTGCTCTCGGTGGCGCTTATCTGCGCTGCGGGCCTGACCGTGGGCTTCGTCTTGGGCCTCCAGCTCTATAATACCCTCGTTCGTTTTGGGGCAGAGGATTCCCTGGGCACCGCCGTGGGCCTCTCCTTGATTCGAGAACTGGGCCCCGTATTGACGGGGCTTTTGGTCACCGGACGTGCCGGCTCGGCGATTACGGCGGAGATTGGTGCGATGCGGACGGGGCAGCAATTGGACGGCCTCCGGATGATGGCGATCGATCCGATCCATTTCGTCGTCATGCCCCGGGCCATGGCAATTTTTTTCGTCTTGCCGCTCCTTTCCGCGCTCTTCGTTTCACTCGGAATCTTCGGTGCCTACCTGATCGGGGTGGAATTGCTCGGCCTCGATGGGGGAACCTTCCTGGCGAGCCTGGAGGCCGCGGTGGAGTTCGATACCGACGTCCTGCAGAGTCTCGTGAAGTCCGTTGTCTTCGGCGTCCTTTTGGCTTTGATCGCGACTTGGCGGGGCTACTCGTGTGAACCCCACTCGGCGGGGGTAAGCCGGGCGACGACTTCGACTGTAGTGACAGCTTCAATCGCCATCCTTTTGGCCGACTATTTGCTTACGGCGCTCTGGAGCCTTTGAGCGCGGAGGAAGACCATGCAATCCAATTCGAATCGTGATCTCGCGGTGGGCGTCTTTGTCCTGCTTGGGCTCGGCCTGATTGCCTACTTGTCGCTGCAGGTGGGCGGGCTCTCGCTTCGCGAGCCCGGTGGTCTCGTTCTATTCGCCACTTTCGACGATATCGGCGGACTTTCGCCGCGATCCTCGGTGCGGGTCGGCGGGGTCAAAGTCGGGCGGGTAGAGTCCATCGATCTCGACGAGGATCTACGCGCTCGGGTGCGCTTGAATCTCGCCCGGGATCTGGAGCTCTCCGTCGATACGGCGGCGGCGATTCGCACCTCGGGTCTTCTGGGCGACCAATTCGTCGCGTTGGAGCCCGGAGCCGAAGATGAACTCCTGGTGACGGGCGAAGACTTTGCCTTTACGGAAAGCGCTATCAATCTGGATAAGTTAATCGGCAGCGTCGTCCATGGAGAGGGTCTGGGCGGGGGAGATTGATGGTAGGGACGGGGCAAGCAAGGTGACCGAGGGCATGACCAGAAAAGCAGGAGAGATGGACTTCCGCCGGGTGCGAGCCACCGGGACAGTCGCTGCCTGGTTGCTGGGCTTGGGCCTTTTGCTCGTCCTCGCCTCGTCCTCCCTGGCGGCGGAAAAGCAGTGGTCTCCTGGGGATTCGTCGATTGCCGCCTCCCCAGCTGGGGCGGTGGAAGAGGTTGCCCCGGCGGCGTCCTCGGGAGAGAAGGGTCCCGACCCCTGGCAGAAGATGAACCGTGCGATCTTCGATTTTAACGAGTTTGCCGATGTTTATGTTTTGGCCCCCACCGCCCGGGGCTGGGCCTTCATCACCCCTCATTTTTTCCATGTAGCCATCCGGAATTTCAATGACTTGATCTTGATGCCTACGATCCTGTTCAACGACGTGCTCCAACTCGAGGGAGAGCATGCGATGCAGGATCTGGGCAGACTGATGTTCAACGCGAGCTTCGGTCTGCTGGGGCTCATTGACGTCGCGACCTATATGGGAATCCCGCAGAACGACGCCGATTTTGGCGAGACCCTGGGCTATTGGGGGGTCCCGTCGGGTCCCTATCTGGTTCTCCCCCTCTTCGGTCCCTCCACGGTGCGCGGGGGTGTGGGTCGTCTTGGCGATGGCGCGGGGACTTTCTATTTCAGCTATCTGCCGATCTGGGCCACCTTCTTGGTGCGTGGTGTGGACATCATCAGTTGGCGTTCGGAACATTTGGAGGATGTCGATCTCTCCAGGCGAGAGTCCCTCGATTATTATGTCTTCATGCGGGATGCGTATCTGCAATTGCGGCGGGTCAAGATCGACGAAGCGCGCGGGATTTCGACCCAGACGTCCTTGGAAGATGATGACCTCTACTTCTACGATGAATTCGATGACGAGCCCGAGGAGGATGACCTTGAGACGGACGGACAGGGGAGCGAGTCGCGAGGAGAGCTCTCTCCGGCCGCCTCCGAGAGCGCGGGCAAGCATGGGAGCTGAGTCTTTGATCTCTAGGATGCATGGCGGCGAACTTCGCCGCTTTCTCCAATGGGGAGTCTTCATTTCCCTGATCGCCTGCCTGGTGCCCCCTGCTGGCCTGGCTCAGGATGCGGACGCTTTGACGACGCGCCCTGTGGAAGTGGTGGAGAAGACCGTTGGCGAGGTGATTGATGTCCTGGGAACCCCGGGCCTCACCGATGCCGAGCGGCGCGTACGCATCGAGAAGATCGCCTTCGCAGTTTTCGATTTCACTACCCTGAGCAAGCTCGTATTGGCGCGTAATTGGAAGAGGTTGGACAAGGCCCAGCGCCAGGAATTCGTCCCCGAGTTCAAGAAATACCTCTCGCGCAATTACGGAAGTCGGTTGGGGAGTTATGAGAAGGCCGATGTCGAGGTTCTCGGCGCGCGAGTCGAGCCCCGCAAGGATGTGACCGTATTTACTCAGGTGGATGGAAGCGATTTTAATGGCATCGCGATGAATTATCGAATGCGCCTGGGCAAGGGCGATTGGAAGGTGATCGATATCGTGATCGAGGGCGTGAGCATGCTGGCGAATTTCCGCGCCCAGTTTTCCGAGGTGATTAGCCGAGAAGGTCCCGAGGGCCTGCTCGAAGCCATGCGCAAGCGAAACTCAGAGCCCGAAGAAGAAAGCTGATCGAATTCGCCCGGGCCCGTCCCGGTAGAAGCGAGAGAAGAGTTGGCTGCGGAAGTTCTTTCCATTGTCGCGCCGGTCTATATCTGCGCAGGGGTGGGCTTTCTCTGGGTCCGCATGGGACGTTCGTTCGATACCGCGCTCTCCACGGATCTCATCATGGGCGTAGGCGCCCCTTGCCTGGTCTTTTCGAGCCTCGTGAGCTACGAGATCGAGTTCATCGATGCGGCGCAAATGGTTCTCGCCGCTTCGGTCGCCGTTTTCATCATGGCGGGGTTGGCCGCGGTCTTTCTGACATGGGCGAAGCTGCCCCTGAATACATTTCTGGCCCCCATGACGTTTGGCAATACCGGGAATATGGGGATTCCCCTCTGTTATTTCGCTTTCGGCGAAGCGGGTCTCGCCCTGGCGGTCTGTGTCTTCGCCGCGACGTCGATGCTCCATTTCACATTTGGTCAGGTCATCTGGAGTGGCCGTGCAGCCTGGACTGATGTTCTTCGAACCCCTCTTGTCTGGTCGTGTGTTCTTGCTCTGGCGGTGATGGTCGGAGGCTGGGATTTGCCTTCCTGGGTGACGCGAACGACCTCCCTTCTGGGCAGCTTCACGGTTCCCCTGATGCAGCTGACCCTGGGCGTTTCCCTGGCGCAGCTCGGGGTGACGCGATTCTGGCGAAGCCTTGGGCTCGCCTTTCTGAAACTCGGGATCGGGCTGGCGGTGGGTTCGCTCGTGGCCAATTTATTTGGTTTCGAGGGCGTAGCGGCGGGAGTTCTGGTTCTGGGTTGCTCGATGCCGGTAGCGGTGTTCAACTACATGTTCGCCGTTCGCTATAAGCGATCTCCTGGAGAGGTTGCGAGTGTCGTCGTTGTTTCCACCCTGCTCGCGGCGACTGTGCTCCCCTTCCTACTTTCCTTTTTTCTACCAACGGTGCCCTAGACGCTCTCCGGGGCCGCAACGGGCTCCCAAGCGTGGTAGACCTTTGGGGCATGGGGGCGAAGGAAAAGACCGGGAGATTTCTGGGCGTGCTCGGTTGGGTGCTTTTGGCGACCGGGGTGGCCATCCGCATCAACAACGCCCTGCGTTTTCGGGCCGAATTGGGCTTCGATGCCGCCGGCAACCTCGAGTATCTCCAGTACTTGCAGACTTCTTGGGCCCTGCCGTCACCTGAGGCCATGTGGTCAGCCTCGCACCCACCCCTCTTCTATTATGCCGTGGCTCCAATCTGGCGCGGCCTGAGCGCAATCGGGTTGGATGACCGGCTTCTTCCCCTGTTGGCCCTGACCCTGAGTGGCGTAGGGTTGTTGACAGTGGTCGCGGTGGTCGTCTTGGCAAGGCGACTCTCTCCCGAGGATGATCTGAGGGCTTGGCTGGCGGGCGGGCTGATTCTCTTCCTCCCTGTTCATCTCTATATGAGTCCGATGATGGGTGAAGAAATTCTCCTTTCGCTCTTGGTTTCCCTCACCCTGGTTTGGACCGCTTGGCGTATGCCGGAGCCTCCTCGCCTGATGGACGGCGTGGGAATAGGTCTGCTTTGCGGGCTGGCCCTGCTCACGAAATTATCGGGTCTCCTGGTGGCGGGGGCGGTCGCGATGACTTGGTTGCTTGCGGCGTATCGTCGGGGAGCCTTGGGGAGCGTGGTGCTGCCCATCGCTGGGATGACTTGCCTGACCTTGGCGGTGGGGGGCTGGTTCTACCTCCACAACTGGTTTAGCTACGGATATTTCTATCCTCAGGATCTGGTGATTCACCAGACCATGTTCGAGTTGCCCCCGGGAGAACGCGGGTTTCTCGACTATCTACGCATTCCCCTGGCGACATGGACCGATCCCCAACTGCTGAACCCAGATCTGCTTCGATCTATTTGGGGCTCGACCTACGCCACTATTTATTTCGACGGACATCGCCACTTCCTGCCGAATTCCGTGGGGGCGAGTCGCCTGGGCAGTGCTCTTCTGGTTTTGGCGCTGCTCCCGGTGGCGGCGTTCGTCGTCGGCCTTTGGCGGGGCTTTCGTCGCGCTCTCACCAACCCCGGCGGGCGTGATAGCCTGTGGCTCGCCATGGTGGCGATTACCTTGGCGGGCTACGTCGGGTTTACCTGGTCGAACCCCTGGTTTGTCACCCTGAAGGGCAGCTACCTACTGGTGCTCTGTGTCCCCTTCGCCGTCTATGGAAGCGAGGTCTTGGCGGATTGGCTTCGAAGGCCTGGGCTGACAGGGAAGGCCCTGGCGGCATCTCTCCTGGCCGGAGTGTTCCTGGTCAGCGCTGGCTTCAGCCTGGGCCTCGTCTTCGATAAGCAGGATCGGGGAGTTCGTAAGCACCAGCAGGCTACGGAGCAAGTTCGCCCACCTGCTTTGCCCTGAGCGGCCGCGCTGAAAGCGACGAATTCTCAGGGCCTGGGCGCCTAGGATCAGGGCAGCTGGGGGATGGGCGACTTGGCTTCGAGGGTACGAACGGAGAAGATTCGGTCCGGTATCTCGAGATCGGTGCTCATCTTCGTGAGCAGGACCTCGGTGCGGGTTCCGCGCATATGGTTTTTTACGTTTATCCGGGTAGGCAGGACGTGTCCTCCAAGAACGACCATATCTTCTCGAGGTGCGTCGATGATTCGGAAGGCCTCGTCGGCTCCGCGCTTATAGTATTGAATATTCAAGAGGGCGAAATCTTGTTGTGCCACGACGAAGGTCACCTGCTCGTAGTTCTCCCTGCGGACGGGGCGTGCCTTGATTCGGTAGGTTGCTTCGCCCCCGAGAGCTCCTTCTTCCATCGAATCGATTTCGAAGTCGGCAGCACGTTGTTGTTCGATGTCTTCGTAGGTGACGTCGGATCCGAAAAAGGCATCGCTTCGTTGGGCCGTGGTAATCCGTCGTACTTTTCCGAGAGAAGGAAGAAAAATGAAGGCGTCTTCGCTGCGATCGCTTCTCTCCATCATCAAAACCGTCATGTCGCGTAGATATTCCGGCGACACTAGGCGGCCGATGGAGTAGACGCGGCCGCTTACGACCTTGCTGGCTGCCACCAGGGTTCGCTCCCGCTGTTGCCCCCGTCGCCCATGCATGACGAGCTTGATTCGAGAAACAAGGTCGATCGAGTAGCGGTTGCTGAATGCAGCCTCCAGGACCTCTCGAGCTGAGGTCTCGGCGAGCTCCGGGGGCGAAGTCGTGGGGGTTCCAGCATGAAGCATGGACGGGGAATTGAGCAAGCAGAGCCAGGTTGCCCCGGCGATGAGTCCTCGCTGCCATTGCATCTCGGGTGGCCCTCCGGTCGCGTGTTTTCGCCGGTCGCTTCGGCCCCGGCCCCGGCCCTGCGGCGACTTGCCTGTATTTCTCTTCGCCGGTTTCGCGGAGGCCTATCCCCTTGAATTTACGAAATAATCGTCCGGAGAGCCCCGTCAGGAGGTGACTTTTCGCACGCCGGATGCCGAGTCGCCCCAGGCTTTCGGCGCGAGGGGGCGTTGAATGCCTGAGATTGGGGGGAATCGTCACCGATCTAGGTTCGGGGAGGCCGGGAATGCCTCGGCACCCCGCCGGGGGAGGGGCCTGCTAGACTCGCGCCGCATCGAACCCGCCTCTGTGGGTCGACACTATCATGAGGGTTCTCCTTGAAAGATCTGTTCTCCATCGAAGGTAAGGTGGCCCTGGTCACGGGCGGCAGCAGCGGAATTGGTGCGATGATCGCCCGGGGCTACGTGGAAGCCGGCGCGAAGGTCTATATCGCGTCGCGCAAGAAAGATGTCTGCGAGCAGGTAGCCGCCGAGCTTTCGGAAAAAGGCACCTGTATCGCGCTCGCCGCCAATCTCCAGGAAGCATCCGAGTGCGTCCGTCTCGCCGATGAGATCGCCAATCGCGAGGGTAAGCTCGATATCCTGGTCAATAATGCGGGTGCCAACTGGGGCGAACCCATTGAGAGCTTTCCCGATGCGGCCTGGGATCGGGTCCTCGGACTGAATGTGAAGGCGGTTTTCAATCTGACCCGTGCGCTGATTCCCAGCCTGACCAAGGCCGGCTCGCCTGAAGATCCGGCTCGGGTCATCAATATCGGTTCGATAGACGGCTTGAAGCCCCCGGTCCTGGATACGTTTTCCTACTCGGCCAGTAAGGCCGCAGTGCATCATATGAGCCGGGTGTTGGCCGCCAAGTTGGCTCCCAGCAATATTACCGTCAACGCAGTCGCGCCGGGTCCCTTTCAGAGCAAGATGATGAAAGCCACCCTCGAAAGATTCGGCGACGGTATCGCGAATTCCAATCCGCTTGGGCGCATAGGGGAGCCGGAGGATATGGCGGGGATCGCCATCTATCTCGCTTCCAGAGCCGGTGCCTACGTGACGGGAGCCGTCATCCCTGTAGACGGCGGCGTCTCTACAACGACTTGAGGTTGCCATGGCTGATGAACCGCTGATCGCGGTCTTTGTTGATTTCGAGAACCTCGCCTTGGGCGTGCGTGATATGAAGGGGGGCAGGTTCAAGATCGACCTGATCCTCAAGCGCCTGCTCGAGAAGGGGCGAATCGTCGTGAAGCGTGCCTATTGCGATTGGAGCAATTACCGCGAGGACGTTCGCGATTTTCATGGCCACGGGATCGAGTTGATCGATATCCCGAGGAGCAAGGCCAGCGGGAAGAATAGTGCGGACATTCACATGGTGGTCGATGCCTTGGACCTCTGTTACTCGAAGACGCATATTGATTTTTTTGCTCTGCTGACGGGAGACTCGGATTTTTCACCCCTGGTTTCCAAGCTGAAGGAAAACGATAAGCGTGTGCTGGGCTGCGGTGTCAAGCAGTCGACTTCGAATCTCCTGATATCGGGCTGCGATGAATTCATCTATTACGATGACCTCATCCGCGCCCACCAAAAGGGAGGTTCAGGGCGCGAACGCAAGAAGACCAAGCCCGAGGGTGGAGCGAAGGCCCGTGAGAGTTCTAACTCGAGCGCGCCCCCCAAGGCGGCCGCGCGGCCCGAGAAGCCCGAGCGGCGAAACGGCAATGAGGGCGGTAATGAGAAGGCCGCAGCGCTTGACCGGAAGCCCGAAGCCATCGACCAGTTGATGGAGATCGTTGAATCCCTGTCCCAAGATTACGACCAGATCTGGGGATCAATGATCAAGCAGACGATTCGTAGGGTCTACCCGAGCTTTAATGAGGCCTATTTGGGCTATCGCAACTTCGCCGAACTCCTCGAGCACGCAGAGGACGAGGGATGCGTTGAGCTCGACTACGACGAACGGCGCGGGAACTACAAAGTGCGCCTGATCGATTAGTCGCCGACCTTGGGTGTTCTAGGGCCGACGCTCTTGGCGGCGCCTGAGCACCAGAAGAGCGACTGCGCCGGCGCCGAGAGCGGCGACGGCGGCGGGCTCGGGGACGCTGATCGGCGCCCCGACGACCATCAGGGGAGGCGAGTAGGTGCTGGTCGTCAGTTGTACGCCTTGGGGTTGCCCTGCCACGCTCAGGTCGTAGGTGCCGTCTTCCCGGGTTTCGTAGATCGGCGTCGAGATCACATCCCCATCGGTTGCCAGTGTATTGGCGACATAGACCCCGGGTGAAGTTTCGGCTACCTCGAGCAGGGTGGCGGGGAGACTGATCGATTGCCCGATATACGCGGGTGGGTAGAGCGGGTTCTCGAGAAATACGTTGGAGTCGGTGGCTCCGCCGGGCAGCGAAGCCGGGTCTACGCTGGAAGCGGTCATCCTCAGGCCGCTGGATTCGGGAATCTGGATTTGCAGTGCGTTGATATCGTCGAGTGCGATGGAGGGGTAGAAGTGGCGCACTATCTCTCCGTCTCCCGGTAGAACCTCGATGATGCTGACTTCGTAGAGGTCGACCCCGGCGCATCCTCCGGGGCAGGCGAAATCGAAATCCATTAGCCAGGTCACCAGGGGATCGCTCTCGATGTCCCACCCTCCAGGAGTGAGGGCGGCCGCGGCGAGGTCGGCGGTGGAGTCACCGATCAGGAAATGAAGAAAATGATAGAGCGGGTTGTGGGTCTCACCCGTCTCCAGTCCGCCGCAATCGGGTGCCTCGGAGACGGGGCAGGCGCTGCCCAGGGAAGCCGTGCAGTCCACGAGTTCGGCAGATTCGTCGTCGTCGAAGCCGTCCATGATGGCAGGGGTGGGGCCCGGAACCGGGCCAGAGCAAGCGGCGAAGCCATCTGGGAGGATATGGCGAAGACCGTAGAGGTGCCCGGCCTGGTGGGCCAGATCTTCGGCGAGGTTCTGTACTTCGAACTCGAAGTTAGGGGTCCCTTGCGCGGGCAGATTTCTTATGATCACTGCCGCTTGGCCGCCGGTACAGCCGCTCGTAAAGCGGTTGAGTTTTGACCAGGTAAAACCCTCGAGTGGACCGAAATCGGGGTTGCTGGCGAGCAGAGCATCACCATCGATGAGGTAGATCAGGGATGGACTCCCGTCACCGGCTGTTATCGGCAGAGGGTCGGTATCTCCGAGGATGCCCACTTCAAGAGCTCGGAGGGTCGCGGGCAACTCGTTCGGGCGAGCATTGTTGAAAAGCTCGTCGACGTTCCCGCTCAGGATCTCCATCAGATTCTGAAGTTCGGTTGGGTTGTTCCCGGAGTAGCCGGGAAGGCTCAGGCTGGGGTCTTCGTCGAGAAGGTAGAGGTCTCCCATACCTGGATTTTTGCGGTGCACGAGCCCAAAGGGGGTCGGGTGGCCCCAGACGAGCTTGAGTTGGGGGTTTACGCTGGGGCAGAGGCTGATGTTATTCGGAGCGATGTCGTCGCCATCGAGGATCCCGTCGCCATCGCTGTCCGAGTTCAACGGGTCGGTCCCCGTATCATTCGAGTCGATATAGACCCCCGTATTGGTTTCGGCGCTGTCCGGAAGCCCGTCGTTGTCGTCATCGGGATCGCAGACGTCGCCCTCGGTGTCGCCGTCGAAATTGGCTTGATCGGTGTTGGCGACCATGGGGCAGTTGTCGTTGGTGTTGGGGATGGTGTCCCCATCCCAATCGGCATTTTCCTCGGGTGAGTTCGAGGAGAGACAGCCTGGGTCTGCCGGAAAGTCGATCAGGCCGTCCGAGTCATTGTCCAGGCCGTCATCGCAGACGAGAAGAGGGCTTTGCTCCGACGCGTCATTGGCGTCGTCACAGCCCGGGTCTGCACCTGAATCGATTTGACCATCGAGGTCGTCGTCAAGTCCATTGCTGCACGCGGGCACTCCGATAATCGCGAGAATCTCGTCTCGGTAGGTAGAGATGTCGGCGGCGGCGCTCGCGTTGCTGTAGAGGGAGGTATTCGTCGGCTGCCCCGGGGAGGTGAGGGCGACGAAGAGTGTCCCCGCCAGGTACCAAGTCCCGCCGGATTTCCGGTAGAGAGCGCCTCCCGAGTCGCCGACAGCGACCGTCGCTTCGTCCGTCACGGCCGAGGCCCCCGGAGCGTCGAAGTTCAGGATGAGGCTGTCGGTATTGAGAATGACCGAGCCGGTGGTACTGACCCGGTTCTTTCCCCAGCGCTTCACTCGGGGCTGAGTCCAATTCCAGCCGTCTTTTCCGTTCCAGGTGAGAGCGGTGCCCCGGCTGAGCCCCCGCCCGACCATCACCACCTCGCTCCCCACCGGGGGAGAGCTCGTGGCGAGTGCGGTGACCGGTAGACCCGGATCGCCGGCCATTCGCAGCACAGCCAGGTCCGGGGGGCCGATGCCCGTCCCGGTGAGCCGCTGCCAAGAGCCGGGAATGGGTTCGAAGCTGTTCCCACCGAATTCCAGGGTGCCCTGACCCACATGGTGGGCCGTTAGGACCCAGCCGTTCCCGAGGTAGACTCCGGATAATCCGTTGACCGACCCGACGCTGGCGAAGCCGGGGTCATCCGGTGGCGCGGTGGTATTCCCGCTTCCGTCCCCCGATGCGATGATGACTCCCTGGGCCTCGAGGAGGGGGAAAGCCAGCGCCAGTAGAAGGCCGAGTGCCCGGGCGATGCGCCGGGTATGCCGAGTGCGTCCTCGGTCGAGTGCATCCTTTTTGGGTCGACGAAGTCTGAACATTTCCCTCTCGTGCGTTGGCCGATCTCGGGTCTTGGTGCCGAGCTGCCCCGTGGCTTGGGCGAACCTGCTCGTACTTATCGGCCCCCTAGTCGCTCCTCCCGAGTATGATTCGACTGATTTCGATGAGATCTCGTGCACTTAGTTGAGTCTCCTGCAGCCGGTGCGCAGGATAGAGGCAAGGAGTCTGCTCACTGGCGCTCCAATCGTGCGCGTTGAGGGCATTGAGCACTCGGTCGGCGGACTCGGAAATCGGCGTGGCGGCTGCGGGACGGGCTCCTTCGAGTTCTTCGCGTAAGGTCGCCAGCCGGGGATCGCTGGTTCCCTTCTTGGCCTCTTGGTCGAGGCTGTCCAAGCGATCCAGGGTAGCTTCGAGGTAGCGCTGAAACTCACCTGTTATCGACATGCCCGGTCCTCGTCATTTCCGGCAGAGGCGCCGGGATCGGAATCAAAGAATTCGTTCATTATCGGGGAAAGTGCCCCCCCGAGGTAGCAAAAAATTCTTCGCCCTTGGGATGAGGCGCTAAAGAGCAGAGTATTCGGTGACTTCAGGCTTCGTCTTGCACCTATTTCCAAGTGCCCTTCCCACGGCGGCAGGACTCCCACACCTGGGGTAAGACTAGGAGAATGAAATTCGGAATTTCCGTAGCCTTCAGTGACGCATCCCATCTTGGAGCCATGGCTCAGGCCGCCGAGGCCGCCGGTTTCGAGCGGGTGACGGTCTCGGACCACGTAATCCAGCCCGAAAAGCTCGCCACTCCCTATCCCTACACCGAGGATGGCCTGCCCCGTTGGCCGCCGTTTACCGACTGGCCCGATCCCTGGGTCGTGATCGGGGCGATGTCCGCCCTGACCCGTCGCATCCGCTTCTTTACCAGCGTTTATGTGTTGGGGATGCGAAATCCCTTCTTGGTGGCGAAGACCGTTGGTACGGCAGCCGTGATGTCCGGGGACCGCGTCGAACTCGGGATCGGAGCGGGTTGGATGCGTGAGGAATTCGAATTGCTGGGTCAGACATTCGACGGGCGGGGGCAGCGGATCGACGAGATGATCGATGTTCTCCGCTTGATCTGGGGAGGTGGCTTCGTAGAGCACCACGGAGAGCATTACGATTTTTCTCGCCTTGAGATGAGCCCGGTTCCCCGAAGCCCGATTCCGATCTACGTAGGAGGCTTTTCGCCGCCCGCACTGCGCCGGGCGGCGACCCGGGGTGATGGCTGGATCTCTGATCTGCACAGCACCGCCGAATTGGCCGAGTTGATTCCCCGGGTTCTGGCCATCCGTTCCCAGGGCGAACGGGCCGAGGAGCCCTTCGAGGTTCTGGTCACCTGCAACGATGCTTACGATCTTGATGGCTATAAGCGAGTGGCGGATTTGGGGGCGACCCACCTGACCACCATGCCCTGGCTCTTCTACGGAGCGAACCCGGAAATCCTCCAAGAGAAAATCGATGGAATCGCGCGTTTCGGAGACGAGATCATCGGTCCCATGGCGAATCACTCGGGTTGAAGCATGGGAGCCAGCCGAGTCGAGACTCCCTAGGCGGCGTGGGTGCCGAAATCGATGGGCAGAGCGACCCCGCTGATGGAGCGCGCGGTGGGTGAAGAGAGATAGACAATCGCTTCGGCGATCTCGTCGGGGGTGGTGACCCTGGGAACCAGACTCAGCCGGCTGATCAAATCGGGGTCGAAGTCCTCGGGTGGGGCGAAGCCCGCGATCAGGGGCGTTTCGACGGCACCGGGGCACACACAATTCACGCGTAGCCCCTGCTTGGCATACTCTACGGCCATGACTCGAGTCAGCCCGACGACTCCCGCCTTCGAGGCGCAGTAGGCCGCTCCATAGGCTTGGCCTTTGAGTCCGGCGAGGGATGAAACGTTGACGATAGAGCCTTCCTCTTTGAGCAGGTGGGGGATGGCGGCCCGGCTCATGAAGAAGGTTCCGCTCAGGTTGACTCCAAGCACACGGTTCCAGTCTTCATCGCTCAACTCGTGGGTCTGTTCGAGCTTAAGAATCCCGGCCACGTTCGCGAGGATCTGCAGCCCCCCGAAAGTATCGATGCATTGACCCACCGCAGCACTCGCCGAGGCAGAGTCTGCGACGTTGAGATCGATCGCGATGGCTTTGCCCCCGTCCCGGGTGATCTCGGAAACCGTCTCCGCCAGATTTTCCGGGCTGATATCCGCGCAGGCCACTCGCGCGCCCTGACGGGCGAAAGCCTTTGCACTGGCTCGCCCAATGCCCGAAGCCGCGCCGGTGACGAGTGCGATTTTGCCTTCGAATTGATCTTCCATATTTTTTCCCGTTCTGGCTGTAGGCACTCAGCGAAATCCTGGAGGCTGAGCCCAGCGCCGAGAGGTGTTGCGAGGATTGGGGTGAGAGATTCGGGGGAGAGATTCGGGTGAGAGATTCGGGGGATCAGGGCTTGAGCAGTTCGGGGTTGCGCGTTTCGACCATTCGTCGGATGCCATCGCGCCAAGCGATTTCGGTTTTCCCCACCCGCTCATGCATCTGGGTTGGATCCAGGTGGATGCCCCTGAGCGTGTTTTCGGTGGGCGCCAATTTGGCGTCGAGACCCGTCAATTCGCTCAGGTAAGCGCACCATTCCTCGATGCTGGTGGGCTCGCTTCCGCCCCAATTCAGAGTCGTTGCGGGAGTGCTCGCGGCGCCCAATAGGGCCGGGATCATGCGGATGTAGTCGTCTTCATGAATCAAGTTGTAGAAACTCGGCCCATCCGAGTGGACCGGGATGGAGACGCCGGATTTCATCATCATCAGGTGGTACCAAGGCCAGCCGCCGTTATTTCCGTAGGGCACGCTGAACCGAGCGATAATTGTAGGAAGGTTGAAGAGTCGGGCCGAGGTTCGGACGACGGATTCGGCTGCGATTTTGCAAATGCTGTAGGTGGGCATCATGACTCGGTGATTGTCGCCCAGGGGATCGGTCTCTTTGAGGGCATCTCTGCCCTCGTCGTGATAGACGCCGGCTGTTGAACAGTGCAGGAAGGCACGCGCCGATCGACAATGAGCCATAAGGAGGCCCGCTCCCTCGGCATTGGCCCGCAGGTCGTATTCGAAGTCGCCGCTCTTGACCACGGCGAAGTGCAGGACGTAGTCGAAGTTCTGGGGGATCTCGTCAAATTCCCCCGAAGCGAGATCGACAGCGAGGGTCGCGGCTCCCAGAGCCTCGACCTTCTCTCGACTCCCCTCGGCCGTGAAGCGAGCAAGGCCGTAGACCTCGTTGTTTGGAGACAATCTTTCGATCACCGGGAGCGCGACCTGGCTGGTGGCTCCCGTGACGAGTATTCGGTGGCCTGAGAGTTCGGCCGCAGTCGTGTTCATTCCTTCTCCTCGGGCTGTGGGGGTCTATTGGCCAGGGTGCTGCATTTTTACTTTTTCTCGGCTGGCGAAACTGCCACCCGCCTGAATCCACGCCTTGATGGTGGGGCCCGCATCCTTGGTGGGGTTGTAGATATCTTCTTCACTGGAGAAGAGGCCCTTCCCCGCATAGACCAAGCGAGTCCAGGTGGGAAAGGAAAAGGGGGCACCCTCCGGATCCTTGGGGTGGGGCAGTCGATTTTGGCATTGGAAGACGATGGCCCCTTTCTCGTCGTCGAAGGCGATCCAATCCTGGGGAAAGGTCATTTCGGGAAAAGGGGCCATGACGTCGCATATCCACTCGGCAATGGCTTGGCGACCCCGGAATTCGCCGTAGGCATGCTCGATATAGTGGGCGTCCTCGGTGAAGGATCCGGCCCAGATATTCCAGTCCCCGCTTCGTTGGGATTCGAGCCGCCGCTCGTTGTATTTTTCGAAAGCTTCGACGAGTTCCTTACGTGAAAAATCGTGCACTAGTTCAACTCCTTGGGGTTGGGAGATTGGTTGTTCTGTAAAAGTCATTCCAGCCTAATTCAGGCAATGGCTCTGGGCTTGGTCGGCGAATCAAAGGGCGGTACTGACCAGCCGGCCAAGCAGCCAAGTGATTCCCGCTGCGGTTGCGCCGAAGAGCAGCTGACGAATGGCTCCCCACAAAGCGCTGCGCTGGGTAATGGCGGTCACTGCTCCTCCGACCACCATCAGCCCGAATCCTGACACAAGAATGGATTCGAGCAGCGCGGAGGGGAAGATGAGCCACGGAATCAGGGGAACCAGAGCTCCGAGAACAAAGGCGACGAAAGAGGTGCCCGCCGCCTTTTCGGGCGATCCCATCTGCTGGGGAACGATGCCCAATTCGAGGAGCGCGTGGAAGCCCACGGCGGGCTCAAGGTTCTGGTGGAGCTTTTGGGCGATGTCCTGGGCATGGTCGGGTTCGATGCCGCTTTGAATCAGTAACTGGCTTAGGTGGGCCTGTTCTTCCTCGGGAAAATCGCGAATGTGCTCGCGCTCGAGCTGAATTTGCCGCTCCATACTCTCGCGCTGGGTCTTCATCGAAACGTATTCGCCCGCCGCCATGGAGAAGGCCCCTGCGAGCAGGCCCACCGAACCGGCCATGACCACGGCGCTGGCGCTCCCATCGGTCCCCCCAGCGACGCCCATGACCAGGGCGAGGTTCGAAACCAGCCCGTCGGAGATTCCGAAGATCCCCGCGCGGATCGTCCCGCTCCCGGTGTTGTCGAGGTGCTCGCTTTCGACGTGGGAATGGCCCATGGGTTGGCTCTGGATTGTCATGGGGAGAATATAGCCGCCTCTCGGCCTTCAGGCGTCGGTGCTGGGGCTTCTTCTAACGAGAAGGGCGGGCAATAAGCTGGTGTCGGCCAGGAAGCACAGGACCATAATGCCCGAGGTGAGGAGCCCGAGGTTTCGGGCGATGGAGAACTCGGAAAAGCCCAATACGAGGAAGGCTCCGGCAATCATCACCGTAGTACTCGCGATGGCGGGGAGCACCTCCTGGAACGTTTCGTCGAGGGCCCGGCGGGGGGAGGCTCCCGACTCGGTTCGCGCATGAAAACCGCTGACGACATGAATGGTGTCATCGACGGCGACGCCAAGAGCGAGACAGCCGATCAGCGCGGTGCCCGCGTCGAGGGGCATGCGGAATAAGCCCAGGGCTCCGAAAATCAGCCATAACGGGATCGCGTTGGGAATCAGTGAGAGGAGGGCGAGGCGAGGTGAGCGAAAAATCAGGAGGAGCACGCCGGAAATGGCCAGCAGGGCCACAACCAGGCCGCGAAGTTGCCCGTAGGCGATCTCGTCCTCGGCCCGGGCGAATTCGTACATGATGCCCGTGGTGGCGAGTGTGTGACCTTCGGGGCCGTGACGGGCCCACCAGGTTTCAGCCGAATCTCGGATTCCGGTCAAGTGGGCGGAACCATTATTGTCCGCCCGGATCAGGATATTCGTCGCCGATCGATCGAAGAGAAGCAGATCCTCCAATTGCTCGAGGGATTCGAGAAGCAGCAGATATTGTTCGGCCAGGGCCATGGACCCGGGGAGAGGCTGAGTGGGATCGTCCTGGAAGCCTCCGTGGATTTGCCGAAGCGGGTCGGCCACCGAGAGGGCCTTGCCCACTTCGGGGAGGGACTCGAGGTGGCGGGTGAGCCCGTCGACAGCCGAGAGCGTCTCGGGCTCGAGGACACTTTGGCCACGGGGGGCCGTCACGATGACATTCATCGGGCTGATACCCGAGAGGTTCTGACGGATCTCTTCGTAGGCATCGCGGACGGGATTTCCGGTGGGAAGCCAGCGGGTCGCGTCGGTTTCGACGTCGACCCGGGCGATGCCGGGCAACGCCAGGACGAGAACCCCGGCCCAGAGGGCGAGGACCACGCCGGGCCTGCGCCCAATCGGGCCGAGCAGGGCGGGAGCCAGCTGGGTCTGCACCCATGAAAACCCCCTGGGCCGCCCCCGTAGCCCCGGGCTGAGCGCAAGCCCGGCCGGAAGCAGGGTCAGGCAAAGAGCGGTGACGATCAGGACGCCCAGGGCTCCAAAGCCGCCGGTCATGCGAACCGCTTCGATGCGGACGAAGGTAATCGCCAGCAGGCCAAGCGCCGTGGTGAGTCCCGAGAGGGCGACGGGCAGGCTCACCCGGGCAAGAGCATCGCCCAGGGGTGTCGAGGCGGAGGGGCTATCCCCTTCTTCCGCTGCGCCGGCGGCGACCAGAAAATGCATCGAGTAAGCACAGCCCAGGGCCAGGATGATCGAGGGCAGGACCATGGTGGTGATGCCCAGGGGCGCCCCGAGATAACCCATGGCGGAGAGCAGGAAGAGCGATCCAAGGGTGCCCGGAATCAATCCGAGAACGATCGCCACGGCCGAGCGAAAGAGGGCAAAGAGAAAAAGCGCGATCAGAAGCCCCGTGATCGGAGCAAAGTAGACGATCTCTGTGCGGGTACGGTCGTTGGCCGCGACGCGAAAGACGGGCACCCCGGAGAGAATGCCGCCTGCGGGGTCAACCAGTTCGTGGATCTCCGCGAGCAATTCGGCGTGACGGCTCTCGGCTCCGCGTTCCAAGATAAGATTGATGGCGAGGATACGACCCTCGTTGGCAACCAGGCTGCGGGGAGCGATGCGATCGCTGGCCAGGCGTTGGGAGACCCGACGGGATCGCTCGTCCGGGCCCCCGATCGAGTCGTTGAGGGCGGGCTCGAGTTCCAGATCGCCCTGGGCGTTGACGAAGACCACGGGGACGGTTCCGATACTGTCGACCCGCCGGACCCCCTCAAGGTTCTCGAAGCGCTCGCCCAGCCGGCGCACTTGGGCCAAGAGTTCCGGGTCGAAGGGGTGCTCGGCCTCGAGGGCGACCACGATGATCTCGTCGCCTCCAAAATCATCCTGACTCTGCTGGTAGACCTGCCACGCGGGGTGATGGCGATCGAGCACGCTATCCGTCGAAGTGTCGACCTTGAGTTCCAGCAGGCCGGGAAGGGCAAGCAGCGTAAGCAAAGCCCAGACGGCGATGGTCGTCCCCGGTCGCCGGAGACCGAGGGCTGTCAGGGCCAGGGGGATGCGCGAGCGCTGCGCCTTGTTCTTTGCCAATGAGTCCCCGCTCCTTCAACCGATTCAGCGCGCGTTCACCCGATCTCGCCCCCGCTCGGGCCGGCGGGATGGGCGAACTCCCCCAAGGTGCGCGGGGGGCAGAATAGAACATGCCAACCCCGGGTTGGAGTTGGCCGGCCAACTGCCGATCCCCCGCAGCGAGGGTAGGCCATGACTTGGCCGAGCGAGGGTCCCAGTAGGGTCCTCAGGGTGGAAATGCCCGCATCCTATGGCATATTCTTGGGGCTTCGCATTACCCCCCGAGCTTGTCAGTCGTCAGGCGGTCAGGACCGCCGGCTTGGAAGGGTCCATGTTAAGCAGGTCGACCCCCATCCACGAGGGCGCCCTCCGCCGTCTCCATCCCGATACCCTCGAGGATGCCACCCGGGTTCGGGCACTCTTCGTTCGCGCGTGCGACGAGGGCGCGGAGTTCCATCGTGGCCTCAATCGCCGAGCAGATCTCGAAGTGGCCGTCCTCGAAGAAATCCTCGACGACGAGCTCGTCTTTCGGACGACGAATTTCGACCGCGCGTCGATTGGGGAACAGGTTTTCCTGAATTTTACGAGTGCCGAACGCCCTTATTTTTTCGCCACGCGTCCCTTGTCGAGCCTTCACGAGGGAAGGCTTCGGGTAAAGCTCCCAGCGGCGATCTTCTACGGGGAGCGCAGAGATCGGGCTCGCCGTCCTCCGGACGGGGGGGCGGGTGATCCGAGCCGGGTCGAGGTGGAGGATGGCCAGGGCGGCTACCACAAGGCCTGGGTCGAGGACGTTTCGCCTTCGGGTCTCGGTCTGCTCATCGAGACCGATGCGATCCCTGAGACACCGGTCAAGGTGCGCTTCTTGGACGGGCAGAACCCTGGGGCAGAGCTCCAACTCGAGTTGCGGAACCGTCAGCCCGCCGAAGGCCGACAGGGATGGACCCGCTACGGCCTCTCTCGCCATCTCCCCGCTCCGGTGAGCCCCGTGGAGGTCGAGGAGTTCGACGAGTTGGCTCTGGAGATCGCTCCGGAACTCGCGTGCCCCGGCGTCGAAAATCCGAAAGTCGTGCGCATCAGAAACGGCTCGGGCGAAGAAATCGTGGGGCTCGTGGATACCTGGGGCGACTCGGACGCTCGGACCGCAGTGGTGATGCCGAATGGGTGGGGTCAGACCAAGGAGGTCCTGCTGCCGCTGGCGCGGACCCTGGTCACCACCTTTCGCGGGAATGACGAGGACGTGGTGGTCCTCCGCTATGACGGCACTCGGCGCCGGGGAGAATCTCATCAGCGATTCGAGCCCCAAGCACCCGGGCTGGAGAGTCGAGATTTCGTCTTCTCCCACGGGGTTCGCGATCTCGAGGCCGTAGTGGCCTATATGCGGGATTCAGAGGAATGGGGCATTTCCAGGCTGATCGTGGTGAGCTTCAGCGCTGCGGCCCTCGAGGTTCGAAAAGCCGTCGCTCGGGATCGGGGCCGGAGTATCGACGGCTGGGTGAGCGTAGTGGGCTCGCCGGATCTTCAGAGCATGTCGCGATCGATTTCGGGTGGCGTCGACTTCATCGCGGGTCATGAACTCGGCCTCAAGTTCGGGCTCCAGGAATTGCTCGGTGTGACACTCGATGTGGATCAGGTCGTGAAGGATGCCAAGTCCCACGGCATGGCCTTTGTCGAGGACGCGGGTCGGGATTTCGCGGCCACCGATATTCCCATTACCTGGTACCACGGTCGTCACGACGCCTGGGTCGACCTTGCCCGGGTCCAAAGCGTGCTCTCGCACGGAGACACGAGCCGCCGCCGCCTGGTGGTCGTCCCCACCGGGCACCAACTGCGGAGCAGCAAGCAGGCAGGCCAGGTCTTTCAGTGCATCGCCCGGGAAGTCGGTCGTATGGCCCTGGGCCGGGAGATCTCGCCACTTTCGCCTTCGCCCCGGGAGGTCCGGCGATTGCGAACTGCAGAGCGACGGCGTCTGCCCAGCGCCGAGACCGACCTTCACGCGTTTTGGGTGGACTATCTCGTCGGGCGCGATCGGTCCGTGGGCATCGAATTGCTCACCGCCAGCAACGCCTACCGGGGGTTGATGGCCGAACAGATCGCAGCCCTCGAGCTCGGGCCGGATCAGCGAGTCGTCGACCTCGGCTCGGGAACCGGGAGCTTTGCCCTGGGGCTGGCGGCCTGGCCCGAGCGGCCTTCTGGGCTTCGGGTCACCGCCTTCGACTACGTGGAGGAGGCCCTGCATCGGTCACGGAGCCGGGTGGTGGCCAGTCCGGGGGGAGCTGATTTCCTTTTCGAGTGCGCCGAGGCCGACTTGAATTTACTCGCCCGAGGTCAGCATATTCCCGTGGCCGACGGGGGGGCGGATCGGGTTCTGGCGTCGCTGCTTCTCTCCTACCTCGAAGTGCCCACCCGGCTCTTGGAGGAAGCGTTCCGAATCCTGCAGCCGGGCGGACGCCTGGTGATTTCCTCCCTTTGCCGGGATGCCGATATCAGCGGCCTCTACGTGGAGGCCTACGCCGAACTTCAGGCTGGGGACGCGGTGGCGACCCTGCCCGAATCGCAGGCCTTGAAGCTCGGCGACCTGGCGCGCAATTTCCTCAACGACGCGGCGAAGATTATCGAGTTCGAGGACTCCGGAGCCTTTCATTTCTGGGAGCCCGACGAGCTCGCTGAAATCGTCCGTGGGTGCGGCTTTCAGGGCGTTCAGACCCTGCTGAGCCTGGGAACTCCCCCCCAGGCAGTGGTGTTGGCTGCGTATAGGCCCTGAGGAGCCGCGCCGGTATCCCAGGGCGCGGAAAACCCGGCAAGTAGTTGCCTTTTTTAAAGTTTCAGGGGTTCTTGCCGATTATTTGAGGGCATGGACACGCTTGCCCAACCCCGTTATCGAGAGTATCGGGCGCAGGTCGAGGGCGAACTCCTCGCCCCGGCTTTGCGCAACGCGATCCTGATTTTTTTCCTGCTCCAGACCTTCGTCTTCATTCCGGCGGATTGGCTGCTGCATCCCGACGATTTCGCTTTTTTCCTCGGCTCCCGTCTTACGATGAACTTCCTGCTCTGGGTCATCTACTCCTGGGCGGCCCTTCGCTGGCCGGTCGCCTCGGTGGCCGCGGTGTGTGGGCTGGGTTCGCTCCTCTTCATGACGATGGTCATCCAGACCGGCGGTGTGACCAGCGGTTATTACGTGGGCATGATTCTGCTGGTTGTGGGCATGGGCGTGATCACTCCGATGGACGCCCGGCAATCCGCGGGCATCGGCGCGATGATGTTCGCGAGTTATGCAGCGTTGCCGCTCTATACCTCTGCCGCCGTGCCCTGGGGCACCTTTGGCGAGAACCTTTTCTTTCTCGGGGCCGCCTGCGCCGAGGCCTGCTGGGCCGCCATGCACATGGACCGCATGCGCTACGCGGATTATTGCCAGAAGCGGGCGCTCGAAGAGGCCCGAGATGAACTCGCCCAACTCGATCGAGCCAAGTCGCGGTTCAGTGCAAACGTTCACCACGAACTGCGGACTCCGCTGACCTTGATCCTCGCCCCTCTGGATGCCCTGAGAACGGGCGAATTCGGGAGGCTCCCCGTCGAGGTTCAGAAGACGGTGGACATGATGCTCAGTAACGGTCGTCGGCTCCACAGGATGATCAATAATCTGCTGGATCTTGCCAAACTCGAGAACGAGCAGTTTACCATTCAACGCCAGCCCTTTGAGATCGGTCCCATGGTGGGTGAATTGCTTTCCAGCGCTCGGCCCCTGGCGGATCGCAAGGGGATCGAGCTCAGTATGGAGGGCTTCGATTCACTGCCGGAAATCAACGCCGACGCCGCCGCCATCGACAAGGTTTTGGTGAACCTCCTAGGCAATGCTCTGAAATTCACCGAGGCTCAGGGGCGGGTCAAGATTTCTGCGCGAGCTGACTCGGCCGGAATCAAGGTGTCGGTTGCGGATACCGGGGTCGGTATTCCCGAGGCCAAGCTCTCGGGGGTTTTTGACCGTTTCGCGCAGGTGGATGACTCAGCGACCCGTCGTCACGAAGGCACGGGAATTGGCCTGGCACTGACCCGAGAGATGGTCGAGCTCCATGGCGGACGAATTTGGGCGGCCAGCGCCGGGGCCGGGCAGGGAACGACGATTCACTTCGAACTGCCTTTGGGCGAACCCGATGCCGGGCTCGACGAGGAGATCCTTCGCGATGACCGGGGCGACACCGCACATCTGAAAGATTCGCCCGCTCTCTTGGCCCGGCAATCCGAGCCGGCTTCTCCGACCCGCGCGCTGCCCGATATCGATCGCTCGCTCCTTCGCTGGGCCGACCAGGAGGAGGAGTCGGAGGGAAGCGAGAGCAGGGTGCCGGCGCTTCCTGGGGCTTCAGCGAGTCGGGGTCAGGTACTGATCGCCGAGGACAACCCGGATATGCGCTCACTGCTCGCCGCTCTGGTTGGCCGGGAGTTTGAGGTCCGCACAGCGCGCAACGGGAGAGAAGCGCTCGAAGCGGTGCGCGAGTCGCCGCCCGATCTCGTTCTCTCGGATGTGATGATGCCCGAGGTTTCCGGCCTTGAGCTTTGCCAAGCCATCAAGAGCGACCCGGAGCTGCGCCGAATTCCCGTAGTGCTTGTCACATCCAAGGCCGAGCGCGATATGAAGATCGAAGGCCTTGAGATTGGGGCCGACGATTATGTGACGAAACCCTTTCATCCCCGGGAGCTTCTGGCCCGGGTGCGGTCCCTCGTTCGCGTGACCAGCCTCCAACGCGAGCTCGCCCATCGAAACGGCGAGCTCGAATCGACATTGGGTGAGTTGAAGCAGGCCGAAGTTCAACTGGTTCAGTCCGAGCGCCTTGCGGCGGTGGGCGAGTTGGCCGCGGGTCTGGCGCACGAAGTCAATAACCCAGTCAATTTCGCTCTCAATGCGGTCCGAGCCCTGGAAGTCACGGTGCGCGAATTGAGGGAGTTTGCCGAGGGGATGATGTCGCTGGATGCATCGGACGCCAGCGAACTCGCTCGCCGTCTGGAAGAGTTTCAGCGGGATATGGGCGGACAACACGCCGGCGAATTGGCCGAGACTGTTTTGGAGTTGTCGGGAATTGTAGGCGAGGGGCTCAAGCGCACTTCTGCCCTGGTGGGCGATCTACGCGAATTTGCTCGTCCCGGGAGCCGAGGGGAGACCCAGACGGACGTCAATGTCGAGGCTGGCCTGGGTTCGACCTTGACCCTTATCGGCCATGCCATCGCTGCTGCCGATGCCCAACTCGACGTTCAGATCGAGCCCGGATTGCCGGGACTGGCGGGAGATCCGGGAGGGTTGAATCAGGTCTACCTCAACCTCCTCAAAAACGCCGTCGAAGCCCTCGGGCCCAGGGGGGGAACGATTCGCGTGAGGGCGGCTCGAGAGGCGGAGTACGTTTCGATCCGTATCGGCGACGACGGCCAGGGAATTGCTCCCGAGATCAGGGAGCGGCTCTTCGAACCCTTCTTTACCACGAAGGACACGGCGGGAGGAACCGGGCTGGGGCTCGCGATTTGCAAGCGCATCGTGGATGACCACGGGGGAACCCTGACCCTGGAGAGTGAGGAGGGGCGGGGCGCTGAATTCATCGTTCGCCTGCCGATCCCGGAGGCCCCGGAATGAGTAGCGATTCCAAGGAAACGGTGGAGCTGTCGCCGAGTGTCGCTAAACTCTCCATGGCTCCCCAGTTGAGCGGCGCGGATATATGCGTACATGGCCTAAAAAAGCACTGCAAACCACGGCGCCCTGGGGTGGGCCCGCCGGTCGCTCGAAGCGCGAGCAGGGGGTTCTCTTGAGTCGGTCGAGGTCTCGATGAAGACTCGTATGCTGACCTTGATTCGGCATGCTGAAGCCGGGTCGCTCCATGGATCCCGGATCGCGGATCACAATCGCCCGCTGACCGAGAGGGGCCGAAAAGACGCGCGCCAGCTTGCCACTCGCCTGCAGGCAGCGGGCTTTTTGCCCGATTCGATGTGGACGAGTGACGCCGAGCGGGCGGAGACGACAGCCAGGCTGATCCAGGCAGGGATCGGGCTGTCGGATGCGGCGGTGGCCGTTCGAGCGGGCCTTTATCTGGCCCACACGAAAACCCTCGTCGATCTCATTGGGCATGCTGGCGATGATATTTCCTCGCTCGCTGTGGTCGGTCATAACCCCGGTTTGAGCGATCTTTGGGATTGGCTTTGCGACAAGCCGGGCCTTGGGCTCCCCACCTGCGGGATCGTCTGCCTGGAACTCGGCATCTCGCGCTGGAGCGATCTCCATCAGGGCTGTGCAAATCTCCGAGATTTCGGGACTCCCGCCCTGACCTTCGCGTCCTGACCTTCGTGCCCTGACCTTCGTGCCCTGACCTTCGCGCCCTGACCCCGGGTTCATTCCCAAGCCTGGCTCGTTTCAGCTCCTGAGTTGGCGATCCAGCCACCGATCGGCTTTCCTCCTGCTCCTGGCTTGGGGTATACCGCCCGGGTACTTTGATGGAGGGGAAGGCTTGTCTTCTGTGGTGGAGTTTTTCTACGATTACGGCAGCCCCTACAGCTATATCGCCAACTCCCAACTATCCGGGTTGATCGAGAGAACGGGCTGTACGATCCGCTATCGGCCCATGCTCCTCGGGGGCGTCTTCAAGGCCACCGGAAACCACTCGCCCGCCGAGGAGGCCGTGGAGGCGAAGCGCCGGTATTTCGGAAGCGAGATGAAGCGATGGGTCGACTATCTGGGGTTGAGTCTCCGGAGCAACCCGCATTTTCCGGTCAACACTCTCCTTCTCATGCGCTGCGCCCACGCCGCTATGGCCCGGGGCGAGTTTGAAACCTTTCATAGGGCGGCATTCTCCGCGCTCTGGGAGCAGGAGAAGAACCTGGCCGACCCCAGCGTCCTCGGGGAGGTGCTCTCCGGGGCAGGCCTCGAGCCGGGAAGCTTGTTGGAGAATGCCTCGGACCCCGAGGTCAAGGGAGCTTTGCGGGAAACCACCGAGGAAGCCGTGGCCCGAGGTGTTTTTGGCGCGCCTTCTTTTTTCGTCGACGGGGAACTCTTCTTCGGCAATGATCGCCTGGGTTTCGTCGAGCGCGCTCTAAACTAGGGGAGACCCGCCGGGCTGCTTGTCATGTCAATCAGCCCTCTCGCCCCTCATTCAGTTGAAAGGATCCGCTTCGTGACCCAAGCCGAAGTCTACGAGTTCGATAATGCTCCTCTTCTGTCGGCGGCCCGCACGGCCACCGGGCTCGAGAATTTCGGCGATCCCCCCTTTGAGGAGGGTTTGGCGGCGCTTTGCCAAATGCTCGACACCACTGCGGGTCTCGATGAAAGAGGCCGCCGCTCGAATTGGAAACGCCTGGTTCGGCTGCTGGCTACCCGTCTCCGGGTGGAGGCCGCCTTTGGTGCACATCCGGAGATTCGTGAACGCGAAATTCGCCGGCCGATGTTCTTGACGGGCCTGCCGCGAACGGGGACCTCGGCGACCTTCAATCTACTCGGTCAGGATCCGGCGGCTCGACCCCTGCTGCTCTGGGAGGGCACCTTCCCGGAGCCCCTGGACGGGCTGCCTGAGGGAGCAGAGGACCCCCGTCATAAGGCCATGAAGGAAACTTTTGCCAAGTTGCGCGAGCGAAACCCCGATTTTACTCGGATTCATTTCGCCGACGCAGATACGCCCGAAGAGTGCGTGATCCCCATGGCCATCACGTTCGAGAACGTCCAGCAGGGCATCGAAGTCCTGATGGAGCCCTATGCCTCATTTTTTCGAGACGCGGACCTGCGCCCTCAATACGTTTATTACAGGGATCTCCTCAAGATGGTCGACTGGCAGCGTCCGGGTGAGCGCTGGTTGCTCAAGTCCCCGGCACACCTCTGGGCGCTGGATGCGATCGTCGAGACTTTTCCCGACTGTTGCATTGTTCTCACCCACCGCGATCCCCTGGAGGCCATTGCCTCCTATTGCAGCATGATGGAGACGCTGCTCGAGAGTCAGGGATTTTCGCCCCAGCCCGATTTGGGGAAGACCGTTCTAGATTTTTGTGCCACTTCCCTCGAGCGGGGCTATTCGGTGCGCGATCAGTCCGATCCTCGGCGCTTCATCGATATTCGCTTCGCAGATTTCGTTGACGACTCCATGAGCGTGATCCACAAAATCTACAATCATTTCGAGCTCGGCCTAGATTCGTCCGCCGAGAGTTCCATGGCGGACTACCTCGCCGCCAACCCGAAAGGCAAACACGGGGCTCACGAATACGACCTCGGGCGCTACGGCCTGACCCAGGCGGATATTCAGGCGCGCCTGGGTTGGTATATCGATCGTTTCGAACTGGGCTAGGCGCTCTCAGCAAATAGAGTTATTCGGGCTCGGTCTCGGGACCCGAGATCCCCAGCAATCACCAGAATTGGCTCGTGGGTGGTGGGCTCGGCGGTTCAGTCGTTCTAGTATCTGGCCCAGTGGGAACGCTTCTCCTCATCCTCGCAGCTCTCATCGTTTGGCTCCTGATCCGGGTCCAGCCGCTTTTGGGGAAGCCCCATCTCGAGCGCCTCGACCGTTTTCACTCCTCTCTGGCGGCGGACAGAGAGAAAGTGGTGATTTGCCTGGGAGATAGCCTTACCCACGGCAACGCGAGCTTCGACTACGTTCACGCCCTTGCGCTTCGACTCGAGCCCTGGGGCTATACGATCCTCAACGCCGGGGTCAACGGCGAGCTGGCCTGGAATCTTCTGCAGCGCGCCGAGGATGTTGTTTCGGTAGAGCCGGCATTTGTTGTTCTCCTGGTGGGAACCAACGATGCGCGGGGGAGCGAGGACGAGCGGGCCGGGGCGAGATACGTCCGGAGACAGGCGCTGCCCCAAGCGCCCGATGAGGACTTCTTCTTCGATAATTATCGTCTTCTCCTCGACAAGTTGGAGACCAGCGAGACCGCCCGTACGGTTCTCGTCACCTTGCCTCCCCTCGGCGAGCGAAGGGGAGAGCCGATCGATGAGGTTCTCGACAGGTTCAACGAATTCATCGAAAACGAAGCCCAGGAACGGGAGATGGCGTGCCTGCCGCTTGGCCGGGTGCTCCACGAGCGGCTGCTCTCGGATGCCTTCGAGGATACGCCGGCCTACGAGGCCCAGGGGGCCGAGCGATTGGTGCTGAAATCCCTCTTTCGCCATTACCTTCTGGGTTGGAGTTGGGACCGGATTTCGAGTCATTTCCAGATGAAGCTGCTCACCGACATGATTCACCTCAACGAGGCTTCGGGGTCGACCCTGGTCGATCTCATCGAAGCCGAAATCAAGGTGGAGTCCGAGTCGGAGTAGCGAAGTCCGGCGGCTCTGCTCCCGAACCACTTTTTAAAGTCGGTGGAGCACGCCCCCGGCAGAGATTTTGGCCCTTGGGGCCATGCTTTACATTCGCTTGTCCAGTTCTAGAATGAACGGGCTAGATCAGGCAGGGTGGCGTCCCGAAACCAGGGGGAAGTATGGAACTCGATTTTACGACCGAGCAGAAGAAGTTTCGCGACGAATTGCGAATCTATTTCAATGAAATGATGAGCGACGAGCTCGTCGCCGAGCTTCGGAGCGACGGCGAAGGCGGCGGACCGCTCTTTCGCGCTGCGATGAAGCAGATGGGGCGGGATGGGCTCCTGGGTGTCGGTTGGCCCGAAGAGTATGGCGGTCAAGGCCGCACGCCCATGGAGCAATTCATTTTTGCCGACGAGGTGCAGACCGCGGGCTTCCCCTTGCCATTTCTCACTTTGAACACCGTGGGTCCCACGATCATGCACTATGGCACCGAAGAGCAGAAGTCCGAGATCTTGCCGAAGGTTCTGGCGGGAGAAATCTTTTTTGCCATCGGTTACTCCGAGCCGGGAGCGGGGACCGATCTGGGTTCTCTTCAGACATCTGCCAGGCTCGAAGGCGACGAGTGGGTGATCAATGGCCAGAAGATGTGGACGAGTCTGGCGGGCTATTCCGACTTTATCTGGCTCGCGGCCCGAACCGACCCCGAGGCGCCCAAGCATCGCGGCCTCTCGATGTTTCTCGTGCCGACAACGAGTGATGGTTATTCGCGCCAGAAAATAATGACCGTCGGCGGAGTGACGACAAATGCGACTTTCTACGACGATGTTCGGGTTCCTGCCGACGCATTGATAGGCGGTGAGAATAACGGTTGGTCCCTGATCACCGGGCAGTTGAATCATGAGAGAATCTCGCTGACGAGTGTTGGCCCGATTCGGAGAACCCTGCGCGATGTTGTCGATTGGGCGAGAGAGACGAAAGTCGATGGCGAACGCGTAATCGACAAGGCCTGGGTCCGCCAGAACCTTGCGCGTGTTTACGCAAAGGTCCAAGTCGTCCGTCTGATGAATTGGAAACAGGCGTGGGCCGCCCAGAAGGGGAACCCTCACCCGGCCGCGGCATCGGCGGTCAAGGTATTCGGGAGTGAGTTGAATATCGAGGCTTACCGGGCGATGATGGAAATCACGAGCAGTCGAGCCAATATTGGCGGTGATGATCCGGGTTCGGTCATCCAGGGTCGAATCGAATCGGCCTATCGCAACGGTTTGATCCTGACCTTTGGGGGCGGGACGAACGAAGTTCAACGCGACATCATCGCCATGGCCGGAATGGGTCTGCCGCACTACAAGCGTTGACGAAGAGTTGTTGGCGAATAGTGAGGCGCTTGGCGCCTGTTACGAAAACTGGAGAAGGCTTTCCCAGGAGAAGATGAATGGATTTTGATTTTGCGGAAGAAGATCGGGAAGTCGCGGAACTGGCGCGAAAAATTCTCGAGGACAAGTTGGGAAATGAGCGCCTTAAGAAGGTCGAGTCCCAGGCGCTCATGACGGACGAGGAAGCTTGGGGGGCCCTTGCTGAGAGCAATCTTCTGGGAGTTGCGATCCCCGAGGAATTCGGCGGGATGGACCTGGGCTTTTTCGCGCTCTGTTTGTTGTGTCAGGAGATCGGCCGGAGCGTTGCTCCGGTTCCGGTCTACGCGTCGCTGGTGCTCGGTGCGTTGCCCTTGGCTCGATTCGGCACGGCGGATCAGAAGCAGGAGTGGCTGCCCAAGGTCGCCACCGGTGAACTGATTCTCACCGCGGCATTGGCCGAACTCGATTCGTCTGACCCCAGGGTCCCCAGTACCCGAGCCCAGCGCACCCAAGAGGGGTATCGACTTTCAGGGGAGAAGTCGCTGGTGCCTGCTGGGGGCCAGGCGAGTCATATTCTGGTTCCCGCGACAACCGACGAGGGCGGGGTGGTGTTGGCATGGGTGAACGCGGAGGCGCCGGGTGTCAGGCGAGAGAGTCAGACCTCTTCGGATCGTCAGCCCCATGCTTTTCTGGCCCTCGATGGTGTTGAGGTCGCCGAATCGGATCTGCTGGGCGGCGGGGTAGGGCGCGAGGCCCTTGACTGGCTGGTTGAGCACGCCACTGCGGCGCGTTGTGTCATGCAGTTGGGTGTCTGCGAGCGCGCTCTGGAGATGACGTCGGAGTACGGCCGGGAGCGCATCCAATTCGACCGTCCCATCGGGAGTTTTCAGGCCTTTCACCAAAGGGCAGCCGACGCGTACATCATGGTTGAAGCTTTGCGCCTCGCGGCTTGGGAGGCGACCTGGTTGCTTGCCCAAGAGAAGCCGGGGTCGGATGCCGTGGGCGTGGCCAAGTATTGGGCTGCGGAGGGGGGGCAATTTTCTGCGTACGCCTGCCAGCATCTCCACGGCGGCGTAGGGATCGATGTGGATTATCCCCTTCATCGCCATTTCATCTGGGCGACGCGCATTGAACACGAATTGGGATCAGCACCCCATCAATTGGAGCGTCTTGGCTCGCGCATCGCCGAGCATGGGCTTCCCGAGTTCTAGGGCCAATTGCATCGAAACCGTGTCCCCTGGCCGCCGGCAACTCCTCTGTCAATTAAGTAATCCGGGATTCTTCGGGTTGGCCATGTGCAGAATTGCAGCAGGCCCCGACGCGACCCCCGCATAGGACTTGGGTTCTGGGCCGGGGGGAGATCGTCTTGATCGCTTCCGACGTGAAGGCCTTACGCAATAGTCTTGAAAAAGTGCGGATTTCGTGAGAACTTGGGGAAGCCTACATATCCGCGGCGGCCTCGGGGTCGCCGGACGGGTGACCGCTCCGCCTGGCTTTGGGGTTCGTGTATCCCCGGCAGCCTTAGGTCTCATCCGGAAGGTTTTGGAACGCGGCGGGAGCAAGCAAGGGAGTAAGGAGATGGCCCTCGGGAAAAAACGCAGTTGGGTTGGCCTATGTGTAGCTATGGTGCTGACTATTTTTGCGGGTAACGCTTCGGCCCAGACGGATTTTATTACCTTTGAGTCTGGCCCCGTCCGTCCCATAGCGATCTCCCCCGACGGCACCCGCCTTTTTGTGGCCAATGCTCCCGATGGTCATCTCGAGATCTTTGATATCACGGGAGCAGGGGCGCCCTTTTGGATCGCTTCGATCCCTGTGGGCCTCGAGCCCGTCGCGGTAGCAGCGGTCAGCGACAATGAGGTCTGGGTCACCAACCACCTTTCGGATAGCGTCAGCGTTGTAGACGTCAGCGCAGGACGAGTCGTCAAGACCTTGCTCGTAGGGGACGAGCCTCGGGATATTGTGATTGCCGATCCCACGGGTCCCACGGGCCCCAGGGCCTTCATTGCCACGGCCCATCGGGGCCGGCACCGGATGGATCCTTCCCTTTCGGCGGTGGCCGGGGCGGGGGATCCGCAGTTGACTACGGAGGGTGTCCCTCGTTCGGATGTCTGGGTTTTCGACGTGGCGAATACTGGGGCAGGTCTCGGGGGCACGCCGCTCAAAATCATTAGCCTCTTCTCGGATACGCCGCGCAGCATGGCAGTCAACCTGTCGGGCGATCAAGTTTACGTCGCCACTTTTTATTCGGGGAATCAGAGCACCACTGTGGCCGAGGGTGTTGTGTGCGATGGGTTCGATAGTGTGGGTGCTTGTGCGGGTCGGGACGGCATCACAAGCCCTGGCGGTCTGGCGGGCGGTCAGCTTCCGGGAGGCAATCCCGGACCCAGTGCTAACGCCGCTGGAGTGCTGGCCCCCGAGGTCGGCCTGATCGTCAAATGGGATCGCGCCGCAGGCGAGTATCGCGACGAGCAGGGTCGAAATTGGAGTAACGGGGTTCGCTTCCACCTGCCGGACAAGGATGTCTTTGCCATCAATGCCGAGACCCTGACAGAGACGGCCTTCCATACCCACGTGGGAACGACGCTCTTCAATATCGGGGTCCATCCCGAGAACGGAACTCTCTACGTCAGCAATAACGATGCGAATAATCTGGTTCGCTTCGAAGGGCCGGGCACTCATGGCGGCACGACGGTTCAGGGCCATATCGCCGAGTCGCGAATCACCGTGATCGATACCCCGAACGTGTCGAGTGACGCGAGTTCGGGGGCTCGCCATCTGAATAAGCACGTCGACTTCTCGGTGCTCGCCAGCAATCCGGCTTTCGATATAACGGCTGCGGGAAAAAGCCTGGCGATGCCTCTCGACATGGCGATCGGCCACGATGCCGGCTCGGGCACGACTACCCTCTACCTCGCCGCGTTCGGCTCGGCCAAGATCGGGGTCTTCGATGTCGCTGAACTCGAAGCGGACACCTTCGTTCCCGACGCGGCCAACCAGATTGGCCTGAGTGCCGGAGGCCCCTGCGGCGTCGTGCTCTCAGCCGATGGCTCTACTCTTTTTGTGATGACTCGATTCGATAACGGAATTTCGGTTATCGATACGGCATCTGGGACCGAGACACATCACGTCACTTTTCATAACCCTGAGCCCGCCCACGTGGTGGCTGGTCGTGTTTTTCTCTATGACGCCAATGCGACTTCAGCGAACGGAACAGAGAGTTGCGCGAGCTGCCATACTTTTGGCGATATGGATCACTTGGCTTGGGATCTGGGGGATCCTGATGATGACGTTAAGTTCAACCCCATGCCGATCAATTTTTCGGAGCTTTTCCCTTTCTTTAGTCTGACCGGCCTCGACATTACGAATCTCAACGGTGGAGCTGATTTCGATCAGCATCATCCGATGAAGGGGCCGATGACGACTCAGAGCTTACGGGGGATGATTCATAGCGGAGCGCTGCATTGGCGCGGCGATCGCGCGAACGGCGTGTTCGGGATCCACGCGACCGACTCAGAAATTTCCTTCAAGAATTTCATCGTGGCCTTCTCCGGCCTGGTGGGTCGGGCATCGGACCTGACCCCTGCCGAGATGCAGTCTTTTTCTGATTTCGCGATGGAGTTGACGTATCCCCCCAATCCGATCCGGAACCTCGATAATACTCTGACTGCGGCGCAGCAAGGCGGCTTTGATTTCTTTTTTGGCCCCCGGCGCTCGGACGGACTGGTGGATAATCCGGCTTTTGGGGCCGTTGATGAAGGGTTTACCTGCGATGGCTGCCACGAGTTGAATCCTGCTCTCGGACGCTTCGGCACCAGCACTAACGGCACATTCGAGAATGAAACCCAGATATTCAAGGTGTCTCACCTTCGCAACATGTATCAGAAGGTTGGGATGTTTGGCGCGCCGGATAACGGCTTCGAAATTCCCGGGGGCGACCACGTCCATAAGGGTGATCAGGTTCGAGGTTTCGGTTTCCTGCACGATGGCTCAGAGGATACGATGAATCGTTTCTTTCTCGCCGGTGTGTTCAACGATCTCTTCAATAACGACACGGGCTTTGATAACCCCGAGACACAAATCCCGGATATGGTGGAATTCATGCTCGCCTTCGACTCGGATCTCCCGCCGATTGTCGGGCAGCAGGTGACGCTCGGCGCCTCGAGCGCGGCGGATGCCCACGCCAGGGTCGCGCTTCTGATCAGCCGGGCCTCCACGGCCTTTACCTCCAGGATCCTGGGAGGAATCGTTACTGAGTGTGACTTGATCGCCAAGGCTACGGTCGGGGGAGAGCCCATGGGCTGGCTCTATACCGGGGGCGCTCCAGGGAGTGCGACCTTCGATGCGTCCGATGGAACCGCCACCACCGAAGCGGCACTGATGACCTTGGCCGGCTCAACCGAGATTACTTTTACCTGCTTGCCAGCGGGATCTGGTACCCGGGCAGCGCTCAATCGCGATCGGGACCTTTTTCTCGACGGCAACGATAATTGCTTCGGCATCCCGAACGATGACCAGATCGATACGGACTCCGACGGTCTAGGCGATCCCTGCGACCCGACGCCCGTCCCGGAACCCGCTGCTCCCGTCCTGCTCTTTGCGGGCTTGCTGGGGCTTTCGAGGCTTCGTCGCTTACGCCAGAACGGTGATGCGGGAATGGCAGCGAGTGCTGGGGCTACCCGTGGCTCGCCACGCCCCAGTAATTAAACGCGGCAATACGCGGCGTGTCCGGGAGGTAGCGGCTCTCGAGTTTGTCGAGGGTAAAGCCGGCATTCTGGAGGTATTGCGGGACTGGCCGGTTGATATTGCAGCCGCCGGCGATGCGTTTCCAGATGGGATTGATTCGGTTTTGCCATGCGCGCACGGATTCGTCAGGAGCCTCACCGTGTTCGCAAAAGATCAACTGCCCGCCCGGCTTGAGAACTCGGCGCATCTGAGCCAGAGCTTTCTGAAAATCGGGAATCGTACACAGGGTGAAGGTCAACAGGATTGTATCCACGCTCTTGTCTTCGAGGGGAATCTCTTCACCGGGTAGGTCGAGCAATTTGACCTCGAAGGGGGCTGCAGCGACTCTCTCCCGGGCAAGCCGGCGCATCCCCTCGGAGGGTTCAAGGCCCCAGACGAACTCGATTCGTTCGGGGTCGTAGAAGGGCAGGTTGATGCCCGATCCCATGCCGACTTCGAGAACGCGACCCTGGGCTTGGGGGACGACCTTTCCCCTTTGTTTGAGAACCGCTGGGGCTCCGCAGGCCTTGTCGATAATAAAGGGGAGAATGCGATTTTCGTAGAAGCCCATAGAAGTCAAACCCTTTCCCGATGGCGATTCTTCGGTTGGAAGTATCCGTTGGGAGAATCGCCCAAGCCGACCCTCTATGCGAGTGCCCGGGGGAGCTAGGGCGAGCCTTGACCGCTAGGCTGGGGTGATGGATGAGCTGCCGGAGAGTCTGAGACGGATCCTGGCGAATAGTTTCGCTCTGAGAACGACTTTCGCCCGTCGAGACGGGACGCCACGTACTCTGGAGAGCACCTACGGTTGGTCCGGGGGCGATGAAATCGTCCTCTCGGGGTTTCCGGGCAAACGGGACTGGGTGGCGAGCCTAGCGGCCAATCCCGTGGTGGTGGTGCATACCGTCGAGGGGGACCAGGGCTTCGATATCCCGGCCCAAGCCCGGGTGCTTCGCGACCGCGAAGAGCGGCTCCCCCATCTATTCGCCTTCGTCGAGCGTTGGTCGCTTCGCCCGGGTTTCCCGAGGCGCCGGTTCGGTTTTCTACTGGGCGCGGTGAAGTTGAATCGAAGGCTGGGGTTGCCCTGGTGGGGCCCCTTCTACTTGGCCCGTCGGATCTTCGATGGCATGCCCTGTGTACTGATTCGTTTCGAAGGTAGGGCCCGGCCCCGAATGGGTCCTCCGCCTGAGATCAGCCCGCCTCGCC
>JAQWRT010000069.1 GCA_029243605.1 Myxococcota bacterium
GTGCTCGGGGGAAGTCTGTCCATATGCCCCATCACCCGCAACCGAACCCCTCGCTCCTGAGCCTCCGCGATATTCTCATCGAGGTAGATCTCGAGCAGGCGCATCAACTCCGAGACCTCGGCATCGGGCCGGTTCCAGTTCTCGCTGGAGAAGGCGTAGAGGGTCAAGTACTCCATCCCAAGCTCACGAACGCTTCGAACGATCTGCTTGACCGAATCCACCCCTGCCAAGTGCCCGCGATTGCGCTGAAGCCCGCGGGCCTCGGCCCAACGGCCGTTGCCATCCATGATGATGGCGACGTGGCGCGGCATGCGATCCGGAGAAATCTCGGCGGAGGGCATCGTCAGACCTCGAGGACTTCTTTTTCCTTCTGCGCCGTCAACTCGTCGATGCGATTCACGTGGGCATCGGTCAGATCCTGGACGTTCTTCTCGGCACGGCGGCAGTCGTCCTTCGGGAGCGCGCCGTCCTTCTCGAGATCCTTCAGCAGCCCCAAGGCGTCTCGCCGGCTCTCCCGGATACTCACCCGGTAATCCTCGGCATTTTTTCGGACCTGCTTGACGAGTTGTTTGCGCCGCTCTTCGGTGAGGGGCGGAATTGCGATACGCACCACCTTACCGTCGTTGCTCGGGGTCAAACCGAGGTTGGCAGCCTGGATGGCGCGCTCGATATTTCCGATCGCCGACTTATCGAAGGGCGAAATCACGATCATGCGGGGATCGGGCACCGAGAGACTCGCCAACTGCTTGAGGGGAGTGGGCGTATCGAAATAATCCACGCTGACACCGTCGAGCAGTGCCGCGCTTGCGCGCCCGGTCCTCACCTTGAGGAGCTCGCGCTTATAGGTTTCGATGGTCTTCTCCATGGCCTCTCGCCCCTCTTCGAGGACGAGCTCAACTTCTTCTTCGCCGGCCATTCCCGCCTCCCCTACTCGCTCACCACGGTCCCGATAGACTCGCCCAGGACCACCTTTTGAATATTCCCACCCTCACCCATACCAAAAACGACGATGGGCAGGCCGTTTTCCCGGCACAGCGCGATCGCTGTCTGATCCATAAACTGGAGGTTCTTCTCCATCGCCTCGGTGAAGGAGAGTTTCTCGTAGCGCACCGCGGACGGGTCCTTGTGGGGGTCGCTGCTGTAGACCCCGTCGACCTGAGTTGCTTTCAGGATCACGTCCGCATGGATCTCGGCCGCGCGCAAAGCAGCCGCGGTATCGGTGGTGAAATACGGGTTTCCCGTACCCCCTCCGAAGATCACGACCCGGCCCTTTTCCATGTGGCGCACCGCCCGCCGGCGAATATAGAGCTCTGCCACTTGCTTGATCTCGAGGGCTGAGAGAACCCGGGTATCCACCCCCGCCTTTTCCAGGGAATCCTGGAGCGCCATGGCGTTGATGACGCTGGCCATCATCCCCATATAATCGGCGTTCGCCCGATCCATCCCCTGGGAGGCGGCCGTCATGCCGCGGATGATATTTCCGCCGCCAATGACAATACTGACCTGTACCCCCAAAGCATGGATATCGCGAATCTGCTCCGCGATTCCCGCGATCACCGTGGGGTTGATGCCGAAGCCGTCTTCACCGGCGAGTCCCTCGCCGGAAAGTTTCAGGAGCAGCCGGCTAAAGACGGGTTTCACTCGGCCTCCTCGCCCAGCTTGAAGCGAATGAATTCGGTGATCTTGGCGTCCCCCGCCTCGGCGAGCACGCTCCCCACCGACTTGTCGGGGTCCTTGACGAAGGGCTGCTCCACCAGGCAGTTCTCAGCGAAGAATTTCTTGAGCCGGCCCGTCACCATATTGTCGACGATATTCTCGGGCTTGCCGCTCTCCAGAGCCTGATTGCGAAGAATCGTTCGCTCGCGCTCGACCACTTCGGCGTCCAGACCGTCCTGATCCACCGCCAGGGGGGTCGGATCGGCGGCCGCCACGTGCATCGCCATGTCCTTGGCGGCGCCCGTCACCGAGTCCGGCGAAGAGGAGGCCACGCCCACGAGCACGCCGAGCTTGCCGCCTCCGTGGATATAACCGCCCACAACCCCATCCGCGTGAACCGAGCCCACGCGCTTGAGTTGGATATTTTCACCCACCCGGCCCACGGCCGCCTTGATATGGGCATCGACGGTCTCACCGCCGATCTTGGCACCCAGGGCCGTCTCCAGATCGGCCACCGCGCCCGACTCCCTCAGGGCGTCCGCGATCTCCTGAACGAGTCCCTGAAACTGGTCGTTCTTGGCCACGAAATCGGTCTCGCACCCCAACTCGATCATCACGCCAACGCCGCCCTCGATGGAGACCGCCACGGCGCCCTCACTGGTGGCACGCCCGGCGCGCTTGCCCGCCTTCGACAGACCTCGCTCCCTGAGCAGGTCCATGGCGCGCTCGACGTCGCCGTCGGAGTCCTTCAGAGCCGTCTTGCAGTCCATCATGCCCGCGCCCGTCTGGTCGCGTAGAGCCTTTACGTCCTTTGCAGAAATACCTGCCACGATTCTCTCCTCGATCCTCTATTTCACGGCGATTGCACGCCACCCGGCCCCTCGCGCTCGGGGGCCGGTGGCGCTGCCTCAGTCCTTGTTCTCTTCAACCGTGGGCTTCGCGTCCTCGGCCTTGGCCGCCTCAGGCTTGGCCGCCTCGGCGGGCGCCGCATCGGGCTTGGCGGGGGCATCCTTGCCCCCGGCCGCGGCCCCTTCGGCGCGCTTGTCCGTCCAACCACCGGCGCTCTGGGTACGGCCGGAGCTCGTGCCCGAACCTCCACCCGGGCCGCCTCGGCTGCGTCGCGGCTGCTGGGTCATTTCGACGACCCGGCGACCCGTCCCCGGCAGCGTGCTTCCCCCCTCGCCCTTGGGCTGCGCTTCCTTCTCGGAGATCAGCTTGTCCTGGCGGATCACCTCGCCCTCGATGCAGGCATCGGCCATGCATTTGCAGTAGAGATCGATCGCCCGGGTGGCATCGTCGTTGCCCGGGACCACGTAGTCGATATTGCGGGGGTCTCGGTTGCTGTCCACGACGGCGATGATCGGAATCCCGAGCCGGCGCGCTTCGCTGATCGCGATGGATTCCTTGCCGACATCCACGACGAAAACCATGTCGGGCAGGCGGGGCATGTCCTTGATACCCGCCAGAGACTTTTCGTATTTGAGACAGAGCCGGCTCATGCGAGCGAGCTCCTTCTTCGAGTGCTCGGCCCGCTTCTCCTCATCGGCCTGGATGGCCAAGAGGTTCTTATAGGTATCGATGGACTTCTTGACCGTCTTCCAATTGGTCAGCATGCCACCGAGCCAGCGGTTGTTCACGTAGTACTGGCCGGCGCGCTCGGCCTCGGCCTTGATGCATTGAGCCGCCTGGCGCTTGGTCCCCACGAAGAGAACGCTGCCTCCACTGGCCACAGTCTCTCGAACGTGGTCGAGGCTTGCATTGAAGATCGGCAGGGTCTGGTCCAGGTCCAGGATATGCGTCCCGTTCCGAGCCCCGAAGATGAAGGGCCGCATCAACGGATTCCATCGGTGGGTCTGGTGACCGAAATGCGCTCCTGCTTCGAGCAGGGCGCGAATGCTCAGGTCGGTCTTCTCGAAGGCCTGCTTGGCAGAGGCCTCGGCCCCCTCGGTTTCGGGTCCAGCAGCGGGCGCATCGCCGGCCGCCGACGGCGGTGCCGTCGTCTCGCTCATTTCGTTCTCCTTCGCGGTTTTTCCTCCGCGCCGATCTCGTTTATTCCCCAACCAGAAGATTTCCGGCACCGCAGGGGCGAGCTGACGCGTGTGTCGTACCGGCCCCGAGTGGGCCAGCCGCCGCTCTAATTAGCAAACTCCGAGCGACCCAACCATATCGGCCCCACGGGGCCTCCCCCATGGAGTCAGGTGGTGTATTCGGCGTTGATCCGGACGTACTCGGTGCTGAGATCGCAGGTCCAGACGCGCTCGGAGTGGTTCCCCGCCCCGAGCTCCACTCCGATCTCGACCTCCTCCCGCTCGGCCAGGCGCACCGCCGCCCGCTTCCGGGCCGCTGGACCCGCTGAGGCCCCGGCGCGAAAAACCGTCACCCCGCACAGGCGAATCCGGGTACGGGCCAGATCCAGACGAATGCGCCCGGCTCCCACGGTCTGCAGGATTCGCCCCCAATTCGGATCCGCCCCAAAAATTGCCGTCTTGACCAGCAGGGAGTTCGCGACCCGCCGCGCCGCCGAGCGCGCCTGGGCAGCGCTCCAGGCCCCGCTCACCACGACCTTGACGAGTTTCGTGGCGCCCTCTCCGTCCCGGGCCAACTCCATGGCCAGGCTCTCGGCCACCGCGTGCACCGCGCCCTCGAAGCGCTCGGCCTCGGTTCCCCGGGCGGCGGAAAGCCGCTCGGCACCCGAGGCCCCATTTGCCATCAGCAGGACGCTGTCGCTGGTACTCGTCTCGCCGTCCACGCTCACACGATTGAACGTGTCGTCGCAAACCCGCCGCAGCACTCCGCGCAGGTAGGGGCTCGTCGCATCGGCGTCGCTGACCAGGAAGGCCAACATGGTGGCCATATCGGGCTCGATCATCCCGGACCCCTTGGCAATGCCCGCCACGGTGACCATGCGCCCAGCCAGACGAATCCGCTTGCTCGCCACCTTGGCATAGGTGTCGGTGGTCCGAATCGCCTCGGCGGCGTCGGGCAAGCCCTCTTCACTCAAGGCCTCGGCGGCCATCCCCACGCCTCGCTTGATCTCGGACATGGGCAGGGGTTCGCCGATCACCCCCGTGGACGCCACCAGCACCTCGTCCGGGGAGCAGCCCAGGGCTCGGGCCGTGTAGTCGGTCATACGTCGAGCATCCCGGAGTCCCCGCTCGCCCATGGCGACATTCGCGACCCCGCTGTTGACCACCACCGCCCGGGCACGGCCCGCGCGCAGCCTTTCCCGGCTCACTTCAACCGGGGCGCCCACCACGGTGGAACGCGTAAAGACCCCGGCCGCCGCCGCCGGCCGATCGCTCACGAGCAATGCCAGATCGGGGTCCGAAACCTTGATCCCGCAATGGACTCCACTGGCGCGAAAGCCCCTTACCCGGGGCACGGCCGATACCTTCATCTCACACTTTCCCTTCGTTCGCCCGACCCCAAAGCCCCGCCCGACGAGGAGCGGGAGGACTCAAGCGCCGTGGCAGCGCTTAAATTTCTTGCCGCTGCCGCAGGGGCACGGCTCGTTTCGACCGACCTTGCCCGCGGGTGAGCCCCCCGCGGCTCCGGCTCCCAAGGGCCCCGACGGAGGCGAACCGGGCAGTCCCTTACCGGCGGAAGCCGGCCCGGGCGCGGCCGACTGGGCCATGGTCTCGAGGCGCGGACGGGGAAAGCCGAATTTAAAAATCGTCTCGATGACTTGCTCATCGACGCGCTGCTCCATCTCGCCGAAAAAGGCAAAGCCCTCGCGCTGGTACTCGAGCTTGGGGTCGCGCTGGGCATAGCCCCGCAAGCCCACCGACTCGCGCAGGCCGTCCATGGAATGCAGATGATCCTTCCATTGGGCGTCCAGAATCCGCAGCATGATATCCCGCTGGAACCAATCAAAATTCGGGTACTCGACGACTTCCTTGAACTCTTGGCCGAACTCGACGCAGCGCTCGCGCTTGTCGACAAGAAAGCTGGCGAAGGTCTCGAGGAGGTCGCGACCGAGTTCGTTCCGATCGCTCGGGTATTTGCCGTCCGGCACAAGGGGACCCGCATCCAGGGGAAGGACCATGCCGAATTGGTGCTCGACAAGACCCACGAGCTGTTCGAGTTCCTCGGCCTCGGGTTCGCCCTTCTCCGGCCAAATTTCGTCGAGAAAGCCCACCAGCAGACCCTCGACCATCTCGATGACTTCCTCGTCGATGGCCTCGTGGCGCAGGGCGTCGATGCGCCGGGCGTAGAATGCCTGACGCTGTTTATTCATCACGTCATCGTAATCGAGCAGGTGTTTACGAATATCGAAGTTGCGGCTCTCGACCTTCTTCTGGGCCCCCTCGATCACTCGGGTCAACATCCGGTTCTCGATGGCTTCGCCCTCCTCCACCCCAACCCGGTCCCACCACTGGGCCACTCGGTCGGCTTCGAAGATGCGCAGCAAGTCGTCCTCGAGGGAGAGGAAAAATTGGCTTGAACCCGGATCACCCTGGCGACCGGCACGGCCCCGGAGCTGGTTGTCGATCCGGCGGCTCTCATGGCGCTCAGTCCCCAGGATATGCAGCCCGCCCGCGGCCAGCACGGCCTGCTGCCCGGCGGCGCACTCGGCCTCAAAATGCGCGAGGTGGGTGAGATAATCGGGGTGATCTTTCTCGTGGCCGCATTTGACTAGGGCCATCACTTCGGGATTGCCCCCGAGCAGAATATCGGTGCCGCGACCCGCCATATTGGTGGAGATCGTGATGGCTCCCTTGCGCCCGGCCTGGGCGACGATCTCCGACTCGCGGGTGTGCTGCTTGGCATTCAGGACGTCGTGCTTGATGCCCTGTTTCTTAAGCTTCTTGGACAACATCTCCGAGGTTTCGATCGAGATCGTCCCCACCAGCACGGGTTGCCCAGTCTCGTGGCGCTCCTTGAGTTCCTGGACCACAGCGTCGAATTTCTCGCGTTTGGTCTTGAAGACCACGTCCGCCAGATCGTCCCGCAACTGCGGTCGGTTGGTGGGCACCAGCATCACGTCGAGGTCGTAGATATTCGCGAATTCCGTCGCCTCGGTATCCGCCGTCCCCGTCATGCCCGCGAGCTTGTCGTACATGCGAAAGAAATTCTGGAAAGTCACCGAGGCCAGGGTCTGGTTTTCGCTCCGGACCTTGATGCCCTCCTTGGCCTCGACGGCCTGATGGAGCCCATCGGACCAGCGGCGGCCGGGCATCAGGCGCCCGGTGTGCTCGTCGACGATCACCACTTCCTTGCGCCCGTCGTCACCCTTGCGGACCACGTAATCCACGTCGATTCGCTTGAGGGTATGGGCGGACAGGGCCTGGTTCACCGCGTGAATGACCGGCAGCATGGACGGGTCGAAGAGGTTGTCGATACGCAGGGACTTTTCGACCTTGCGGACGCCGGCCTCGGTGAGCGTGGCGTTGTGGCTCTTCTCGTCCACCCAATAATCGCCGCTCTCTTCGATGCCCTTGGAGGCCTCGGCCTGAGCCCCCTCCTTAAGGACGGGAATCACCCGATTGGCCACCTCGTAGATCTGGGTATTTTCCTCGGACGGACCCGAAATGATCAGCGGCGTTCTCGCCTCATCGATCAGAATCGAATCGACCTCGTCCACGATGGCGAAGTGGAGATTGCGCTGAACGAACTGCTCCACCGAGTACTTCATGTTGTCTCGGAGGTAATCGAAGCCGAGCTCGTTATTCGTGCAATACGTCACGTCGGCTTCGTAGGCCGCCCGGCGCTGAACATCGTCCAGACCGTGCACGATGGAGCCCACCGAAAGCCCGAGGAACCTATGGACCTCGCCCATCCACTCGGCATCGCGCTGAGCCAGGAAATCGTTCACCGTGACCACGTGAACGCCCTTGCCCGTGAGGCCATTCAGGTAGCAGGGCAGCGTGGCCACCAGGGTCTTGCCCTCGCCGGTCTTCATTTCGGCGATCTCGCCCCGGTGCAACACCACTCCGCCGATCATCTGGGCGTCGTAGTGGCGCTGACCAAGGGTGCGCTTGGCCGCCTCGCGAACCGTCGCGAAGGCCTCGGGCAGCAGATCTTCCAGGGGCTCCCCGTTCTCGAGCCGCTGGCGGAAGGCCGGGGTAAGCGCCTTGAGCTCGGCATCGCTGAGCCCAACCAAGCCGGGTTCGAGGGCGTTGATCCGCTCGAGGAGCGGAACGATGCCCTTGATGACCCGGTCGTTTCGTGTGCCGAAAAACTTGCTGAGAATGCGTTGCATGTGGGGCTCGCGGGACTCCGGGGTGGATCGACACGGGGGGCGTAAAGAACGAGGTTAGAAGAGGCCCGCCCCCGGGGCAATCGAAAGGCTCCCGGGCCGGGATTCCCCCGCAGACGCCCCTGCGGGTTCCGGGGCTCTCAGGGGGCGGCGGTCGGCCTTCGACCGGCGCCCGTGGACTCCGCCGAGGCGAGCAGTTCCCGGGCATGCGCCCGGGTGGCCTCGGAAATCGCCTCGCCCCCGGCCATCCGGGCGATCTCCTCGACCCGCCCATCGGATTCCAGGGCGACGATGCGCGCGCGCACACGGCCCCGAGCGGTGGCCTTCTCGACTCGGAAATGACGATCGGCGAAAACCGCGATCTGGGGCAGATGCGTGATGCAGAGCACCTGGTGGCGCTCGGCGAGTTCGGCCAGGGCCCGGCCGACGCTCTCCGCTGCCCGGCCCCCGATGCCGGCATCCACCTCGTCGAAGACCAGGACCATATTCGCTCCCGCCTGGCGAAGAGCGCCCTTGAGGGCCAGAAACACCCGGGAAAGCTCGCCGCCCGAGGCCACCTTCTGGAGGGCCCGGGGCGCCTCGCCCTTGTTGGCGGAGAAACGGAACTCCGGCGTCTCCGCGCCGGTTGGGCCACTGGGGGCCCCGGCGGGCCACTGGCTCGCCTGCCCCGGCTCCGAGAATTCCACGGCGAAACGCGCGTCGGGCATGGCCAGCCGCGCCAGCGCCTCCTGCACCTCTCCGGCGAGCTTGCGCGCCGCTCGCTTGCGCCCGGAGCTGAGCTTCTTGGCCACTTTCCCCAGGGCCGCGACCCCGGCGCGGCGCTCGTCGGCCAGCTCATCGAGCCGAGCGTCGGCGCCTTCGATACCCGCCAAATCCGCCGCCAGGGCGTCGCGCTGGGCGAAGATTTCGGCCTCGTCCGCGCCGTATTTCCGGCGCAGGCGTTCGACCTGACCGATCCGATCCTCGAGGCCGGCCAGGCGAGACGGGTCCCCCTCGACGCCATCGAGATAACGCTCCAGATCGCCCGCTGCGTCGCGCAGCTCGGCTTCCGCCCCGGAAAGGCGCTCCTGCAGGGGCCGAAGACCCGGGTCGTGAGCGGCCATGGCTTCAACGCTGCGCAGGGCCAGGATCAGGGCATCCGCCGCCCCCGCCGACTCAGCCCCCGCGTCCTCCCCGCGCAGGGCGGACAGGGCTCGACCGCCCTCGGCCACCAGGCTCTCGGCGTGGGCCAGCCGGCCGTGCTCCTGCTCGAGGCGCGCGAGCTCTCCGACCTCGAGCCCCACCTCCTCGATCTCGGCGAGTTGATAGGCGAGAAAATCTTGCTGACGAACCCGGTCGTCCGCCCGGGCGCGCAGGGTGGCTTCTTCCTCGTCCAGGGCTTGAAGGGCCTCATAGGCGACGCGCACCGCCGCGCGCTGGGCGAGCAGGCCGCCCGCGGCGTCCAGGTAACGGCCATGGGATTCGGGCCGCAGCAGCGCCTGGGAACTGTGCTGACTCGAGATTTCCACCCGCCCCATGAAGAGTTCGGCCAGGGTCGATACGGGCACGAGTTGCCCGCCGATCCGCGCCCGGCTGCGCCCGCTGGCCGCCAGGGACCGGCGCACCACCAGTTCGTGGGCTGCCTCGGCTTGCCCGGCTTCCGCATCGGCCCGGAGATCCCGAGCGCTGAGTTCGGCTTCGAGTTGGTCCAGAGCCTCGGTCCTGAAGAGCGCTTCGACCGCTCCTTGGGAGGCCCCCTCGCGAACACTGTCCCGAGCCGCCCGCCCCCCCACGAGCAGGGAGAGCGCCCCGAGCACGATGGACTTGCCCGCGCCGGTCTCTCCCGTGAGCACGTTCAGCCCGGGGCCGAATTCGAGTTCCGCCTCCTCCACCACGGCGACGTTCTCAATGCGTAGGCTCTCAATCATCGCTCCCCCCAGCGCAGCTTGGCGTGGAGGATCTCGTAACGATTCAGGAAGGGCGAAGCGACGATTTCCACCGGGTGAGCCGAACGCCGGACAGAGATCCGATCGCCAGGCTCGAGGACCGCGAGTCCGACCTGGCCGTCGACGGTCAGGGAGGCCCGCTTTTCCGGGGCCAACGGGACCACCTCGACCTCGCTGCTCTCGGGCAACACGATGGGGCGCTGGGTGAGCGAGTGGGGACAAATCGGGGTCAGCACGATGGCCGCCAGGTCCGGGGCGAGCAGTGGCCCCCCGGCGGAGAGCGAATACGCCGTGGAACCCGTGGGCGTGGCGACGATCAGGCCATCCGCGTGGTAGGTCGTCACCCGGGCCCCGTCCGCGAAGGCCTCGACGTCGATCATGCGAGAAATCTGGGCGCTGGTGATCACCGCGTCGTTGAGCGCCAGGAATGCGCCGACCTCCTGGCCACCCCGGCGCACCCGGACATCCAGACGCATCCGGGACACCACGGCCAAATCGCCCGCCACCGCCTTTTCCAGGGCCGGAACGAGTTCCTCTTCGCTGATCTCCGCGAGAAAACCGAGCCGCCCGAGGTTGACCCCCAAAATCGGCACCGGCCGTACTCCGGCCGCCCTCGCCACCGAGAGCAGGGTTCCGTCGCCTCCCAGGGCCACCACCAGATCGGCCTCCCGGGCGAGTTCTTCCCGAGAATGCGCCTGGAGCCCCGCCCAGACCGCGCACTGCTCATCGGCCAGGGGCACGATGGAGCGCTCTCGCAACCAGGCGACAAGCCGGGTCACCGTCCCCTGGGCCTGGGGTTGGTTCTCTTTCAAACAAATTCCGACCGATTCGATCTTGATCATCCCGCCATTCCTTCCCGCCCATGATCCCCGATTCCGCCGGCAACTCAAGGCTCCAGTCGCCGAACCCCGGGCTAAGCTCCGCCCCATGGCCCAGGATCAAAACATGGACCTCTTCCCGAACCGCCCAAAACGACGGTTGGACCCCCACGCGCCCCTGGCCGACCGGATGAGGCCCCGACACTTCGACGACATCATCGGCCAAGACGCCCTCGTGGGTGAGGGCAGCGCCCTGCGGGCCATGGTCGAGGCGGGAGAAATCCCGTCGATCATCCTCTGGGGACCGCCCGGATCGGGTAAGACCACCCTCGCCTGGCTGCTCTCCACCGCTCGGGATACGCGCATGGAGGCGCTCTCCGCAGTGGTCGCCGGGGTCAAGGAGATCCGCGAGGCCGTGGACACCGCGCGGCGAGCCAACTTGCGCACCCTGCTCTTCATCGACGAAATCCACCGGCTCAACCGCGCTCAGCAGGATGTACTGCTGCCCCATGTGGAGGCGGGGACCGTGACCCTGGTGGGGGCCACCACCGAAAACCCCTCCTTCACGGTCAATGCCCCGCTGCTTTCGCGCAGCCGAGTCCTCACCCTGCAGCCCTTGGACGAGGCGGCCGTAGCCCGAGTGATCGAGAGCGCCCTGGCGGATACCGAGCGGGGGCTGGGCAAACAGAATTTGACCCTCGGCGAAGAGAGCCGGCGCGCCATGGTGGAATTCGCCGGGGGAGACGCCCGCAAGGCCCTCGGATTGCTCGAGGCGGCGGCGGCCATCCACCAACGCGGGGAGAACCCCGGCGCCCCCCTGGCGCCGGAAACCGTTCGCGAGGCGGCCGGCACCCGGCTGCTCCTCTACGACCGGGACCGCGAGGAGCACTACAATCTCGTCTCGGCGCTGATCAAGAGTTTGCGCGCCAGCGACCCCGACGCCGCGCTTTATTACCTCGCACGGATGCTGGCGTCGGGGGAGGACCCGCTCTTCCTCGCCCGACGACTGCTCATCTTTGCCTCGGAGGACGTGGGCAATGCAGATCCCTGGGCCCTGACTCTGGCCACCTCCACCCACCAGGCCGTGGAGCGCCTCGGCATGCCCGAGTGCCGCATCACCCTGGCCCAGGCGACCAGCTATCTCGCCTGTGCGGTCAAGAGCAACGCCGCCTACGCCGCCCTGGGCCGGGCCCAACAGGCGGTCGAGGAGACCGGATCCCTCCCGGTTCCCATGCACCTGCGCAACGCACCCACGAAATTACTCAAGGGGCTGGGCTATGGGGCGGGTTATGAATACCCCCACGAGGCCAAGGACCAATTCGTCGCGACGGACAACCTCCCCGAGGCCCTGGCGGGCCAGGAATTCTACGCGCCTCAGGAAAAGGGCGCCGAGGCGGCCCTGGCCACAAGGTTGGCCGAGTGGCGACGACGACGAAAGAACACCGAGCGCTGAGGCCTTCTGGCCCCCGCCCCGCCGAATGGCCCCCATGAAAATGGCCGGCCGCATTCGGATGAATACGGCCGGCCCAGGGAGTGGTCAGTATTTCAGTGCTTCTCGTACAGTTGCTCGTAGTTGTTCGTAGTTGTTCGGGTGGCGCTCGTCTTTGAAGGCTCAATGAAGTTTGGTTCTTGTGGAGTGGAGCAACTCTGGGTGGGTCGGGGCGAGCAGCGCAATGCCACCCCGCTCGCCCCCCCACACCCGGCGGCCAAGGAGTAAGCCGCCCACCGTAGAGTCGTAGGTCAGTCACCGAATCCCTGGCGTCGGTTCCGGGGGGCGCCGTTTTTTCGGCGCAAGCGCACAAAAAACTAGGTTTCATTCTCAGGCGGCCGCCGAAGAACCAAGCCCAGCGCGGCCGACTCCGGATGCACTCTCGCTAAAAAGACCCGAATTGGCGGGGGCCTAGCGGGCGAAGGGAGGCCCATGAGGGCCCGAGTGGCGGGACGGACGGGAATCGAACCCGCAACTTCCGGCGTGACAGGCCGGTGCTCTAACCTATTGAACTACCGCCCCGCGGTACTCCGGTCGAGGGGATATCTAGCCGAATCCCGGATTGCGCGCAAAGCAAAAGACCCCGCCCGCCGCGGGTTCTTCCCCAACGAGCGCCGCCGCTCACCGAAGAGGGCGTTCTGGGCGCCATTTTCATGACATAATGACGGGGTGTGCTTTCCCCAACCGTCATACCCCGCACCCTCTCCCGGGGACCGAAACCGGCAAATAAAAGGCAGGGTTCTCACCGCCCTGGGCCTGGGCTTGGCCCTGGGATTGGCCCTCGGCCTCCTGCCCGGCACCGGCCGAGCCGGCCCTGCCCCCAGCCAACTCATCGTAAAATTTCATGACCAAGGGCCCCACGCCGTGGAGGCCTGTGCCGAGACGCTCTTCGACGAGGGTCGAGCCTTCGCCCCGGAAACCCGAGACGCTTCGGGCTCGCTGGACACCCTCCACACGCGCGCCGGGGTCCGCCAGATTCGAGCGCTCTTCCGCCGCCCCGATGGCCGCCCGCTTTCCCAACAACGCGCCCGACTCCGTGCCAAGCTCGAGCGGCGGCGCTCGTCCAATCGCGGTCCCTCGGGCCCTCCCCTCCCCGACCTCTCGCATATCTATCTCGTCGAAACCGACTCGGGCCTGGCCCCTGGCGACGCCCTGGCGCTCTACGCCGAAGACCCCCACGTGGCCTGGGTTCAGCCGAATCACACCCAGAGCCTGGATGCGCTTCCCGGCAGCAGCAAGGAGAGCGCGCCCAACGATCCCTTCTTTCACTCGAGCGGCAGCTGGGGCCAAGCCTTTGCCGACCTCTGGGGCCTGAACCGGGTACGGGCGCCCGAGGCCTGGTCGGCCGCTCGGGGCCAGGGCGTGGTGGTGGCCGTGGTCGATACCGGAATCGACTACCACCACCCCGATATCGCCGGAAATATCTGGGTCAATCCGGGCGAGGATCTCGACGGCAATGGCCGGGTGGACCCCAAAGACTGGAACGGAATCGACGACGACAACAACGGTTTCATCGACGATCTCCGCGGCTTTGACTTCGCCAACTCGTTGGACGGCGATGCCGACGGCGATTACGACGGCCCCTTGGACTACGGGGACTCGGACCCCTTCGACGATCGCGGACACGGCACCCACGTCGCGGGCACCATTGGCGCGGTGGCCAACAACGGAATCGGCCTGGTGGGGGTCGCCCCTGAAGCGCGAATCATGGCCCTCAAGGGCTTTCCCGCCCAGGGCGATGGGCTGGACTCGGACCTCTGGCGCGCCGTCATCTACGCCGCAGACAACGGTGCCCGGGTGGTGAACGCGAGTTGGTCCTGCAGCCCCCTCTGCCCTCGCAACCCCCTGGCGGAGAATGTCGTCCGGACGGTTTCGGCCATGGGCGTCGTCGTGGTCACCTCGGCGGGCAACCGCAGCATCGACGTGATCTCCAACAGCCCAGAGAACACCCGGGACGTCATCACCGTGGCCTCGTCGGGTGAGGACGACCGGCCCTCGGCGAGCTTTACCAACCATGGCTGGCTAATCGATCTGGCAGCGCCGGGCGGCGGCCCCTCCAACGATCCGAACGTATACGTCGGTCGGCGCAATATCCTCTCCCTGCGCTCATCGGCGGACGCGGGCTCGGCGCCCTTCGCGGTGGGGGATGGCTACTCCCGAGCGGCCGGCACCTCCATGGCCGCGCCCCACGTGAGCGGCGCAGCGGCGATTCTACTGAGCGCCCAGCCCGACTTGAGCTACGACGATGTCCGGCGCGCACTGCGCCAGGGGGCGGTCGACCTGGGCAGCCCAGGACACGACCGCGAACTCGGCGCCGGCCGACTCGACATCGTCGGCGGCCTGGAGCGCCTCCCCCTGCCCGATCTCCATGCGGCTCTGGCTTCACCCCGGGCGGGGAGCGTGTTCCGCCCGGGACTCAACCGCTCGGCGCGGGGCAAGCCTTCGCATCCCAGGGGCCACAGGAGGGACGACCGAAGGAACCGGGTACCGATCCTCGGCACCGCGCGGGGTCAGGATATGCTCGACTACACCCTCAGCGTCGGTCTGGGCAACGACCCAACCGACTGGCGGGCGATCACCCCCGCCAACGCCAGCGCCGTGGCGGACGGGCTTCTCGGAACCTGGGACATCACCGACGCCGAAGAGGGCACCTATCTCATTCGCCTGGAGGTCCGGGGCTCTCGCGGCGAATCGTATCGCGAATTTATCCCCCTGAGCCTCGAGCGAGGCCGCTTCGCGGCGATCTCCTCTCCGGGCCCACCCGCTCTGGCTCCCGCGCTCAGCGGGCGCGTGGTGGCTTGGCAGTCTCTGCGCGATGAAGGCGACCCCCCCGGCCGTTCCGGGGACTGGAATCTCTTCGCCAGCCACCTCTTCTCCGGGCGCCAATCGACCCTGGAAGCGGGGCCGAATAATGCCCAGAAGCCGTCGATCTCCTCCTCGCGAACGCCCTCCCCTCGCTCCCGCGGATCCGGGCGGCGCAGCTGGGTGGCCAGCTGGAACGCCACCGAACCGGGCGCCTTCCAAGTGCGCGGCTACGGCTGCCGCCAGGACCCCGCCAGTGGTTTGTGCCCGGCTTTCGAGATCGACTCGGGCGCTCCAGTCTTCCAGCCCCCGGTCAGCGCCCAGGGACGCATCTTCTGGATCGATGCCAATGGCGGCCTGAGAGCCTGCGAACCCGATCCCTTGGGCGAGCGCTGCGTCGAGTACGACCTGGGGCTGACTCCCGCTCGCCGCGGCTTCCTGCGCAGCGACGGACAGACCCTCTCGTGGATCGACTCCAGCGGAGGCCAGCGCGTGGGCTTCTGTCGCCTGGACCCCAAGACCGGCGCCTGCCCGGCGCAACTGACTCGCGGCGCCATCTCGCCCTACTCCCGGGTCACGGTTTCCGGGAACCTGATGGCGTGGGTGAAATTCAATTTCCGGGGCAACCAGCCCCTGCTGCTCTGCGAATTCCAACCGAGTTCGGGGGCCTGCCCGCCCATCGAAGTGGCTCCCCACGTCCGCGATACCACCCCCCGACTCTCGGGCCGGCGCCTGGTCTGGGACGGTCAGGTCGGCGACGAGGCCAGCGACGTCTTCTTCTGCGAATACGACCCCGTGCTCGCCCGCTGCCCGGCTCAGCGCGTGACCGCGGAGATGACCACCCAGGCCCACTCGGATCTCGACGGCCGGCAACTGGTCTGGCAGGACGAGCGCGCGGGCTCCTCCACGATTTTCGGCACGACTCTGCCCGTTTTGGCCCCCCTAGCCGAGCCCGAAAAAAGCGTCGCGCCCGGCGAGGCACTTCGGGTCCGGGTCCGGGCCGACAGAAACCGACGCGGAGATCGAGACTCTCGAGGTCGGCGGGCCCCGACCATCGCCCTGGAAGTCCACAAACGGGTGGGAGAGGACTGGCAGCCGGCCTCCGCCTCGGCCCTCGGCATTCGCGTCTTGGGATCCAGAGCGGGCCGAGCGCAGCTCCGCTGGCGACCGCGAAGCCGGGACGTGGGCCTCTACGCCTTCACTTTCTCGGCCACCAACGAGGTCGGCCTCATCGCCCGACAAACCATGACCGCGACCGTCGAGACACCGCCGGCCGCCCCGGGCTGGCCAACGGAAATATCCGAACCTCCCCGCTCCTGGCGGGGGCTCTGGGCATGGCTGATGAAGACCTTTGCCGGCGCTCCCGGGCGAGGATGAGCCGCCCCGCTACGACGACGCCTGCATGGCGATGGCCTGCATTTGCATCATCAAAGCCATATCGCCGATGACCTGAATTTTTCCGCTCATGAACGCCTGCATCGGATCGAGGCTGCCGCTCTGCATGGCCTCGGCATCCTCGGCGGCGATTCGAATTTCGGTGGTGGGCTCCGCGGGCAGTTCTCCCGGGCCCAGCTTGAAGCCCGTGCTCCAATCCCCGCCCTCGCCACTGGTCACCGTGATCCGAATCAGCCCGCCCAAGGCGGCGAGCTGCTCCATCACCTTCGTGTTCGGCGGAGGTGCCTCCTCAGTGCCCGCAATTCCTCCGCTAAGCAGTGCGCTGGCCTGCTGGCCAAAGACACCACCACGCCCCTCCCAGAGCGCCCCACGCCAATCCTCGACGGTCTGGACCAGGGTGAACGCGGCCTCCTCACGGGCCGTCTGCTCGATCTGGAACGCGCCCCCTGAAATGTGCAGCACCCACTGGCCACCGCCCTCTCCGTCGATCTGCACGCCCAACTTCACGTCGGTCTCGGCATCCAGGCTGGCTTCGTTCAAGGTGGCGGGAATGAACTCCTCCATGAATTGCTGGGGGGAGATCGGTTCGCTGGGAAGTTCGGGCATCGGGCGGGCTCCTTGGCGAGGGGGCAAGGCCCTGATGGGCCCCGCGAAGTGGTCCACTATAGACCAAGCGGGCCCGGCGCGGCCTCCCCCGGGACGGGGTGGAGCGGCCAGGGTGGTGGGCGTGCACGGATTCGAACCGCGGACCCTCTCGGTGTAAACGAGATGCTCTAACCAACTGAGCTACACGCCCAGGCAATGGATGCCCGGCAGCCGGGATCGCGCTTCAGTTCACCCCGGCCGGGTGTGGCACATCCGTGGGAGCCCCCGAGGATGCGCGCGGAACTTCGTAAATTTCATCCAGATCGTGCACCCCGCTCTGGAGGAAAGCGCCCGGATCGGCGACCGCCAGGGCATGGGCCAGAACCTCGTCCATATGTTCCACGGGGATGATCTGGAGGCTCTTCTTGATAGGCCCCGGCAGATCCTTCAGGTCCTTCTCGTTTTCCTTGGGGATGATCACCGTATCCACACCCCCTCGATGCGCGGCGATCAGCTTCTCCTTGAGGCCGCCAATGGGGAGCACTCGGCCGCGCAGGGTGATCTCACCGGTCATGGCCACATTCGACCTGACCGGAACCCGGGTCAGGGCCGACGCGATGGTGGTCGCCAGGGTGATGCCCGCTGAGGGCCCATCCTTGGGCGTACCGCCCTCGGGCACGTGAACGTGGAGATCGACCTTTGTATAGAAATCCCGCTTCAGGCCGAGTTGCTTGGCCCGGGAGCGGACGTAGGACATGGCGGCACCGGCGGATTCCTGCATCACCTCGCCCAGGCGACCGGTGATCTGGAGCTTGCCCTGCCCCGCGGAGACCGCCACCTCGGTTTGGAGCAGCTCGCCTCCCACCTCGGTGTAGGCCAGCCCGGTGGTGACGCCGATTCGGTCCTCGGTTTCGGTCTTGCCAAAGCGGAAGCGGTGGGCGCCCAGGAATTTCTTGACCAACCTCGGGGTCACCCGGCAGAGCTTCCAGTCGTCCCCGGCGCGAACCACTTCCCGGGCCACCTTGCGACAGATCGAGGCGAGTTCGCGCTCGAGATTACGCACCCCGGACTCCCGGGTGTAGTGGCGAATGATCTCAAGGATCGCTCCGTCGGTGAAGGCGATCTGGCCTTCGGCCAAACCGTTGGCCTCGCGCACCTTGTCGAGCAGGTGGCCTCGGGCGATCTCGAGCTTCTCGGTCTCGATATACCCCGAGATCTGGATTACTTCCATGCGGTCTTGCAAGGGGCGGGGGATCTCGCTCAGAACGTTCGCGGTGCAGATGAACATGACTCGCGAGAGGTCGTAATCGACATCGAGGTAGTGGTCACTGAAGGTATGATTCTGCTCGGGATCGAGGACCTCAAGCAATGCCGCCGAGGGGTCACCCCTGAAATCCATCGACATCTTGTCGACCTCGTCGAGAAGAAAGACGGGATTGCTCGTACCCGCCTTCTTGAGGCTCTGGATAATCTTTCCGGGGAGCGCGCCCACGTAGGTCCGGCGGTGTCCACGAATTTCGGCCTCGTCCCGAACGCCTCCCAGGCTGATGCGCACAAAATCGCGCCCGGTGGCCCGGGCAATGGACTTGCCCAGGGAGGTCTTGCCCACCCCAGGAGGTCCTGCGAGGCATAGGATCGGCCCCTTCATTCGATCGACCAGGGTCTGAACCGCAAGGAATTCCAAGATCCGATCCTTGGGCTTGGAGAGCCCGTAGTGATCGGCATCAAGAATGGCCTCGGACTCCTCCAGATCTTCGAGTTCGTCCTGATATTCGTCCCAGGGGAGATCGAGCATCCAATCGATGTAGTTGCGCACCACGGTGGCTTCGGCACTCATGGGCGACATCATCTTGAGCTTCTTGATCTCTTTAGCAACGCGATCTCGGGCATCATCGGGCATTTCCTTGGCCTCAAGGAGCTCGTCGAGTTCATCGAACTCGCCCTTGGACTCGTCCCGATCGCCCAACTCCTTCTGGATCGCTCGCATCTGCTCGTTGAGGTAGTACTCCTTTTGGGAGCGCTCCATCTGCTTCTTGACCCGGCCGCGAATCTTCCGCTCGACCTCGAGCACCTCGATCTCGGCCTGCAGGCGCGAATAGACGTCCTCTAGGCGTTCGACGGGGTTCAGCATCTCGAGCAGGCTCTGTCGATCCTCCAGCTTGAGGTTCAGATGAGCCACGATGTTGTCGGCCAATTTGCCAGGCTCACCGATCCCGGAAATCGTACTGAGAAGTTCCGACGGGACCTTCTTATTGAGCTTCGAATAGCTCTCGAAAGTGGTCTGCACGGTTCGCACCAGGGCATCCGACTCGGGAGTCGCCGCCTCGGCATCCCCCAACTCGGAGAGCCGAACCGAGAAATACGGATCGTTGCTCTGAAACGATTCGATACGTGCCCGCGACTTGCCCTCAACCAACACCTTCACCGTGCCGTCGGGGAGTCGCAGTAATTGGATGATATTGCCCAGGGTCCCGATGGGATAAATATCCTCGGCCGAGGGCTCCTCCTGCCCCGCTTGCCGCTGGGCTGAGAGCATCAATTCCCGGGAGCCCGCCATGGCATCTTCGAGCGCCTGGATGGATTTCGGTCGCCCAACAAAGAGCGGTACGACCATATGGGGGAAAACGACGATATCCCGGAGCGGGAGCAGCGGCACCACTCGAGACTCGTTGCCCGAGGCGCTCGAATTGCTGTCATCGTCGTCGCGGGAGAAAACCATCCGACTTCACCTTTCGTCTTCGGCTCTAGGCCGATTCCGCTTCCTGCTTGAAAACCAGCAGGGGATTCGTGCCCTGCTGGATGACTTCTTCGTTGACCACACACTCCTCGACATCGTCCCGGGAAGGGATCTCGTACATGATCTCAAGCATTGCATTCTCAAGGATCGCCCTGAGTCCCCGAGCGCCGGATTTTTGATCCAGGGCTTTCCGGGCAACTGCCCGCAGAGCCCCCTCGGTGAAACGCAAGCCGACATCGTCGAACTCGAAGAGGCGCTGGTACTGCTTGATCAATGCATTTTTAGGCCCGGTCAGAATTTCGAGCAGGGCGTCCTCATCCAATTCGCCGAGGGTCGCCACTACGGGCAACCGACCGATGAACTCGGGAATCAGACCAAAATGCAACAAATCCTCAGCCTCCACGGACGCGAGCAGCTCACCCGTGCGCTTATCGTTCCTGACTTGGATATCGGCACCAAAGCCCAAACCCTTCACTCCGATTCGCCGTTCGACGAGCTTTTCGAGGCCCACGAAGGCCCCCCCGCAAAGAAAGAGGATATTTGAGGTATCCACCTGCAGGAATTCCTGTTGCGGGTGCTTTCGACCTCCCTTGGGGGGTACGCTGGCGGTGGTGCCCTCGATGATCTTAAGCAGCGCCTGCTGCACCCCTTCTCCGGAAACGTCCCGGGTGATCGACGGGTTCTCGCTCTTACGGGCGATCTTGTCGATCTCGTCGATGTAGATGATTCCCTTCTGGGCTCGCTCCACGTCGTAGTTCGCCGCCTGAAGCAGATTGAGGATGATGTTCTCGACATCCTCCCCCACGTAGCCCGCCTCGGTCAGCGTCGTCGCATCGGCGATGGTGAAGGGCACATCGAGGACCCGAGCCAGGGTCTGAGCGAGCAGGGTCTTGCCGCAGCCCGTCGGCCCAAGCAGCAGAATATTCGCCTTCTGCAATTCCACATCGCTCACCTGCGCGCCGCTCTCGATGCGCCGGTAATGGTTGTGGACCGCCACGGACAGCACTTTCTTGGCTGCGTCCTGGCCGATCACGTACTCGTCGAGAGCCGCCTTGATCTCCTTGGGTTTGAGCACCCGGGAGGTACCTGGCTGGCTCTCCTCCTGCCCGTACTCCTCGGCAATGATGTCGTTGCAGAGTTCGATGCACTCGTCGCAGATGTACACCGTGGGCCCGGCAATCAGCTTCTTGACTTCCTTCTGGCTCTTGCCACAGAAGGAACAGGAAAGATTCGCGTTGTCGTCCCGCTGTTTCATGCTCGCTCAGTCCTCCGTCTGGGGAGAGGCTTCCGGATCGCCTTCGCCCGTCCGATTCTTCGCCACCTGATCTACGATGCCATACTTGAGCGCTTCCTCGGCGTTCATGTGGTAGTCGCGCTCGGTATCGTTCGCGATCCCGTCCATCGGTTGCCCGGTCAACTCCGACAGGATCTCATTCATTCGCTCGCGCAGGCTCAAGATTTCCTTGGCCTGGATATCGATATCCGAGGCCTGCCCTCGGGCGCCGCCCATGGGCTGATGGATCATGACGCGAGCATTGGTCAGCGCCGTCCGTTTGCCGGGATGCCCCGCCGCCAGTAGCCACGCCGCCATGGAAGCCGCCTGACCGATCACCGTGGTGTTCACCTGAGGGCGGATAAAACACATGGTGTCGTAGATCGCGAGGCCAGCGGTGATCGAGCCTCCGGGCGAGTTGATGTAGAGGTGGATGTCGTGCTCCGGATCGTCGGCCTCAAGAAAGAGCAGCTGGGCAACGACCACGTTGGCAACGTCATCCGTAATCTCGGTCCCCAAGAAAATGACACGATCGCGCAGGAGTCTCGAGTAGATATCGAAGACCCGCTCGCCGCGCTGGTTCTGCTCTACTACGTAAGGAATCACCATGGAAATGAACCGCCGCTCCCTTCTCGCACTAAACGCACTCGTTAACTCACTCGCTTGATGATACATGCGAACCGCATCCGAGTCCCACGCGTTCCGACGGCAGCCTCACAATTTATAAGGTCGGTCGGCCCGGGGGGACGTCGTCCAACGAGCGCATCGCGCCGGGCACTTCGCCGCATCCCTACTGCATTTTGCTCGTTACGGACCACGCTCAACGCCCCTCTCGCGCGAGTCGTCCCCCGATCCATCGACCGGCCAACGCCCGTGCTCGCCACTTCGCCATTACTTGCGGCCGGGCCTCCCAGGGATCCCTCGGCACCAAACCTGATTTCGGTTTTGGCGGATCGGAATCGCACTGCCGGACGAGTCGTTTTTCCGCGGAGAATCACGCGCGACAAAGAGCCCGTGGCTCTGCGTCCAATCCGGGAAGGCCAGTGTGGGGCGGTGGGGGGGGAAGGTCCGACACACCCGGCTCTTTTTCAATTTAAAAAGGTAGAACGTGAATCGCCCCGGGGCCAGCCCCGGGCTCGCGCAACTCTCCCACGTCGCGCGCCTTCCCGAGCGCGATGAGGCTCGTCTTAGCGAGCCTCTACGCCTCCAAGAAGCGCTGGGAACTCCAGAGCGCCCTTAGGCCTCGGGAGTCTCCTCCGGCGGGACATCCACGAGGGTCGCTCGCTCGGCCAGATACGCGTACACCTTGCGCTCCCGGACCTCCTGCTCGATCGCGGGAAGCCAGCCCTGGGCTTCCGCCATGGCCCGCATGGTGTCCACATCCGTCCCCTGGCCCTCGGCCATTTCGACGAGACGGGCGTCGGACTCCTCTTGCGAGGCCTCCAGGCCCTGTTCGTTGGCGACAGCGTCGATCAGGAGCATCTCGCGCACCCGCTGCTCGGCCATTGGGCGGCCATCTTCCTGCATGCGCTGGAGTTGCTCATGCAGCACTTCTTCGGGGACTCGACCGTGGAATTGCTGGTGCATCGACTGCATCTGGCTTTGCAGCTGCGACTGAACCACGCCGGGCGGAACCTCAAACTCGCAGAGCCCGACCAGGGACTCCATCAGCGAACGATCCAGAGCCCGGGCCGCTTCTGTCTCCCGGGTCTTCTCAAGGTCGGCTCGCACCCCCGCCTTCAATTCGTCGACGGACTCGTATTCACCGAGATCCTTGGCCAATTCGTCGTCGAGCTCGGGCAATTCCTTCCGGCGCACTGCGACGACTTCGCAATCGAAGACCGCCTGCTTTCCGTTCAACTCCTCGCGCCCGTACTCCTCGGGAAAGCTCACGTCCAGCTGGCGGTTTTCGCCCGCCTTGGCCCCCATGAGCTGCTCCTCGAAGCCCGGAATCATCGTTCCGCTTCCCAACTCGAGCTCGGCCCCATCGGCTGAGCCGCCCTCGAAGATCTCGCCATCGATGCGCCCTACGAAATTCAACGTAAGCGAGTGCCCCTCGGAAGCCTCCACATCCTCGGGCTCCTCGACCAGCTTGGTCTCCCTCTCGCGCATGCGCTCGATCTCTGCTTCGACTTCATCCTCCCCCACCAGGACGATGGGCTTGCGCCCCTCCACCTGGGCAAGGTCGGGCAAGTCGATCTCGGGCTTCACTTCGACGTGAGCGGTGTAGCGGAAGGCGCTGCCCGGCTCCGGGCGTTCCGCATCGATATCGGGCTCGGAAACCGGCTTGACATCGGCACTCTCGATGGCCGCCGCCAGGGTCTCGGAGACCAGCACCCGCTCCACCTGGTCGGGAAGGCTCGCACCGTAGACGCGTTCGAGCACAGCGCGCGGAACCTTGCCCGGCCTGAACCCCTTGATGCTCGCGGTCTTGCGGAGTTCTCCATAAGCGCGATCGAAGGCCTTGCCTACTCGACCCTCGTCCACTTCCACGCTGATACTTCGGAGCACTGCACTCGTCTCGCTGCACTCCACCTGAATTCCTTCGTTGACACTGCCTGCTTCGGCCATCTCGTTCCATCCTCGCGCCTGCTTGCGCGCTCTGGGGGCATTGATCTAGGAGCCGCCCGTCATTCCGCCAGAAAACCCCTGACAGATTCGGGCGGGGCCCGGTCCACCGACCGGCCCGGCGGTCTCCCGCACCGCCTACCTCACTTCGTTCTTCGGCCGAGACCCGGGCCATCGCCCTGGGACTCGATGAGCGGCGGACAATAGCCTCGGCGCCGATTCCGCGCACGTGAACCCCAGACGCTCCCGGGGAGGAAATTAGGGCTGACGGGGAGTGGTGTGGTGCCGGGGACAGGACTCGAACCTGCACGTCCAAGGACGGTGGCTCCTAAGGCCACTGCGTCTACCAATTCCGCCACCCCGGCAACACCAAGACTCTAGCGCCGCTGGCCGGGGCTGGTGAGCGCGCGGGGAATCGAACCCCGAACCTAGGGATTAAGAGTCCCTTGCTCTGCCAATTGAGCTACGCGCCCGGGCCGACATTAGCCACCCTGGCCATCGAGGCAAGCCCGGAACCGATTCAATCCTCGGTGGCAGCGCTTCCCCAACCGCCGCCGCCCGGCGTCTCCACCACAAGGCAGTCCCCCGCCCCGACGTCCACCGAGCACTTGGCCCCCAGAATCTCGGAGTCCGAGTCTCCGCGCACGAGCCGGTTGCGTCCGGGTTGGCCCGGGCGACCGCCCTCGAGGCCCCAGGGCGCGCATTCTCGCCGCTCGGTCAGGAGGCTGACGGTCACGTCGGACAGAAAACGGTACGCGCGCACTAGGCCGTCGCCGCCCGGGTGCAGCCCCGCCCCGCCCGAATTCTCGCGCAGGGAAAAGCGCTCGAGGCGAACCGGATAGCGAGACTCGAGCACCTCCGGGTCGGTAATCCGGGTGTTGGTCATATGGGTGTGCACGCCCGAGGCGCCGTCGAAATCGGGTCCCCCTCCGGCGCCGCCACCCAGAGTTTCGTAATAGCCGAAATTCCCGTTCCCGAAAGTCACGTTATTCATCGTGCCCTGGCTCGCCGCCGCCAATCCCAGCGCGCCCAGCAGCACATCGACGACGCGCTGGGAGGTTTCGACATTGCCCCCCACCACCGCCGAACCCGGAGGTGGATCGAGGAGCGAGGCGGTGGGAATCCGAAGGCTGACCGGGGCCAGACAGCCTCCGTTGAGGGGAATCGATTCCGCCACCAGGGAGCGGACCACGTAGATGAGCGCCGCCTCGACCACCGCCCGGGGCGCGTTGAGGTTGTGGCGGTCGGGTGGCCCTGTGCCCGTAAAATCCACACGAAGCCGCTCGCCCTGAACCTCCACCTCGACACAAACGGGCGTCCCCGGATCCATGCGATCGGCGAAGCGGTAAATGCCGTCGGGCAATTTTGCGATTTCCCGGGACACCTTGGCCGCCGACGCGTCCTGCAACTGGGCCATGGTGACCGCCACCGCCCGCACGCCTTCCTCGGCGACGAAAGCCTCGAGCAACCCTTCGCCCGCCCGGTTGGCCGCCACCATGGCGACGAGATCGGCGAGATTGTCATCGGGACAGCGCGCCGGATAACGCCCCTCGGCCAGGAGTGCGCGGATGCGGTCCTCGGCCAGGCGCCCGCCGGCCACCAGCCGAAAAGCGCGAATCAGCACCCCCTCCTCCTCGAGGCAGGTCGAATCCGGCGGCATCGAGCCCGGCGTTTTGCCCCCAAGATCGGCGTGGTGCCCACGGCTGGCGACGAAGAACGCGGGCCCCGGTCCCTCGCCGATAAAAACCGGGGTCACCACGGTCACGTCGGGCAGATGCGACCCGCCCTCAAAGGGATCGTTGGTCACCACCACGTCCCCGGGGCCGAGTTCGGGGAAGCGGTCGCGCACCGCCCGAACCGTGGCCCCCATGGCTCCCAGGTGCACGGGAATATGCGGAGCGTTCGCGACGAGGCCCCCGCCCGCATCGAAGACCGCGCACGAATAATCGAGCCGCTCCTTGATATTCGTGGACACCGCGGTATTCCGCAGCACGGCCCCCATCTGCTCGGCCATGGACATGAAGCGATTCCCGAAAACCTCGAGCCGAATCGGATCCGCGCGCTCGAGGCCGTCCTCCCCGGCGTTCGCCTCATTCTCGGCCGAGGTCCGCGCGCCGGTATCGCGCAGATGGAGGACGCCGTCGGCGTCGACCCGCAAATCGAATCCCGGATCCAACACGACGGTGCCCGTGTCCTCGAGGATCAGCGCGGGCCCCTTCACCTCGCTACCCGGCGCCAGATCTTCCCGCCGATAGACCGGCGTGGACAGGCGACCCAAACCCGAAAAATACACCGAAGCCTCGCGCAGCACGCGACCCTCGTCGGCGCCCGGGAACGTCCCCACCCCGGCGCTGAGCGAGGCCGGGGACTCGCTGGGCGCCACCGCGCGGAGGCGTACGGTGACGATTTCCACCGCGCGCTCGGGGCGGGTGTAGCCGAATCGGCGGCGGTGTTCCTCGGCGAAGGCGGTCAGCCAATCGTCGGCGTGTTCGGGCTGCCCCGGCGGTGCAGCAATGGCCAATGCGGTCTCGCTCCCGCGGTAGCGCAGATCCAGCAGGCGCTCCCGACGCATTCGCTCCCCCGAGACGCCCTCTTCGCTCAGGGCCTCAAGCCCACGCGCCTCGAGTTCGACGAAGAGGCTCTCGATGCCCCCAGGCAGCGCACCCCCCGGCACCAATTCCACCCGGCCGGCGTCGTGCTGAGCGTCCCAGGTGACGTCGGCCACCCCGATCCCGTAGGCCGAGAGAAGCCCGGCCAGGGGATGAAGGAGAATCGTTCGCATCCCCAGCCGGCGCGCGATGCCGCAGACGTGCTGCCCCCCCGCGCCCCCGAAGCCCACCAGAACGTGGCCTCGGGGATCCACCCCCCGCGCCACCGAAACCTGGGCGATGGCCTCGGCCATGCTGGCATTCGCGATCTCGACGAAGCCCGCCGCGATCTCGTCCTCACTCATGGGTAGATCGGCGCCCTCGAGGGCCTGGCGCAACTCTCCGAGCCGACGTTCGACGGGCTCGAGGAGAATGGGAAAGGGAAAGCGGTCGGGCTGAACCCGGCCCAGGGCGAGGTTGATATCGGTCAGGCTCAACTCGCTCGCCTTGGGCGCGCCCGTTTGATCCAGCACCCCGTAGCAAAGCGGCCCGGGATCCGAGCCCGCGCTCTCGGGGCCCACGGTCAACCGGAAGCCATCGAATCGGCAGAGCGAGCCCCCACCCGCGGCCACGGTATGGATCCGCAGCATCGGCGCACGGACGCGTACCCCGCCCACCAGGGTCTCGAACGCGCGCTCCACCTTGCCCCCTTCGATGAGGGAGACATCGGTGGAGGTACCGCCCATATCGAAGCCAAGCGCCCCTTCGAAGCCCGCCCGAGCGGCCACCCGAGCAGCGGCGACCACGCCTCCGGCCGGGCCTGAAAGCAAGGCGTTGGGCCCCCGAAAGCGTTCGGCGTCGGTCAGCCCCCCGGACGACTGCATAAAACGCAACCGGGAACCGGGCAGCGCAGCGCGCAATTCCTCCACGTGGCGCCCCAGGAGCGGCGTCAAGTAGGCGTCGGCCACCGCGGTCTCTCCCCGCGCCAGAAACCCCATCTCCCGGGCGATGGCATGGGAACCGATCACATGGCGGAAGCCGAGTTCCCGGGCCAGGGCCTCGATCGCGCGCTCGAACTCGGGAAACGCGTAGGCATGAATCAATACGATGGCCAGCGACTCGATTCCCTGACGCCGGGCCGCGGCGAGTTCTTCCGCCAGGCATTCGAGGTCGAGTTCCTCCACCACAGATCCATCCACCCCCACCCGGCCGCCGACCTCGATGACCTCGGAGTGAAGAACCCCGGGCCGACGAATATCCAGGGCAAAAAGGTCGGGCCGTTCTTGGGTCCCGATGGCCAGGACGTCGCCGAGGCCGCGGTTGGTCACGAGCAGGGTCGGGCTTCCCCGGCGTTCGAGCAGCGCGTTGGTGGCCACCGTCGAACCCAACTTCACCTCACACGCCGGCAGGGGGTCGCCGGGCCCCAGCAGCCCCTCGCCTTCGAGAATCGAACGAATTCCCTGGACCGGGCCGAGATCCGAGGAGAGCAACTTACACGTCACGATCCGGCCGTTCGGCGCCCGGCCAATGCAATCGGTAAAGGTTCCGCCCCGATCGATCCAAAAGGACCAACCCGAAGCGTCCCCGTCGAGAGGATCGCCCCCGCCGGTCATGCCCGATCTCGCTCGGCTCGAGCGCTCTCCGCCATCGAACTGGGACGAAGGGAAGGATTCATCCCTCGCCCTCCCCGCTTCGGCGGCGTCCTCGGCGAAGACTTCGCTTCACCAGCCCCCCCATGGCCTCTCGGCTCGCGGCATCGCCCAGGGCCCAGCCCAGAGGCAAGGCCACCCCGGCGAAAATTCCGGCTCCCAGAGCCAGGCCCAGCGCGCCCCCCACATCGATTTTTGCCAACACAGCGGCGGTAATCCCAGCCGCTCCAGCCCCCGCCAGCCCGGCGCGCAGGGAAGCCGAGAAGAGCGGGCGAAGTTTCGGTCCCCCGAATCGGCGGCGAGCCCAGACCAGGGTCAGAAGCGCGTTCACGTTGATCGCCAGGCCCCCGGCCACCACCAAACCCTGGGGCCCGAATTCTTGGCCCAACCCCATGTAGAGCGGGACGGCAGCCAGGGCCACGGCGGTGCTGAGGCCCATGGGTCGCCACATCTCACCCCGGGCGAAAAAGCCGCGGACCGCCACCTGCTGGGCCACCCAACCCGGGACCGCCAGGCCCATCCACGCCAGAAGAGCGGCCACCCGCTGGGTATCCTCGGCCGAGAAGGCTCCGCGTTGATAGACGAGTTCGACCAGGGGTTCAGCGAGAACGTAAAGAGCGGCCGCGGACCCGATGGCCAGCAGCAGGGTGACGCGAAGGGTGGCGAGGAGCTGGGCATCGAGCTCTCCCGAGCGTCCCCGGGCGTGAAGCGCGGACAGGCTGGGTAGGGCCGCGGTGGCCACCGCCTGCCCGATCACCGCTACCGGCGCCATCATCAGCCGACGCGCAAAGGCCAGCGCCGCCACGACGCCCACCCCCAGACCCGCGCCGAAGATGCGTTCGTACCATTCATCGACGGTGGTCAGGGAGAGCCCGATCATCAGGGGCAGCGCCGCCCACAGATAGACGTGAAAGCGGCGATCGCCCGGCGCTAAGCGAAAGCCGACCCCCCCGATCTTGCGAACGTCATAGAGGGGCACCACTCCGTTGCCCAGCACGGCGCCCGCCAGGGCGCCCCAGGCGAAGCCCTCCAAGGAGCCGGAGACCAGGCCCCCCACGATAATCCCGCCGTTGTAGAGGATCGGAGCGGCGGCCTGGGCGCCAAAGCGTCCGTGGGCCATCAGCACCGCACGCACGATCCCGCCCCCGATGAAGAAAATCTGGGCGGGCAGCACGATGCGGGTGAGGCGCACGGTCTCGGCCCGAGTCTCGGCATCGAAGCCGCCGAATTGCAGGTCCACTAGGCGTTCGGCATAGACCCAGAGGAGCGCGGTCAGGACACAGGCCACAGCGCCCAGGGTGCCGAGCACCGTGCGAAAGAGGTCGTCCGCCGCCGGTCGCCCCTCCTGGCCCAGGGTCCGCAGGTAGAGGGGCGTAAACGCGATGGCCAGCGCCCCACCCGCGAGGAGATAATTCAGCAGATCCGGGATCTGGAAGGCGGCGTAATACGCATCGGTCCCCGCCCCCACGCCGATCTGGGCGGCCAGGACCATCTCGCGGACGAAGCCGAGCCCGCGCGACGCCAGGATGCTCCCGGCCAGCAAGACCGCGGCCGCTCCCATCCGACGACCGCCAAGCGGCCCGCCCCCAGCGCTGAGATTCTCCTCTTCCGCCACGCTCCCCCCGGACCCCATTATGGAGCATGCATTCGATCGCGCACCCGAAGCCCTGGGCCCCGATCAATCGAGCGGGTTGGGTTCCCGCCAAAGTTCCCCGTTCCACGCCCGAACCACCACGGCATCCCCCTCGCGCTCGACCAACGAGGAGGGCTCCAGGGGCACCTTTCCGTGGGGGGTATCGAGCACGTAGCGAGGGATCGCAAAGCCACTGGTCCGGCCGCGCAGGGCGGAAAATATCTCCATGCCCCGCTCGATGGGCACCCTGAAATGCCCAGTGCCCTCGAGCAATTGGGCCTGGTAACAGTAATAGGGCCGCACCCGGATACGCACGAGTTGTTCGCACAGGGTCTTCATCGTCGCCGGGTCATCGTTGATGCCCCGCATGAGAACGCTCTGGTTGCCCACGGGAATCCCTGCGGCGACCAAGCGCAGACAGGCCTCGGCCGCCGGCTCGGTGATCTCTTTGGGATGATTGAAATGGGTATTCACCCAGATCGGATGATGGCGCTCGAGCATGCGACAAAGAGCATCGGTGACCCGGTGGGGAAGCGTGACGGGCAAACGCGTCCCCAGGCGGATCAACTCCACGTGGGGAATCGCGCGCAGGCGGCCCAGGAGCCAGTCCAGGCGATCGTCCGAGAAGATCAGCGGGTCTCCCCCCGTGAGCAGGACGTCGCGAATTTCGGGGGTCTCCGCGATCCAATCGAGGGCGACCTCGAGTTCGCGCTTTTGCATCGACCAACCCGTCTCCCCCACCATCCGCTTGCGCAGACAAAAACGGCAATAGAGCGCGCACTCGTTGTTGACGCAGAAGGCGATGCGATCGGGATAGACCCGAATCACGTTTTTAACCGGGGAGTGGAGCACCTCGTCGAGGGGGTCGGCCAAGCCGGCATCGTCCTCGCCCTCGAGCGGACTCGGCACGACCTGGCGACGAATCGGGCAATCGGGATCGAGCGGGTCCATCAACGACGCGTAATACGGGGTGATGACGAAGCGGAAGCGCCGGGCCAGATCGCCCACCGCCCGGGCCTCGTCCGGAGTCGGCTCGATCCAGCGCTCGAGACCGGGCAGGTCGCGAACGCGGTTCTGCATCTGCCACGCGAAGCTCTCCCAATCGGCGGGATCCACCCCGGCCGGAATCGGGGCGGGAGCGGGAAAAACGACGGATGACGACGAGGCTTCCATGACTTCTCGGTGGCCCTTCCTCAGGTTGTGAATGCCGGGACTCAAGCGCCCGAGCTGGACCCCACCCGCCCAGCCAGACCCAAGCGTTCCAGGGCCTCCGCGAGAACGTCCGCCAGCAAATCGGCCACCGGGCGCCCTTCCAATTCGGCGAGTATGCCGAAGCTCCCGTCCCCTGCGAAGGTGGGCAGGGGATTGATCTCCAGAAAAATCGGCGCCCCGGTCTCATCCAGGCGAAAATCGACCCGAGCAAAATCCAGACAACCGAAGAGCGAGAAGGCCTTCAAAGCGAGGGACTGAAGCCGGGCCTCGAGTTCTCCATCGAGGTCGCCGGGCAGGCGGTGCCCGTAGCCCCCCTCGGGCTGGGGATTGCCCACCCCCTCGAGGGCGTGGAGGCCGATCCCCGAGGCCGCTTCCAGGGCACGCTGAAGAACCGGCAGCGCCCGAGCCGGGGCGTGGCCCACCACGGTGACGGTGTATTCGGCCCCGGGCAGGAAGCGCTCGACTAGGGCTGGCTGTCCATAGTCGGCGACCACCCGGGCCACCTCTTCCGCCAGGGCCCGGCGATCCTCGACCCGGGAACTGCGGCGGATCCCCTTGGACGTTCCCTCCCAACAGGGCTTGACGAAGAGGGGAAAGGGGCCCGGGAGCGGGGACGCTTCCGCCTCCCGGCCCGACGCCATGACGACTTGGGGGGCCACGGACACTCCCCCGGCCGCCGCCCAGCGATTGGCCCAGGCCTTGTCCAAGCTCAGGGAGAGCGAGAGCCCGTCGGACCCGAGGCAGGGAATGCCCGCCATCTCGAGGAGCGCGGGCGCCCAGGCTTCGCGGTTCCGGGACCCGTAGCCCTCGGCAATATTCCAGACCACATCCACGCCGGCCAGGCTCCCGGCGGACGACGACGCGAGGACATCGCGGGGTGCCCCCAACCGCCGGCTGCGATGCCCCAGACCACCGATGGCATCCTCGAGCAGTTCGACGGTGGCCAGGGGTTCGTACTCGACGTGAGCATCGGCGGGCCCACCCTCAGGTGAGGGGTAGGTATCGAAGGTCTCGGAGACCAGGCCAATCTCGAGGGGCCGAAGTGGGGAGCGGGCGGGCTTCATCGGGGTAGATTCTCGCCTGCTAGCCTAGTCGACCTGCCACCGATCGCGCACGGAGTCGGCGAGCGACAAAATCAGCACCCACCCCCGGAGACGAGAGCGAAACCATGCCCAGTATCCGCCTCGGGTCCAGAAGACGCGCCTGGCTCATCCTGATGGCCTGGACCGCGGCGATCTGGTTCCTCGGTGGGGACGATTTCCGACACAGCGAGACCAGCCGGATCCTCGGCCCCCTCTACGAATGGCTACTCCCGCATCTGGGGCCCGAGCAGCGCGCCCAATGGCTGAGTTGGACCCGCCTGGGTGCCCACCCGGCGGTCTATGCCCTTGAAGCCGGGCTCGCCTGGCGGGCCTTCGGCTTAAGCTTTCCCCACTGGGCTCCCCTCCGCCGGGCGGGCCTCACCCTGGCCACCGCGGCGCTCCTCGCGGGTGCCGACGAAATTCGCCAGACCTTTTCGAGCGTCCGTACGGGCTCGCCCATCGGGGTCGGCCTGGACATGCTCGGCGCCGGCGGTGTGGTGGTCGGGTTGCTGGCCTGGGCCCGCCGGCCAGGGGCGGGCGCCCGGGTCGGGCCGAACCAGACCTGAGCCAGCGCGCCCGGCCATCGCGCCCGGCCATCGCGCGAGGAGGCGTCCTTGGGGTAGGTTTCCCGGCATGAATGCTGCCGTCCTCGCCGGAATCGTCTTCGTCGCCTTTAGCCTCGCCTACGCGCTCTACTCGAAATTCCTGGCGCGACGAATCTTTGCCCTGGCCGAGGACGAGCCCGTCCCGTCCGAGGAATTCGAGGACGGAATCGATTTCGTCCCCACCCGCAAGAGCGTTCTCTGGGGACACCATTTCGCCTCCATCGCCGGAGCCGCCCCCATCGTCGGGCCCGCCATCGCGGTGATCTGGGGATGGCTCCCGGCCCTGATCTGGGTCTGCCTGGGCACGGTCTTCATGGGCGCCACCCACGACTTCGCGGCCCTGGTCATCAGCGCTCGCCACCGGGGTCAATCCATGGGAGAGATCGCCGGCCACGTGATCAGCCCCCGGGTGCGAACCCTCTTCCTCCTGGTGATCACCCTGCTCATCTGGGTCGTTCTCGCGGTCTTCGCCTACATCATCGCCACCCTTTTCGTCTCGACCCCCAGCTCGATCTTCCCCATCAATGTTCAGATCGTGGTGGCCATGACCCTCGGCTGGCTGATCTACCGCCGGGGTATCCCACTCCTCGGCCCCTCGCTGGTGGGCTATGCGATCCTCTTGGCGGCGATCTTCTACGGCGAGACCTTCGCCCAGAACTATCCCGCCATCGGCGAGGTCCCCGTGCTCACCTGGGTCTGGATCCTGCTCGGCTACTCCTTCGTGGCGTCTGTCCTTCCAGTCTGGCTGCTCCTCCAGCCCCGGGACTACCTCAACTCCCACCAGCTCGTGACCGCCCTGGTGCTGCTCCTCGCCGGGCTTTTCGTCCTCCAGCCCGCGGTGGTCGCCCCGGCGATCAACCCCTCACCGGAAGGCGCCCCTCCCCTCTTCCCCTTCCTCTTCGTCACCATCGCGTGCGGTGCCATCTCGGGCTTTCACGGCCTGGTTTCATCGGGGACGACCTCCAAGCAACTCGCCCGAATGCCCGATGCCCGCCCGATCGGCTACGGCGGCATGCTCGCCGAGGGCATGCTCGGCCTGCTTGCGGTCCTGGCGGCCACCGCGGGCTTCGCGACCAGCGAGGAGTGGTGGCACCACTACTCGAGTTGGGGTGCGGCCAACGGCCTAGCTGCCAAATTGGATGCCTTCGTCTCCGGGGGCGCGATGTTCGTGGGCAGCCTCGGGATCCCGGTCAATACCGCCAAGACCCTGATGGCCGTGATCGTCATCGCCTTCGCGGCGACTTCCCTGGACACCGGGGCACGCATCCAGCGACTCGTGATCGCCGAACTCGCCGGCACCTACGGACTCAAGAGCCTAACCAACCGCTTCGCCGCCAGCGCCCTGGGAATCGCGGCGGCGCTCCTGCTGGCGGTGACCCAGGGAGGCGGTACCGGCGGATTGGCCCTTTGGCCTCTCTTCGGCACCACCAACCAACTCGTGGCCGCGGTGACTCTCCTCATCGTCTCGCTCTGGCTCCAGAGCCGGGGCCGACCCGTGATCTATACCGTGATCCCCATGCTGGCCGTCAGTTCTGTCACGGTCTGGGCGATGACGGGCAACCTCATCAATTATTTCGCGAATTTCAGCGAACTTTGGCTTCTCGCCATCTCGGGTTTGCTGATCCTGGTTCTCGTTTTTTGGATCATGCTCGAGGGCCTGGGGATGCTCGTTGCTGGGCGCGGCCAGACACCCGCCGTCGAGGCCGACGCTCCCTTCTGAAAGCGCCGCCCGCCCCGTGAGCCCGGCGGCTTAGAGCGGTCCCTCGGAGCCCGAGTCGGGATGCGCGTCGAGCATTCGACGGGTCAGAGCATCCGTCGGCGAAAGCCAGATGAAATCCGCGTTGGCGGGTTCCGCGCCCGGGAGCAGGGCTCGGATCACGCCGAGGTGGCTCACCAGCACGATCCGTCCCGGAGGCGCACGATCCACAAGCCTTCCCACGCTCAGGCGCACTCGCCGACGAATCTCGCGCCGGCTCTCCCCTCCCGGCGGCCGAGCATCGGGATCACCCGCTTCAAAGCGTTCCAGTAATTCGGGATCTCGCGCCGCGATGGCCTCGCGCTGGAGCCCGGACCACTCGCCGATATCCAGTTCTCGGAGCCCCGGATCCAGAGTCGCAACCAGCCCCAACTTCGTCTCGAGGGGGGCGGCGGTCTGCCGGGTTCGCCCGAGATCGCTGCACGCCAGCAGGCCAACCCGAGCGCCGTCCAGATCGGCTTCCAGGGCCAGGGCCAGGGCTTCGGCCTGAGCCCGGCCCAGGCGCGAGAGCGGCGGGTCGGCGTGGCCCTGCCAGCGACCCTCGGCATTCCAGTCGGTCTGTCCGTGGCGAACCAGGCAAAGCGAGCGGTCGGCGCTTTCGGCGGTGGGCTTTTCCATGGGCGACGAAAACTAGCAGCCCCCGGCGCTTGAGCGCCTAGTCCGAGGCGACGGGGATCTCGGCCAAGGCCGGCGCCAACTCGGCGAACGCCCGGGCACGGTGGGAGATTTGGTCCTTCACCTCGGGGCCGAGTTCGGCCATGCTGCCCTCGAAGCCCTGGGGCTGAAAGACCGGGTCGTACCCGAAGCCCTCGTCTCCCCGAACGCTTGCCAGAATTCGCCCCGCACACTCACCCCGGGCAATCGCCTGCTCTCCCCCGGGCCCAACCAAAGCCACGACACAGACAAAGCGTGCCCCGCGCGCTTGTGCCTGGGGGAAGTCCTCCAACGCCCCCAGCAGCCGGACCACTCGGCCGGAGTCATCGAGGCCAGGGCCGCCATAGCGCGCCGACAGCGGGCCCGGAGCCCCGCCCAGAGCGTCGACCTCGAGTCCCGAATCATCGGCCAGGGCCCACTCCCCCAGCGCCTCGGCCACCGCTCGGGCCTTGGCCACGGCGTTGGCCTCGTACTCGGTTCCCTCTTCGGGGAAGACCACCGGCGGCTGATCCGCCAACGAGAGAACCTCCACAGAGAGCCCCGCCAAGAGCGAACGGAATTCCTCAAACTTGCCCGGGTTCGAGGTCGCCGCGAAAACCCGCCCTCTGCCCACTAGGACTCCGTCGTCGAGTCGGGGGCCTTCGGGGCCATTCCCGCCGATGCCAGGGCCTTCTCCTGAAGCAGGCTCAGGGAATGGATGCCGTCGAGAGCCATGTTGGTGAGTTCCGAGAGTTGCTCTCGCGAGAACGTTCCGTCCTCGCCCGTCCCCTGGACTTCGACGAAGCGCCCACGGCCCGTGGCCACGACATTCATGTCGACTTCCGCCCGGGCATCCTCTTCATAGGGAAGGTCAAGCCGAACCTCGCCATCGATGATGCCCACCGAAATCGCCGCCACACTGTCGCGCAGGGGATTGCGTTCAAGATCGCCTCTCGCTTGGATCCGGCCGCAGGCCAGTGCCAGGGCGGCGTAGGCCCCGGTGATCGAGGCGGTTCGCGTCCCGCCGTCCGCCTGGAGCACATCGCAGTCCACCCACAAGGACCGCTCACCGAGCGCCCGCATATCCACCACCGCCCGCAAGCTTCGGCCGATCAGTCGCTGGATCTCCATGGTTCGGCCCGATGCCTTACCCCGGGAGACCTCGCGCGTATTGCGAGTGTCGGTCGCCGCGGGGAGCATCGAATACTCGGCGGTCACCCAGCCCTCCCCTCGCCCGCGAAGCCAACGCGGCACACTCAACTCCTCGGAGACGGTGCAGAGAACCCGGGTCCGACCGAGGGAGCAAAGAACCGATGCCAGGGGGTTGTCCGTGAAGTCCACGATCAATTCGAGCGGACGAAGTTCGTCCGCGGCTCGTCCATCTCTACGCATACTTCCAGTCCACCCTCTCATCGCCCGTGTCGTCGGGCATTCATCTTCCAGGAATTCAGCGGGCGGCCTGTCGGCCACCAGCGCCCTTTCGAATTCCCCGGCGCGCATCGTACCGCTTCCCGAAGGCCTCCACCGCCCTGCTCACCGAGAGGGCAATCGCCTCCCGGTGCGCCGGACTGCGCAATTCACCCTCGTCGCGAGCGTTGCTTAGAAATCCGATCTCCACCAACACCGCCGGCATCTCGACGCCCATCAGGACGACAAAGGGGGCTTGTTTCACCCCCCGGGCGTCGCCCCCACCCAGACGCGCCAACTCCTGCTGGACGAGCTTGGCAAATTCGCTGGACTCGTGCAGATGCTCGGTCACCACCATATCCCCCAGCAAAGCCGCCAGAGGATCCTGGCTGGCTGGACCGGGTAAGGGCCCCTCAAAGGCGTCGTTCTCGCGCAGAGCCAGCCGCCCGGCCTGGGCATCGCTGGCATCCAGGGAGACGAAATAGGTTTCGACGCCGCTTGGGCGGGAGGTCTGGGCCGAGTTCGCGTGCACCGAGATAAAGAGGTCCGCGGTGGTGGCGTTGGCGAGCGAGGTCCGCCTCACCAGGGGTACATAACGATCCCCGTCCCGGGTCAGGTGAACTTTGAGTCCGCCCTTCCGGAGTCGGGCGGCAAGGCGCTGGCTCACATCGAGCACCACTTCTTTTTCCGCCAAGCCGTACCGGCTTCGCGCCCCGTGGTCGCGCCCGCCGTGTCCGGCATCGATAACCACCGTGTCAAAACCCGCTCCGCCCTGCCCGGCCGCCAGCGAAGGGAGTACGAGCCCGAGCGAAAGCAAAGTGACGGAGAGGAAGCCCATGGCATGCAGTGCCACGTCGACACCCTGGCCACCCCACCGGCGAATACAAGTCGAGCTCATCATGCAGGCGGCCCCCAAAGTCCGCACCACGATTTGGTACAGCTATTTCGTACCGCGCTCGTGCACCACCAACCGCTTTGGTAGGCCGCTCGGGAACGAACGAACCGGGGGGTCGTTCTCAGGGTATCATGCTCCCCACGGAAAAGCCCGATGGGAGCGAGCGTGATGTTCTAGCGACTGTCCGCAATCACGGTAAGGGGCGCTGATGGTGCACCCTCGCTCACCGTGTACTCCTGGGTGTCACTGAAGAGTTTTACGGGGATCCATCCGGGGAGCTCGGACATTCGGGGCATCCCCAGAGTCATCGCTCCCGTCGGATCGATTACCCAAGGATCCTCGGGATTCTCAAACCACAGGGTAACCATATGGTGCTGACCGTCGGACGAGCGATAGACGATGGCGCGAAAAACCTCATCGGTTTCGAAACCAAGGTCGCGCAGAGCGTGAAAGGTCAGCAGTTCGAGCCCATCGCAATCGTCCCCGTTGTTTCGCAGGGTCTCTTCCAAGGTGGCCCAATGATCGAGAGGACCATCCTCCACGTAGTGTTCGAGGGCCTGGGATTGGGTCCAGGCCGCCACCGAGCGCGCCATGGCGCGCTTCTGAGAGACTCGGAACGCGCTGTACTTCGCGCGCAAATCCTCTTTTCCATCCGGGGACCCATTCGCGGCGACAGGGGCCTCAGACTCGGGCCCCGAGGCCTGGGGCAACGCCGTCGGCGCAACCGACTCAGCCACATCCAGGGGAAGCAATGCGGTCGGGGCCACTTCAGCGGGAGCCGCTTCAGAGACCGGGGGAGTCGCAACCTCCAAGGCGAATCCCTCGGCTCGCTCGCGTCGCTGCCAGCCCGAAATCTTGGGGCTCCAAAGATCATCGGCAGAGGGGGCGGTGAAATACGCATAGCGATTCGACTTCATCGGTGCGGCCGCGCATCCAACGCCGAGCAAGCACGCCAGTGCAAGCGATGCGACACGCGAAAGTTTTTTATCCGCCGGGGAGGCCATACCGGGTGTATCGGCTTACCCCCGGATGGGGTTAAGCCAAAAGCAGAGCCCGGCCGCGAGTCAGCGTTCTTTCCTCGGCACTCTCGGAGGAATGAAGGCGTGTTAGCTAGGGTAAGACCTGACTTATCGATCGGCGTTCAAGTGGAACCGAGGCGGCAACTCAGCCCGGAACCATGATATTGGCCGAATCGCAGGTCCCGATTACGCCGAAAAAGAGCAGGAAGAAGAGGATCATGCACGGGATGCCACCCAATACGTAGAGCCAGGAACCCAAGTCTCCGTTGGGCTTCGGTCCCTTCTCCTGCTCTTCAGGGGTCAGTTCCTTTTCTTTACTGACGGGCATCTCTAGCGCTCCTCTTGCCGCATGACCTCTTGCGGAATGCGTGTCGCGGTCGCCTCCCGGCTCTCAGGGAGCCGATGGACCGATTGGTTCGGGGCGGCGCCATTTTAGCGGTAGCGCCCCCCCCTGCAAGCTGGGGGGGAGCAACGCAATGTTGCGTCCACTCCCGGCGAGCCCTGGGCCTTAGCGCGAAGCCTCCGGCCTGCGCCAAGACTCGGGAACCCCGGCGATGTCGGCCTCGATACTCAGATCTCGCTGGCGGAGACGGAGTTGCTGGAGTTTTTCCTTCCCGTCGCGTATCTGCTCCCGGTGCTTGAAGCTCATGGGAGAAACTTCGGTGTTGTTGCTCCCGGGAGCCCCCATCTTCCATTGCCCGCCCCCGTCGGACGACATGCCATCGAGCTCACCACGCGCCTCCGCCAGGCTCGCCTCGGTCTCCTCACGTTCGTTTGCGAGTTCGGCGAAGCGGGCTCTCCACTGGCTCGAAGTCATCCCCTGACGCCTCTCCTCTTCACCGCTCCAGCTCGAGGGCAGTTTCAGCAGGCTGTCCAGCCCAAGTCCGGGCACGGCCTCAGCAGGCGCCTCCCCACGGGACGGCTCCTCGACGGTCTCCCCGGTGATACTGAAATCCTGGACGGTGTCAGCACTCCGGGCCGGAACCGGGCCCCAGAGGCAAAGCCCCACGAACCAGGCCAAGCCAAAGACCACGGGTCGAGCGACCCCCAGTGGCCGTGCACATCGCGCTCCCCAGCTCCGCGTCAGCCTCATGATCCCTGCCAGCTCCTCTCACGTGCACCCACCCGTGCACCTCCGGACTCTAGCCCAGAGGCGAAGAGCCACCGAGCCGGATCCAGGCGGACGGACGCCCCGCTCAAATCGACCTTACGGGTTCCGCCCACGGCGCCAACACCGAGAGAGGCCGCCCTGCCCTGGCTCGGCCATCGGGAGCGCGCGAAACCCAAAGCCGTGCGGCCTAGGGGCATGGCCCGAGGAGCGCTCCTCGCCGGGTCGCGTCAGCTGGTTTCCGAGGAGGCCGCATCGGCATCCTCGGGGGCCAAGACGGGCTCGGCTTCGACAACGGCCTCATCGGCCAGGCTCGAAACTATCATGCCCTCGTCCAGGGGATCGATCACACGCTCCCCAGGCTTGACCTGAGACGCCGCGATTTCCCGCAGGGCAATCACCACCGCCTTATTGTCCAAGGCCTGAACCAGGGACGTGGCCCCGCGCTTGAGCTGCTTGGCTCGGGTCGCGGCCATTTGGACCAGATGAAAGCGGTTGGGAACCGCGTGCATGCAATCTTCGATGGTAATACGCGCCATGAGAGCCCCCTGGGAGATGATCTGGATTTCCGGGAGATGGCCCGGGAAGGGCGGCACCATAGGCCAAACCCGCAAACAAAGAAACCCCGGCTGACACGCCGTCAGCCGGGGTCCTCTGGCTATCCAGCCAGGGAAGCTTCCCCGGCGGAATCAAGGTAGCAAGAGCTACCTCTTCTTCCTGCGAGCAGCCTTCTTCTTTTTCTTGGCCGCCTTTTTCTTGGTCGCCTTCTTCTTGGTCGCCTTCTTCTTGGCGGCCTTTTTCTTGGTCGCCTTCTTCTTGGCGGCCTTCTTCTTCTTCTTGGCGGCCTTCTTCTTGGTCGCCTTCTTCTTGGTCGCCTTCTTCTTGGCGGCCTTCTTCTTCGTGGCCTTCTTCTTGGCGGCCTTCTTCTTGGTCGCCTTCTTCTTCGTGGCCTTCTTCTTGGTGGCCTTCTTCTTGGTGGCCTTACGCTTGGCCGCCTTCTTCTTCGTGGCTTTCTTTCGAGCTGCCATTTGGGTCACCCCCCTTATTGTCAACGCTTACGCGCCGTGGATTCGATGCTGGCCCGAGCGATTTGCTCGGTTGTCGACTCTTCTTTCGTCAACACACGGTGAAGACTCATGGACTTGCCACTGATCTTCACCGGTCATCATCGGGCGAGAGGAAAAGGTGCTTTAACTCCTTTTGATCCCAATCCAAGGTCGTAGAGCGTTTGTTGCGGTTGATCCTAGAGCAACATTTTCGACCTAGTCAAGTAATTAGGCCAAAAAAAACAAAGACCTGGCTCACTGAACTGCAGTTGAAGCGAAGAAAAGTCAAAATTCAATCGTCGAAAAGGCGCGTCATCGAGCCGTTCTGTATGACCAAGAGTTCCCGATTCGAGAAGCGATACGACACTTGAACAATCCGTTCGAAACAAAAAAAAGCGCCGATCCCGTTAAGGATCGGCGCTTAATTGTCATTCCAAGGCGCGCGACAGAGCTATTTCTTGTGCCTCTGGCGCTTCAAAAGCTTCCGTTGCTTGTGTTTGCGCATCTTCTTTCGTCGCTTCTTGATTACACTACCCACGTTTTCACCTCTTTGATCTTGATATTTCGTTATATCCGTCGTCACACGGTGTTTTTTGCTGAGTTACGCGAAAAACACCCCAAAAAAAAACGAGAGAACGGCGAGAACCGAACGTTACTCCAACTGCCCGCGAGAGACCCGACCTGATCCTGGTCGCAAAGATCTCGGAGAAACTCGGTGCGTCTCTCCTTTGCCGCGTCGTTCGACGGCCAAGATTTACTGACTCTGCCGCGGCAAGTCAAGGTCGCAAAGATCCCGCGGGGCAACGACGTCCATTCCCGAACGCATTCGCTCGGGAATCGTCGCTACGCCGACTGCTATGCGGGCCTATTTCTGCGACCCACCCCGCGCTTCAAGGCTCCGCAAACCTCAAGGCGGCCCTGTCCGGGGCTTGAGCGTCGCTCTCCACTCGCGGCACACCGACTTCCCAACCGCGGCCGAATCGGCCGCGGCAGCGATTTCAGTCCTCGATGATCTCAAGGATGTAGCGCTTCTTCTCTTTGCCACTCGCAGCGGTCATAAGCGTGCGAATCGCCGAGGCGTGGGCACCGCCCTTCCCGATGACCTTGCCAAGATCCCCGGGAGCAACTCGTAACTCCAGCAGGTGGGCGTGGTCACCCACGACCTCCTTGAGCTGCACCTCTCCAGGCTCATCGACCAACGCGTGCACAATTCCTTCAATCAGTTCCTTCATCGTCATCACTGTTCTCCCAGCCCTACTTTTTCGTCTTCAACAGTCCATCGACTTTCGTTCGAACGCTCCCACTGAGATAACCAACCAGCAAGACCAATCTTCCTCCTTCTCCCAGTCGTTCGCATCGGGGAAAGACCCAACAACCACCCAGGTATCACCGCAATTCCGGGTGAATTATCAAAGTTCGCTACTCTTGCGCCCGAATAAACCGGACGGGGCACGAGACCCCTGCGACTTACGGCCGGCAAAAGAGAGCGAGGCCCGTCACTCCAGGCTCGCGTATCAAGCGGACTTCGCCGGAGCTTTCGAGGTGCGCTGTCCGAACCCACGCGGTGGATTTCGTTTTCGCAAAAGTGAGAATGATTCGAAGAACCAAGCCCATCTGAATAGAAGCATCGGCGCTGCCGCACAATCGAAAACACTCCTCCCCGATTTCTCGGGGCCCTTGCACCTTCCAAAAGTTCCTCGCTCTTCCATTGCTCCCGCGGCCATCCCCACCGAGACCTGAAAAAGGATTGCGAGTTCCCATGTCGGAACAAGACATCACGATCGAGTTCTTGCGGCGCCTCCTGGCCTCCGAGGACGACTTCCAAGCAGAAGAGCGCTTGGCCGAAATTCACCCCTCGACTCTTGCCCCTCTTCTCAGCGACCTTTCGGCCGACGAGATCGAACGACTCGTCGACCGCCTCTTCGTCCGGCACCGAGCGGCGGCGATGCTTGCAGACCTCCCCCCGGAGTTGATGCCCGAGATCCTGGGCGCGGTTCCGGACCAGCGTCTGGCCGACGTCCTGGCGCGACTAGAAGTCGACGACATGCTCTCTATCACCGAGCAACTCCCGGCAGAGCGGCAGGAGATCATCAAGGAGAGGCTCCCTGCCCGCCAGCGGCGAGAGTTGATGCATGCCGAACTCTACCCGGCAGAGAGTGCTGGACGAACCATGACTACCCATTTCATCGCTCTCCGCGAAGAGATGAGCGCACAGGAAGCGATCGACGAGATTCGCATTGAGAGCGAGTCGAATGAAGATGCACTCCACCTCTACGTCGTCGATGAGACGCGACGGCTCCTCGGCGAGGTTCCGATTCGCAAGCTTGTTTCCACTCCACCCCAGACTCCAGTATCCAAACTTATGCTTCCCGACCCCATCAGCATCTCATCCGAAGCCGATCAGGAGCAGGCAGCACAACTCGTCGCTCGCTACGACTTACTCGCACTCCCGGTGACGGATCCAGATGATAGGATGGTTGGCATCATAACTGTGGACGATGTCATTGATGTCATTAACGAAGAAGCGACGGAGGACATCTACCACCTCGTCGGTCTCTCCGAAGCCGATCGCGTCTTTACTGCAGCTCGCGTATCGATCAGCCGACGCCTGCCCTGGATGCTGGTCAACCTCTGTACGGCGTTTACCGCAGCCTTCGTCGTCGGCCTCTTCGAATCGACCCTGGACCAACTTGTCAGCCTTGCAATCTTCCTACCCGTAGTCGCTGGTGTGGGTGGGAATGGAGGCATTCAAACCCTGACCGTCATTACTCGCTCGATCGCGTTGGGCGAAATCGAATTCTCGAGCGGCCTGCGCGCCGTGGGAAAAGAATTATGGGTTGGCTTGGTCATCGGCAGCGTAGCGGGGGTCCTCGCAGGCTTTATCGCGTACCTCTGGCAGGGGAATCCGGTGCTCGGCTTGGTGCTCTTGTTGGCGATGATGATCACCATGACCGTCGCGAGTCTCCTTGGGGCAGCCGTCCCCCTTATGCTCAAGAGCCTCGATCAGGACCCAGCACTCGGGGCCGGGGTTCTCGTGACGTTCTGCACCGATGCCTTGGGATTCTTCTCGTTCCTTGGCATCGCGACCCTACTGCTCAACAGGCTGCTCTGAACGGATGGGCTTTTAAGAGGATCCGGCGGCTTCGACGTCCCCGTCGGCGATCCGCCGACGTTCCCAACCGCCCTCGCCTCGCACCAATTCCCAGGTCGGCCAGTACTCGAGATCGAGCTTGAGGGTCTTCACACGAACACGACCCTCGAGGTCGAGGATTTTGAGCCGTACCGAACCCCGGTCATCGGTCTCTGCCACAGCCGCGAGGAATGCATCGAGATCCGGCGTCGGTTTTCCGTTGACCTCAACGATCCGACTCGTCGCCGTCAGGCCATACCGGTTGGCGGGCGAGCCATACCAATAGCGAGACACATACACGCCCTCCCCAGGCAACGAAAAGTCCCTGGCCAAGGCCGCTGGAGGCTCTTGGAGCAGAGCCCCCGCCCAGAGGAGGCCGCGGTCGGTCCCCGTACCCGAAAGCGCCTGAGTGGGAACCATGAGACTCAACTCCCGCCCCTTGCGCAGGACTTTCACCAGAACCTCGTCGGCCCTGGCCGCAAGCTCCACCTCCCGAAAACGCGTCACCGGCTGACCGTCGACCGAGAGCAGCAGGTCCCCCGCACGGAGCAAGACCGCCGAAGGACTGTCGGCACTCACGCGCACGACGGTGAGCACCCGCCTCTCCTCTGGGTCATGCTCCTCGAGTTTTCGCGCCGACGCCTCGGACAGGCCCCGGGCACGAGCGTCGGCCAAGGTCAGCGGCTTCAACTCAACCCCCAGCGATCGCCAGTGAACCTCTTCCCCCCGGCGCAGCTTTTCCACAACTTCCTTGATCGGAGCCACGGGAATCCCCGCGAAGAACTGGTTGGCCGAGGGCCCTTCCCCAAGAGAGTACGCGGCCCAAAGTGCCTGCACCCGGCCCCTGCCATCGGCGAGAACGCCTCCCACCGTCGGCGTCGAGTCCTCGAGCATCACCAGTTCGACATTGCGGTCGCGAAAACGCGGAGGAAAGGGAAGCGGCAGGCTCACGGGTTCTCGCCGGGCCACTCGGGTCTCTCGCGAAACGATCCGCTGCTCCCCAGAAATCCCCACCAACCAGACCTCATCGCCGACGGCCATCCCGCTTTCCCTGAGCCGAGCGCTCTCCACCGGGGTATCCCCGATCAACGCTGGGTCGTAGCGAATCACAGCAAAATTGTGTTCGGGGTGGAGGTAAAAAACCTCTCCGGGCACCTCAACCGACCCGCCAAAGGTCAAGGCGAGCAGACCCAGTGCCACCGGCACGGTTTCCCGATCGACCACCACAAGACCTTTTTCGGCATCCACAACAAGACCCGTGCCCACAAAACGATCGTGGTGCACCCCGTCAATCAGGTAGGGGATACTGTTGGTCACCAGGACCAGTGAAGGCGCCAAATTCCTGACCGGCCTCGGGCCATCCACCTCGACTCGCGTGGTCGCCGGCTCGAGTGGCGAGGGCGGCGGAGGGGCTTCGGACAGGACACAGGGCCAGCGACCCGTCGCATCGTCCCGGGTGCAGTGCTGCATCGAGAACCAGTCCCGACTCGCCTGGACCACCGCCACCCTGGGCATCCGCGGGTTCCGTGGCATGTGAAAGCGAATGGGCACTCGATCACCTTGGGCGTGACGCGCCATCTCGGCCTCAAAACCACCGAGATCCGGAATCGCCACACCATTGACCTCGGTGATGACCGCTCCGGGCGGAACACCGGCCCTCGAAAACATGAAACCCGGCGACGCCAGGTAGACGCCCTCGGCAGGAACCGCGTAGTTCCGCGCCATGTGATACGAAACTGGATTGACGACGCCTCCCCCAACCTCGAGGTAACTCGATGGGATCAACGCATGAAGGTCCACCACCTCCAACTTCAGGGACAAGGGCTCACCACCCCGCTCGACTTCCAGGCTTACGCTGGAACCCACCGAATCATCGAAAACCGTCTCCAGCCCCAGGAAGTCTCCCACCTGGTCGCCGTTGATTCGAACCACGACGTCCCCGGGCTCCAGAATCCCGGCAGCGGGACCTCCGGGCACCACCTCACTCACCACCACCATGCCCGTCCCATCTTCGAAGGCGGTCCGCGCAGCGGATTCGGTCTCACGCCGAACGCCCAGGCGCCGCGCCTCGTCGTAGGGTTGGTAGGTAAAAACGGTCTGCAGAGTGCCTCGGGGGACGGGTTCGCCCTGCCGGAGAAGCTCGAGGGCTCTCTTCACGCGATCCAGGGGTAGAAAATAGCTCGAAGCCGCGGTTCGCTTCCCGGCGGCATTCATGGCCACCACCTTGCCGTCGACATCGATCACCGGCGAGCCGGAGGAGCCCCCGGATGTGCCCGAGGCCGCCTGGATATAGAAAGTATTGAAATCGTTCCACGAATCCGGGCCGTAATCCGGGGCTTCTCGGTCGAGGCGGGCAATCGTCCCGGGAAGAATCGCGAGCTTGTCGCCGGCATCGTTCCCCACCACCCGAATTTCCCTACCCACCCGGGCAAGCTCGGGAGCGAGTTCCAATTCCCGGATTTCCATAAACTCGGCATCCTTCGGATCGAAGCGGAAGAATCCGAAATCGTGGACGGGATCGCGATAGATCGCCTGAACCGGAACTTCCTCGTTGTCGAGGAGCACCGCTTCGGCAACGACCGGGCCCGTCGTCACCACGTGGCGATTGGTCAGGATGAGGCCCTCTGCGGCGTCGACGATGAACCCGGTAGCCGTCGCGTAGCCCGAGGTCTGGCCATCGAAGGAGCGCGGCGAGTTGATACGCAGGACCACCACGCCGGGCACAGCCTCGTCGAGTGTCTGCTGCCAATCGTCGGCGGCCTGGGCAAGCGTCGCGACCGCTACCAATAGCGAGACAAGAGCAAGCCTCAATCGCTCAACCCCGGAACCGGAGATCAATCTCCTGGAGCATTCGATCTCGTACCTTGTCGTATCGAGCGTCCAACTCGATGGGCGGATTCGCATGGCTCGGCGCAAAATTCTCCAAGCTCATCTCGTGATAATTCTGTTTAAAATCCGTGAACTTGAGCCCGTGCGCCGTGGAGACCACGACGACCCGGTCGCTCTTCTTGATCAGCCCGCGGCCAAGAAGTTTCTGCATCGCCGCGAGGGCCACGCCAGTATGAGGGCAATTGAAGAGTCCCGTGCGATCCGCCGCCGCGCAGGCCTCCATGATCTCAGCTTCAGTCGCCTGTTCCACCACTCCGTCGTAGCGGCGCAACGCATCGATGGCCTTATCCCTGGAGACGGGATTCCCGATCTGGATCGCCGAAGCCACGGTCTGACGCGCCGCAATCGGTTCGAAGACCTCGAAATCCTTCTGGTAAGCGAGATAGAGAGGGTTCGCCGCCTCGGCCTGCCCCACGCAGATACGCGGCTTCCGATCGACAATGCCCAATTCGAGGAGCAGATCCAGCCCCTTCGCAAGCGCCGAGACATTGCCCAGGTTGCCGCCGGGGATGATGATCCAATCCGGCACCTGCCAGTCGAATTGTTCGATAATCTCGATCCCGACGGTCTTCTGCCCCTCAATACGCAAGCTATTCATCGAGTTGGCGAGGTAGACACCATCGCGCTCGGAAACCTCGCGAACGATCTCCATGCAGCCGTCAAAATCCGTATCCAGGGCAAACACGATCGCACCGTTCGCCACGGGCTGGATCAGCTGGGCCAGGGAAATCTTGCCGCGAGGAAGAAAGACCACCGCGGGAATCGAAGCCGCCGCCGCGTAGGCCGCCAAGGCCGCCGAGGTGTCGCCGGTAGAGGCACACGCCACGGCGGGGATATCCACGCCCCGGGAGATCATCTCCTTGACCTGGGAGACCAGGACAGTCATACCGAGATCCTTGAAGCTGCCGGTATGTGAGTTACCGCAGAGCTTGATCCAGAGATTGTCCAACCCGAGTTCTCGGCCATAGCGCTCCGCCCAGAAAAGGTTGGTATTCCCCTCGTACATCGACACGACATTCTCGTCGGCCACGCCGGGCAGAACCCACTCCTTTTTGCCCCAGACACCCGAGCCGTAGGGCCAGTCGTGACGCCGGGCTCTCCGCTCGAATTTCTGCTTCCACTCGTCGGCGCTGTGCTGCTTCAGGGCCTCTAGGTCGTGAGTCACCTGAAGCAGGCCTCCGGACCGGTCGGTGTATACGATCTCTTCCAGGGAGTACTGCTCCGAAGAGTCGCTAAGACTTTCGAACCAGGCCCGGTAGGGTTTCGCCGCCGCCATGGTCAATCTCCCTCCTCAATGCGCACCACAAGGGTGGGCTCGGCAACCTCGGCGAGTTGATCCACCTGGGTCAGAGCAGCGCTAAGCGAAGCCTCGTTGGCCCGGTGGGTCAAGATGATGATGGGCACCCGCGCGGCCTCCCCCGCCCCACTCTTTTGGACGACGGAAGCGATCCCGACACCCTCGGCCCCCAGGGCGCCGGTAATCTTCGCCAACACGCCGGGCTCGTCGGCCGCGGTGAAGCGCAGATAGAAGCGCCCATTCAGTTCCTCCTGGGCAACCAGGGGCTTGGGCACCAAGTGGTGGGCCAGATAGGAGAGCGGCGCCACGGGTCCGGCCCCTCCCCGCTGGAGTTCCCGGGCGATCTCGATCAGGTCGGCGACCACGGCGCTGGCCGTGGGCATCTCCCCGGCCCCAGCCCCATAATAGAGTGTCGGCCCAACGGCGTCCCCGCGAACCTCGATGGCATTCATGGCCGCATCGACATTGGCGAGCATGCTTCCCAGCGGAACCATCGTCGGGTGGACCCGGGTTTCGATTCGCTCACCGGTGCCTTCCTCCCGGTGACATTTCGCGACTCCCAGGAGCTTGATCCGATAACCAAACTCTCGGGCCAACTCGAAATCGATGGGCATCAGCCGACGAATCCCCTCGGTGGGAATCTGCTCGAAGCTGAGCTCAGCCCCAAAGGCCATGGCGGTCAAGAGGGCCAGCTTGTGCGCCGCATCGATCCCGTCCACATCAAAGGTCGGGTCCGCCTCGGCATAACCGAGTTCCTGAGCCCGATTCAGAACGACGTCGAAATCCTCCTGAGTTCTCTCCATCTCGGTCAGGACATAATTCGTGGTGCCGTTCAGGATCCCCAGCACGCTCTCGATATGGTTGGCGGAAAGGCCTTCGCGCAATGAGCGCAGAATCGGGATACCCCCCCCCACCGCGGCTTCGAAAGCCACGTCGACGCCCGCCTCACCCGCCGCCGAGAAAATTTCCTTCCCGTGCAATGCCAGCAAGGCTTTGTTCGCGGTCACCACGGGCTTACCGGCGGCAATGGCCGACAGAATGAAGCGTTTGGCCACGTCGTAGCCGCCGACGAGCTCGATCACGATATCCACATCGGAAGAGGCGATCAGCCCCTCGGCATCCGAATCGAAACGAATCCCCGAGAGATCGACGCGCCGATCGGTTTCGGTGTCGAGGTCGGCAATGGCCACCATTCGCAAGGGGAAACCGAGCCTCTGTTCGATCACCGTGGCGTTATTCGTCAAGACCTTGACGACTCCCGCTCCAATAGTCCCGAAGCCGACCAGACCCACACCGATGCTGCGTCGCTTTTCTTCCGTCATCGCCCCTACGCCTCTCTCGCCCGTTTTAAAAATCGCCGGATGCCTCGAGCAGCCTGCCGAATTCGGCTCCTGTTTTCCACCAGGGCAAAACGCACATAGCCCTCACCGCTCTTCCCAAAACCGATTCCGGGCGAAACCGCGACCTTGGCCTCCCTCAACAGCAGTTTGGAAAACTCTAACGACCCCATCGCCTCGAAGGGGCTCGGAATCGGCGCCCAGACGAACATCGTGGCCTGGGGCTTCTCGATTTCCCAACAGCCCTCACCGGCCTGGCCCAAGCTGTCGCAGAGCGCGTCCCTCCGCTCGCGATAGACCCCGACATTCTCCTGGACACAATCCTGGGGGCCACGCAATGCGCCGATGGCCGCGATCTGAATGGCCTGGGGCATCCCGTAATCGAGGTAGCTCTTGATCCGCCGAAGCGCGTGGATCATCTCGGGGTTTCCGCAGGCAAAACCCACCCGCCAACCCGCCATGGAATGGCTCTTGGACAAGGAGATGAACTCGATGGCGATATCCTTGGCGCCCGGCACCTCGAGGATACTCGGAGGCTTACATCCGTCGAAGGCGATCTCGGCGTAAGCGAAATCGTGAAGCACCATCAAATCGTGGGCCTTGGCGAAATCGACCACGCGCTCGAAAAAGTCCAACCCGACCACGTCTGTCGTCGGGTTCGCGGGAAAGGAGAGAATCAACATCTTGGGGCGGGGCCAGGTCAGGCTCACCGCTTCCTCGAGGTTGACGAAGAAGTCTTCAGCGCCCGTCAGCGGGACCGTCCGCAGATCGCCTCCGGCGATGATCACGGAGTATTGATGAATCGGGTACGCGGGGTCTGGCACCAGGACCACATCCCCCGGGCCGATGGTCATCAATACGAAATGGCTGAGGCCCTCCTTGGCGCCGATCACCGCGATGGCCTCGCGATCGGGGTCCAACTCGACCCCATGACGGCGTTGGTACCACTCGGTGGCCGCCAGACGCAAGTTGGGAATGCCCTGAGAAGACGAGTAACGGTGATTTCGCGGATCCCGGGCCGCCTCGACGATCTTTTCAACGACATGGGGCGGCGTGGGAAGGTCGGGGTTTCCCATCCCCAGGTCGATGATGTCCTCGCCATCCCGGCGAGCAGCCCGAGCCAGTTCGGTCACCTCCGACAGGATGTAGGGAGGCAAGCGGTTGAGCTTATTGAAATCGTGTCGAGGGCGAAAATCAGACATCGGGCGGTGGCTCCAGATAGCGTTTCTCGGGCTCCGCATATTCGCCCTTTGCTCTGCGCCCCGCCACAAAGAAGGCGTAGAAGGGCAGCCCCGCCAGCAACAACCCCACACTCAAAGCACATTCCAGGGGGTTGCCCATGAGCATGGCCACCGCGATGGCTAAATTGGCCACGAAGTACAACCCGGGAACCCAAGGATACCCCCAGGCCCGATAGGGGCGCGGGCGATCGGGCTGTCGTTGTCTCAGGCGATAGAGGGCAAGCACATCGGCAAGAGTCGCCAGCAGGATGGCGAAGACCGTAAAATTGAGAGCTGCCGGAAAGCTGCGCAGGACGAGCAGCAGCCCCACCGCCACCCCGGCCTGGATCACGATGGCCCATGCCGGTGTTTTGAATCGAGCATGGACTCGGTCCGCCCGGCCCATGAAGAGACCGTCCAGCGCCATGGCGTAGGCGATGCGCGGCCCCACCAGGACCGTCGCATTGAGGGTCCCGAGGACGGAAATGAGCACAAAGACGCTGACCACCGCCCCGGCCTCGGGGCCGAAAAGCGCCAGCGCCGACGCGGTGCCGGCGTCCGGGGCCTGGCTTAGGGTTTCCAGGGGCAGAGCAAATAGATAGACAGCGTTGACCGCGAGGTAGATCCCCGCACAGATCGCCAAACCAAAGAAGAGCGAACGCGGAACATTGCGACCCGGCGATCGGATCTCGCTGGCCACATAGACCGATGCGTTCCAGCCGAGGTAGGTGAAGAGAATGGGGGACAACGCCTGGCCAAAGGCCAGGGGCCCAATACTCCCGGGCTCGGCCACGGCGACGAGCCGCTCCGCATCGCCGGCATCGCTGAAGGGCCCAAAAACCACGAAGGACAGAAGCGCCAGAATCTTGAGCGCCGAGGTCAAATTATTCGCCCGGGCGCCCCAGCGCACGCCCACGTAGTTGATCGCCGAAACCGCCAGGGTCACACCCACCGCGGCGAGCAACACGGTATTTTCGCCCCAGCCCAGCCGCTCACCGACGCCCTCGGCGAAGGCCGCGGCCAACGCGGCCACAGTCCCGGCGTAAACGGCGAAAAAGCTCAACCAGCCGACCAGGAAACCCGCCGCCGGGTGAAAGGCCTCGCGGAGGTAGACGTAATCGCCCCCGGCACGAGGGTACATCGCCCCGAGTTCGGCATTCGCCAAGGCTCCGGCCAAGGACAGCAGCGCCCCCACCCCCCAGGCGGCCATAATCCACCCGGGTGAGGGCAGCAATTCTGCGACCTGACCCGGGGTGAAGAAAATCCCGGCCCCGATCACCGAGGCCACCACGAGCATCGAGGCATCGAGGAGCGAGAGCTCCCGGGGAAGTCGGTCGCGGGGGTGCCCAGAGGCCGTGCTTTCCATGAGGGGTGAGCATAGCGGGCACCACCGGGAAATTTCGAGCGCCGGAAAGTCCAATCGAAGCATGGATCCCCTATAAAGCGATCATGGACTTCGCAGCCGTCTTCCTGGGGGCCATGACGCCGGCCGAAGTCGGTGTGCTGGGCGTCGGCGCATTTCTCACTTCGATCCTCTCGGCAATCTTGGGCATGGGGGGCGGCATCACCCTGCTGGCCCTGATGCTCCTCTTCCTCGATCCACTCGTCGCCATCCCCCTCCACGCCACGGTCCAACTCGTTTCCAACGGAACCCGCAGCCTGGCCCAACGGCGCCATATCCAATGGGGCATCCTCGGCCTCTACGCACTCCCCCTGATCCCCCTGGGCTGGCTCAGCCTGCAACTCGCCCAGGAAATCCCTCCCCACACGGCCCGGGCGCTCATCGGCGGCTTCGTGCTGATCAGCACCTGGCGACCCGGGTGGCTCCTCCTCGGTACCCGGCCCGGTGAAACCAACCCCCGGCTTCGCTTCCTAACCCTGGGTGCCGCTGTGGGGGTCATGAACGTCACCTTTGGGGCCACTGGGCCGCTGATCGCCCCTTTCTTCTTGAATCTCGGGCTCACGCGCTTCGCCATCATCGGCACCAAGGCGGCTTGCCAGCTCGCCGCGCACGCGGTGAAGATCGTGGTCTTCGGCCTGGCGGGATTCGCCTTCCCCGAGTGGGGCGGCTTCCTGGCCCTGCTCTGCGTCTGCGTGGTGATGGGGACGATCGTGGGAACCCGGATGCTGAAATCTGTGAGCGAAGGCCTCTTCTTACACCTCTACCGGGGAATTCTCACCCTGGTGGCCCTCTTTCTCCTCTTCTGGCACGGCTTTCTGGCGACCTGAGAGCCGCCCGGACGGCGAACCGAGTTAAGACCGCAACTCGCCGAAAAAACAGGGCGATTTGCTTGCCGGACCCCGCCTGAGTCGCTAAATCACATCCGCGAGAAGATCGCGACCGCCCCCCTCCGCAACTAAGGCGGGCGAGAGCCAAAAACGCGTTTCCCTGTAGTGCTTAACCCACGAACAATCGATCCCGGACTCACACTCCAGGATTGCGGCGCAGAGCACGGGAAAGGCTCGAAGAAGGCGATCCGCACCGAGGGATCCGGTCCGAAATCGATCGATCCACCGGGGCCCGCAGCGGGTCACCCCAGCTGAAAGGCACCGAGGGATCCGGACCAAGCCCCGAGTAAAGAGCCAGACCAGCAATCGAAGCAAGTCGATCTGTAGACACGCACACCGACGAGAGGATGGAACTGATGAACGAACTACTGGACCAACTGACGATGGCGCCCCTTGGGGCGGGCCTCCTTGGCCTCGTCATCGCAACCTTTTTCTATTTCAGAGTGAAGGCCCTGCCCGAGGGCACGGACACGATGAACCTGATCGCGAAGTACATCCGGGAAGGCGCGATGGCGTTTCTGACCCGGGAATACAAGGTTCTCGGCATCTACACCATCGCGGTGTTCGGCCTCCTCTTCCTTGCCTTCAACTCCCAGGGAACTGGCATCCTGGCGGGCATGTGCTTCGTGCTCGGCGCCTTCCTCTCCCTGGGCTCTGGCTTTATCGGCATGAAGGCCGCGACCTACGCCAACGTGCGAACGAGTCAGGCCGCCCGAGAGGGCTCCAAGCCCAACGCCCTGCTCACCGCGCTGGATGGCGGAGCCGTCATGGGGCTCTGTGTCGCCGCCACCGCGCTGCTCGGCCTGGGCGGGCTCTACTACTTCTACCGAGGCGATCCGCACCTCGGAACCGTCCTGCACAGCTTCGCTGTGGGCGCCTCATCCATCGCCCTCTTCGCGCGAATCGGCGGTGGCATCTACACCAAGGCCGCCGACGTGGGCTCGGATATCGCGGGCAAGGTCGTCGAGGGAATTCCCGAAGATGACCCGCGCAACCCCGGCGGCATTGCCGACAACGTCGGCGACAACGTGGGGGATGTGGCCGGCATGGGGGCCGACATCTACGAGTCCCTGGTCGCCGCCATCGTGGCCGCCATGGCCATCGCCCTCACCGCACGCCCCGAGTATGTCGAGAAGCTCTTCACCAACGGCCTCCAGGGCAACGACGCGACGATGCTTGCGGTCACCCTTCCCGTCTTCCTTTCGGGCCTGGGACTCCTGGTCAGTATTCTCTGCATATTCATCGCTCGTGCCATGCGCAGGAGCGCGCCGGCCATGGTCCTGCGCGCCGCGTTGGTCGTGCCTTCCCTGATCATCTGCGTTGTGGCCTTCGTGGTCATGCCCTTGCTGGGTGTCAGCCAGTCCGTCACCTACGCGCTGGCCTCGGGCGCGATCGGCGGCGCGATGATCGGCTTGATCACCGAGTACTACACCGCCTGGGCCCCCATCGAGCGGGTCGCCGACGCCTCCAAGACCGGCGCCGGTACGGGAATCATCAGCGGCTTGGCCGTGGGCATGGAAAGCACCGTGGTCTCCCTGCTCATTGTGGCCGGGGTCGGTTTCGTCGCCAACGCCGTCATGCCCGGGGGCATGGGGCTCTACGGAATCGCCATGAGCGCCGTGGGGATGCTGGCAGGTACCGCCATCGTGATGACCGTCGACGCCTACGGACCCATCGCCGACAACGCCGGGGGCATTAGCGAGATGAGTTCCCTCGGGCCGGAAGTGCGAGCGATCACCGACGAACTCGACGCCGTGGGCAACACCACCGCCGCCATCGGCAAGGGCTTCGCCATCGGGTCCGCCACCCTCACCGTGCTGAGCCTCTTCTCGGCCTTCATTCTCGAGGTGAACCATAAGCGGATGGAGGGGGGCCTGGACGCCCTGGTCCTCCAACTCGACGATGCTCCGATTCTGGTGGGGCTTCTGATCGGCGCCTGTCTGCCCTACGCAGTGGGAGCCAGCACGATGATCGCTGTAGGCAAAGCGGCTCAGGCGATTATCGAGGAGATCATCCGTCAGTTCAACGAAATCCCCGGCCTGCGCGAGGGCAAGGCCGAGCCCGAAGGCAAGGTCATCGTGGACATCGCCACCAAGGCGGCCCTCGCTCAGATGATCCTTCCCGGTACCGTGGCCATCGCCGCACCGGTGACGGTGGGCTTCCTACTCGGCCCCGCTTCCCTCGCCGGCATGCTCGCCGGCGCCGTGGCGGTGGGAGCCTCGCTCTCGCTCTTCATGGCGAACGCGGGTGGTGCCTGGGACAATGCCAAGAAATTCATCGAGTCCGGAGGGCTCGAAGGGCATCCCAAGGGCTCCGAGGCGCACAAGGCCTCGGTCATCGGCGACACGGTGGGCGATCCCTTCAAGGACACCTCGGGTCCCGGCGTCGCCATCCTGATCAAGGTCATGAGCGTTGTGAGCCTGCTGATCGCGCCGCTGATCGCCACGATCAAGTAACGCACGGACAAGTAAAAAAACGCCCTGGCCGAATCGGCCAGGGCGTTTTTTTGTGCTCCAAATCCTCCGAAGCACGAGAGCTTGCGCTCGGCCCTCTCCCCTCAAGCCCTTCCCCTCAAGCGAGAGCCCGGTTCAGGGCCGAGACCACCGCTTCGAGCGCCGCCCCCACACTGCTGGGCCCGCGCCCGGCTCCGAAGAATCGGCGCCCCCCGGCCTCGGCTACCTCCACGTAGGCCACCGCCTCAGCGTCGGAGCCCGGCGCCGCCGCGTGTTCCCAATAATCACTGAGGGTCAGGCTCAGGCCAAAGCGTGCGCACAACCCGGTAAAGAGCGCATCGATGGGACCATTGCCCTCCCCCTCCACCGCGTGGGCATCGCCCTGGTAGAACACCTCTCCGGCAACCCGCCACTCGCCGCCCGGCCCTTTCTCGAAGCGACACGCCTCGGCCCGGCAAGCCAGGGGTTCCTGCCAGGCGAGATACTCGGACTCAAAGAGACTTCGAATGCCAGCTGAGCCCACTTCTCCCCCGGTGGCCTCGGCGCTCTCCTGAATCTTGCGCTGAAACTCCACCTGCATGGCTCGCGGAATCGAGTAGCCGTGATCATTCTCCAGGACGAAGGCCACCCCGCCCTTGCCCGACTGACTATTCACCCGCACCAGAGCATCGTAACCCCGGCCCACATGGGCGGGATCCACGGGGAGATAGGGAACCTCCCAGCGCCGACCCGGCCCCTCCTCGAGAGCGGCCAGGCCCTTGCGAATCGCATCCTGATGCGACCCGGAAAAGGCCGTAAAGACCAGTTCGCCGGCGTAGGGGTGCCTCGGATGAACGGACATCCCCGTACACTCTTGATAGAGCGCCACCAGATCATCGATCCCTTCCAGATCGAGGGCGGGGTCGATCCCCTGAGTGAACAAATTGAGGGCCACGGTGACGAGATCCACATTGCCCGTCCGCTCACCATTCCCGAAGAGCGTTCCCTCGAGACGCTGGGCCCCGGCCATCAGCGCGAGTTCGGCGGCCGCCACCGCCGTGCCTCGATAGTTATGAGGGTGCACCGAGAGAATCATCTTCTCCCTCCCTCTCACGTGCCGGGCGAAATATTCGATTTGGTCGGCGTAGAGATTGGGCGTACCCATCTCCACCGTGGCGGGCAGGTTCACGATGATCGGGTCGTCCGCAGTCGGCCCCCATTCGTCGGCCACGGCCTCACAGATCTCCAGCGCGAAATCCAGCTCAGTTCCCGTGAAACTCTCGGGGGAATACTCCAGGGTGATCCGAGTCTCGGGCATGCGAGCCGCCACCTCGCGAATCATCCCCGCCCCGCGCCGGGCGATTTCCATGACCCCGGCTCGGTCCCGCTCGAAAACCACCCTCCGCTGGAGCGTCGAGGTCGAATTATAGAGGTGCACGATGGCCTGGTCGGCTCCATCCAGGGCCTCCATCGTCGGCACGATCAGGTCTTCCCGCGCCTGGGTCAGCACCTGAATGCAAACCTCCTCAGGAATCGCCCGGCTCTCGATCAACTCGCGAATAAAGGCATATTCGCTCGCGGAAGCCGCGGGAAAGCCGACTTCGATTTCCCGAAACCCCACGGCGACGAGGGCGTCGAAGAAGCGTCGCTTCTGAGCGGGCCCCATGGGCTGAGCGAGGGCCTGATTGCCGTCACGCAGATCGACACTGCACCAGCGCGGAGGGGCCTCGAGCGAGCAATCGGGCCAGCCACGGTCGCTCAGGGGCACGGGTGGGTGGGGTTGATAGGCATCGGCTCGCATGCCCGGGGCGCCCGGAACCCGGTCGGGTCTAGCGGGACTTCTTTCACGTTCGGCTTTGAACATTGTTCTCTCTCCTCGGAACCCTCAACGCTTCGCTCTCTCCCACGCGATCGACCGAAGAACACCCGAATCCTTGCCAAAATCCCTGGGCTCCGCGAAGCACGGCGCATCCCAATGGCGAATTCTCGGCGACGAACGGGCCCCGAATGCACGAAGCCCCCTCCGGCCTTTCGGCGGGAGAGGGCTTCACGCATTTGAGTCCGTTGTTTGGGGCCTCGAAATTCTTCGAACCCGGCCACTCGCCGAGATTCAGTTTCGAGGCCGCTGGACTGGCGTTACACCTCCCCCGCCCTGCCTAGCGGCAGTCGGAGTAGAAGGTGCAATTGTCGGCCAGGGTTTGAACTCATCACGCGGCCACTATGTCGAAATACGACGACGACGTCAAGAAAACCACCCTCCCTGGGATCCTGGCCGCCCTCAGCCCACTTCCACCAGGGCCAGCTTGTCCCCCCAGCGAGCGGCCACCGCCCGGGCGAGCCCCGGATCCTTCCCCAGGCCCGGGTCGGCACGGACCACCGCCAGGGCCGCTTCCCGCGCCACCGACACCAGACGCGCATCGCGCACCAGGTCGGCAATGCGCAAATTCTGGAGTTGGCCGCTCTGCCGAGTCCCCAGAAATTCACCAGGCCCACGAATCTTCAAATCCGCATCGGCGATCACGAAGCCGTCGGTGGTATCGAGCATGGCCCGCATACGAGCCTCCCCCTTCTCACTCCCGCCACGGGCGACCAATAAGCAGCGTCCGGGAAGATTCCCCCGGCCCACTCGACCCCGAAGTTGGTGAAGCTGGGCCAGGCCGAACCTTTCGGCGTGCTCGATCACCATCAGCGTGGCATTGGGGACGTCCACTCCGACCTCGATCACCGTGGTGGCCACCAATAGATCGAGTTCTCCCTTTCCGAACGCATCCATCACCCGGCCGCGCTCCCCTGCCTCGAGGCGACCGTGCAGGACACCCACCCGGGCATCGGGAAAGGCACGACGAATCCGTTCGGCAGACTCCAGGGCAGAACGCAGATCCACCTTCTCGCTCTCTTCGACCAAGGGGTAGACGACATAGACCTGCTCGCCTCGAGCGAGGGTCTCCTCGATGATGCCGACGATGCGCCCCCCCTCCCCCTCGCGCAGGAGATCGGTCTCCACAGGAGAGCGACCCGGGGGAAGCGAGTCGATCACCGAAACATCCAGATCTCCGTAGACGGTCAAGGCCAGGGTTCTTGGAATCGGCGTCGCGGTCATGAGCAGGCTATGGGGCTGCAAGCCCCCCGCACCCCGAGCCGCCAAAGCGGCTCGCTGGCGCACCCCAAAGCGATGCTGCTCGTCGATGATGGCCAGGCCCAACCCCTGGAAATGAACGTCTTCCTGAACCAGGGCATGGGTCCCCACCACGAGATCGATCTTGCCCTCGGCCAGACCCCCCTTAATTCGCGCGATCTCCTGGGCCGATCGCGAAGCCGTGAGCAACGCCATCCGCAGGGAACTCCCCAAATTCGCATCGCCCACGAGCTTGGCCAGGGTCCGGGCATGCTGCTCGGCCAGCAGTTCCGTGGGGGCCATCAGAGCGGCTTGCTTCCCCGCCGCCTGGGCGGCGACTGCGGCCAAAAGGGCAACCACGGTCTTGCCACTCCCAACATCGCCCTGAAGGAGTCGATGCATGGGGTGAGGCCGAGCCAGATCTCCGGCGATTTCCGACCAGACCCGTTGCTGGGCCGCGGTCAACTCGAAGGGAAGGCCATGAATCACCGCCTGGACAGTCTCGCTCTGGGGATTCAGGGCGAAGCCCGGCTCGAAACCCCGAGCCTGGCGCACAAGCGCCAATCCGACCTCGAGCAGATAGAGTTCCTCGAGGATCAGGCGCTCGTGGGCGGCGGAGACCTGGTCCGAGTAGGCATCCACATCGGCTCCCGGACCCGGGCAGTGCACCTGACGGATGGCATCCGCCGCCGCCGGCAGCCCCCGCTGAGCCGCCAGCCGGGGGGGCAGCCAACCCACCAAAAGATCGGCATGACTCTCCACAGCACTCTGAATCAGGCGCCGAAGAGTGCGCGGGTTCACCTTTTCGGGGGCTGTGTAGAGCGGAACCACGTGCTGAACATTTTCCGACTCCGGCTCCTCCCCCTTGGGCCCCGGCCGCTCCTCCCCTGAATCCGACTCGGGGGGAGAGTCATCCAGGCGCTCGACCTCGGGATGAACGATCTCCTTGGAAAACCGGTAACGCACGATGTCGCCGGTGATCAGGAGACGATCCCCTTGCTTGAGGTTACGCGCGATACTCTCGCCGCCTCGAAACCACTTGAGGCTGATCGTGCCTCCGTCGTCGCCCACCACCGCCTGGAGAATTTGTCGAGTGTGTCCCCGAGCGCGCGAGCCGACGAAGTCAACCGCGAGGACCGAGGCAATAAAGGTGGCGCGCCTCCCTACCTCCAACTCCGAGACCCGGGAAAGCCGGCGCCGGTCCTCATAGCGCGAAGGCAGATGAAAGAGCAAATCCCCCACGGTGGCGATGCCCCGTTGAGCCAGGGAATCGGCTCGTTTGCCACCCACGCCGGGAAGGACCGAAGTCCTCCGACCGAGCATCCCGTCGATCCACTCCGGCTCGCGCAAGGGGGAGAGCCTTTTCCATATGGACTCGAGACGTTTCCGTCGATCGCCCCCCTCGAGAGGCGCCGTAAAGAGCGACTCCACCTCCTTGAAGAAGCTCACGAGATCACTTGGCAGGCTCATGTCCTGCAGCTTGCGGCAAGCCGCCGCTGCATTGACCTCGAGATCCTGAACTCGGTCGAGGTTGCCTTGGTCGCCCTCCAACGCAAAGCGCAGTGGGCGCAGCAGTCCCTCTACCCCTGCCTCCAGGGGTGTGCGCGCAGCGGATGGCCCGCGAGAATTCAAGGAATGGGCCACGCGATCAAGAACTCCGATGGCTGGGGATGAACACCGGGCGCGGACGCCTCCTACCTACATCCTCGCGTGAATTTCCTGGATCGAGCGCACCCCTATGGACTCCGCTCGCAAAGCCTCGATCGCCGAGGCCGAAGCCCGCGCGGCCGCCAAGGTGGTGCAATAGGGTATCCCGCGTTGCAGAGCAGCCCGGCGCATGGAGAACGAATCCTTCACCGCTCGTTCGTCCGCGTCTACGGTATTGATCACCAGATTCACCTGGCCCGACTCGATCAGGTCCACGGTATGCGGAGAGTCCTCGTAGGCCTTGTTCACCCGCTTGGATTCAATGCCGTGCTTCTTGAGAGTCTGACCCGTCCCCTCGGTGGCGATTACCTCAAAGCCCAGGGAGACGAGAGTACGGACCGCTTCGACCACGTTCTCCTGATCCCCCGCCCGCAGAGAAACGAGCACGCTTCCCCCGGTGGGCAGGCTATTGCCCGCTTGGATCTGGGCCTTGGCGAAGGCTCGACCGAAATCCGAGTCGATGCCCATCACCTCACCCGTGCTCTTCATCTCGGGACCGAGCAGGGTATCCACCCCCGGAAATTTCATGAAGGGGAATACGGCCTCTTTGACCGAGTAGTGGGCGGGCACAATCTCTTCGGTAAAACCGAGTTCGTCGAGACTCTTACCGGCCATCACCAGGGCCGCGAGTTTTGCCAGGGGGCGGCCGATGGCCTTGGAGACGAAGGGCACGGTACGGGAAGCGCGCGGATTGACTTCGATGACGAAGACCTCGCCCTCTTTCACCGCGTACTGCACGTTCATCAGACCCAGGACCCCGAGGCTCAAGGCGAGCTGGTGTGTCGACCGGATAATCTCGTCGATCACTTCCTTGCCCAGTGAAAAGGGCGGAATCGAACAGGCACTGTCCCCGGAGTGCACACCGGCCTCCTCGATATGCTCCATAATGCCGCCCACCACGACCCGCTTGCCATCGGAGATCGCGTCGACATCCACCTCGATGGCATCGCTGAGAAAACGGTCGACCAAGACCGGATGCTCGGGCGAGGCGCGTACGGCGAAGCGCATATAATCTCGCAGAGCGCCAACGTCCCGGACGATCTGCATCGCTCGGCCGCCGAGGACGTATGAGGGACGAACCAGCACCGGATACCCGATCTTCTCGGCCACTGCCTCCGCCTCTTCGCCGCTTCGCGCGACTGCACCCTCAGGGCGCTTGAGGTTTAGCGATTCAAGAAGCTCCTCAAAGCGCTCGCGATCCTCGGCCCGATCAATGGCGTCCGGAGGGGTCCCAATGATGGGCGCCCCGGCTCGTTCCAAGGGGACCGCCAGTTTGAGCGGCGTCTGGCCACCAAACTGAACGATGATTCCGTCGGGTTTTTCCACGTCCACGATGGAAAGAACGTCCTCGAGGGTCAGGGGTTCGAAATAGAGCCGATCGCTCGTATCGTAATCCGTGGAAACAGTCTCGGGGTTGCAGTTCACCATGATCGTCTCAAAGCCCGCCTCTCGCAGGGCAAAGACCGCGTGCACGCAGCAATAGTCGAACTCGATCCCTTGACCGATTCGGTTGGGGCCCCCTCCCAGAATCATGATCTTCTGACGATCCGTTGGGCGCGCCTCGCATTCGTCTTCGTAGGTCGAGTAGAGATAGGGCGTATGCGCTTCGAACTCGGCCGCGCAGGTATCGACGCGCTTATAGACCGGGGTCACCCCAAGCCGCTTGCGCAGAGCGCGCACGGAATCTTCTTCCTCCCCCCACAATGCAGCCAACCGGGCATCCGAAAAGCCCATCTGCTTTGCCGAGCGAAGCCATCCCTCGCGCTCTTCCTCGCTTGCCCCGATCAGATCTTGCTCGGCCTGAACAATCTCCTCCACCCTGCGGAGGAACCAGGGGTCGATGCCCGAACGACGGTGGAGCTCCGCGACGGTCGTCCCCCGGCGCAGCGCCTCGGCAATCGCCCAGGGGCGACCCGGACGGGGAATTTCGACGGAGTTGAGCAGCTGCGCCTCCCCCTCCTCGCCCTCGGGCAGAGCCGGTGACTCAAATCCCGCGTGACCAATCTCCAGGGAGCGGATCGCCTTCTGAAGGCTCTCCTTGAGGGTTCGACCGATGGCCATCACCTCCCCGACGCTCTTCATCTGGGTGGTCAGGGTGCTGTCGGCGTTGGGGAATTTCTCAAAAGTGAAGCGCGGCACCTTAGTGACGACATAGTCGATGCTCGGCTCGAAACTCGCCGGGGTTTCCCGGGTAATATCGTTGCGCACTTCGTCGAGTGTGAACCCAACAGCGAGCTTGGCGGCGATTTTCGCGATGGGAAAACCCGTGGCCTTGGACGCCAGGGCCGAGGAGCGCGAAACCCGGGGGTTCATCTCGATCACCACGATGGAACCGTCCTCGGGATCGACTCCGAACTGGACGTTCGATCCCCCGGTATCCACCCCGATCTCGCGCATGATCGCCACCGCGGCATCTCGCATTTCCTGATACTCGCGATCGGTCAGGGTCTGGGCCGGGGCGACCGTGATCGAATCTCCGGTATGCACCCCCATGGCATCGAAGTTCTCGATGGAACAGATCACCACGACGTTGTCCGCCCTGTCGCGCATGACCTCGAGTTCGTATTCCTTCCAGCCCAGAACGCTGCGCTCCACCAGGCACTCGGTGGTGGGCGATTGGGCCAGGGCCCATTCGACCAGGCCGTCAAAATCCTCGTCCTCGAAAGCGACGCTGCCCCCGGTCCCCCCCATCGTAAAACTCGGTCGAATGATGGAGGGCAGCCCCGTGGTCTTCAGAATCTCCCGGGCCTCGGCCAGGGTGCGCGCCAATCCCGAAGCCGGCACCGCCAAGCCAATCCGATCCATGGCGGCGCGAAACTGTTCGCGATCCTCGGCCTTGTGGATCGAGGCGATATTCGCGCCGATCAACTGCACTCCGTGCCGCTCGAGAACTCCCGCCTCCGACAAACCCACCGCCAGATTCAGGGCGGTTTGGCCCCCGATGGTCGGCAGAAGCGCGTCGGGCCGCTCGGCGAGGATGATTTTCTCCACTGCCTCCACGGTCATGGGCTCGATATAGGTGCTGTCCGCGGTTTCCGGGTCGGTCATGATGGTTGCCGGATTGCTATTCAGCAGAACCACCTTGTAGCCCTCTTCGCGCAGGGCTTTGCAGGCCTGGGTCCCCGAGTAGTCGAACTCGCAAGCCTGACCGATCACAATCGGACCAGAACCGATCACCAGAATCGTATGAATATCGTCTCGTCGGGGCACGGCGCGTTTTCCTCTCGGTCGCCTAGGCGTTCTGACCCTTCGCGATAGAGGCCCCGGTCACGTTCTCACCGGCAACGTGTCGGTCGACCATCTCGCGAAAGCGTCTAAAAAAGAAGGAGGCATCATGGGGCCCGGGAGATGCCTCGGGGTGGTACTGCACGGAGAAAAGCGGACGGGTGCTATGCGCCAGGCCCTCCACCGTTCCGTCGTTGAGGTTCACATGGGTAATCTCCACCGGCTCACCCGCTGCGTTGAGCGAATCCGCATCCACGGCGTAGCCATGGTTCTCGGCGCAGATGGCGACTTTACCCGTGGCAAGATCCTTGCCCGGCTGGTTGCCCCCGTGGTGACCGAACTTGAGCTTGTGGGTCTGACCGCCCAAAGCCAGCCCCAGGATCTGATGCCCCAGGCAAATCCCGAACAAGGGTTTGACCTGGGCGAGCTCGCGAACCACTTCCTGCACCCCCTCCACCGCTCCGGGATCTCCCGGTCCGTTAGAGAGGAAGATACCGTCGGGCTCCAGGGCCAGGGCCTCGGCCGCGCTGGTGGTGGCGGGCACCACGGTCACTTCGAAGCCCTGCTCCACGAGTAGGCGAAGGATATTCCGCTTAACTCCGAAATCGTAGGCGACCAGTCGCCGGGGCGTATCGGGCCGCTGGGGTCGGGGGACCTGACCGGGAACCCCCTCCCAACTGCCCTCGGTCCACTCGTAGGAATCTGCGCACGTGACTTCGGCGACAAGGTCCCGACCGTCAAGCCCCGGGGCGCTGCGCGCTCGGGCCAGTAGGCCCTCGACATCTTGCTCGCCAGGATCGGTACTCAGGGCCCCCACCTGGGCCCCGGAATCGCGAATTCGGCGCACCAGCGCTCGCGTGTCGATGCCGGAAATTCCGGGCACCCCAGCCTCGGCCAGGAACTGGTCGAGACCGCCATGGGCGCGCCAATTGCTCGGCTCGTCGAGAAGCTCGCGCACCACGAAACCCGAGAGGAAGGGGCGAATCGACTCCTCATCCTCGGGATTGACCCCCACATTGCCAATCTGGGGGTAGGTCATGGTGACGATTTGGCCCGCGTAGGAGGGGTCGGTGACGATCTCCTGATAGCCCGTCATGCTGGTATTGAAGATTACCTCGCCGTCGAGCACGGTCTCGGCCCCAAAGGCCTGGCCGCGAAACGCGGTGCCATCGGAAAGAACGAGAACCGCGGGGCGAAATCGGCCGGCGGTCCCGAGCGGCCTCTGCGTCGAGTCTCCCGAACTGGCCGCGCTCATCGGGCCAGTACCCCCCTGCCCGCCTGATAGACGATTCGCCCGTCCACCAGGGTGGCGGAAACCTGTCCCTTGAGTCTCTCCCCTGCCCAGGGCGAGTTCCGACTCTTGGAGAAACCCTCGGCGGGATCGTAGACCCAGGACTCTTCGGGATCGAGGACCACAATGTCGGCGACGGCACCCGACTGCAAACTGCCCCCCTCAAGATCAAAGATTTGTGCCGGGGCCGTGGACATCCGTCGCATCAACTCCAGGGGAGAAATCTCTCCGCACTGCACCATATCGTTGACGACCCCAAAAGCGGTCTCCAGCCCCAGAACCCCGCACGGCGCCGCGGTGTATTCCACATCTTTTTCGTAGACCGCGTGCGGAGCGTGATCGGTGGCCACGCAGTCGATGACCCCCTCGACCAGACCCGCCCGGAGGCGCTCGACGTCGCTCTCAGTACGCAGCGGAGGCGCCATCTTTGTGCTCGTATCAAAGCCCTCGGTAATCGCATCGGTGAGCGCCAGATGGTGCGGAGTCACCTCGGCGGTCACCGAGAGTCCGTCCTCCTTGGCCTGGCGAATCAGCTCCACCGACCCCCCGGATGAAACGTGCCCCACGTGCAGACGCGCGCCGGTCAACCGCGCCAGGCGGATATCTCGGGCGATGTGAATTTCCTCCGCTTCCACAGGGTTGCCCGGCAGGCCCAGTCGCGTCGACATCCGCCCCTCATTGACCACCCCGTCGGCGCGAAGCCCGCAATCCTCGGCATGGATCACCACCGCCGCGTCCACGAGTTTTGAATACTCCAGAACGTTGCGCATCACCCAGGCGTCCATGATGGTTTTTCCATCATCGCTGAAAGCCACAGCGCCGGCCTCTTTCAGAGCTGCCATCTCGGTCATCAACTCACCGGCAAGGCGGCGAGTGGCCGCGGCGATGGGGAAGATTCGGGCCGGCGAATCCTTGGCGGCGCGGTCCAGAATATATTGGGTCACCGCCGGGTCATCGTTGACGGGGTCGGTATTCGCCATGCAGCAAACCGACGTAAAGCCACCGGCGACCGCAGCCCGCCCCCCGGAAGCCAGGTCTTCCTTGTATTCCTGGCCCGGTTCCCGCAAGTGGACATGGAGATCGACGAAGCCCGGAGCCACCCACTTTCCTTTGGCCTCGATGATTTCGGCGTTTTCGGCCTCGAGGCCGACACCCACTTCCACCACTCGTTCGTCTTCAATCAGCAGGTCGGCCACGGCATCGTAGTCGACGGAAGGGTCGAGCACGCGCCCGCCCCGAATCAGCACTCTGGACAAGAAATCACTCCTGGTCTTGCGGGAAATCGCGCCCCGCGATGAGATAAAGCAGGGCCATCCGAAGGGCCACGCCGTTTCGGACCTGATCGAGAATCACGCTGGGCCGATGGTCCGCCAAATCGTGAGAAAGCTCGACTCCCCGGTTCACCGGCCCGGGGTGCATCACGATGGCGTCGGGACGAGCGAACCGAAGCTTGGCCCGGTCGAGGCCGAACGTAGACGAGTACTCCCGAACGCTGGGAAAGATTCCGCCTCCCAGTCGCTCGTTCTGGATACGCAGGGCCATCACCACGTCGACCCCGTCGAGGGCTTCGCGCAGGGATGTGTATGCCTTGACGCCAAGGACATCGACTTGGGGAGGAAGCATGGTGGGCGGGCCCGCCACCCGAACTTCTGCGCCGAGGCGCGTAAACCCGTAGATATTGGAACGCGCCACCCGGGAGTGAGCGATATCACCGATGATGGCCACGCTCAGCCCCTCGATTCGCCCCTTCTCCTGATAGACCGTCAACATGTCGAGAAGAGCCTGGGTCGGATGCTCGTGGGCCCCATCCCCGGCATTGATCACCGGCGCATCCAGCACGTCGGCGATGCGCTGGGGTACCCCCGCCACCTTGTGGCGAACGATGACCGCATCGGGATCCATGGCATCGAGGGTCTTGGCCGTATCGAGCAGGCTTTCGGCCTTGCTCAGGCTCGACGAAGAGACCGAAAAATTCACCACGTCCGCTGCCAAGCGCTTCCCGGCGATCTCGAAACTCGTTTGGGTCCGGGTCGAGGGTTCGAAGAAGAGGTTCACCACCGTACGGCCTCGGAGGGTCGGTACCTTCTTTACGTCCCGGGTTCCAATCTCCTGCATTTTCTCGGCGGTCTCGAGAATCAATTCGATCCGCTCCCGGTCGAGCGACTCGATACCAAGCAGATCCTGACCGATCATGCCAACTCCCCCACGCCTTGAGATGGATTCAAACCCGAATCGGAGCCAGCCAGCGACTGAACGACGACCTCGAGCGCTTCGTCGCTGGACTCGTCCTGGGGTTCCGATCGAAAAACCACCGACTCCCCGGGTTGGGTAGGAATATTCTTCCCGACGTAGTCAATCTTGATTGGCAATTCCCGATGCCCTCGATCGACCAGGGCCACGACCTGGACCGATTGGGGCCGGCCGAAGTCCATCAGCGCGTCCATCGCCGCTCGAATCGTGCGCCCGGTACTCACCACATCCTCGACGAGAATCACCAGGCTTTGGTCCACCGACGAGGGCATTTCGGTCCGGCGCAGGCGCGGCCGGGTTCCCCGAGTGGCTAAGTCATCGCGATAGAGCGTGGTGTCCAGGATCCCCAGGCGAGGCGCATTTCCCGTCAGGGATTCAAGGTTCTGGGCCAGGCGCCGGGCCAGGGGCACTCCGCCATTGGGAATCGCCACCAAGTAGAGGAGTTTGAGGTCGGCGTTGGACTCGACGATCTCGTGCGCGATCCGCATCAAGGCTCGGTGGATGCTCGTATCATCGAGGACCACGCGCTCTTCGCCTTGCTCGGCGTCGACGGGAGCGGGTTTAAACGATTCAAGACCGCCCATATCCGCGCGTTTCGAGGCTCGCGCGCCCGGTCGAGGGTGTCCGCTGTCAGAGGTAGGGGGTCGGGTCTTAGCCACCGTTGCGCCTTTGGCCGTCTCTCGGGACGGGCTTAAAAGGGGCTCATGAAGTGGCCTGATTCTACAGCCTGGGGCGCCGACGTCAATCGAGATCTTGGGGCCATGGCCACAGCCCCCTGGGTGCCGGGAGAGTTCAATCCAGCCCCGCCTCCTCGAGGCTCTGGCAGCGCACTCGACTGAATGCCCGGGACCATCGTTTGTCGGCATTCCACCAGTTCATGGGGTTGAAGAATTGCAGCGCGTTGCCGTTCACGTCCCAGGACCAGTAGAGGAAGAAAGCCGGCCCCTTCATCTCGTCCAGGCGGACGGTTCCCCAATTCCGGCTGTCATTCGAGTGGTCCCGGTTGTCTCCCATCATGAAATAGCGCCCCTCGGGCACCTCGTATTCCCGATCGCGTCCGAATGGGTTGCTCAGCACCGGATCATCGAGCACCTGGTGGACACACTCCCCGAGAACCTCGTCCCGAACCGCCAGACTGGCCCCCCGGCTATCCTCGAAAACCTCCCCGGTCGCGATTTGCTCCATGGGAACGCCGTTGATGGTGAGGCGCCCATCCCGAATCCGGATGCGATCCCCGGGCAGACCTACCAGCCGCTTGACGAAATCGTCCTGGGGTAGATCCGGGTAGAGATCGGCGGGGACGATATCCGTGCGCAGTTCACTCTCTCGACCGTCATTCCGGCCGACCTCAAAGACGACGACATCCCCCCGCTCGGGCTCGCGAAAACCCGGGAGCCGGATATCCGTAAACGGGATTCTGGGGCCGTAGGTCAACTTGTTGACGAAGAGGTGATCTCCGATCAAGAGCGTCGGAAACATGGACCCCGACGGGATACGGAAGGGCTCGACGAGAAATGCCCGAATCGCCAGAGCGATCAGGACCGCCACCAAAAGGGTACTCACCTGCTCCCAAATCGCGGCCAGGCGACTTCTGCCAGGGCTCCTCCCCTCGGCGTCTTCATCCCCGGGCTTCTCGGGGGTTTCGTCGGCAGTCATTCGTCTCCAAGCTTCAGGGCTGCGAGAAAGGCTTCCTGGGGAATCTCCACCGATCCGACCATCTTCATCCGTTTCTTGCCCGCCTTCTGCTTCTCGAGCAATTTGCGCTTCCGCGAGATATCGCCGCCATAGCATTTCGCGAGCACGTTCTTGCGCAGGGCGCGAACCGTCGTTCGTGCAATCACCCGGCTGCCCACGGCGGCTTGAATCGCCACCGGGAATTGCTGGCGGGGAATGAATTCCTTCAGCTTCCGGGCGAGTTCGGAACCTCGGGACTGGGCCGCATCCTTGTGCACGATGAGTGAGAGTGCGTCGACCGGGTCCCCGTTCACGAGAACGTCGAGTTTGACCAGATCCGCTGGGATGAAACCCACCAGTTCGTAATCGAAGGAGCCGTACCCTCGGGTCGCGCTCTTGAGCTTGTCATGAAAATCCGTGACGACTTCCCCAAGGGGGAGTTCGTAGCGCACCTGAACCCGGCTCCCGTGAACCTGCATGTCCTTCTGACTGCCCCGGCGGTCCTGACACAGGGCGATCACCGCGCCCAGGTAATTCGACGGCACATGAATATTCGCGTGGATCACCGGCTCCTCGATCCGACTGATATCGCTGGCTTCGGGCAATGAGGCCGGGCTCTCGATCTCGAAGCTCTCCCCGTCCTTGGGGACAACCCGGTAGCGAACCGTCGGCGCCGTGGTGATCAGGTTGAGTCCGTATTCGCGCTCCAGACGTTCCTGGATGATCTCCCCGTGCAGGAACCCCAGGAAGCCGCAGCGGAAACCGAAGCCGAGGGCGGCGCTGGTCTCGGGCTCGTAGTCGAACGACGCATCGTTGAGACGGAGCTTCTCGAGCGCCGCCTTGAGATCCTCGTAGTCCTCGGCCTCCACGGGATAGAGCCCCGCGAAGACCATGGACTTGACCTCCTGAAAGCCTTCCAGGACCTCTGTCGCGGCATTATCGCGCAGGGTAATGGTATCCCCGATGCGCACGTCCGAGAGGGTTTTGATCCCGGCGACGACCATCCCTACTTCACCGACCCGGAGTTCTTCGACTTTCCGGGGCGAGGGATCGATGACGGAGAGTTGGGTGATGGCGTGCTCCCCCCCTTCGATCATCAGCTTGATCGAGTCTCGCCGGCTCAATTTCCCATCGACCACCCGCACGAGCATGATCACACCCACATAGGGGTCGAACCAGGAATCGAAGATGAGGGCCCGGGTCGGCGCTTCGGAATCGCCCATGGGCGGAGGGACCCGGTCGACCACGGCCTGAAGCAGCGCCTCGATCCCCGTTCCCTGCTTGGCCGAGACCGGCAGGACGTCCGCTGCGTCCAACCCGACGACGTCTTCGATTTCCTGGGCGACGGCGTCGGCATCGGCCGACGGCAGGTCGATTTTATTGACCACCGGAATCAGTTCGAGGTTGGCGTCCACCGCGAGATAGGCGTTGGCGAGGGTCTGGGCCTCGATCCCCTGGGCGGCATCAACCACCAACAGGGCCCCTTCGCAGGCCGACAGCGCTCGAGAGACCTCGTAGGAGAAGTCCACATGGCCGGGGGTATCGATCAGGTTGAGCAGGTACTTCTCCCCATCCGCGGCGCGGAAATTGAGCCGAACCGTCTGAGCCTTGATGGTGATTCCCCGCTCGCGTTCGAGTTCCATATTGTCGAGGAATTGATCCTGCTGATCGCGCTCGGAAAGCGCACCTGTAGCCTCGAGGAGTCGGTCGGCGATGGTGCTCTTGCCGTGGTCGATATGTGCGACGATGCAGAAGTTCCGAATCCGCTCGGTGGGAATTCTGCTCATACCTGTTCCTCCTGAAGCGCGATGCCCGCCGTCGAATTGAGATAGGCGACGAGTGCCTCCCGCCAGGGCCGCAAGTTCACGCCCAAATCGGCGGCCCGCCCGCAACCCAGCACCGACCAGGCCGGCCGCTCGGCCGGCAACCCAAGATCGGAAGTTTTCGTGGGCTCGAGTTCGATCTCCCCATGCCCCGTTTCATCGAGAATAGCGCGGGCGAAGTCGAACCACGTCGTCTTTCCTCGATTCGCGAGGTGAAATATTCCAGCCCGGGCTTCCGCCATTCCCTCTCCCATCGGCTCTCCATCGGAATCAACTCCGACCAACTTAAGGATGCCCTCGGCCAGATCCCCCGCGTAGGTGGGGCATCCGCTTTGATCGGCAACCACCCGCAATGGGCCACTCTCGAGGCCTTGGGCTCGGAGCCGAGCCTGGCGCAGGATCGCCGCCACGAAATTTCGACCGGGGCCAAAAACCCAACTCGTGCGAACCACCAGGGCCTCGGGGTGGGCCTCCATAACTCGGCGCTCCCCATCGGCCTTACTGCGGCCATAGGCCGTCTGTGGATCCACCGGGGCATCCTCGGCGTAGGGTTCCCTGGCCACGCCGCTGAACACATAATCCGTAGACACGTGGACATAGGCCAAGCCAGCACGCCAGCAATCCTCGGCCAACCAACCCGGAGCCTCAGCGTTGACCCGCTGGGCTCGTTCGACCTCCTCTTCGCAACGATCCACCGCGGTAAAGGCGGCCGCGTTCACCACGATATCGGGAGCGTCCGTCCCGCCCTGCGCCAGGAGCTCAGCCAAAGCCCCCGGCCGAGCGATATCGAAGGCCGAATGATCAAAGGCCCCCACTAGGCTCTGGCCTGGACGCGCTTCCAGCGACTCAACCAGGCACTGCCCCAATTGGCCGCCGCTTCCCGTAATGAGCCAGCGCACGGAATTCGCTCAGTCCGGCCGTATTGCCGGGATAGGGAAGCTTGAACAGAGCGAGCGCATGGCTACCCCTTTGGCTCCCGAATGATCCAGGTGGGAAGGCGGTTCTCCTGCTTCAGCCGTCGCGCCAGCGCCTCGGCGCGCTCTTCTTCCTCCAGGGGCCCCACTCGAACACGCCAGCGCTCGTCGGCCAGGGGCTCGAGGATCTGGACCGGATAGCCCGCTGATCGGAGGTGATCGGCCAGGGATGCCGCCAATGCCGGATCACCGAAAGCCCCGACCTGAATCGAAAAATCGAAATCGCCCTCGGGTCTCTGGGCCGCAACCGAGGGCGGACCCGCCCCCACGGGCGCTAGGGAAACTCCGGGCTGATTGTCCGATTCCGGCCCCCAATCGATCGCCGTGGTCTGCCCCGCGATATGCCCGGCCACAAGGGTCGGCTCCTCCATCACAAAGCCCACGGCGAGCCCGATGGCGAAGCCCCCCACGACCATCAGCAGGAGAACCAGGCTCGTCACGAGCCCATGGATCCCCCTGCCCTGTTTGGCCACCGCGCCCTGGCGAGCCATTACATGCGCTCCGGAGCCGAGAGCCCCAACACTGCGAGGCCCGAGGCCAGCACCGCCCGAACGGCCAGGACGAGCCCCAAGCGTGCCCCGGTCAACCCCGCATCGTCGGAGACCACTCGGTGTCGAGTTCCATCCTGGATATAGGGATTCCAGAGCCCGGCCAATTCGCGCAGGTAATAGGCGACGTGATGGGGCTCCCGATCTGCCGCCGCCCGCTCGATCATTTCCGGGAACTCGCCGAGCTTGCGGATCAACTCGATTTCTTCGGGGAGGTCCAGGCGGCTGGGATCGAAAGAGTCGGCGCCAGGGATGGCGACTCCCTCTTCCCGAGCGCGCCGCTCGATCCCATGGGTTCGCGCGTGGGCGTACTGGACATAATAGGCCGGGTTCTTCCGCCAATTTTGGTCCTTGGCGAGATCCAGATCGAAATCCAGATGACCTTCGGGCTTTCGCTCGATCATAAAAAACCGAAAGACATCCCGACCGACATCCTCGACCAATTCGTCGACGGTGATAAAAGTGGCTCGGCGAGTCGACTGCTTGACCTTCTCACCCCCACTCGTGATCGTGACGAATTGGTGCATGACCAGCTCGATTCGATCCTCGTCGAAGCCCAGAGCACCCACAGCCCGCCTCACGAAAGGAAACTGCTCGATGTGATCCGCGCCCTGGACGTCGATCACGCGATCGAATCCTCGCTTCATCTTTTCCCTGTGGTAGGCGATATCGGGCAGCAGATAGGTGGGCTCACCGCTGCTCTTCACCACCACGCGGTCTCGATCCAGGCCCAGTTCGGTCGCGGTCAACCAGACCGCCCCTTCAGATTCCGAGATCAGCCCCTTCTCGCCCAAGTCCGCGAGAACTTCCTCAATCTTGCCATCGTCGTAGAGCGACTTCTCGTTGAAATGCACGTCGAAATGGACACCGATGCCATCAAGGGTCGACTCGATGTCCTTGAAGATCTCCTTGTGGGCGAGTTCCCTGAAGAGGCCATCACCGGGTTCGTCGACCAGCCCGTCCCCGTGGCTCCCCACGAGATCTCGCGCAATGTCGCCGATATAATCGCCCTGGTAGCCATCGGAGGGGAAAACCACGGGCAAGCCGTCGATCTCTTCCTGCCACGCATTCTCGGGGTCGGCCAGCGCCTCTGCCGAGGGGGGGGCCGCCCTGCCCAGGTCCTCGAGGTAGCGAGCCTTCACCGAATCCCCGAGAACCCGCATCTGACGGCCGCCGTCGTTGAAGTAGTACTCCCGGGTCACCTGGTACCCCACCTTGGCCATCAGGCGTGCAAGACAATCGCCGAGGATCGCCTGGCGACCGTGCCCGGTGCTCAGTGGCCCGGTCGGATTCGCCGAGACGAACTCCACCTGGAGCTGCCGCCCTGCCCCGGTCTCGCTGGCCCCGAAATCCGACCCGGCAGCCACCACCGTGGCTACCAGTCCCTGCCAGGCCGAGGGCGCCATGCGGAAATTGATAAAGCCTGGGCCCGCCACTTCGATTTTGGCGAGTAGCCCGCCGGCATCCCCGATGCGCGCGGCCAAGTCTTCGGCAATGGCCCGGGGAGACGTCTTCAACCGCTTCGCGAGCCCCATGGCGAGGCTACAAGCAAAATCTCCGTGCTCGGGTTGCCGGGGAACCTCGAGGGCGACCTCGGGCACTTCTCCAGCGGCACCGGACTCCTCAAGGAGCGCGATCAGCGCGCATCGAATTTCTTTGATCAGGTCTTCCTTCATCCGCTCGATCCCAGCCCGGTCGTCTCGCAACCGGCCCCTCTCCTTTACTCCGCCGTGGCGCCCCTGGTAAATCGCACGACGATCTCCCCGGGCTTCGCCAGCTGCAACTCTTCACGAATCGCCCGTTCCAAGGCGAAGGGATCGCCCTCAAGGGCGCTGATTTCCGTCTCCAGGGTCTCAACCCGCTGGTTCAGAAAAGCGATTCGGGCCCGGGAGATTTCCAACTCCTGGCGCTTCTCGTGCCATTTGAGCAGCCCCGATTCTCGATCGGCGAGGCTGAGACCCAGCCCAGCCGCCAAAATCGCGAGCACGAGCCAATGGGCCTTCAGAGCCTTCACCCACCCCCCCCTGTGGACGTCGGTCATGGGCGCCAATATTACCCGACTTCCAGGAATTTGCGCTCGAATCTACCCGCGGGGGGCACCGAAAACGTTCATTTTACCGGCTGGAGCAGCTTCTCGACCCGTGCCACGTAGTCGGGATGGTCCCATTCCCGCGGGCCGACGTAGCGCTCCACGATCACGCCGTCCGAGTCGACCAAGATGGACTCGGGAAACCCGGTGGTTTGGTATTTCCGGGCGGCCACCTGGGCGGGGTCCAGCAGGATGGGAAAAGTGATTCCCAAGCGGTCCCGAAAGGCATCCACGTCGTCCCTGGATTCATCCACCGCCACGGCCAACAGAGTAAAGCCCTGGTCCTTGAGCTTCTGGTGCAGGTTCTCCATGGCCGGCATCTCGTCCTCACAGGGCTTGCACCAAGTCGCCCAAAAGTTCACGAGCGCAACCTGGCCACGCATATCGTCCAAGGAGACCGGATCTCCGCTCTCGAGATCGGGCAAACTGAAGGAAGGTGCGGGATCCCCGCGCGAGAGCGGTGGTTCGATGGGCTCGCCCATCAGGATCAATAAACCCGCCATAGCGACGAGGCCCAACGCGACCAGCCAAGCTGCAGCGGGCGGTCTGCCGCTGCTTCCGCCATCCGAACCCGAGTTCTCAGCCATTTCCTACCCCTGGGTACCGCTCGCCCGAAAAACCGAAATTCGGGAAACGGCGCCACAAGCCACGGCTTCCCGTCGGGACTCTAGTCGTCGGCCTCGGCCTCGACCCGATCGACGAGTTCGACGATGGATACCGGCGCGGCATCCCCCGGCCGATAGCCGACCTTGATCACCCGGGTATAGCCGCCTGGGCGCTCCCGGTAACGATCAGCCAACTCGCCAAAGACCTTCGACGTGACAGCCGTGTCCCGAATATACGCCTCGGCCTGCCGACGGGCATGGAGGTCGCCCCGCTTGCCCAGAGTAATCATCCGGTCAGCCACACCACGCAATTCTTTGGCCTTAGCGTCAGTGGTCTGGATTCGCTCGTGGTCCATGAGCGACGTGACCATATTTCGAAATAGCGCCTTACGGTGCGCGCTGTTTCGCCCAAGTTTCTTACCCGACTTACGGTGCCTCATCGATCAAGCCTCGCGCTGCTCACGCATCTTCTCGAGTTCACTTCTCACCGGCAGATTTTCGATGGTCATACCGAGGGAAAGCCCCATTGACGCCAGGGTCTCCTTAATCTCATTCAGCGATTTTCTACCGAAATTCTTCGTCTTGAGCATCTCGCCTTCCGTCTTCATCGCCAACTCACCGATAAAACGAATATTGGCGTTTTGCAAACAGTTGGCCGAGCGCACGGAAAGCTCGAGCTCATCCACCGACTTGAAGAGGTTCGGGTTGAGGGGCTCGGGCTCCTCAGCCTGGGCGGGCAATGCCTCGTCCTGCTCTTCGAAGTTGATGAAGATCGTTAGCTGCTCCTTCAAGATCTTAGCCGCATAGGCCACCGCATCCACGGGTTCAACCGCACCATCGGTCCAGACCTCAAGATTGAGCCTATCGAAGTCGGTCTGCCGACCCACGCGTGCCGGCGTCACGATGTAGTTGACGCGGCGGACGGGCGAGAAGACAGAATCGATGGGGATAGTCCCAATCGGCATCTCCTCCGACCGATTCTTGTCAGCCAGCACATACCCCTTGCCGGTCGCCACTGTCGCTTCGAGGTCCAACTCGGCCTCAGAACCCATCGTGCAGATAACGCGATCCGGGTTGACAACCTCGATGGTCTGATCATCCGACACGAAATCAGCAGCAGTCACCGTCCCAGCACCCGACTTGCGGATACGGATGGCGCGAGGTCCCTCGGAGTGCATCTTCATCCGAACCTCTTTGAGGTTCAGGATGATTTCACTCACATCCTCCATCACACCGGGGATCGTCGAGAACTCGTGCAAGACACCAGCCACCCGAACATTCGTGATCGCCGCACCCTGGAGCGAGGAGAGCAGAACTCGACGCAGAGCATTGCCGAGAGTTGTTCCGAACCCTCTCTCGAGGGGCTCGCATGAAAATCGACCATAGGTCGACTCCAGAGACGCCTCCTCAAGGTCCAACCGACGCGGACGAATCAAAGTCCGCCAATTCGCTACAACCAGTTCCTGTTGCATGGGAACCTCCCTTGAACTTTCTGTATATCCTACTATGAGGATCTGAGTTTTCCGTGGGCCTGGGCAACGAGCCCCGGACACGGGATGACTTGATGCGGAGAAGGCCCTACTGAGCCCCTTCCGGCCTCGCCTAGCGCGAGTAGAGTTCGACGATCAGCTGCTCATCAATGGGAAGAGTGATGTCTTCCCGTACCGGCAACTGCTTGATGGTTCCGACCTTGTCGTCCTTGTCGATTTCGAGCCACTGCGGGACGCTCCGGCCTTCCAGGGTTTCCAGGGCGCCGGTCACTCGCTCGACCTTGAGAGATCGCTCCCTAAGAGAAACCACCATTCCGGGCTTGACCAGCATCGAAGGCGTCTTGACCTTCGTACCATCGATGCGGAAATGTCCGTGCTTGACGAGCTGCCGGGCTTCTGCACGCGAGGTCGCGTAACCGAGCCGGAAGACGACGTTGTCCAAGCGGCGCTCCAGCAAGATCAACAGGTTCTCACCCGACCGACCCTTCATGGAAGCCGCACGATCGAATGTCTGGCGAAACTGCTTCTCGAGCAGCCCGTACATCCGCTTGACCTTCTGCTTCTCTCGCAACTGGACGCCATAATCCGAAAAACGGACGCGCCCTTGGCCATGTACACCCGGCGGATAGGCACGGCGCTCAATCGCGCACTTCTCACTGAAGCAGCGATCGCCCTTCAAGAAAAGCTTGGTGCCCTCACGCCGACAAAGCCGACAAACTGAACCTCGATATCGCGCCATGACTTGCCTCTCAGACTCGCCGCCGCTTGGGAGGGCGACAACCGTTATGCGGGATGGGTGTGACGTCTCGAATCATCGTGATCTTCATACCGGCCGCCTGCAGCGCGCGCAGAGCGGACTCACGACCACCGCCAGGGCCTTTAACCTCGACACCAAGGGCTCGAACGCCGTGTTCCTGGGCCTTTTTCGCGCACTCTTCGGCCGCCATCTGGGCTGCGTAGGGGGTGGATTTTCTCGACCCCTTAAAGCCCTGCTGGCCGGCGCTCGCCCAGGCAACTGCGTTGCCACCGACGTCGGTAATGGTAATGATCGTATTATTGAAGGTCGACTGGATATGAGCCACTCCAGTCTGGATATTCTTCTTGACCTTCTTCTTTCGCACTGTCTTCTTGGCTGCCATATTATTTTTTGACTACTTCCTGGGCGCGAGTTTCTTGCCCGCGACGCTCTTGGCCGGACCCTTACGTGTCCGGGCATTAGTATGTGTCCGCTGACCTCGCACGGGAAGATTGCGGCGGTACCGCAAGCCCCGATAACAACCGATGTCCATCAGAACCTTGATATTCTGAGTAAGTTCGCGGCGAAGGTCACCCTCCACCTTATAGTCGCTCTCGATGATTTCCCGAATCTTGATCGCCTCGCTTTCGCTGAGCTGATCCGTCTTCGTGCCGCCATCGATACCCGCCTTCTCACAGATCTCGGTCGCACTCGTGCGGCCGACACCAAAGATATAAGTCAGCGATATTTCGATCCGCTTATTACGCGGCAAGTCCACACCTGCAATTCGCGCCATGCGCCTCTCCTCTGGATATTTCTACGAACCAGGTTTAACCCTGGCGCTGCTTGTGCTTCGGATTTTCGCAAATGACACGGACCACGCCCCGACGGCGAATGATCCGGCACTTGTCACACATCTTTCGTACTGATGATCGAACTTTCATTCTGACTCTTCCTCTTACCGCACGCCTTGCAGGGCGCTCAGTGTGATCCCTCTACCTTCGTTAGGACTTCCGGCCCAGCATCCGTGATTGCGATGGTATGCTCGAAGTGCGCCGACAATTCCCCGTCCACTGTCGTTGCGGTCCAGCCGTCATCCAAAATTCGTACTTTTTCGCTTCCTACGTTCACCATGGGCTCGATGGCGAGCACCATTCCCGCTTTCAAACGCTGCCCTCGCCCCGGCGATCCATAATTCGGAACCTGGGGCGGCTCGTGCATCTCTCGACCTATCCCGTGGCCAACGAATTGCCTGACTACGGAGAAACCCTCACCTTCGGCAAGCTTTTGAACCGAAGCCCCAATATCCGAGAGGCGCTTGCCCGGAACCATCTCGTTGATCCCCTCGTAGAGGGATTCCCGAGTGGCCCTCAGGAGTTTCTCGGCCTCGGTGGAAATGGATCCAACCGGAATCGTCACAGCCGAATCGCCATGGAAGCCGTTGTTTTCCACCCCGAAGTCCAGGCTGAGTATGTCACCCTCCTTGAGTTCGCGCGACCCCGGTATCCCGTGCACGATTTCGTCGTTGACCGACGCGCAAATCACGGCCGGATACGGGGGAAGCCCCCCGGGTGCGTAATTGAGAAAGGGCGAATTCAGCCCTCTCCGATTGAGCTCTTTCCCTGCAAATTCGTTGAGTTCGCCCGTCGTTACCCCGGGCTGCGCCCGCTCTCGCAGCTTCATCAGGATCTCTCCGGTGTACTGTCCTACTTCCCTCATCTGATCCAGCTCGCGGCGGCTCTTGAGGGTAATCCTCTCTCCGTAGCTCACGAAGACTCCAGGGTCCCTAGAAGCGCCTTGAAGACTTCGTCCACGCCACCCATCCCCGAGACCTCTCGCAGCAGGGACTGGCCGCCGTAATAGTCCAAGAGCGGCGCCGTCTGGGCCTCATAGACCCGCATCCGCTCCCGAATGGTTTCCTCATTATCGTCCGCTCGACCTTCGATCTCGGCCCGCTTGAGCAATCGCTCGACCACCGCTTCGGTATCCACCGTGAGTGCCAAGCAGCAATCCAGCCCCGAGCCCATGCTCTCGAGCAACTCGTTCAGCGCCTTGGCTTGGGCCAGGGTTCGGGGGAAGCCATCGAGGATAAAACCCTTCTGGGCATCGCTCTCCGCCAGCCGCTCGCCCGCGATTCCGATCACGATCTCGTCGCTCACCAGCTGCCCGGCGTCCATCACGGCCTTCGCCTTCAGGCCCACCGGAGTTCCGGCGGCGACTGCAGCCCGCAACATATCGCCCGTAGAGATATGCGGGATAGCAAGAGTCTCCATCAGGCGAGCCGCCTGGGTCCCCTTGCCTGCGCCGGGTGCGCCGAGAAGAACGATGTTCGTCGCGCTCATTGGCCTAATCGTCCCCGCATCCGGCCGCCCTTCACAAAGCCCTCGTAATGCCGAGAAACCATATGCGCGTCGATCTGGCCCACCGTATCCAAGGAAACGCCCACCACAATCAACAGCGCAGTGCCTCCGAAATAAAAGGGCACATTCATGCGAGTGGAAAGAATCACCGGCAGCAAACAAACCAGGGACACATAGATCGCCCCGATGAACGTCAGCCGACTCAGCACCTTGTCGATGTACTCGGCGGTGTGCTTGCCCGGACGGATACCGGGAATATAGCCTCCGGACCGCTTGATATTTTCTGATACATCGACAGGGTTGATAATGATCGCCGTGTAGAAGAAACAGAAGAATACGATCAGGAAGACGTAGACCAAGTTGTAGGTCAGGTCGCCAGGGTTAAGGAATCTGTCGATAAAGCTTTGAACCGTTGGGTTGTCGCTAAACTGCCGCACCGTCAACGGGAACATCAGCAACGAGGAGGCAAAGATCGGGGGGATAACGCCCGCCGAGTTGACCCGCAGCGGGAAATAGCTCATGCCACCCTGGGCAACCTGCTTTCCAACCGCTCGTCGCGCATGTTGGATGGGAATGCGCCGTTGGCCTCTCTCGACAAAGACAACTACGCCGACCACGACCAGCGCGAAGACCAGAACCAGGCCCGCCTGCAGGATCGAGAACTGGTCGTTCCGAATCATGTCGGCCAGATTCGAGAGTCCCGAAGGGATGCTCACAACGATTCCCGAGAAAATGATCAGGGAAATCCCGTTGCCGATCCCGCGCTCGGTCACCTGCTCACCCAGCCACATAATGAATGCTGTGCCCGACGTCAGCGTCACCATGGTGACAATCCGGAAGCCCCAGCCCGGGTAGAGGACCGCGCCCTCGCCAAACTGACCACCCTCCAGCGCAAAAGCGATCAGGAGGCTCTGGAATAGGGCCAAGACAATCGTGGCATAACGAGACCACTGATTGATTTTCTTCTGGCCCTGCTCCCCTTCCTTCTTCAGCGCTTCGAGAGCGGGAATGACCACCGTCAGGAGCTGAAAAATAATGGTCGCGCTGATATAGGGCATGATCCCGAGGGCAAAGATGGAGAGCTGCTCCATCGCACCACCCGAAAACAAGTTCATGAGCCCAAAAACGGTCCCCTGCATCTGGGCAAAGAAGTCCTTGATGACCTGGGAGTTGATCCCTGGTGTCACCACAACACAACCTACCCGGTAAACGGCCAGCATTCCGAATGTAAAGAGAATGCGGGACCTGAGTTCCGGGATGCGCCAGATATTTTGGAATCCGCTCGTCATGCGATGAGTTCCACGCTTCCGCCAGCCGCCTCTATCTTGGTTCGCGCTCCTGCGCTCACCCGATGCAGCTTGATTGTCAGATTTTTCGGGGCATCACCCTCGCCGAGCAGCTTGATCGCCGCTCCGGAACCCCGAACTAGACCATTCTGAACCAGCGCATCCTGGTCGACGGTCGCGCCGTCGCCGAGCCTGGACAACTCGCCCACATTCACGATCTCCACTTCCTTTCGGAAGGGATTCTTGAACCCACGCTTGGGAACGCGCTGGGTCAAGGGCATCTGACCGCCCTCAAACCACGCCTTTATCTTCTTGCCAGAGCGAGTGCCCTGACCCTTGACTCCCGTGCCGGCTGTCTTGCCCAGCCCGGAGCCAGGTCCGCGCCCAACTCTTCGACGATTTCGCTTTGCGCCCGGCCTCGGGCTCAGTCGATCAAGCATCTCTCTACTCCTCGACCACCACTACGAGATGGCTGACTTTATTGATCATTCCACGCACCGAGGGCGTGTCCTCAACCTGCACTACCTGGTGCAATTTTCGAATCCCCAGACCAACCAGCGTGGCTCGCTGGCGCCTGTTATAACCGATCGCGCTTTTGACCTGCTTAAGCGTAATCATCGCCTTCCCAGCCATCAGCGTGCCCTTCCAAGCTCGGACAACCGCTCCTCGGGATCCCGCAACTCCTGGAGCCCCGCCATCACTGCGTTGACGACGTTTCGGGGATTATTCGTCCCCAGGGTCTTCGTCAAGATATCGTGAACACCCGCTGACTCGACAATTGCTCGAACCGGCCCACCAGCTATAACCCCCGTACCGGGCGAAGCCGGCTTGAGCATTACGCGGCCTGCACCAAAGCGCCCCAATACTTCGTGAGGGAGCGTGCCCTCAACCAGGGGAATTCGAATCAAAGCCTTGCGAGCCTTCTCGACGCCTTTTCGGATGGCCTCGGGAACCTCGCCCGCCTTGCCCAGCCCCACGCCAACGAGTCCATTCCCGTCACCGACGACCACAAGGGCGCTAAAGCTGAACCGGCGACCACCCTTGACCACCTTCGCAACACGGTTGATGTGCACAACGCGGTCCGTAAGGTCGTGATCATTCGGATTGATCTGAGACGATTTAATCATTTGAGCCATATTAGAACTGAAGCCCCGCTTCCCTGGCTGCGTCGGCCAGGGCTTTTACGCGCCCGTGGTAGAGGAAGCCGTTGCGATTGAAGACTACCCGGTCGATCTGTTTTTCTTTGGCAAGTGCCGCGAGGGCCGCTCCGACCTTCTTTGCGGCCTCGATATTTCCTGTTTTCCCATCCCCGGTAATCGAGGGGCTCAGGGTGGAAACGCCACCCAGAGTGGCCCCAGACTTGGGGTCTAGGAGCTGAGCATAGATATGCTTCGAGCTCCTGAAGACCTTCACCACGGGCCGGTCGGTACGCGCCACGGCCTTGTTGGTGCGGGCTCGTCGCGCATTCCATTTGCGTCGCTTCTCTTCCAGAACAGAATTCTTCATAAGAACCTCAGGCCGCTCCCGTCTTGCCAACCTTGCGGCGAATGTGCTCGCCTTCGTAACGAATACCCTTACCCTTATAGGGTTCGGGCGGGCGCAGCTTGCGGATATCCGCGGCAAACTGGCCAACAGCCTGCTTGTCCGTGCCCTCGATCTTCAGCTTAGTGTTTCCGTCCATCGCGACCGAGAGACCCTCGGGCACCGGCATCTCGACGGGATGAGAAAAGCCGAGGGTCAGCATCAGGGTTTTTCCCTTCACTTCGGCTCGATAGCCGACACCCTCGATCTCAAGACTCTTCGAGAAACCCTCGGTCACACCCATGACCATGTTATTCGCAAGAGCTCGAGCGAGACCATGCTGAGCCCGCGTCTGCTTCTTGTCGTCCTCACGGGTAAGCACCAGTTTCCCATCCTCGATCGCCGCGCTGATCACGGACGGGAGCGGGCCAACCAGGCTGCCCTTCGGGCCCTTCACCTTGATTTCGGCATCTCCGACGCTGACATCCACTCCATCGGGGAGCGCGATCGGCTTCTTTCCAATTCGGGACATCTCTACCAGACCTCACAAATCACTTCGCCGCCCACCTTCTGGGCTCGCGCATCACGATCGCACATCACGCCCTTGGAAGTAGACAGCACGGTCATGCCCAATCCACCTCGCACCTCGCGTACATCCGAAGCTCCGAGGTATACGCGACGGCCAGGACGGCTGACGCGCTGAATCCTGTCGATCATCGGCCCACCAGAATTGGAGTACCTGAGGTCGATTACCAGGGTGGGCTTCTTTTCGTCGCTCTCTGTCCTCACGGGGCCAACAAAGCCCTCCGCGCTCAGAACTCCGGCAACTGCCATCTTGAGCTTTGAGGAGGGGCAGCGAATCTCGGCGTGATTCACACGGCCGGCATTCCTGATCCTCGTGAGCATGTCACCTATCGGGTCGGTCATCATGATGGATAATCCCTTACGGCCTGAAAGGCACGCCCAGGTGCCTCAGCAGTGCTCTTCCTTCTGCGTCAGTTGCTGCGCTCGTCACCATCGTCACGTTCATACCGGTCACGCGCTCTACTGCGTCATAGTCCACTTCCGGGAAGATCGTCTGATCGCGAACTCCCAGCGTGTAGTTGCCACGGCCGTCGAAAGCTTTCTCCGAAACCCCGCCAAAATCTCGAACCCGAGGAAGAGCCACGGTAAAGAGGCGGTCGAGGAACTCCCACATTCGCTTGCCTCGCAGAGTGACCATGGCACCGATGCCCTGCCCTTCTCGCAAACGAAAGTTAGAGACGCTCTTCTTCGCCCTTCTCAAGGCCGGCTTCTGGCCGGTAATCGAGGTCAGCTCTTCCATTGCCTTGTCCAGCAATTTGGAGTTCTGGGTCGCCTCACCCATGCCGATATTCACAACCACCTTCGTCATCGTGGGTACCTGGTGCGGATTCCGATATCCAAACTCCTCCTTGAGTTTGGAAACGATCTCCTCCTGATACCGCTCTTGCAAACGGGCGGCCATCTAAAGTACCTCCGGCGCCAATGAGACGATTTTCATAAACCCGCGCCCTCGCAACTCCCGGGCAACGGGTCCGAAAATACGCGTTCCAACTACTTCTTTGTCGTTGCTCAAGAGGACCGCGGCATTCTCGTCAAAGAGAATATGCGAACCGTCAGGCCGCCCGATCCCCTTCTTGGTCCGAACAATTACGGCGCGTCGTACCTCGCCCTTCTTGACTCGGCCATTGGGAATCGCCTCCTTTATGGCGACGATAATGACGTCCCCAACGGATGCGAACCGGCGCCGCGACCCGCCAAGCACACGAATGCACTTGACTTTGCGCGCCCCTGAATTGTCAGCAACCGACAATGTCGACTCTGCTTGAATCATCTGCGCTCTTCCTAGACCCCGGTGGCCCTGGTGACTGTTTCCTGCACCATCCAGCGTTTACGCTTGGACATCGGGCGGTGCTCGATGATCCTCACTTGATCACCAGCCTTGCAGTCATTGTTTTCATCGTGTGCAACGAAACGGGAATATCGGCGAATATATTTCTTGTATCGCCGATCTTGGACGAGTCGCTCAACACGAACGACTACGGTCTTGTCCATTTTGTCACTGACGACAGTTCCGACCATGGTTCTCTTATTTCCTCGCTCGCTCACTTGTTCGCCTCTTGCTTCTCTTGCAACGCGGTTTCAACCCGAGCAATTTGCTTCCGCAGCCTTGACAACTTCGCGGTATCTTCCAACTGCCCAGTCGCGTGCTTTACCCTCGCATTGAACAACTCGTCGCGAATTTCGCGTACTTTCTGTTCCAGCTCACCTACGGCAAGCTTCCGAATCTCTGCTGCTTCCATTTCTATTCCTCCCGCTCGACGAAACGAGTCGGAATCGGCAGCTTGTGAGCCGCCAGCCGGAGGGCTTCTCGGGCGACGGAGGGCTCTACCCCTTCGAGCTCGTAGAGCACCCGCCCGCGCTTCACCCTAGCCACCCAGGCTTCGGGATTGCCCTTACCTTTACCCATTCGAGTTTCAGCCGGCTTCTTGCTGACCGGCTTGTCAGGGAAAAGACGGATCCAAACCTTCCCGCCACGCTTGATGTGGCGAGTCATCGCGATACGAGCTGCCTCGATCTGGCGAGCGGTAATAAAACCGGTTCCCAGAGCTTGGAGCCCAAAATCACCAAATGAAACTTGGTTTCCGCGCCAGGCCTTGCCTCGGAGGCGGCCCTTCTGGACTTTTCTATGTTTGACTTTCCGCGGCTGCAACATCGCGCGTTATCTCCCCTACCTGCTCGGTCCCGATCCAGTGACTTCCCCGGGAGCGTCGTGGTTCAGCGGCCCCTTGCGGAGTTCCTTGTCACCGACCTCACCCTTAAAGATCCAGCACTTCACTCCGACGATCCCGTAGGTCGTCCGTGCTTCAGCAAAGCCATACTCGACTTCGGCGCGAAGCGTGTGAAGCGGCACCCGACCGTCGCGGTACCACTCTCGCCGGCCCATCTCGGCACCACCAAGACGCCCGGAGCACTGAATCCGAATTCCCTCGGCACCAAATTTCATGGTGGCGATCATTGCCTTCTTCATCGCACGTCGAAAAGCGACTCTTCGCTCGAGCTGTGTCGCGATATTCTCAGCCACCAGCTGGGCATCGAGCTCCGCCTTACGGATCTCCTTGACGTTGATGAAAATGTCTCGGTCGGAGATCTTCTTCAACTCGTCGCGAAGAACGTCAACCTCGGCGCCGCGCTTCCCGATAAGAATCCCCGGCCTAGCCGTATGAATATTCGCTACGAGCTTGTCGCCTGTGCGCTCAATCACGACCTTTGAAATGCCGGCGTGATAAAGCTTCTTCTTGATGAAGCTACGCACAGCAATATCTTCGTGCAATTGCTCGGCATAGTGCTTATCGGCAAACCAGTTTGACTGCCAGCCGTAAAGGGTGCCGACCCGAAAGCCGTAGGGATGGACCTTTTGACCCACGTTGTCTCCTCGATCTTTCCGCTAGTTATCCGCGAGAACCACAGTGATGTGGCTGGCGCGCTTCTGAACCCAACTTGCTCGACCCTGAGCACGCGGACGGATACGCCACATGCTGGGTCCTTCATCTACCGTGATCTTGCTGACGATCAAGCTGTCGACGTCGATGCCTGCCGACTTCTCGTCGTTTCGATTTTCTGCGTTCGCCACCGCAGAACGAAGCAACTTCTCGATCGCCGACGCGGACTTCTTAGGCGACAGCGAAAGGATATTCAGCGCTTCCTCCACGCCCTTACCGCGGACCTGATCAGCGACAAGGCGAGCCTTGAAGGCGCTTACTCGAAAGCCGTTAAGCGAAGCTCGAACCTCCATATCAGCGCTTCACCTTTCTATCCGTGGCGTGCCCCGTGAATTTCCGGGTGGGGGCGAATTCGCCAAGCCTGTGGCCGACCATATTCTCCGTCACGAAGACCGGCATAAAGAGCTTGCCGTTGTGAACGTGAAAGGTCATCCCGACGAAGTCGGGGGTGATCATCGACCGGCGCGACCATGTCCGAATGACCTGCTTGGAGCTGGCACCGGCGACACGATCTACCTTCTTCTGAAGACTGGGGTCGACGAAGGGACCCTTTTTCAATGAACGAGCCATCTATTTCTTCCCTCGCCGCTTGACGATGTACTTATCGGATGAAGAATTCTTTCGGGTCTTTCGACCCTTGGTGGGCTTGCCCCAAGGCGTACAAGGATGTCGCCCACCCGAGGATCGCCCTTCGCCACCACCCATGGGGTGGTCGACAGGATTCATGGCGACACCTCTCACATTGGGCCTCTTGCCCTTCCATCGAGAGCGGCCAGCCTTTCCAATGCGCTGGTTCTCGTGCTCCCAATTGCCAACCTGACCAATTGTGGCCATGCACTCGATGCGGACCATTCTCATCTCGCCGCTGGGGAGACGAAGAGTCGCAAGCTTGCCTTCCCGGGCCATCAACTGCGCGCTGGTTCCCGCAGAACGAACCATCTGTGCGCCCTTGCCAGGCTTGAGTTCGATCGCATGAAGCTGGGTTCCCAACGGGATATTCGCGATGGGCATGGCATTGCCCGGGCTCATATCAGCCTCGGAGCCCGACTGCACCATATCGCCGACCTTCAGACCATTCGGGGCCAAGATGTACCGCTTCTCACCGTCGAGGTAATGGAGCAAGGCGATATTGGCCGAACGATTCGGATCGTATTCGATCGCAGCAACCCTGGCCTTAATACCGGTCTTCTCTCGTCGGAAATCCACCTTCCGATGGCGCCGCTTGTGGCCGCCACCGCGCTGGAAGGCAGTAGTCCGGCCATAGACGTTCCGGCCGCCGCTTTTGTTTGCTCGGCCACCGAGAAGGGACCGCTCAGGCTTGCCCCGGGTGATCTCCTCGAAGCCGGAGACACTCATATTTCGCCGGCCCGGACTGGTCGGCTTGTAGACTTTCACGGGCATCCGCTCAGACTCCTTCGAAGAATTCGATCGAGTGGCCCTCTGCCAACTCGACGATTGCCTTCTTCCACGCAGGCTTTCGCCCGATTACACGGCCCACTCTTCGTTTCTTGCCCTGCTGCCGCATGGTTCGAACCTTCTTCACCTGAACATCGAAGAGTTCTTCCACGGCCTGCTTGATCTCGAGCTTGTTGGCTCGAAGATCCACAGCGAAGGTGGCGAGATTCTGCTCCTCTCGACCGATCATGCTCTTCTCGGTCTGCAGGGGGCGTTGAATAATCTGGTGGACGTTCATGCCGTCGCTCCCTCCAGCTTGCTGCCGGACATCCGCGCCTGAAGCGCTTCAATAGCCGCCCGGGTAATCAGCATCTTGGGGTGTCGGAGCACGTCGTATACGTTCAGGCCGTCAACCCGGATCAGACCCACTCCCGGGATGTTCCGGATCGAAGCCTCAAGCATCGGCTTCGCGTCCTCGATGACAACTAGGAGCTGCGTACCGCCAAGGCCCAGCTTCTCGATCGCTTCCATGGCCCGCTTGGTCTTGTACTCGTCCAGGTCCAGGTCGTCGACTACGGTGATCGCTCCCTCCTGGAGCCATTGAGTCAGCGCGCTGACCAGTGCCGCACGGCGAACCTTCTTAGGTAGCTTGTGGGCATAGTCTCGAGGAACGGGTCCAAAAGCGACGCCGCCTCCAGCCCACTGAACAGCTCTCCGGGTACCCTGCCTCGCACGGCCGGTTCCCTTCTGCTTGTAGGGCTTGATACCACCACCCGAAACAGCCGCCCGATTTTTAGTCGAGTGGGTTCCGGCATGGCGGAGGGCCAACTGTCGGCGTACCTCGGCATGGTATAGATGCGGCCGCACCTTACCTTCGAAGACGGACGGATCCAATTCGATCGAACCCGACTTCTTATTATCCATCGTTACGATATCGGCGTTCGCCATGATTACAGCTTGATCTCCACGTCAACGCCCGCAGCCAACTCAAGCTTCATGAGGGCATCCACCGTCTGGGCGGTGGGATCGATAATATCGATCAGCCTCTTGTGCGTGCGCATTTCGAATTGTTCTCGGGACTTCTTATCGATGTGGGGCCCACGAAGCACCGTGTACTTGTTGATATTCGTAGGCAACGGAATCGGGCCGGCGACATTCGCACCGGTCCGCAGAGCCGTATCGACGATCTCCCCAGCACTCTGATCGAGAAGCTTGTAGTCGTATGCCTTCATACGAATTCTGATTTTTTGCGTCGCTTCTTCGGCCATTCTTATCCTCGTTTCCTACTTCGGTCTCTTCGCAATATCGTCGCAACGTCCGCAGAGCGACGATTACGCGATCACCTCAGCGACGACGCCGGCACCCACCGTGCGTCCGCCCTCACGAATCGCGAACCGGAGTTCCTTGTCCATCGCGATCGGCGTAATCAGCGTCACCTTCATCTCTACGTTGTC
>JAQWRT010000083.1 GCA_029243605.1 Myxococcota bacterium
CCCAGTTGGCCCGCAAGGCAAGAATAGCGCTTCGGACGGTTCACAGCGTCGAGAAGGGGCTGAATTGCCGAATGGATACCAAGCGCAAGATTCTTCTTGCTCTGGGCCTGCGTTTTGAAGACAAAGACCTGGTATTTCCGCGGGAGAAGCCGCTCGGCTTTATTCTCCCGCAATAGATCCGGCCCTGCTAAGATAGGGTGACCTTTGGGGTGGGCCTACGGGCCCCCCCACGGAGGTTCCCCATTCCGGACCGCATCTCTATTCTCGCTGATGTCGCCGAGATCGTCTCCCGCTCGCATGACTTGCAGGAGACGCTCGCGAACGTCACCGATCTTGTCGCCAAGCGGCTGGATGCTGACGTCTGTTCGATCTATTTGATCGATACCGAGCCCGAGACGCTTACCCTGATGGCCAGTATCGGTTTGGATCCGGCCTCGGTGGGCGGCGTCCAGTTGCGGGTGGGTGAGGGTCTCGTTGGACTCGTGGCCCAACGCAAAGAACCCGTTGCCCTCGAGCATGCTCGGGATCATGACTCCTTTCGCTATTTCCCCGAGACGGGTGAGGAACGCTACGAGTCACTTCTCGCGGCGCCGCTGGTCATGCAGGGTGCGACGATCGGAGTGCTGGTTATTCAGACCGTGGATGCCCGTGCTTTCGAGCATTCTGATGTCGAGTTGATGCAGACCTGCGCACAGCTGTTGGCGCCGGTTGTCGTGAATGCCCAACTGCTTGCTCTGATGAGTGTGAGCGAACCTCGTCGAGAGGAACTGACTTCGGCTCTGACCGGCGTGTCTGGGCGATTCCCGGGAGTTGAGGATGCCGCGGGTCGCATCGAACTCAATGTCGAGTTGCAGGGCATTGCAACCTCTCGTGGGATCGCAATTGGTCCTGTCTACAGGGTCGATGAACCCGTGGATCTCGATCAGGCCGACTACTCTCCCCGGGATTCCTTGGCCGAAGAACGCGCGGACCTGCTGAAGGCCCTGGCCGAGGCTCGCTCGGAGATCGAAGAGTCCCGGGAGGCATCACGGGAGCGCTTTGGACCGGAATTCGCCGCGGTCTTCCATACCCAGATCCAGATCCTGGAGGACAAGGGTTTCCTGGAGAACATCGAAGAGGCGATTCAGCAGAGTCGGAATGCCTTCTCGGCGCTTCGGGCAGTGCTGGACAACTACACGGAAGTCTTCGAGCGTATCGAGGACCCCTATTTTCGCGAGCGAGGCGCCGATATTGTCGATATCGGTCATCGCATCATGGAAAAGCTCTTGGGTGTCCGCTCTCCTGTCGCGCCCATGGCACCGGGGTCGGTTGTGGTCGTGGATCAGGTGCTGGCCGGGCTCTTTGCACGCCTTGAGATGGAACAAGTGGCGGCGATCGTCTCGGAGCACGGCGGTTCGACCTCCCACGGGGCAATTTTTGCGCGCACCCTGGAGATTCCGGCGATTACCGGAGCGGCTGGCATCATGGCGAAGGCCGGGCAAGGCAAGTCCTGCATCGTCGATGGTGCCACCGGGAAGGTCTACCTGGAGCCCGATGAGACACTTGTCAGCTATTACCGAGATGCCCAGAGAGAATACGAAGTGGCGATCGAGCACCTCGATGCGCTCCGCGACCGGCCTTCAGAAACGAAGGATGGGCTGCCCGTTACCCTTTCCGCGAATGTCGGCCTGCTGAATGATCTCAGGCAGGTGGAACAGCACGGCGCCGAGGGCGTCGGGCTCTTTCGGACGGAATTGCTCGCCCTGGCCCACCGGGGTTTCCCGAGTCAGGAAGAGCAGGAGCAACTCTACCAGCGGGTGGTGGAACAGATGGCCCCGCGCTCTGTCACCATTCGGACCCTTGACCTCGGAGGCGATAAGGGAATTCCGAATGTGGGAATGCACGATGAAGAGAATCCCCAGCTCGGCTTGCGCTCGATCCGGCTAACCCTCGAGAACCGTCGTGCCTTTCGAGCTCAGTTGGTCGCGATCCTCAAGGCGAGCGCCTATGGCTCGACAAAGTTGTTGCTTCCCATGATCTCGAATATCGAGGAATTGCGCGAGGCGAAGGCCCTGCTTGATGAAGTGAGGACGAGCTTTGACGAGAGGGGCTGGGATTACGACCGACATATGCCCGTGGGCATCATGATCGAAGTTCCTTCGACAGCGATTTCTGCCGATATTTTCGCCGCCGAGAGCGATTTTTTCAGCATCGGTACGAATGATCTGACTCAATATACGCTGGCGGTGGATCGCGGGAACGAACGCGTGGCGCATCTCTACGATGGGATGCATCCGGCGGTTCTTTCTCTGATCGATTCGAGCATCAAGGCAGCCGCTCGGGCCAATATACCGATTTCGATCTGCGGCGAGATGGCGAGCAACCCCCTCGCTATCCCCATTCTGGTGGGTCTAGGCATCGGGGAACTCTCCCTGGTGCCGGCGGCTGTCCCTTTCGCCAAGGAAATTGTTCGGTCTCTGGACGCGCGAGAAGTCGCTGAGGATGCGCGTCGTGCGTTGGCGGTGAGTTCCGCCCGAGAGGTGCACGAGATAGCGGCGAATCGTCTGCGCGGCGCGGGCTTGCTCGATCACCCGGATATTGGCGCCTGGCTCCGAAACGCTGTGGAGGAGACTTCGCCTTCCTCTTGAGTATTGGGCTCCTGAGTACTGGGTCGGCAATCGCCGGTTCGGATGACCTCGAGGACAACGGCGAACGACGCCATAACCGCGATCAGTGAAGCCCACGCGTACTCTTCGTATTGTTGGTACAGGAGCAGTCCGGTGAGGTTCCAACCGGCGGCGGCGATCAGCAGAATCAAACCGACACCCGGCCGCCGAGCGGAAATCAGGGCCGTCGCCACGAAGAATGAGAAGTAGTAGTTGGTTGGGGCGCTCAGGATCGGGATAAGACAGGCTCCCAAGGCAGCGGCTTCCCAGGCTGCTGTAAATCGAAGGGCCCGCCAGGCGACACCCATGAAGCCGATAATCACCAGAGCTCGGAAGGCGAGGGCTGTCTTGGGCATCTCGGGAAAGAAGAACTCGGCGACTACCTCGAGACCCATCTGGTTGGTGACCGACATGGAGGAGAAGTCACCGATCTTGGCGACAAAATCGGGATAGGCCGATTGGGGCAGGGCCAGAAAGCTACCCAGTCCAAGCAGGCTGGCGCCAAGAGCAGCCCCGCCGACGAAGCGCAGAACTCCAGGGTCGAGCTTGGAAGTCGAAAGCCAATTCCGTGTGGCATGCGCCATATAGCCCAGAGCCAGGACCGAGGGAAAGATACGAAAGATACCCGCCGAGGCGAGGGCCAGACCGCCGACGAGATTCCCCCTCCGACGCAGAGCAACGATTCCGAGTAGGGCGCTCGCCCACCATAGGTGTCTAAAAAACGCATCTCCTACCCACGCATAACGCCAGAGGGCGCCGGTGCCCCAAATGAGAATCACCAGGCACGCCGTTTCTATCCCGAAAGTCAGAGCGACCGCGAGAAAGGTCATGGCGATCAAGACCCTCTCCAGACGACTGAGGATCTGAGGGGTTCCCGGGGAGGTCACCGCGCCGATCTCGGCAACCATCCCTCCGACGAGAGTCCAGGCGGGCGTGGGGTGGTAGCCATGATCGTGCCAGGTGGCCTCTTGGAGGTGAGCGGGCCAGTCCTTGGCGAAGAAGACTAGGTCGTCCCCGAATTGCGCCCAGCGTTCCGCTCCAAAATCTTCCGAGCAGTGGGCCCCCTGTTCTTTGATAGCGGAATAGGGTTCGAGCTCCATCGAGCGAAGATTCCGAGCGCGCATGCCTCTGGATCCAGGCGCTTGCAGGCCGCGCTCGGCGAGCGCGCTAAGGGAGCACTCGTAGAGGCCGAAATAGCCAAGCTCCTCAAAATATTTGGAGCCCATGTAGTAGTGGAAATTATCCGTGGTCGCGAAGCCGCGAGCATGGGAGTACTGAAAAAATTGGTAATAGGAGGCGTACCCAAGGCCAGCCAAAAGAATGAGCAGACCCCACTGGGCTCGTCGTGTTCTGGGAGAGGCCCCGGATGACCAGAGGTTCCTCCATGCGAAGACGCCCAGTCCCGCAAGTAGGATGGCCGTCCGGATCGCATTCATCCGATAGTCCAGGCTCCCGTTTCCTCCCGCGGAAGGGGGCGCGGACCCAGAGGCCTTGAGTGCTCCAAGTCCGGCTTCTCCGGGCAGATCGCCGGCCGAAACGCTTCCGGGGGCGACCAACGCGAGAAAGAGGGCAATCCCGAGAAGGAGTAGACCGTTGGCGCTTCGAGTCACCTCGGCTCCCCCCCCCATAGATCGCGCTGGCCGACTCTTCAGCCGACGATGTTGATCAGTCGGCCTGGAACGACGATGATCTTGCGAGCCTCGCGTCCGGCAAGGTGTGCTTGCACCTTCTCCGATACCAGAGCTTTGGCTTTCAGGTCGTCTTCGGACGCATCCTTCGGGAAGACCAGTTCATCGCGTTTCTTCCCGTTCACCTGGATTACGAGCTTGATGGTCTCTTCTTCGAGGAGGCCGTCTTCGACCTCTGGCCAGGGTGCGTAGGCGAGAGTGGCACTGTGACCCAATTGGCTCCAGAGTTCCTCCGCGAGGTGAGGCGCCATGGGGGCCAGCATCAGGACCAGCTTCTCGGCGATCTCTCGGGTGAGTTCGTCGTTTCGAGCAATATCACGAACGAAGACCATCAATTTCGAAATCGCAGTATTGAAGCGCATGGCTTCGATATCTTCGCCGACTCCGGTAATCGTACGAGCCACGAGGCGCTGTTGTTCTTCGCTGCCCGCTCCCTCTGGCAGGCTGCGAACCTGAGATCCCTCATCCGAATCGTCCATAATGAGGCGCCAACAACGTTGCAGGAATCGGTAGATCCCCTGAATGCCATCAGTAGACCAGGGTGCGGCTTTCTCAAGGGGGCCGATGAACATTTCGTATAGGCGCATCGAATCGGCACCGAACTCTTGAACTACGTCGTCGGGGTTGACGACGTTGCCCCGGCTCTTCGACATCTTTTCCATGACCCGCTCGAGTTCAAGGTCAGGGAACTGGGCGTGCCTGACCTCGCCACTTTCCTTGTCCACTCTGGCATCGACGGTTTGTGCCCAGCGAACTTTGAGCGGACTTCCGTCCTTGGCCAATCGGGGGCCTTCATCAGATACATCGACCTGGCCCGACGGATAGAACTTTGTCTCTGCGTTCGGATCGTCCTCGAGGTTGTCATCGTAATAGCGGAAACTCTCGCCGAGAATCATGCCCTGATTGACGAGTTTCTGAAAAGGCTCGCGGGTATGGACAAGGCCCAGATCGAAAAAGACCTTGTGCCAGAAGCGTGCGTAGAGGAGGTGCAGCACGGCGTGTTCTGAGCCGCCCACATAGAGGTCCACAGGCATCCAGTAGCGCTCGGCTTCCTGAGACCAAGCCTCTTCCTGATTGGTTGGATCTGTGAAGCGAAGAAAATACCAACAGCTGCCTGCCCATTGGGGCATGGTGTTCGGGTCGCGGAGAGCGGGCTCGCCTGTGGCCGGATCCGTCGTTTTGATCCAGTCGGGCACACGCGCCAGGGGCGCTTCGAAGTTCTCTCCGGTGGGCTTGAAATCATCCATCTCAGGGAGCGTTAGCGGGAGCTCGTCTTCGGGGAGAGGCACGATGCTGCCATCGCGAAGGTGAATGATCGGAAAGGGCTCTCCCCAATACCGTTGTCGACTAAAGAGCCAGTCGCGCAACTTGTATGTAATCGCGGCTTCGCCTTGGTTTTCCGATTCGAGCCACTCGTTGATCGCCTTCTTCGCGGCGGGAGTGTCCAGTCCGTCAAGGAAATCGGAGTTGATGGCCTTGCCTGGGCCCGTGTAGGCCGATTCATCCAGGTTTCCGCCTTCGACGACCTCGACGATGGGCAGGTCATAGGTTTGCGCGAAGAGGTAGTCCCGATCATCGTGCCCAGGAACGGCCATGATGGCTCCCGTGCCATAGGCGGCGAGCACGTAGTCGGCGATCCAGATTGGGATGCGTTTCTGATTGACGGGATTGACCGCGTAGGCGCCGGTGAAGGCCCCAGTTTTCTCATTATTGTCGGCCATTCGATCGCGCTCGCTGCGGCGCTGAGTCTTCTGGATATAGGCATCGACATTCGCACGTTCCGAAGTCGTTGTGATTTGGCCGACCAGGGGGTGTTCCGGCGCCAGCACCATATAGGTGGCTCCGAACAGGGTATCGGGCCGAGTCGTGAAGACCTCGATCTCTTCGCTTCCTACCCCGTCGCTTCCCTCATCGGCCACATTGAAACGGACCCGCGCGCCTTCGGACCGGCCGATCCATTCGCGCTGCATTTTCTTGATGGGCTCGGGCCAGTCAAGATCGTCCAGATCGTCGAGTAGGCGCTCGGCATAACGGGTGATGCGAAGCATCCACTGCCGAAGCGGAAGCCGCACCACCGGGTGCCCCCCCACTTCACTGCGGCCGTCGATGACCTCTTCGTTGGCGAGAACGGTGCCGAGTTCTGGGCACCAATTGACGGGGACCTCCGCCTGGTACGCGAGCCCGAGTTCGTGGAGCTTGGTAAAGATCCATTGGGTCCAGCGGGCGTAATCCGGGCGAGTTGTATCGATCTCTCGCGACCAGTCGTAGCTGAAACCGAGGGATTGAATTTGCCGGCGAAAATTAGTGACGTTTCGTTCGGTGGTGATCCGGGGGTGCGTACCGGTCTTGATGGCGTATTGCTCGGCGGGCAAGCCGAAGGCGTCCCAGCCCATGGGGTGCAAGACATTGAACCCCTTCATTCGCTTGTAGCGCGCGAGGATATCCGTGGCGGTATAGCCCTCGGGATGGCCCACGTGGAGGCCGTCCCCCGATGGGTAGGGGAACATGTCCAGGACATAGTATTTGGGCTTACTGGTGTCGAGAACGGCTTTGAAAGTCTCGTTCTCGAGCCAGTAGGCCTGCCATCGGGGCTCGATTTCAGCGGGCGAATAGGTCATCGGGAGGGAAAATGCCCGTGAGTGGGCGAGTCGTCAACGGAAGAGGGTGCGAAGCCCGCTGAAATCCCGGACTTTCTTTTTCGGCTAGACTCGCCCGATGGCTACGACAGCGGAATCCGGGATGCAGGTTTTCGTCGTTTCCGATGGAACCGGTGACACGGGCACTTCCATGGTCCGTGCCGCCATGCTCCAGTTCCAGAGCGCCTGGAAGCTGCGGGTTTTCGGAGAAATACGCCGCCCCTCGGAAGTGAAGCGGGTGGTGGCGAGCGCCGCCGATGCCAATGCTCTGGTGGTTTTCAGCCTGGTCGAGCGGAATATGGTGGAGGTTCTGCAGCGCGAGGCCCAGATACAGGGTGTCGTGGCGTTGGATCTGCTCGGCCCCCTCATCGCCCAGGTCGCTGAGAGCCTGCACGCCGAGCCGAGACACCAGCCGGGGCTCCTGCACGGGATGTCCGAGGACTATTTCGCGCGCATCGACGCGGTCGAATTCGCAGTCAATCACGACGACGGGGCAAACGTTCACACGCTTTACGACGCGGATATCGTTCTGACGGGGGTTTCGCGAACGTCCAAGACCCCCCTCTGCATGTACCTCGCCCAGCGGGGCTACAAGACGGGCAACGTCCCCCTCGTTCCTCGGGTCGAACCTCCGAGAGAACTCCTAGAACTCGACCCTCTGAAGGTTTTCGGCCTGCTCATCGATCCCGCCGAGTTGATGACTATCCGGCAGGCTCGACTGAGAGCGATCAAGGCTTCCCCAACCTCCGACTACACCAACATCGAGGCGGTGACCGAAGAGGTTGAGCAAGCGAAAACGCTCTGCCGAAGGAACGGTTGGCGACTTGTCGAAGTCACGGGGAAGGCCGTTGAAGAGAATGCGGCGCGGCTGATGGAGTTCTATGAACTCCGGCAGGGCAGATAGCTCAAACTCCACTCGCTCACGCTAGTTGCTGCGCAAGCCTTTTTTCCGTTCCATCTCTTTCTGGCGATGAATGGCGTCGATCTGGTCTTCTGTGAGGAGAGCCGTTGCAACCTTCGGTCGAAAGACCGAGTAGAAGGCTGGCACCACCGTCAGAGCTCCAAACATGTTGATCACCATCAGGATGCAAAGCATCTTGGCCATGTCCGCCTGGAAGCGAAGGTTCGAAAAGGTCCAGAGCACGATACCGCCAACGATTGTGCTCGCTGTAAAAGAAACTGCCATTCCAGTGGTGCGGATCGCCCTGCGCACCGCTTCATCGATATCGGCTGTATCCGAGACCTCATGCCGGATCCGGTCGACGATATAGATCGCGTAGTCGACTCCAATCCCGACTCCCACAGACTGGACGGGAAGCGTGTTGATATTGAGGCCCATTCCGGCGATAGCCATGTAGGCGAGTGAGAGCATCGTCGCCGTGGCGATTTGCAGAAGGATAATGAAGCCACTCGGAATCGATTGGTAGGTGACCGAGTGAAGGGTGAAGATGACTAGGAAAATCAGGACGATGTTCGCCACATGGCTGCGCTCGACCTCATCGTCGATGGCGGCCAGAATGCCCATGAGTCCGCCGGCCATTACGAACTGAACGCCACGCGTCCACGAGTTCGTCTGTTGGTAGGCAGGCACGCCATCGACCGCCTTGGTGTCCTCGACGATGAGATTGGTGGTGTTGGTCGCGACGGCGCGGATGCCAAGCTCCTCATCCTCCCACCAATAGTCGATATCCTCGGTCTGCCAGTCGGCGAGTGAATTCGGCCAACTGAAGAATTCGCCTTCATCCAGTGAGTCGAATTGGTCCTCGTAGTCTTCGATGGCGTTGTCTCGAAAATCATTGATCCAGTCGGGGAGCGCCTCGACGCTCGAAAACTGATTGACCTCTCGGGCAGAGTAGGAACCGTCCTCGTTACGAATTTGGACAGTCAAATCGTGGTGTCGGTCGGGCAAGAGCGGACCGAGCATATAATACCACTTGTCCATCAAGGCATTCCGGGTGAAGAAGCCTTCCTCGGGTCCAGCCCGATCCTTCTCCAGGCGTACGATGACCTGACCAATCGGGTTTCGACGAATGAATTCCTCTGCGGCGATCACGGTACGGCGAATGGTTTCACCCTTGTGGTCGCGGTAGAAGAACGAAATATTCGAATCCTTTCCCTCCGGAGTCAGGTAGGGATCCATGGCTCCAGGAGCCCCATTAGTCCGCATTTGGTAGATCTGCTGACGAACCACGGCCTGGTCATCGGAAACAAAGCTCCACTTGGGATCGCCATAATGATTCATCGACCAGGCTGTACGCAGGATCGGAACGATGGAGAAGGTGGCTCCAAGGGGCGTGTACATGCCCATCCAGCGCTCGAATTCCGCCATTCGGAGGATGGGCAGAGCATCACCGCTCGCCTTTTCCTTGTCACCTTCGAGGAAGACTACGATGGAGTCCACGCCGCCGAAGCGCTCGGCGATTTCGGCGGTGGCCACGTTCCATTCGTGATCGGGGAAGAGCAGGGGAGTGCCGGGCTTGGCCTCGCCGATCTGGGAATAGACAAGCGTGATATAGGTCGAGACCACGAGAAGCAAAACAGTGCCGACTGCGATGACATTCTTCCAGACAGGGTGGGTGGTGATATAACCGAGGAAATTAGTGAAGTGCACCATGAAGGCGGGCACGAAATGCTCGTGCTCCTTTGGGGCCGGCAGGTAGCAAATCAGGACCGGGTGAAGAATTTCTACGGTGATGATGATCGATGAGACCCAGAACGCGCCAAAAATTCCCAGGTCCTGCATCTGTGGTATCGAGGTCACGAGAATGACGAGCAGTCCCGCGACATCGGTGACGATCCCCAGGGTTCCGGGGACGATGAGTTCGCTCATGGCCACCGTTGCCGCTTCTTTCTTGGCGGCCTCGGGGTCGCCCATTGCAGGCAGAAGAATTTCGTAGTCTTCGAAGAAGCGCTCGGCCATCTGGACCGTATGGGAGACAGCGCGGGCGGTGATGATCGTCGGGATGACGAGAATCAAGGGGTCGAATGTGATGCCGATCCAGCCGGTAAACCCGAGCCCCCAGATCGATGTCGCCATGGCAGCAACCGCCGGGATCAGGACGCCGTGCCAGCGCCGGAAATAAAGCCAAAGAAGCACGAAGATCATGACCACTGTAAGGACCAGGAAAAGAGTGATCTCAAACGCGTGCAGAAGAATCCAGCCCACGAGGATCGGATAGCCAGAGACGAAGACCTGAACGTTTTCGGTCTCTTCTTCGGCCTTGATTTTTTCGACATGGTCGAAGACGGCGATGAAAGTTTCTCGGCTGTTCAGGCGGTCGGTGACGAAGCCAGCCGTAATGAGTGCACCTTTTTCATCCAGGGAGACGAGTCGTCCGTAAATGAAGGGCGGATTTTGTCGGACGCGCTCGCCGATGATGTCGGCTTCTGCCTGGGTTTCGGGAAGCTTGGGCATCAAGACAGTGGTCTCGATATCCCCCGCCGCTTCGACCTGGATCACCCGGGTATTATTCGCCGTGACCGAGCGTATCTGGTAGTGGTTGACCGGATAGGGCGGGTATGCAGTGTCGAGGGCCCGCTGGATCTTGGCGGGAGGAACCTCGAGTTCCTCGAGTTCGTCGCGCATTTCGTCGCGTTCGTCGATGTGGCTGTTGTAGCCACGCCCGTCGAGGCGCTGGGTAATACGATTGATCCGGGCCAGGTTGTCCGGGGTGAAGATCGTCCCCTCTTTGACGACCACAGCGATGGCGATGGACGAAGAGCCCCCAAACTTGTTGGCGAATTTATCCTGGGCGCTGATGAACGGGTGATCGGGCCACTGGTCTCGGGCCTGAGTATCGACGTTGACTGCGGGAAGGTCCTTCCAGCCCATGTCGACGGTGAGCAAAATCGCGTTGAGAATCGGAAAAAAGAAGAACGTGGTGGAGATGATCAGGGCAACGAGGATCGGGAACTTCCACCGGACCACTCCTTCCGCGAAGATCAGAGTGGCAGATTTTCGTGCGCGAATTTCAGTCATTCAGGGCTCTCTGCGGCTTTTCGGCCTTCTGGCGGGATAGCGTCGGTTGGAGGACGCAAGTTCGGGGTAGGGCTGCGCCGAGGTTTACGGCCCAAGCCAATCTCGCCCCCATTGCCTGGCAGCACGAAATCGAGCCCAGAGTGGGCGAAAAGGCGCTCGCCCGCTCGCCCGAACACTATTTGAATAGTGGCCGAGGTCAAGGCGAAGTCGGCGGGATTCTCGGGTAGGCTCCCCCCGACCAACCGGGAGGCGGCTCGGCGGGCTGCGGCTCTCCTGGTGGTGAGCAGGGGGAGAGGGATGAAGGAGAACCCGCGTGTTTTCGTCAGTGATGGGATGGATGGCTTGGCCCGGCGCGCCGGGCGAGACCTGCTCGCGCCCCTTCGGGTGGCTGCGGACTGCCGCGTTTGGCCTCAGGCCCGCCCCCCCGCCCCCGAGGACCTCCGTGAGGCCCTTGCTGAGGCGGAGGGCGTGCTCTGCCTGCTGACCGATATCCTGGACGCCGAGCTGCTCGCCGGCTGTCCCGACCTGCGCGTCATTTCGAGCATTTCGGTGGGGGTCGATCACATCGACCTCGACGCAGCGACGGCCCGGGGCATAGTGGTGGGAAATACCCCCGGAGTACTCACTGAGACCACGGCTGACCTGGCCTTCGCCCTGCTTCTCGCGGCCGGCCGGCGGGTGGCCGAGGCCGGTGATTTCCTGCGCACCGGGGCATGGGCAAAGAGCCGCTGGGAAATCGATTCCTTCGTGGGGCGCGACCTCCACGGCGCCACCCTGGGCATCGTGGGCCTGGGGCCCATCGGCCAGGCCGTCGCCCGGCGCGGCCAGGGCTTCGGAATGCGCGTGCTCGGGTGGTCGCGCTCGGGCCGAGAGGTGCCCGGAGTGCGCGGCGTGGCGCTCGCTGAGCTCTTCGCCGAGGCCGATTTCATCAGCCTTCACGTCGCCTTGACCGCCGAGACCCGGGGCCTCATCGACGCCCGGGCATTGGCCGCGATGAAGCCCGGGGTGGTGCTCGTCAACACCGCTCGGGGAGGGGTGGTCGATGAGCCAGCGCTGGTCCAGGCGTTGGAGTCGGGCCAACTCGGTGCGGTGGGGTTGGATGTCTTCGAGAGCGAGCCCTTGGATGACAAGCATCCCCTGCTCGGCTTTCCCAACGCTGTCCTGACCCCCCATATAGGGAGCGCGAGCGTCGAGACCCGGGTCCGCATGGTCGACCTCGCCGTCGCGAACCTGCTGGCGGGGCTTCGGGGCGAGCCGCTCCCGGCCTGCGCGAACCCCGACGTCCAGCGCTGAGAAGCCTCAGCTTTGCCCGGGTGGGCAGCGCGCGATGAAATCTCGGGGGGCCACGATCCGAGCTCCGGCGTGGCGGCAGCGTCCGGTCAGCTGGCGGTCCGCCGACACCACGGCCAGCGCCCCGGGGTCTTTGCTGCCGCGAACGCGCTTGACGATCCACTGATCGGCCGACGGCGCAAAGACGACCCACGGGTTGGCGCTTTTCTGTTCGGCGGCGGGCTTGTCACCGTCGAAGACGATGCAGACCGTGCCGGGCAACGGGGCGTCGAGGGAAGGCTCGGCGGAGCCGGCAGCGGCCACCTCAACTGGCTTCCGAAGCGCTTGGAAGAATTGGATCCGGTCCCAGAGCAGATTCCGTCCCTCCGGTCCCCACCAGTGGGCCTCGCCCCGGGGCTGGCCCCCGAGCAGGACGGTCTGCAAGACGTTGTAGCCGTCGACCAGCCAGGCCCGGGTTTCTTCCCCGGCCCCCGGGTCCGGCTCGGCGGTCGGTGAGTCAGCGGGCGGCTGGGAGGAGCTCATCCGGGCAGCTTAGTGGGGGGAGATGGGCTCCGCCCGCCGACTCGGAAGCTCGGCTGGGGGCAAAGGCGGTGTGAGTGCCGGGCCTCCTTAAGTGGGGGGCAAGTGGGGGATAAGTGGGGGATAAGTGCGGGGATAAGTGCGGGGATAAGTGCGGGGTAAGCGGGGGATACGCAGTAAATAGAGGGCGAAAAACTAGAGGGGCGAAAAAGCCGCTGAGGCAAGCCCCACCAGCATGACAGCGAGGAAAGCGGCGACTGACTCGAGCAGGGCGTGGTCCGGGGCGACCTCGGTTTCTAAAAGGGCTGTGTGCGGGAGGGCCGGCCCAAGGGGAAGATTCACCTGTTCGGGGCTCTCGGCCCAGGAACCCCGCATCGCGCCGCCGCTCCTCTGGGTGCCCACCGGGTGCTCAAGGAGTGCGCGCCGGGTGCTCACTCCGGTCTCTCCCGTACCCGCCACTGGCCTGGTTTCCTGCATCTCGATCCTCTCGGTCATCTCGATCCTCTCGATCCTCTCGTCCGTCCGGTGCGTCCCGTGCATCTCGTCCTCCGGATCTCTTGCCCCGGGTCTCGCGGGAGTGCTTGGTTCCCGGGTTTCGCTTCTGTCACCCCGTGGAGACTCGCTTGAGCCTGTGACAGCTGGGGTCACAGGCATTCGATCCGAGGAAGAATTCGCCTTGGGACCGACAGTTCGGCCGGGGAGGGCCCGTCTACCCGTGGGAACCGACGGTCTAGGGGCCGGAACGCCTTTCCGAGGGGGCGGCAATTCGGTAAACCTACAGGCCCGAAGTGGCCACCCCTGGCCGGACTTCGGGCTCTTTTTTCACGACGCACTTTTTTCTTGAGACGGTCTGAGGTTTTCTCGTGGTTCAGGTATCACGGCACGACATTGTCATCGTCGGGGGCGGTGGAGCCGGCTTGCGTGCCGCAATCGCCGCTGCCGAGGCCAACCCCGACCTGTCGGTGGCCCTCGTTTCCAAGGTCTATCCCATGCGGAGCCATACGGTCTCCGCCGAGGGTGGCGCCGCTGCGATCGCGAGGGACGACGACAACCTCGAACTTCACGGTTTCGATACGGTCAAGGGCTCCGATTTCCTCGGTGATCAGGACGTCATCGAGTACTTCGTCGAGAACGCTCCCCGGGAACTCGCCCTTCTCGAAAACTGGGGCTGCCCCTGGAGCCGGAATGACGATGGCACGGTGGCCACACGAGCCTTCGGCGGCATGTCGACCAAGCGGACGTGGTACGCCACCGACAAAGTCGGCTTTCACATGCTCCACTCGCTCTTTCAGCAGTCCATGCGTTACGACAATATCGTGCGCTACGACGAATATTTCGTCTCGAAATTGTTGGTCGAAGATGGGGCTTGCCAAGGCGTGGCCGCCCTGGAAATTCGGACGGGCGAATTCCACGCGATTCTGGGTCGGTCAGTCATCCTGGCCACCGGGGGAGCGGGCAAAATCTTTCCGTTCACCACCAATGGAACGATCAAGACCGGCGATGGTATGGCGCTTGCCTATCGCGCCGGTGTGCCCCTGAAAGATATGGAGTTCGTTCAATATCACCCCACCGGTCTTCCGGGGACAGGGATCTTGATCACCGAAGCCGCCCGAGGCGAAGGAGGCTTCCTTCGCAACAATAAGGATGAACGCTTCCTGGTCGAATACGACTACGGGGTGGGAGACAAAGCCGAGCTTGGTCCCCGGGACATGGTTTCCCGGGCGATCATCCAGGAATTCGAGGCCGGGCGAGGTTTCGAAAACCGCTACGGGAATTATTGTGCCGTAGACCTGCGGCATCTGGGCGAGGACCATATCGACTCCAAGTTGCCCTTCGTTCGAGAACTGGCGAAGACCTATATGGGGGTTGACCCGGTCCACGAGTACATTCCGATTCGGCCGGTTGTTCATTATATGATGGGCGGCGTGGATACGGACATCAATGCGGCGACGGATCTGCCGGGTCTCTTCGCCGCCGGCGAGGTGGCGTGTGGCTCGCTGAACGGGGCCAACCGGTTGGGGTCGAATTCCCTGACCGAGTGCCTGGTCTTCGGAGCCGCCGCGGCTCGAAGCGCCCTGGACTTTGCCCAGGGGGCGAGCGAGGGCGACCAAGCGCGCTTGGTTGCTCAGGTTGAGGAAGAGGCAGCTCGGGTGGATGCGCTGCGCGGCAACGGCAAGGGCAACGAGCAGATTTCGGCGCTGCGAACCGAGATGAACTCCGCCATGGAACTGGGCTGCGGTGTGTACCGGAACCAGGACACGATGCAGGTCGCCGCAGACGAGACCCGGAATATTCGTCAGCGAGTGGGAGACCTGCACCTCAAGGATACGAGCAAGGTCTTCAATACCGAGCTGATCTCGGCTCTTGAGCTCGAGAACATGGTCGAGTTGGCCGAGGTGCTCGCCCTCGGCGCGGCGCATCGGAAGGAATCTCGGGGCGCGCATACATGTCGTGATTATCCGACCCGGGATGACCAAAATTTCCTTTATCACACCCTGGCTCACCGAACCGAAGACGGTCCCCGGCTGGGTCGGAAGGAAGTCAAGCTCGGACACTGGGAACCCCAGGAGCGCAAGTACTGATGGCTGAATCGAATAGACACATGCGAGTCGAGATTCTTCGTTTTGATCCCGACAAGGACGAGGTGCCCAAGAGCCAGGAATATGAGATTCCTGTCGAGGAAGACTGGAAGGTTCTTGACGCCATCAACTACATCAAAGACGAGGTGGACCCGAGCGTTTCCCACCGTTGGTCCTGTCGGATGGCGGTCTGTGGCAGCTGCGGGATGATGGTGAACGGGGAGCCCAAGCTCACCTGTAAGACGTCGCTTGCGGATTACGAGGGCAGTATCAAGATTGAGCCTCTCGCGAATTTCCCCATCGTCCGCGACCTGGTGGTCGATATGGACGGCTTCATGGACAAGTTCCGCAAGGTGAAGCCTTGGATCGTCCGGGCGAAAGAGCGCGCCGAGGACATGGAAAATCTCAATGAGAAGGGCACCTACAGCCAGAGCCCGGCCGAACTCGCGACCTTCAAGCAGTTCAGCATGTGTATCAATTGCCTTCTCTGTTATGCCGCCTGTCCAGTCATCGCGAATGAGCCCGACTTTATCGGTCCCGCCGCGATCGCTTTGGGCCATCGCTACAACCTCGACAGCCGAGATGAAGGCGATCGCGGACGCAACGAGATCTTTCGCGGTGAGGGGACGGCCTTCTCGTGTTCCTTCGCCAACGAATGCAGTGAGGTCTGCCCCAAGAATGTCGACCCCGCAGCCGCGGTGAACCAGGCAAAACTGGGCGCCGTTGTTGATTGGGCCAAGGGGTTGATTCTCCCCAGGGAGGGAGCTTAGTCATGGCAGGAGCCGCACATCCCGAAGCAATGGCACCTCCCAAGAAGGGCCCGACGCGAACCGCACCGCCCCAGATGCCCGAAAGCTGGTGGGGGGCCCCGCGGATCCGCACCTATCTGCTCTTCGGCGCCACGGGAATCGTTTATTTCCTAGCGGGTACAGTTGTGCTGAAACTCGCATGGGCCCTGGGCACTGGCCCGGAAGCCTGGGACCGCGCTCTCGGAGACCTCTCCCACCCGCTCTACCTGGTCTTTCATGCGCTGACTCTGGTCTCGCTGATCTTTGTCGGGGTGCGCGCCTTCGGGACGATGATGCCCAAGATGCAGCCTCGTAACGGCCCGCTTCCCGTGTTGGCGGCAGGCACGGTCAAGGGGCTGATTTTCGGCGCCTGGGCGGCTCTTACCGTACTTCTCGGCCTGATCCTGGCTGGAAAGATTTTCCCATGAAGCACCTTCTCCTGAAGCTCGAACCCATTATCTGGCTGCTCTTCGGCGCTGGTTTGTCTATCGGGACCATGCTCTTGACGGGCTTTGTGATCGTTGTCGGCTTGGCGATTCCCATGGGCTTGGTCGATCCCTCGGCTCTCGCCTATCCCCGGGCCCATGCTCTCGCCTCGAGTTGGTTGGGACGCCTGGTGGTCTTGGGGCTGATCGCGCTTCCGCTCTGGAAGGGCGCCCACCACATTCGCTCGCTCTCCGTGGACTTCAACGGTGGCGACCGCGACGGTGCCGTCGGCGGGCTTCTCTACCTGGCGGCTGGGATTTGCAGCGTGCTGGGCATCATCGCCGTCGCCCAACTCTAAGCCCTTCTCCTTCCGGCTTTCTTTTGGGGAGCTTCGCCTCCCCCCTGGGTTTTCTCTGCCCCTTGGCCGTAGCCGGGTTTGAGTGGGCATCTCCTGAGCAAAACCGCGCTGAAGCTTCAGGCGTTCCAGCACACCCCGCATGCGCGTGCACGTGTCCGAGTACGCACGGGGCTAGGGGGCTGGACGCTTTTCCCTCGCGCATCGATTGACGTCGGCGTGTGCGTGCCTATCCAATGGTTGTGGCGGCGAGATCCCCGATAGGGGCGATGGGCCTGGAACTCGAAGGCCTTCGCGCCGGGCACAAACGAAAAGAGAAGGAGAATAGCTATGGCGTTTGCAACAAGAGTTCGAAGAAATCCGGCACGGGGTCAGGCGGCCGCAATCCTGAACGCGGAACGCGCGTTGAATGATTTTCAGCGTGGGTTCTTTCCGGCCGGTAGCAAGGCCCAGGAAGAGGGCGGTCGACATTTCGTCCCGTCGCTTCAAGCGGTAGAGAACCCATCCGACTATGTGGTCACCGCCGAAATTCCTGGGGTCTCACCCGAAGACCTTTCGGTGGTCGTCGAGGATGGAGTGCTGAGCCTTCGCGGCGTCAGGAAGGCGGTTGAGTGGTCGGAAGAGTTGGAGGATTCCGAGAAGGAAGCGCTTTCGACCAGCTTTGAACGGCGTGTTCGATTCAACGGCGACATCGACGAAGACCGAGTCACCGCCCGCAGCCGAGACGGCCTTCTGCGAATTGTCGTCCCGAAACCCGAGCCTCCCGTTTCGCAGCCTACGAAGGTTCCCGTCCAAGCGGGCTAGTTTGTCCGTCAAGCGTGTGAGGGGGGTGGCCGTCCCTAAGGGGCGCCACCCCCTGTTTCGCTCTGCCCTCGCTGAGCCTCACGTTCCTCGCCGGATTCCCCGCCCATTCTCCCGCAGGGATGTTGGACTTTTGGGGTAGTTCCTAGCGAGCCCAAGTTTCCTATCCTCGCGACGACGAATTCGCCAGCTAAGGATGGGAAAGCATGAATTTCGGTTTTACAGAAGAACAGGACTTGCTCCGGGCAGAGGTGCGCAAATTTCTCAATGAGAAGGCACCCCTCGAAGAAGTGCGGAAGCAGTGCGAAAGCGAAGAGGGTTTCGACAGGGGGCTGTGGAAGCAGATGGCCGAGCTCGGCTTCGCCGGGCTGACGATCCCCGAGATCCACGGAGGCGCAGGCCTTGACCTGGTCACCCTCCTCGTGGTTTTGGAAGAGACGGGTCGAAGCCTCTTTCCATCCCCTCTCCTTTCCAATGTCGTCGCCAGTCAAGCGATCCAGCGCTTTGGGAGCGAGGCGCAGCAGGCGCGCTGGTTGCCCGGCTTCGCAGATGGAACCCGGCTCGGAACTTTGGCCCTGCTTGAAGAGGGGGATGACCTTTCGCCGGACGGTGTGAAGCTCCAAGCCAAGAAGGATGGTGAAGAAATCATCTTGACGGGTCGGAAGCTCTTTGTTCCCGACGCAGGAAATGCCGATGTTTTTGTTGTCGCCTACCGGTTGAGTTCCGGCGCAGAGGAAGTGGGACTCGCCCTGGTGGAGAAGGGTAGTGCTGGAGTGTCCGCTGCTGATTTTGCGGCAATGGATCTGACCAAGAGAGTCGGCTCCCTTGAACTCAACGATGTGAGGGTCCCGTCGGATCAACTGCTCTGCGAAGGTGGCCCCGCCTGGTCTGCCATTCAGTCCCTGGTTGAGCTTGGAGCGGCGCTCGTGACTGCGGAAACCGTGGGCGCCGCCGAAGGAGCGCTCGCTATCACGACGAGCTTCGCGAAAGAACGCGAGCAATTCGGCTCAAAAATCGGCCGCTATCAGGGGGTGAAGCATCCCTTGGCCGAAATCTATGTCGATATCGAGTCCTATAAATCTCTCGTTTACTACGCATTTTGGGCTCTTGACGAAGGACATGACGATGCGGCCCTCGCGATTTCTCGCGCCAAGGCCTATGCGAGTGAGACATTTCCCCTGGCGGGCATCAACGGTGTCCAATTGCATGGGGGCGTTGGATATACCTGGGAATACGATATTCAACTTTATTTGAAGCGGGGAAAGTGGATGCGCCCGATCTATGGGGACGCCGACTATCACTATGACCGCATCGCTCAGCTTGGAGGCCTCTAATGGATTTTCAACTTTCGCCGCAAGAAGAAAAATTTCGAGACGAGGTCCGTTCCTTCCTGAAGGATAACCTCCCTGCCCAAGGCGAGAAGCGACCGGCAGATTTTCTCGCCCAGTGGAATGCCAAGGTGCGCGAAAAGCGTTGGGTCGGTTTTTCATGGCCGTCAGAAGTCGGCGGGGGTGGGGGTAGCCTGATGGAGCAGGTGATCCTCAAGGAGGAGATGGCTCGGGCCAAGGCACCCGGGCTGGGAACCTGCTTTATGGGTCTCGCTTGGGTCGGCCCTTCCATTATCCAATATGGAACCGAGGAGCAGAAGCAAAAATATATTCCCGACATTCTGGATGGGGCCTACCAGTGGTGCACCGGGTATTCGGAGCCTGATTCGGGAAGCGATCTCGCCTCACTCAAGTGCAAGTGCGTGCGCGAGGGAGATGAGTACGTCGTGAACGGTCAGAAGATTTGGACTTCGATCGCCATGTGGTCGAAGATGATGATTCTTCTGGTTCGAACGGATACCGAGGTCGATTCGAAGCACGACGGGATTACCTGCCTTCTCGTGGAGATGGATTCCGAGGGGCTGGAGGTAAGGCCGATCAAGAATATGGGCGGCGGTGCAATGTTTGCCGAAGTGTTCTTCAGCGACGTTCGCGTTCCGGTTGAGAATCGCCTGGGCGACGAAGGGCAGGGCTGGCAGGTGACGGTCTCAGCGCTCGCGAATGAGCGCTCGAGCATCGCCGAGGTCTACGGTCTCAGGCGCAAGATGGATGAATTGGAGGATCTGGCCGAGAGAACGGTGCGAGCCGGCCAAAAGGCGATCGAGATGCCGTCCATCCGCCGCCGACTTCAGCGTGCCGATATTCGGATCGAAGCCATGCGACTCAATGGCCAACGCTTCCTGACTAAGCAGCTCAGGGGAGATCCCTTGGGCAGTGAAACTTCGATCAATAAGCTTCATCGTGCCGCGCTCGAAGTTGAGATGGGCGAGTTGGCGATGGAAATCACGGGCAGCGCATCGACGTTGATGCGCGGAAGCGACGTCGCCCCCGAAAATGGGCGCTGGGCGGATTACGCGCTGGGCTGGCCCGAGGTGGTGATTGGCGGAGGCACGCCCAATATTCAGAAGAACATCATCGCCGAACGTCTCCTAGGATTGCCCAAGGATTGATGATGGAAAGCTCAGGGCCAGGTGAACCCGGCACGGATCGAAGGGCACGTATCGAGGAGAAACTCGCCCGAGAGCTCGAGGCAGTGGAGATCGAGGTGGTGGACGAGAGCCATCTTCACGCGGGGCATGTCGGAGCGCGCTCGGGGGGTGGACATTTCCGAGCCACGATCGTCTCGCGGCATTTCGAAGGATTGAGCAAGCTTCAGTCCCAGCGCCTGGTCTATGGGATTCTCTCCGAGGAAATGAAGGGTGAGATCCACGCACTTTCCATGACCACTTCGACCCCCGAAGATTAGTCGAGAGGGTCGAGGGCGGATTGGCGTTTCAGCCGAGCATTTCGCCGAGCCATCTTTCCAGGGGGACGCTGAAGCCTGCGGCGTTCTTGTGTCCGCCCCCTCCGTATTCGCCCGCGATCTTTGAGACATCGAAGTCACCGATAGAATAAAGAGTGGCCTGGACCTTGGAGCCTTCGAGTCGGTAGACGCAGCCCCATTGATCCCCGAAAGACTGGCGTTCTGCCAGGGCGTGGCCAATCGAACTTCGGCGGGTCCGTGCATTGATGGCTTCGACGCGCAGCTTGCCCAGGGTAATCGGGGTCGGGTTCTTGATCGCCCGGGCGACCTCCACTCGATCAGTCCGAACGATGGGTTCGCCTTCTTGCGCGAGTTCAGAGATGTCGCGATCTGCGAGCCTGCTCCAAGTCTCGAAGTCCTGATCGTAGGATGAGAGGGCCGCGTTGACCTCGGCCGATTTGGGAAGCTCCCAGGTCCAAATGTCCTGATCCTGGACATAGCGCAGGATCTCGGGGACCGGTTGGCCAGGAAAGAGGTGTTGCCATGCGAGGACCGACCCCGAATGGGCCATATCGAAATGGATTTCGTGCCCGTCGTCCTCGAGGGCGCGCAGAAGCTCGGGGTCTTTTGCGAATGCCTTCTGGTTCGTGACGTGGTGGTCGAGGACGACAACTCTGGCCGCATGCTCTGCGAGTTGGCGAATTTCATCGAGTCCTGGGGCGATGTCGACGAAGAGCACCAGGGCATCTTCGACGCGAGACCCCCGCATTCGATCGTAATGGCCGCGGGCGACGAACTCGCCCTCTCCCTCCCAGGCTTTCCAGGTCGCCCAGGCAGCCCCGAATCCGTCGGGGCAGGCCGCATGATAAACACAGATTCTTCGCATGGGGGCAGCCTAACCGATCAGGGCTTTCAATGCGCCGGGAGCGAGGAGAAGGCTCAGCCGAAACGCTTGGTTAGCCAATCAATCATGAGCCGGTTGAGCTCTTCGGGTTTTTCTTGTTGGGTCCAATGCCCGCATTGCGAAATCATGATCGTCTCCAAGTCTTCGCACCGGCTGGGCATGTCGGCGGCGAGCGCGGGCTGAAGGGCCATATCGTTTTCCGCGGTAATCATCAGGGAGGGATGGCTGATCTTCTGGACGCCAAATTCAGGGTGCTGTTCCCAATTGCGGTCGAAGTTCCGATACCAGGAGATTCCACCATGGAAACCGCTCTGGGTGAACGCTTGGGTGTAGAAATCGAGTTCCTCTTCAGAGAGAAGGACGGCGCCGGTTTCGGGTAGCTCCTTCAACCTTCGGAAGGGGTTCATGTCGCCATCGCCCTCGGCGACCCGTGCCTGCATTTCCTCCATGGGGATGGATCTTCGCATCAGCTTCTCAAAGACTATCCGCGGGTTCTGGTCGAGTACGCTTTCGGCCACGCCGGGCTCCTGGAACCAGAGGATGTAGATCTTGTCCACGTCTCCGCCGGCGGCAAACGAAAGCGCCTGGGTGGGCGGAATGGGAGACCGGGGTAGGTAGGGGGTGTTGACGCCAATCACGCCGGCGGTTCGGTCGGGGTGGAGGACGGGCATGGCCCAGGCGACAAAGCCTCCCCAGTCGTGACCGGCGAAGATCGCTTTTTCGATCTCGAGGGCGTCGAGGAGGTGAACCAGGTCGCCAGTGAGGTGGGCCATGTCATAATGCTGGCTTCCCCTGGGCGCATCGCTGGCTCCGTAGCCCCGTTGATCGGGCACGATGGTGCGAAATCCAGCGTCCACCAGGGGCTGGAATTGTTTTCGCCAGGAAAAGGCGAGTTCGGGGAATCCATGGAGGAGCACGATGGCGGGTCCCTGGCCACCCTCGTGCACCGAGAGCGAGATGGGGGGCTCGAGGCTGCCGTCGGCCCCCTGTTGAGGGGCGAGTTGGATACGGCTCGGGGGCGGAAGTGCGCTCATGCTTTCTCCTTTAAGGTCTAGGTCGAGCATAGGCCAGTAGACGCTCGTCCCGGTACTCCGCCCGGGTTCGGACTTTTGCGATCTGGGGAGCAAAGCAAAATCTGCTGGGGTAGCCTGAGCGCCCTGTTGGAGTCCCCATGCGCCCAATTTCCGCCGATCCCCACAAGGAATTTATCCAACTGCGTTGGCGAGAACTCGCTGGGGCGAGGCCGGATCTGCTCGCCGTGAGCGAAAGGCTGCAGGCGGGTTCCTTCGGGTGGTTGCTCGATTCCGCGACGACGGACGGCCGGCTGGGTCGCTACTCCTTTGCGGGTTCAGATCCATATCTGGTGGCCCGTGTGTTGGGCGAGCGGATCGAACTGAACTGTCGGCGAGAGGTTCGAGGGGCGTTTGCGCTCGGGCTCTCCGAGCGGAGCGCGGGGATCTTTGATTGGTTGCAGGAAGCCTTGCCGAGCTTCGAGGTCGATCTGGACGGACTCCCCTTCCCCTTTCCTTTCGTCGGCGGCGCGGTGGGCTATTGGGGGTACGAGCTGGCGGAGCAGGTAGAGGCGCTGAAGCTCAATTCCCACGACGATCTCGGACTTCCCGACGCGAGCGTGCTCTTCGTAGATCGCCTGGTTGCTCTCGACCATGCCAGCGGGCGCGCTTTCGCGCTTGGTCTGGGTTTTGGCGGGGATAAGGAAGAGGCCTATCGACGGGCAGGAGTCGCCCTGGACGAATTGGGAGACCGACTCGCCGGGGGGGGAGACCTTGCGCCCACCGACCGTTCGGAGAGCGCCCCCCCCATCGAACGGGCAACGGTCATGGCGATGGGTGTGCCGCATCAATCGACGGCCAGCTTCGCCGCCGAGGGATACCTGAAGAGGGTGGATTGGCTCAAGGAAGAGATTGCTTCAGGCAATGTTTACGAGGCGAACCTAACGCGAAGAATGGACTTTCCCTTTGACGGCGCCCCCTGGCCGCTCTATCGCGCCCTGCGAATGGCATCCCCGGCTCCTTTCGCGAGCTTCCTTGATCTGCCCGAAGGAGCCATCTTGGGGAGTTCGCCCGAACGTTTCCTTCGCCTTTTGTCGTCGGGTGAAGTGGAGAGTCGCCCCATCAAGGGGACACGGCCTCGGGGCCTGGCGTCCGAGGAGGATATATCCCTGGCGGAGGAGCTGGCGACCTCGGAGAAGGATCGTGCGGAGAACCTGATGATCGTCGACCTCGTTCGAAACGATCTGGGGCGGGTCTGCGAGACGGGAACCATCTCGGTGCCCGAGCTGATGCAAGTCGAATCCTACGCTTCAGTCTTTCAACTTGTTTCCACTGTGGTCGGTCAGCTTCGCGAGGAAAGCGACCGTATGGATTTGGTTCGGGCGGCTTTCCCCCCTGGCTCGATGACGGGAGCTCCCAAAATAGCCGCGATGCGCTTGCTCAACGAGATTGAGCCGGTACGTCGTGGGGTTTACTCGGGTGCCCTGGGTTATTTGGATCTGCGCGGCGGAATGGATCTTGCCGTGGTGATTCGGACGCTTCTGATCTGTAAGGATCGCGCTCATTTCCATGTGGGCGGGGCGGTGGTGGCAGACTCGGATCCACAGAGGGAGTACGAGGAGAGCTTGGACAAGGCCAAGGGAATGCTGGCTGCTCTCGAAGCCGAGCGAAAATCGCGAGCGGTACCTCGCGAGCCCGAGCGGGCTGAATGATCTGTTTTCTTCCCCAGGGAGAGGGCAAGAAGTCGGCCCAGGCAAAGAAGAACCGTGGAAGCTGAGGCTGAGCCCACCGGGACGACCTGGGTCTTCGGCTACGGTTCCCTCGTCTGGCGGCCCGATTTTCCCTTCTTGGAAGCGCGCACCGGTTTCATTCGCGATCGCGCTCGCCGCTTTTGGCAGGCCTCTACGGATCACCGTGGAGTTCCAAGCCGACCGGGGCGCGTGGTTACGCTTGTTGATGACCCGGGAGGCCGCTGCTTCGGGACAGCTTTTCGCTTGGATGAGAAAGATCGCTCGGCGATTTTGGCCGGCCTCGATCACCGTGAACGGGGGGGCTTTAGCCGCGAGCGGGTTCCCGTTTTTTTTGATCCGGCAGAGAGCAGTTCGGTTTCGGCGTTGCTCTACGTGGCCAACGAGGCCAACGCGAATTATCTGGGGCCGGCACCCCTGGAGGAAATCGCCCGGCAGATTCGCGCCAGCCATGGGCCCTCGGGCTCGAATGTCGAATATCTGATCAGGCTGGCGGAGGCCCTCAGGGAAATGGGCGCCGAAGATGAGCACGTTTTCTCCCTGGAGGCACTACTCGAGGGCCGGGAATGAGCGCTCGAGAGCGCTACGCTGGGACGTCATGCCGGGAGAGATAACGACAGAGAAGCGTGATGGATTGGCCTGGATCGTCTTCGATCAGGAGGAGCGGCGTAACGCCATCAACGATGCAATGTGGGATGCGATCCCTGATCTGGTCGCGGACCTCGATGCCGATCCCGATGTGCGAGTCGTCATCATGCGGGGTCGCGGCGAGGTCGCCTTCGTTTCCGGAGCCGATATCTCTGAGTTCGAGAAGAACCGAGTAGGGCCGGCCGCGCGGGAATACGACGCACGCAACGCCCGGGCCTTTCAAGCGCTGGCCGATCTGAGTAAGCCCCTGATCGCGCTGGTTCACGGGTTTTGCGTGGGAGGAGGTTGCGCGATCGCGTTGAACGCCGACCTACGCTTCGCGGCCGACGATGCGGTTTTCGCGATTCCCGCCGCTCGTCTGGGCCTCGGTTATAGCGGTTCGGGACTCGAGACATTGGTGAATGTGGTGGGGCTGCCTGCGGCCAAGGAAATTTTCTTCACGGCCCGGCGCTTCAACGCCGAAGAGGCGCGATCGATCGGCCTGGTGAATCGGGTCCTGCCCAAGTCCGAACTCGATGCCTTCGTCGAGAAGACCGCGCGCCAGATTGCCGAGAACGCACCGCTCACCGTGCGCAGCGCAAAGCTTATCCTCGGGCAATTGAGGCGATACCCCGGCGAGCGCGATCTCGAAGCCGAGGTCCGGTCCATCGACGCGTGTTATGCGAGTGACGATTATGCCGAGGGGGTTCGCGCCTTTCTCGAAAAGCGGCCACCGAATTTCCGGGGGCGCTGAGCCCCGGGAATTCGACTAGCGTCGTTCGGCGGCCCGGATTAGGTCGCGGAGTGCGATATTCACGGGCGTGGCCACGCCCAAGGGGCGGCCGAGCTTGACCACCGCACCGCAGAGGGCGTCGATCTCGGTCCTGCGGCCGGCTTCCAGATCCTGGAGCATGGAAGACTCGTGCTCCGCCGTGGGCGGCAGGAGATCGCGGTAGAAGCTCGCTAGGTAGCTTTCGGCATTGGGCCAGTGGGTGGCGATGCCGGCGGCGGTGAGGACCTCGAAAATCTCCCGGGCGGTGGCCTCCATGATCTTTCGAGCCGAATCCTCCTCGGCGAGCTTTCCGTACGGAACCCGAGCGAGAGCACCCAGGGGATTGAGCAGGCAGTTGTAGAGGAGTTTGGCGGCCAGATCGGCGCCGATTGTTTCACTGGTTTCGCAGGGGATGCCTCCCTGGTCAATCGCCTGGCAAAGAGGCTCTAGGGCCCGATGATCGGTCGAATGCAGGTAGCCGATCTGAATCGATCGGGCGTGTACGGTGATTTCGACGCGGTATTCCTCATTCCGGCGAAAGCCGGTGAGGATGCTCGCGCAGGCCACTCTCTCGGGATCCAGGGCTGCGGCGAAGGCATCGAGATTGCCCCATCCGTTCTGGCAGACCACCAGTTGGACGTTCTCCGAGAGCTTGGGCCAAAGGGCAGCCAGAGCGGGGACAATGTCTTCATTGGCGGTGCTCTTTGTGCAGACCAGGATCGAATCCATAGCCAGGCCATCCAGGTCGGCGATGGAGCGGCTGACCCCGAGCGCGCTTGCAGGAACCCGCTGCTCGCCGAGCAGCCCGGTTCGCCGAATACCAAAGCGTTCGATGGTGTGGGGTGCCGGGCTGTCCCGGAGCACGAAGTGAACCGAGCGACCCGCGGCATGGAGGCAGCTTCCGAGAGCGAGGCCGACGGCGCCCGCGCCGATGATCACCGTGGTCTTGTCGTTCTGTTCGGGCATACCGGCGAGAGCCTAACGACTCGCCGGAGGATCATCGAGCAGGCTGAAACCAATGGGCAATCCACGGGTTCAACCCCCGGTAGACGCTCGCGGGGGGAATCCGACTGGCGGATCCCCGCCCGGCGACTAGTCTTAACGATGATTCCGAGCCAGTTCGAGTCGCCAACCGGGGGGAGCGATTGAACTTCCAGGGTAGGCCGCATCCAATTTCTGCCATCTGTGGGATGGGGTTATTGCTCCTGAGTTGCGCCGGCTCGGGCCCTTCTTCGGGCCTGCTTCCCGATGTTCTGCCTCCGGGACATGGGATCGATCTGGACCACTCCGAGATCCGCGAGGCGCGCGCCTTGAGGCGTGCCTCCCAGGCCATTGACGCGGGCAATTTCGAACGGGCCCAATGGGAGTTGAGCCTGGCGGGGACCGGGGTGGATCTGGCGGGTTACCGGGCGCTTGAGCGGGCTCGTCTCTTCGCGGCGAGCGGGGAATTCGAGGCTGCGGCCACCGAGGCTGCGGCTTATCGAGCGGCGGTTTCCGACCCCGCTCTGGTCGAGGCCCTGGCCGCGGTGGAGGGCGATAGCCTGATGGCTCTCGGCGAGCATGTGGGGGCCCAGGAGGCCTGGCGAGTCGCTTGGGAAATCAGTCCGGATTCCGGTCGCCGGAGGGATTTTGGCCTGGCCATTATTCAGTCGCTTCAGTACGAGGGTGACCTGGAAATCGGGGTGGAGCCCGAGGTGCATTGGGAGTCGGTCTTCCCCGCCCCGGAAGAGGCGGTTGCCGCCGAGTCACCCGCACCCGAGACGGCCTTGGCTCGGGGAGACGCCCTGATGGCTTCCGGGCGCGGGGCCCGGGCGATCGAGGCATACCGGGAGGCCTTGGCCGGCGAGCTCGCCGAGGAGGATGTTCGCCGCGCCCAGTTCCAGCTCGGGTTGGCGCTCTTCCGACTCCGGGTCTACGACGAAGCGCTGGCGGTGTTTGCCGCCCTCGAGGGAGATGCCGAGGCTCGCCTGTGGCACGCCCGGTCGCTGGCTCGAACCGGCCAAATCGAGGCCTCGATCGTGGGCTTCGAGGAACTGGCCCAGGATGCGCCGCCCAGGTTGGCCAACCGGGCTCGCTACTTGGCGGCCACTCTGCTCGAGGATCAGGGGGAAACCGAACGTGCGGTGGCTCATTACGCGGCGGTGGTCGCCGATGAGGATTCCCGGGATCAGGCTCGCCAGGCGCTCTGGAGGATCGGTTGGCTGGCCTGGCGAGCGGGCGATTATCCCGAAGCGCGGATGCGCTTCGAGGAGCTAGTCGAGCGCGAGCCCGACGCTCTGGGCGAACTCAAGCCGCGCTACTGGGCAGCCCGCGCGGCCGTAGCCATGGGCCAGCGGGGACTGGGACGAAGCGAGTTGGCCGCCCTCGCTCGGGAGTGGCCGCTCTCCTATTACGGCTGGCGCGCCCAGCAGAGACTTGGCCGGCCCCGGGTCTCGACCAAAACGGTGCGCACGGAGATCTTCTCGAGGCCCTCGAGCCCGGCCGACGAGGACCGCATGCGGCGGGCGCTGCTCCTGCTGGAGGCGGGCTATCTCGAGAGCGCTCGCTACGAGATCCAGCCGCTCCTCAAGCGTCCCTGCAGCCTGGTGGACTGTATTCGGCTGGGTTCGCTGCTCGCCGGCCTTGGCGATTTCCACGGGGCTCAGCAACTCGTGGTACGGCGCTATCCGGGGCTCCTGGGCCAGGGGCTCTCGCCGGGCTACGAGGCGCTGTTCTGGCTTTCCTGGCCCCCCGCCTACGCGGATTCCGTTCATGCGAGTCTGGCCGAGTCGGGCCGAATCGACCCGGCGCTGGTCTGGGCGATTATGCGCGAGGAGAGCGGCTTCCGCCCGGGAGTGATGTCCTCGGCGGGGGCTATGGGGCTCCTGCAGTTGATGCCCGAGACCGCCCGCCAGACGGCGGACCGGGTCGGGGCCGAAAGCCTCGATGACAGCGAAGAGCTCTTTGTGCCAGGCACTAATATTGCGTTGGGGACCGCCTATCTCGACTACTTGGCCGAACGTTTTCCCAGTCAGACCTCGGCGATCATTGCGAGCTACAACGCGGGGCCCAACGCGGTGGCGGGCTGGCGGACCGGTGCCGCAGCCAGCGTCGAGGACGACGTCTGGGTCGAGGATATCCCCTACGCGCAGACCCGGTCCTACGTTCGCCGGGTGCTGCGCAGCCTCCACGCCTACCGCAATTTCTATTGATTCCGGCGGGGTGCAGCGCCACGGGATCGGTGGCGGGGGCTGGTGTATGCTGAGCCTTCTGGCCAGGATGGCTGCGGTCAGGTCACGACCAATTATAGGAGAGAAGCACGATGGGACCGCTTGAAGGCGTCAGAATTCTCGAGGTAGCTGGCATCGGGCCGGGGCCCTTCGCTGGCATGATGTTGTCCGATATGGGGGCCGAAGTCATCCGTATCGACCGTGCCGATCGTGCGCGCGGCGGCGATCCCGATAACCCTCCCAAGGATATCCTGGCGCGCGGGCGCCGAAGTGTCGCGGTGGATCTCAAAAATCCCCAGGGCATCGAAACGGTTCTTCAGATGGTGGAGAAGGCCGACGCGATCATCGAGGGTTTCAGGCCGGGGGTTATGGAAAGACTTGGGCTTGGGCCGGATATTTGCCTGGCGCGAAATCCAGGCATCATTTTTGGTCGCATGACGGGGTGGGGTCAGGATGGACCGCTCGCGAGCGCGGCGGGGCATGACATCAACTACATCGCCCTGACGGGAGCCCTCCACGCGATCGGGCGGCGCGACTCGGCGCCTGTCCCCCCCTTGAATCTGGTCGGCGATTTCGGTGGAGGGGGGATGCTGCTCGCTTATGGGGTGGTGTGCGGCCTGCTTGAAAAGTCGCGCTCGGGCAAGGGGCAGGTGGTTGATGCCGCCATGGTGGACGGAGCCTCTTCGCTGATGGGCATGATCTACGCGATGAACGCCATGGGCGTGTGGAAGGATGCAAGGGGCGAGAACATGCTCGATACGGGCTCCCACTTTTACGACGTCTACGAGACCAAAGATGCCAAATATGTTTCGATCGGTTCCATCGAGCCGCAATTCTACGCCCTGCTCCTCCAGAAATTGGGGCTCGAGGGCGAAGAGCTTCCGCCCCAGATGGACCGGGATCAGTGGGCGGGCCTAAAGGTTCGTTTCGCCGAGATCTTCAAGACTAAAACTCGGGATGAATGGAACATAATTATGGAGGGAACCGATATTTGTTACGCGCCGGTTCTCGACCTGGCCGAGGCTCCGGAGCATCCGCACCTGAAGGAGCGGGGAACTTTTGTCGAAGCGGCTGGCGTTGTTCAGCCCGCCCCGGCTCCGCGCTTCAGTCGAACAGTTCCCAAACTTGGACGTTTCCCCTCTTTTGAGGGGCAGCATACAGATGAGGTGCTCGAGGACTTTGGGTTTGGTTCCGAGCAAGTCGCCGCCTTACGGGAGAGCAAGGCAATCGTTTAAGCCTAGTTCGCCGCTTCATCGAGGGCGAAAATAAAATTCGGCGAAGGACCCCAGGGCGGGACTGCTCGTGGGAATTCAGCCTAAGCCGCGATAAAATGAGAGTAAGCCCAGAGTGGAGCTCTTATCAGTCAGGAGAATACCGTGAATCCGAAACTTACCGCTCTCTTCGTTGCCATCCTCGCAGTCGTCATGTTTGGCCGTCAGTTTTTCCATCAGGTACCTGTGGGGCATGTCGGCGTGGCCTCGTTTTTTGGGGAGGTCCTTGATCATTCTTATGTCGAAGGGCCGCATTTCCCAGTGAACCCCCTGCTCAGCTGGCATGATATGGATGTTCGTGAGAAGTCCACGAAGCTCCCGAGCATCGAGGTTCCGACCCGTGATCAGTTGCTCACGAAGATCGATCTTAGTATCCAGTACCGATTGAACGCGAAGATGGCGCCCCAGATTTTTCGGGACACCGGCGATGAAAACCAGGTGATCGCGATTCACATGATCCCGAAGGTTCGTTCCCTGCTTCGAGAGCTGGGTACGAATATCAACCGGGCTGAGGATTTCTTCTTGGAGCACACCCGCGATCTTCTGGCCTCGGAAATGCAAGCCGGACTTTCGAAATTCGTTGCACCCCACGGCATCATTATCGATACGGTCCTGATTCGTGGCATCAACCTTCCCCCGGTGCTCGCCAAGGCGATCGAGCAGAAGAAGGAACGAGAGCAGGCCGGTGAGCGCGAGAAGGCCGAGCTCGAACGCTTTCGCACCGAGCAGCAGCAGCAAGTGGCCCAGGCCGAGGCGAAGCGCCAAGCTGCCGAGGAAAACGCCAAGACTGTGAAGATTCTCGCCGATGCCAAGGCCTACGAGATCGCGGCGATCAACGCTGCGGCGTCGAAGAATCCCGCCTATGTCCAGCTTCAGGCTCTCGAAGCCTTGAAGAAGATCGCCGAGGACCCTTCGGCGAAGATCTACTTCATGGATGGCCAGAGCCCTCAGCCCCTACCGCTCCTCCACATGGGAGATCAGCAGTAACGAGCGCTTGATTCTTCGGGTCCGGGACCCGGACCCGAAGAATCAGGTGGGCCGAGGGTCTGATCGGAGCCGGCTCCGGGTCCGGGTCCAGCGGCCGGTGGCCACCCATGCCCCGGTGAAGGTGGTGCCCACCAGCGCGCCGACAAATTGGGCGATAAAGAGGCCCTCGGGCCCCATACCCCGGGTTTCAGCGAGGTAGATGCCCAGGGGAAGGGTGAGCAGGACGGCATTCAATACCGAGATCACCATGGGGATCATCATATCCCCAGCGCCCTGCAATGCGCGAAAGAAGACGAAAGAGAACGCGAGGGGGACTAGGGAGGCTGCTTGCCAGGTGAGCATCCGGCTTCCGATGGCGATGACCTCGGGGTCCTGGGTAAAAATTCGCAGCAGGTTTTCCCTGAATAGATAGAGCACGACGGCAAGGCTCCACATGAGGGCGCAGACTACAGCCAAACCCACTTGGATGGCTTGCCAGGCGCGCCGAACGCTCCCCGAGCCCAGGGCCTGACCCACCAGGGTCGCGACGGCGCCCGCCAGGGGAAAGCAGATCATGGGCGCCAGCATGCCCATGCGGAGTCCGATGGAGTAGGCAGTCTGGGCCTTGTCGCCGAAATCACCCATCATGCGGATGAAGACGACGGTGACAAGAAACGTTCCGAGCATCTGCAGGGCAGGCGGCCAGGCGAGCACGAGAACGCTCTTCATGACCTCTGGATCGGGTCGCATATGACGTCTTCGAACGTGAACTCGGCTACCGCCTCCGAAGAGGATGCGACTGATCAGCAGGATGGAGCCGATCTGGCCTACACCCATGCCGAGTGCGACGCCGCTGATTCCCAGGGCAGGCATTCCCAGATTGCCGTAGATCAGAGCCCACTCCCCCAGGAGAGAAAGCAGGGTTTGAACCACCGCGATGAGGAATGGGGTCGCGGTATCGCCGGCGCCATTGAGGATGGCGTTGAAGATGTTGACGAAGATAAAGCCAAAATTGAGAAGCAGGACGAGTCGAACATAGGGGACGCCTATCGCCAGAACTTCGCTGGAGACGTTCATGATCCCGAGAAGCTCCCTGGAAAACATGAGTCCCAGCAGAGCCAGAAAGCATGAGAGGATCAGCCCCATCAGGACCGTCTGCCCCGCTACATGGTCGGCCTGATCCAACTTCTTCTCGCCAATACTGCGAGCGATCAGCCCCTGAGTTCCGAAGCTAGCCCCCATGACCAGCATGAAAAAGAACTGCCTTAGGGATTGGTTAGTGACGACTACGGCGGTGACAGCTTGGTCGCCAAGGCCGCTAATCAGCTTCAGATCAATGAGTTGGAATAGCACCCCGCCGAAGAGGCTTGTTGCCACTAGGGGCAGGGCCAGCACGATCAGGGATGTGAGCAAACTTCCGCGGGTATGATCGCGATCTCGCCAACGAGCGAAAAGACTTTTGGTTTTCGCTTCAGATAGCCTGGAGTCACGTTCTTTGGACAAGGGAGGTTTCCATATGGGCTGGGTCGGTAGTGGTGGTCGGAGGATAGCGGCCGATCAGTTCCAGGCGAAAACGGGTTGCTCAAGATGGGCGACCCGAGTCGATTTTCCTCGAAGTCCGACTTCTCGAAATTGGTAGAGAAAGGCGGCGGTAGGGGCATGAATGCTTTCGTTGAGGGGCGGGATAGGGACCGAGAGGACGGGCCGATCGCTGTCCGGGATCTCGCGCAGTTGCGGGATTTCAGGGCTTTCGAGCAGGGTCAGGGGGATGCGGTGAATTTCGGCTACCTCTGCAGGGTTTGGAGTCAGGTCGATGGGCCCCGCGGCCCAAACAACCACCGGCGTGATGAGGAAGCCCGATCGGGTGGGGTAGTCATCGAGTAGGCCGATCACCGAGTCGGATGAGAGGGAAAGCCCTACCTCCTCTTCGGTTTCGCGCAGGGCTGCCTCGATGACGCTCTCGCCCGGATCGAGTCGGCCGCCCGGAAGAGCCCACTGGCCGGGGTGCTTGCGCATTCGAGCGGGTCTTCGCGTCAAGATGAAGCAGGCCTCATCCTCGTCGTTCCCCACGAGAGCCAGGGTTACGGCGGCGCGAGTCAGCTCGGTTCCTGCCTCCGGAAGTCGTTCAAATCGGTCGAGGTTCGCTATGATGCTTTGGCGGCAGCGGTTGTCCATTAAGAATCGCAGAGGCGACATCGCCTGAGCATAACGCGTCGGAGGCTCGCCCGGTTCCGGCCCCTTTTTACCGGAAGTGTCTCCGATGGTCGCTGAGTCCGAAAGTCTTATTCCCGATGATGTCGTTCGGAGGCGCCTGCCCCTGGAAGATCGGGGGGTCGAAATCGCGCTCCAGGATTGGGGAGGCGACGGCCCCCTTGCCCTGCTCCTTCACGCGAACGGTTTTTGCGGTGCGCTTTGGGCTCCTGTAGCGGAGCGATTGCGGGCTCAATTCCGCGTGGTCACCATGGACGCCCGAGGGCAGGGGGATTCGTCCCAGCCGGCCGCGGGCTTGGTCGCCGAGGCCTTCGATTGGGCCGTGATGGCGGGGGATGCCGTGGCCGTGGCAGAGGCGTTGCTCAAGGAGAGTGGAGATCGACAGGTCGGCCTGGGCCTGGGTCATTCGTTCGGCGGCACCCTTACCCTTTTTGCTGAAGCTGCCCGGCCCGGCCTCTATCAGCGGATTGTTCTGGCGGACCCCGTGGTTCCGCCCACGCCTAAAATGCTCGAGACCCTCGATTGGGGCGCGCGCCCCCCAACGCCCATGGCGGAGGGCGCCCGTCGTCGCCGAAGCCATTGGCCAAGTCGCGAGGAGGCTCGGACCCAACTTTCGGGGAAGGCACTTTTCGCGAGCTGGACTCCTCGGGCATTGGCGATCTACCTGGCCGAGGGCTTGGTTGAGCGTTCGGATGGCGGCGTCGAGTTGAAGTGCGACAAAGAAGTGGAGGCTCTGGTTTTCGAGGCTGCCATGTCCGTGGATCTCTTTGAGCAAGCCGCCCGAGTCGACCCGCCGTCACTCTTCCTCTGGGCGAAGCAGGGGAATTTTTCCCGGGCCTTCTACGAGGAACTCTGTAGGGAAATGGCCGAGGCCGAGATCATTGATGCCGATGCGGGCCACCTCATCCCCATGGAGAGCCCCGACTGGGTCGCCGACCGCGTCCTCGAGTTCTGCTCCCGGGGTTGAAGAGGGCGCCTGGAGGAGGCGACGCCGACCCCAGGCCGGGTATCATGGACCTCCGTTCGAAGCGGTTATTCCCGCCCGATGGGCCCGAGCGGCGAGGAGCAGATAGAGTGAGCGAGCAGGATGGACGACGGGGAAACAGCCCTCCCGAAGTCGACGAAGTCCCCGAACCCGATTCGGCCTATTACCCGAGCTTTGGCATCAACGCCGGAGCGGTGGAAGAGATCCGTGGGCAATATGCCGCCAACTCCACCTCGGTGGATCACGCCTGGCGCGTGCGCTTTGACGAGGAAGATCCCGGGGGTTTCCGGCCAGTTCCCCCGCAGCGTACCGATTCCGCCGGGCCCCCAGCCCAGGCGCTTTCCAACGGGGCACCGGAGCCGGCGCCCGCTCAGCCAAGGGAGCCCGCCCCTACTTTCGCCGATTCGGCTCAGCCCCCGAGCGAAGATCCATTCGCAGGGCTTCGGCAAGCCGACCGCTATGCCCGGGTCTTGCGGCTGATCCACTTCTATCGCGCCCGGGGCCACCGCATCGCAGATAGCGATCCCCTGGGCGAGCGAGCCAGCTATTTCCCGGAACTCGACCCCGCGCATTACGGCCTGGGTAAAGACGACCTCGACGCGTACTTCATCACCGGCGATCTGCCCGGGGATAGCATCCAGACCCTGCGAGAAATCCTCGAGCGATTGAGGGCAACCTATTGTCGCACCATCGGCGCGGAGTACACCCACGTTCAGGATCCGGGAAGGAAGGGTTGGCTCCAGGCTCTGATGGAGAAAACCGAGAACAAGCCCGAGATCGGAACGCGGGAGCAGTGTCAGATCCTCGAACAGCTGATCTCTGCGGATCTCTTTGAGACCTTTGTCCACACCAAATTTATCGGGCAGAAGCGCTTCTCCCTCGAGGGGGCCGACGCCGTAGTTCCCATGCTTCATTCTGCCATTGAGTCTGCTCCCAGTCTTGGCATCCGGGAAATAGTCCTGGGTATGTCTCATCGAGGCCGCCTCAATGTCTTGTGCAATGTCCTTGGAAAACCCTATGAAGAGATCTTCAACGAGTTTCATGACAACCCGATTCTGAACACGCCCTTCGGCTCGGGAGATGTCAAATATCACAAGGGTTATTCGACGGATCGATACGTCGAATCCGGAGAGAGGGTGCACCTGACCCTCACTTCGAATCCTTCCCACCTCGAAGCGGTGAACCCGGTCGTCGTGGGTCGAACACGGGCCAAGCAGGTGCGATCGGGTGACTACGAAGGCGAGACAATCCTGCCTGTCCTGCTCCACGGGGATGCCGCTTTCGCCGGTCAGGGGATCGTGGCAGAAACCCTGAATCTCTCGCAATTGCCGGGGTATTCCACTGGCGGCACCCTCCACATCATTATCAACAACCAAATCGGGTTTACCACGACTCCGGCAGAGGCACGCTCCACGCTTTATTGCAGCGATGTGGCCAAGATGATCCAAGTGCCGATTTTTCATGTGAACGGCGACGATCCAGAGGCCGCGGTCCACTGCGTGAAGCTCGCCATGGAGTATCGCCAACGCTTTCAGGACGATGTCGTTATCGACCTCGTCTGCTACCGGCGCCATGGCCACAACGAAGGAGACGAACCCGCCTTCACCCAGCCCCGCCTCTACTCGAAAATTCGGAGTCGGCCGCTCTTGCGACAACTCTATGCCGAGCAACTCCTCGCCCAAGGGGCGATTTCGACGGACGAGGTGAAGGGGGCCGAGGAGAAGCGCAGGGCCGACCTGAACCGAGCTTACGACTCGGTTGGGGCCGAGATTCCCGCGGTGGGAGAGCCCTACGAACCCAATGGGCCCTGGACGGGGTATTCACGAACCCGTCCCGAGGGTCCGACCCAGACGGCAGTGCCCGAAGCTCGGCTGGAAGAAGTGGCCCGTGGTCTGGGCAAACTGCCCGACTATTTCCACCTGCACCCCAAACTCGAAGCGCTCGTCTATCGACGGGGCTGTATGATCGAAAAGCGAGGACCCATTGATTGGGCGATGGCGGAAGCTCTCGCCTTCGGAAGCCTTCTCCTCGAGGGCACGCCGGTCAGGCTATCGGGTCAAGACTGCTCTCGGGGAACCTTCAGCCATCGTCATGCGGTCTTTGTCGACCAGGAAAGCGGCGAGGAGTATACGCCGCTGAACCATCTCGCGGATACCCAGGCCCATTTCGAAGTGCTGGATAGCCTGCTCTCCGAGGCGGCCGTGCTCGGCTTCGAGTACGGCTATAGCCTGGCCGACCCGGGAACCCTGACCCTTTGGGAGGCGCAATTCGGTGATTTTAGTAACGGCGCTCAGGTGATCATTGACCAGTTCATCACGTCGGCGCATGTCAAGTGGGGGCGGATGAACGGCTTGGTCATGCTTCTTCCCCACGGCTACGAAGGGCAGGGCCCGGAGCACTCGAGTGCACGGGTGGAGCGCTTCCTGCAAATTTGCGCGGAGGATTGCCTGCAGGTCATCAACTGCACGACTCCGGCTCAGTATTTCCACGTTCTACGCCGCCAGATGCGCCGAAAATACCGGGCTCCGATGGTGATCTTTACGCCGAAGAGTTTGTTGCGCGCGCCCGCAGCGGCATCGATGGTGGAGGATTTGAGTGAGGGCACCTTCGAGCCGGTCCTCGATGATACTCTGGCATCGGCGGACCCAGGGCGGGTTGACCGGATTCTGCTGAGCTTCGGGAAAATCTACTACGAACTCCTTACGGCGAGCGAGAACCTACCAGGGGATAGCTCCGAGCGCGTTGCGCTGGTGCGTCTTGAGGAGGTCTACCCGTGGCCCGAGGAACGCCTTCGAGAAATCTTCGCGAGCTATGCGAACGTGACGCGAATCTTCTGGGTCCAGGAGGAGCCCCAGAATATGGGAGCTTGGACATTTGTGAGGGATCGCCTGGGCGATTTGATGCCCGAGGGCGTGAGCCTCGAATTCTCGGGCCGCGAGCCCTCTGCGAGTACCGCCACGGGTTCTATGCGAGTCCATCGCAAGGAGCAGGCGGCGTTGATCGAGAACGCTCTCGAGGGACTGGCTTAGCGGGCGGCACCGTTTATTAGGAGGTCCCGCTTTGATCAGGGTGAACCTTCAAGGATCGCATGCGGTTGATGGCAAAGGCGAGTTCGTAGCGCCGGGGCCTCGCTAGGTTGCCGGGGTGGCGTTCGGGCGCGTTTCTGCCGCGTCGCAGATCAAGAGCTTCGAGGCCCTCCTCATCGAGAATGGTTTCGAGGGCCTTGAGAATTTCGAGAAGACAGGGCGCAGAGTCGGGCAAACCTACTTTCGCCCCGCCCATGAGCTCTCGGCTGGCTAGGCGAATCGCGTAAGCAATCGCCCGGGTCTGGCTCGCATCGACGAGCTGGCTGAGATAGCGAAGGTCGAGGGATTCTTCGCCGTAAAGGATGAGCTCTCGCCCTCGGGCCGAAATGTTTTCTTCCCGGCGGCCCCGGGCGGCAACAAAGCTGTCGGCCAGTGGGCTGCGTGGATTGATCGGTTCGAGGGGGCTGCGGTCCTCCTTGACTCGTCCACTGGGGTCCTCGGCTGCGATTCGCTGAGCTTCCGTGGTGACATCCACGGCGACGTACTCTCGCATCATGATCACGGTATCTGCGACCTCGAAATAGTCGCCACATCCGCCCATGACCAAAACGCTCGATATGTCTAATTGATCAGAGAGTTCTCGGATGCGATCGACGAAGGGGGTGATGGGTTCGTGGGCTCGGTCGACAAGTCGTTGCATGCGCGCATCGCGGACCATGAAATTCGTCGCCGAGGTGTCCTCGTCGAGGAGCAGGCCTCGCGCCCCCACTTCGAGGGCTTCGACGATATTGGCGGCTTGGCTGGTCGAACCGCTGGCGTCAGGGCTTGAGAAAGACCGGGTTCGGGTCTGCTCGTTTGCGCCCTTCCCGGGGAGCGATTCGATGAAGGCGTGGATGTCGGCGCCTGTGACGCTTCGCCCATCCTCGGCGCGAATCTTTACGAGATTGGGATCGGCGACCACGTACTCTCGGCCATCGCCGGGGATATGCGGGTAGACCGAGGTTTCCAGGGCGCGCAAGAGGGTCGATTTTCCGTGGTAGCCACCCCCGACGATCAGGGTGATGCCCTTAGGGATCGCCATCCCGCGCAGGCTGGGCTGGCCACTCTCTGCCAAGGGGTTGGGGACATCGATCTCCACAGCGAGTGACTCGGGCGAGCGAAAAGGAACGGCATCCGACGGAGCCATGGGGAGTTCACTGGCGCCGCTGGCCCTGGGCAGGAGGGCGCCGTCGGCGACAAAAGCCACCCAGCCGAGGTCGGCGAGTCGGTCGCGGATCGATTCCTGGTTTTCCGCGCATTCCACGAAGGCGTGCATAGCGGGAAGCGAAAGATTCTCGGCGAGCAGTCCGGCTTCGACGATTTCGGGGAGTCGTTGGGTCAGTAGATGGCGAGCTTCCCGTGCCAGGATACGACGTCCGGCGGCGGGCAACCCCAACTCGATGCGGGCTTCGACCCAATCGGGGTGAATCTTGACGGCGCTTCTCTCGAGGATTTCCTGGCCACCGGAATCGATGAAGACCCGCCCGCTCTTGCCGCTGCCCCGGCCTCGCGATCCTCGGGGTGGCTTCCCGGGCGATGCTTCAGGGTCCGGCTGCTCTCGATGTCCCCCGTGGATGGCCCGCTGAAGCGCACGCGCAATAAAATCCGCCAGGGCGATGCGCCTGATGCCCGGGGCGATAAGCGCCTCGGGCAGCTGGGCCTCTCGGGCAGGAACGCGAAGGCGTAGTTTGGAGGGGCTAGCGAAAGGATCGGCCTGGATATGGTCGATAAAAAGACTGAAACGCTCGAACTCGAAGCGGCCGCGAATCTCCGAGTAGGTTTTGTATCCCCTGCCGTCGATTCGATCGAGAATCGCCTCAAGGGTTTGAGCGTCTGCCACCAGGTCTCCGATCCGGATTTGGATGTTTACAGCCACGTTGGCTGGCCCCCCAAACATGATTCCAGGAGCCAGAAGGGGCCCCCAAGCTTGACGCGTGGGAGGGCTCTCGTCGAGACGTTATCCTCGGGTGGACTTCCATGTCGGGGGATTCATCGGGGGGACGGATTTGGCTCAGGGATCGCGAGATCAGTGGACCAGCAGTTTCGGTTTCTTTGCGGCAGCGGTGGGGTCTGCCGTTGGCCTTGGGAATATGTGGCGCTTCTCGTACCTGACCGCCGAGAAGGGAGGGGCGGCTTTCGTCTTTCTCTATCTTGCCTTTACCCTGGCGATTGGCATTCCGATCATGCTTGCTGAGCTCACTCTGGGGCGAGGTTCGGGCAAAAGTCCCATCGGGGCCCTGGCGCATTATGGCGGCAAGCGTTGGAAACCTCTGGGCGCTCTTTTCGTCGTGACCGGCTTCGTGATCCTTTCCTACTACTCGGTCATCGCGGGTTGG
>JAQWRT010000092.1 GCA_029243605.1 Myxococcota bacterium
TCGACACCGTGGCGGTGGAGGATGGAAGCGGCAGCATGATCGTGTACCTCAACTCGGGCCCGGGAACGGTTTCAGCTACTCCCTTCATGACGAACGTGCCCACGGACTGGGAGGTTGCCAACTTCACCGGGATGTCGGCGAACTAGTAGACGCATCGATCTCTTGGGAGGCAAGCGCCGAGCCCCAAGCGATGAAAAACTGCCCGGCTGCCCAAAAGGGCAGTCGGGTTTTTTTGTCTGGGCGAGCAGATCTTTTCGGGACGACCCCTATGACATCAGCGCTCGATCCCGCATCTATTGAGGCCGTTGGCCGGCTCTTCGACCAATCCTGGTACGCCGCTCGCTATCCCGAGGTGGGCGCTTCTGGGCTGAGCCCTCTGGCCTACTATCTCGAGGTCGGAGATGCGGCAGGCCATTGGCCGCACGAGCTCTTTGACCCCGCTCATTATGCGGATCAGCTCCCTGAGCTCCCCACCGAGGGAGGGGTTCGTTTCGGTCACTACGCGACCGTGGGCGGGCGCGATGGCGCCGACCCGCATCCGCTCTTTCATTCCCAGCACTATCTTGACCAGTGCAGTGATGCGATCCAACCCGGGCAGACGGGGTTGGCGCATTACCTTGCCGAAGGGGAAGCTCGGGGGTGGACGCCCAACCCCGTCTTTCTTCCGAGCTTCTATCGAGCTGCCCATCCCGACCTTGTCGGCGTGTCCTGCCTGCTCGCTCACTACGTTCAATCCGGAGCTCGTGAGGGAAGGGCGCCGAACCCGCTTTTCGCTCCGGATTTCTACTACGAGGGGGTCCGAGGGGAGGTTTCGGGGGTTGGCGAAATCTTGGCCCATTACCTTGCGTCAGGTGAGGTCAATGGATTTCGGCCCCACCCACTCTTTGATCCGGTCTATTACGCCGCGGGTGTAGAAGGCTTGGCGCCGGGAAAGGGTAAAAGCCTTGCCCATTATTCCGAGCATGGGGGGCTCCCCGGTGCGGCTCCTCACCCGTTATTCGACCCCCGCTATTTCGCCCAACAGCTCAAGGCGGGCTTGCCCCCGGGCGAAACCCTCCTCGCCTACTACCTGGGTTCCGGCGAAAGGCAGGGCCTAAAACCAAACCCACTTTTCGACCCGCTCTTTTATGCGGAGCACGGGGAGATTGGGGACGCTTCAGAACTCGAGCACTATGTCCGGCATGGAGGCGACGCAGACCTTTCCCCCATCTCCCTCTTTGACTCCAGATGGGTTCGCGAGCAGCTTCCACTCTCGGAACGGAGGAAGGGAACCCCTCTCGCACACTACCTCGAGAGTGGGGGGAGCCTCGAAAAGGGACCGCACCCGCTTTTTGATGCCAGTTGGTATGCCTCGGAATATTTAGGAGCTGACGCTTCCGAGTTCGATGCGTTCGTTCATTTCGTAGAAGAGGGCGCCGGGTCGGGCTCCGATCCGAACCCACTCTTCTACTCGGCTTGGTACCGCGATTTCTACGCCGAGCATTTCGCTCGAGAAACTCCATCAATCACGCATTATCTCAAAATTGGTCATGTCCGGGGCCTCTCTCCGAACCCCCTATTTAATCCTGATTACTATCTCGCTCAAGCAGGAGTCGATCTTTCTCCGGGCGAGACCGCCTTGACCCATTATTTCCGAACGGGTATGAAGAGGCAATATCCCCCCTCCGAGCTCTTCTGGTTTTGTCTCCAGTTTTTTCGCAGCAAGACCGGCCAGAGAGATCGCCGGGATGGGAATCCCGCGGCTGGCTATCTGATGGATAAATTTTCAGATTTTTTCAGCCCCGATGCGGAGATAGAGATCAACTTACCCGCGGTGCATACGCCAGATGTCTCGATCATTATTCCTGTCTACGGCCAGATTTCTTACACCCTCGCTTGCCTTCGCTCTATTTCTCGAGCTGAAAACGAAGCCACTTTCGAGATCATTATCGTGGATGATCATTCACCGATTTCCGAGTTTCGGCCGCTCGTCGAAATCGAAAACCTGAGGATCAAGAGAAACGCGAAAAACGTGGGGTTCGTGCACTCGTGCAACCGAGGCGCGAGTGAGGCTCGAGGCCGAGATCTTGTTTTTCTCAACAACGACACGCTGGTGACGGATCGCTGGCTGGATCGATTGATCGAAACTCGAGAACCCTTCCCGTCAGCCGGTTTGGTCGGGAGCCAGTTGGTATTTCCCGATGGAAAGCTTCAGGAAGCGGGCAGTATCGTCTGGTCTGACGGGAGCGCTCACAATTACGGATCGGGCGACGATCCCTCGGACCCCCGCTACTCTTTTGCGCGAAAATCCGACTACGTCTCGGCCGCCTCCGTCCTGATTGACCGAGAGTTTTTTGAGAGCCTTGAAGGCTTTGAAGAAGTCTATGCGCCCGCATTCTATGAGGACACGGATCTCGCCTTCAAGGTTAGAAACGCAGGGAAAGAAGTTATCTATCAGCCCGGCTCCGTGGTTATTCATTTTGGTGGAGCCAGCCACGGTCGTGATACGGATTCTGGCCTGAAGCAGCACCAGGTCTTTAACCGAAGTACTTTCCGAGAGCGTTGGGAAAGTGCGCTAGAGGCTCAGCCCGTCCGAGGTTCGCGTGTCGACTCTGCGGCGACCTCAAGAGGTGAATCGCACGTTCTCGTCATCGACGCGACAATGCTGACGCCCGATCGAGACGCGGGCTCCCTCCGCATGTTCAACCTGATCAAAGTTCTCAGGGGAATGGGCTATGTCGCGACCTTCATTCCCAACGATCTCTCGTGCGACGAAGAAGGAATCGACCTGCTGAGCCGATCAGGAATCCAGGTCATTTCCTCGCCTCATTACCAGTCGATAGAGCGATTCCTCCAATCTTCGGGCGCTCAATTCGATTTGGTTATCGTGAGTCGGCCGGACAGCGCGGAAAATTGCTTGGACATGGCGAGACTCTACTGCCCAAAGGCGCTGATTCTCTACGATACCGTCGACCTTCATTTTCTGAGACGAGAGCGAGAAATAGCTCTTACGGGAAGCAGCACAACAGCCCCTTCGATTCCGGAGAAAGAGTTGAGAGCTTGCTCTCGGGCCGATGCGGCGATTACGGTTAGCGACTACGACCGATCCCGACTCCTCGAAAAAATTCCGGGGGCGACTGTCCATGTTGTCAGCTTGATCGACGAAGTGCGCCACCTCTCGCAATCGTTCGACGAACGCGATGGGCTCCTCTTTATCGGGGGGTTCAGACATCCGCCCAATGTCGATGCTGTCGTCTGGTTCCTAGACGAAGTCTTTCCCATTCTCAGCGATTGGATCCCCGGGATCCGCTTTCATATTGTCGGGCCGGATCCCCCCGAAGAAATCCGGAATAGGGCGAGTGAAACCGTGGTGGTAGAGGGGTACCTCGAGAGCATCGAAGCTCAGTATGCAAACAGAAGGGTTTCGGTCGCTCCTATTCGTTACGGGTCAGGGGTGAAGGGGAAGATCAATCAGGCTATGGCCTATGGATTGCCCTGTGTAGCCACTCCAGAAGCTGTCGAAGGAATGGACCTTGATCTTCAAGAGGAGATTCTGGTCGCGGCGAGCGCTCAAGATTTTGCAGAGTCGGTTGCAGAGTTATACGAAAGCGAAACGCTCTGGCTCGATCTGTCGAGGAAATCGACGCGTAGTATAGAGCGTTCCTATTCCCCGGCGGTCGCCGAAGAGAAGATGAGGCAACTTCTTGAAGCGCACGGCCGGACTCCCCCCCTTGATGAGTCGACGTAGAGGCGATGTTGCAAATGGCCGAGCCTAGGGGCAGGAGTCGAGAAAATTCGACTGGCCTCTGATTTAGGCGTGTGTCACGCGGGAGGAGCACCTAGGGAAGGGAGGAAAATTCGGTCCTCGGTGACGATGCGGTGAGATCGACTCTGCCCGTCATGCGATCGTTTTCGGTGAATTCGACTCGGAAAGCAAGGGCATCGAGAATCCGGTGCAGGTAGATGGCCTCACCGTTTTGAGCGGCCATCACACCGGCATTAACGAAGTATACGCCCGAATTCAGATTGACCCGAAAGGGCAAATAGACCCGAGCTCGATTTTGGCCCGGTACATGTTCGATTATTTCGTCGGCGGAATGAGAGACCTGTCCGGCGATTTCGAGTCCAGTCGCCGCTTTGATCATCATCCCGAAGCGAACGCCGTAGGCGCTCTCAGAGAAAACGACGTCGTAGGCGTAGGTGTACTCGCCTCCCCGGTTGAGAACATTGACGACTTCGTCCCTGGAGTCGAGGATGCGAACGTTCTGGATCTGAGCGCCGAGTTGCTGGTATTCGCTCGTGCTCTCGGGCAGAAGACCGGGATCGTATTGGCCCAGGTTTCGGACATCGGTGCTGGGTGGAGAGAGCCCCTTGGAGTCCGTGCTTTCAGCCACACCCGTTACATCGAATTTCCGAATCTCGTCGATCAGCGAATCATGAGCGCTCTCCTCGGCATAGAGGAGCTTGTGATAGTAAGCCACGGTGTCTCGCGGGTTTGCTGTCAGTATGCGCTCCCCGGCTTCGATGAGAATGGCGCGGTCGCAGAGTTCGATCACCATTTGTGAGCTATGCGAAACAAAAAGAATTGTCGATCCGGCTGATTTCAGCTCCTCGAGTCGGGCAAAGCATTTTCGAGCGAAGGCTTCGTCGCCCACGGAAAGAACTTCGTCGATCACCAGAATGTCAGGATCGGAGTTGATCGCTACGGCAAAAGCCAGCCGAGAATACATGCCGGATGAGTAGAGTTTGACCGGACGGTCAATGAAATCGCCGATACCCGAGAATTCAATGATTGAGTCGATACGATCGTTGATATCGGATTTCGACAGGCCTATGACCGCGGCATTCATTAAAGCGTTTTCTCGCCCAGTGAATTCGGGGTCAAATCCCGCACCCAGGGTCAGGATCGGGGCCAGGTGTCCCGTGACATGGAGCTCTCCAGAAGTAGGCTCCAGCGTGCCGGCAATCAGATTCAAGAGGGTAGATTTACCCGATCCATTGCGACCGACGATGCCCACCGTTTCGCCCTGATAGATCTCGAGGTTCACGTCTCGGACGGCGAGGAATTCGTCGGCCCTATTTCTTTTGCTTGGCCAGATCAGTTGCTTCAGGCGCTTGGCCGGGTTGTCATCGAGTGGATAGGCTTTCGTCAGGTCGTTTGCCTGGATGACGATGGGCTTCGAACCGTCACTGCTCGCCGCTTCCCTTTTTTGGTTTCCCTTCTTAGACAACATCGGGGAAGCCCTTCTTGGAGTGTATGAACCAGAGGTAGCCAAGCCAGGCAAAAGTCCAGCTTCCGATCAGCAGGAAAACAAAGGTTTGCCAATGCGGAGGCGAGCCTTGGAAAAGAGCCGCCTTCGACATGTTGAGAATGGGGACGAAGGGATTGACTGAATAGTAGAGTTGGAAGGAGTCGGGAACCGCACTCGCGGGATAAAAGATCGGACTCAGGAAAAGAAGAGCCGTAGTCATGAGGCCGACTACATGGGTGATATCCCGCAGGTAGAGTCCCAGAGAGGAGATAAACCACACGGTGCCCACAGTGATGAGGGCTACGGGAAGCGCGATCACGGGCATAAAGAAAGCGGTTAATGGGGGGAGTCCCATCACCGCGCAATAGAAGAATATTAGGATCAGCCAGTTGATCAGGAAATTGAAAAGGGATGTAAGAACGCTGACCCACGGAAGAATTTCGGTTGGAAAGACTAGTTGCTGGATGTAGAGTTTGTTCTCCCTGAGCAGTGAGGGCGCCTCGTTCACGCACTCGGAAAAAATTAGATAGAGGATCAACCCGGAGAAAAGAAAGAGGGCGAAATTGGACTGGTTCTCTTCGGCACCCCCCCATTTACTCTGGAAGACGACCGAAAAGATAAACGTATAGATCCCCAGCATGATTAAGGGGGTGAGAATCGCCCAGAGCATCCCGAGCACGGATCCGCGATAGCGCGAAGCAATTTTTCTACGAACCAGGGGTGCGATCAGTCCGCGATATTTCCAGGTGATCAGGCCTGGAGCGAGTGGGCTGTGGAGACGCAAAGTTTTTCTCCCGGCAGCGCCGGCGGTTGTGGGTTGGCTTTCTCTCTTCGGATCCGACCGATTCGGAAACCCCAGAACGGGCTTATGGGCTTCCGGTGAAATCGGCTGGACTGGAGAATTTCGCCACGCTGGAGGATAATGAAGTCCTCAAAGAATTTCCCGGTCCAGCCAAAGCCGGGCGGGAGGGCATCAAGAGCCCTCCCCATGCTGGAAGGTCAATCCTTCCGAGGGGACTTGAGTGATTGGGAAGAGGGGAATTGCCTGGCTTTTGTTGATGGCCTGGGGGCTACTGTCCTGTGGATTGGAACCGACTTCCGATCCCTGGTCACCCCCGCCGGGAGCCGCCAAAGCCAAGGCGATCGCTCCGCGCGAGGAATGTCGGGTGAAAGTCGCGGAGAAGCAGCCGCTCTTCGGTGATCTCCATATCCATACCGGCATTTCCATGGATGCCAATTCCCTGGGCACGGTGACCGGGCCGGAGGATGCGTATCGCTACGCCAGGGGAGAGCCCATCGAGGTCTTTTCGGGCGACCCTGCTCAGGGCATGCGGCTGGCCCAGATAGACCGGCCGCTGGATTTTGCAGCGGTGACCGACCACGCGGAATGGATGGCCGAGGTATCCCTGTGTACGACCCCGGGCTCCCCGACCTACGATTCTACGGGCTGTCGGATCTATCGAGGCGAGGACGAGTCTTGGCTCGCCCGGATCCTGGGTTTGACCGGCTTCCGCGCGCGAATAGGGGGCCTGATCGACTTATTCGGCCGACGCTCGGATGTGTGTGGTGACAACGATGAGATCTGCCGATCGGAGCTCGCCACGGTCTGGCAGGCCAACCAGGTGGCTACCGAGCGCGCCTACGACCGTTCCGAGGCGTGCTCTTTCACGAGCCTCCATGCCTGGGAATACAGTCATTCGCCCTACGCGACAAAGGTCCATCGCAATATCATTCTGCGCAACGAAATCGTGCCCGAGTTACCCATCTCCTCCTTGGAGACGCCAATAGAGATCGACCTGCGCCATCAGCTCGTTGATCTTTGTAACGATAATGGGAGCGGCTGCGAGGCCATTGCTATTCCTCACAACCCGAATCTTTCAAATGGTCAGATGTTTCGGGTCGAGTACGCAGATCTTCCTCTGGAGGAGCAACGCCGGGAAGCTGCCCTGCGGGCTCGGCTGGAACCCATCGTCGAAATGATGCAGATCAAGGGTGAGAGTGAATGTCGGAACGGCATGTACGGTGTCGTGGGGGGCGAGGACGAGCTCTGCAATTTTGAAAAGATCCGAGATCTTGGCCTCCAGGAATTCGAGGACTGTGAAGAGGGTGCGGGTCAAGGCGCGCAGGCGGGTCGTGGCTGTTCCTCGAGAACCGACTTCGTTCGCTACGCGTTGCTGGAGGGAATCAGGGAAAAGAAGCGGATCGGGGTTAATCCCTACGCGTTCGGCTTCATTGGGAGCACCGACAACCACATGGCCACCCCCGGATCGGTGAGCGAGTACGGAATTCCGTACAAGTTCGGCGTGACCACCGAACGACTGCTCACGGTTGGAGACGAAAAAAGAAGCCCCGCTTTTTGGAGCCCAGGTGGCCTGGCGGGCGTATGGGCCGAGGAAAATACACGGGACGCCATCTTCGATGCTTTGAAGCGGCGGGAGACCTTTTCCACCAGCGGCCCGCGCATCGTCCCTCGCTTCTTTGGCGGTTGGGCCATGGACCCCGAAATTTGTGCCGAGTCAAATTTTGCAGGGGTGGCCTACGAAAAGGGTGTTCCCATGGGCTCGGAGCTTCCGCCCCGGCCTGAAGGGCAGGGGGCACCAGTCTTCGCGGTTTCAGCGTTGGCAGACCCCGGGAGCCCGGGCCGGCCGGGTGGGCTTCTCCAACGAATTCAGATCATCAAGGGCTGGGTCGGCTCGGATGGACTTTTCCATCAGGAAGTGCACGAGGTTGCTGGGAGTCCGGATAATGGGGCGGGGGTCGATATGGCGACCTGTGCACCCCAGGGCGAGGGGCACAGCGCGCTTTGCGGGATCTGGCGAGACCCGGAGTTCGACCCGGAAAATGATGCGGTCTACTACGCTCGGGTCATCGAGAACCCGAGCTGCCGCTGGTCGTCGAGGCTCTGTCTCGAAACGCCCAACGCCAGCGAATTAGACGGGTGTACCTCCGACCGGTTGCCGGAAACGATTCAGGAGAGAGCCTGGACCTCACCCATTGGTTATGCACCCGAGGCTGCCGGAGCATCCTGAGCGGCTGAGTTTTTCAGAGGCGAGGGAGTCGGGGCAAAGACTCCCTCGTCTTGTCCTTTCCCCCACTCAGATAGAAGAGCCGGCTGGATTCCGGGGCAGGTGATCGAAGACAGCCTGGGGTCGGGTTCGACGGTATTCGTCGAGGATCGGCTCGAGTTGCTCGGGGCTGGCTCCATGCAGAATGACTCCGTCGCATCCCAGCTCGAATTGCCCACGAATCGCGTCGACGCATTGGGCAGGGCTCCCCTGAGCGGCAGGAGCCAACCATTCTTCGGGAAGAAGGGTGGCCACGTGCTCGAGTTCCTCGGGGGTGGCCGTCATGTCCAGACCCCCTCGAAAATTCTGGACAAAATCATCGGCCCTGAATCGGTCGAGCACCGATTTGTCCCAGCCATTGGTTTTGACCATGAGGTCTCCATAGCCCTGAAGATAAGTTGCCAGACGCCCCACGGTCTTCTTGAGCCGCAACTCCTCGGGAAGATGGTCGCCGATGGTTGCAAAGCAGGACCAGACCCGGACGCTACCTGGATCTCGGCCAGCTTTCTCCGCGGCCCGCTTGATCGCCTTGACACAGCGTGCGGTGGTCTCGTCGCTGAAGAAGGTATGGAGGACAACGGCATCGAAAACCCGACCGCCGAGATCCAGGGAATTGGGACCGAAAGCGGTAAAAGTCAGGGGGATCGCCGCATCGTATTGGGGCCCCATGCTGAGCAAGGGATATTTTCCGGCGGGTCCATCGTGGCCGACCACGAGCTCGCCCCTCCAGATTTTCCGCATGAGGGAGACGAAGTCCTCGATCTGAGCGGTCTTGATCGGATCGATTCCGTAGGCACGGAACATGGGGGCGATCCCCCTGCCCAGGCCAAGAGAAAAACGCCCCTCGGTCAGGGTGTGCATGCTCATGGCCATTGCGGCGGTGACCATGGGGTGCCGGGTCGAGTGGTTGGTGGCGGCGGTGGCGATGCCAATTTCGCTCGAAACGGCACCGACCGCGCCTGAAAGCACCGCGGCTTCCTTGATATTGAAGCGCTCAGAAATGAAGCAGGAGCCGATTCCCATGGCCTCGGCGGCTTTGACCTCATCGAGCAACTCTCGGGGGCTCTCGGGTTGGCCGGCAAGGGTATAGAAGCCGAGCTCGTTCATGGATTGAGGCAAGACTTGGCTCCTTTAAGAACAAAGAGAAACGGGACTCTTGGGCTGCCTCGGCTTCTTTTTCGCTCTCGAAGGGGCAAGCTGTGAATTTCGGCTAGAAGCTAGAGTCGATCGGCCGCGGCCTCTTTGCGTCAGGCAATTCGAAAATGACTGGCCTGGGTATCCTCTGCGCCCAGGTCAGTAAAGTTGTCGTCGATGCGAGCTTGGATGAACTCTTTCCAGGTAAATGGCCTGTAGTGGGGGGCGGAATCGCCGATTCCCGGAATCGGTTGGATAGTCGCGTCTAGCGGCGGGTTGTAGAAGTAGGGAATGCTGTAGCGGGCCTTTTCTGTCATGGGGACCACTCGATGAACCGAAGCGCGGTAGCGATCGTTCGTCCACACCTGAAGCGAGTCGGCAAGATTTACGACGATCGTGCCCTCGATGGCTGGAATATCGACCCAGCCATGAGTGCGCGAGTGGGTCTGCAGCCCGCCTGTTTGATCCTGGAGGAGCAGGGTCAGAACGCCCGGATCCGTGTGGTGCCCCAGGGCAGTTTTGCCCAGGCCCGGAAGAGTGCCTCGCTCGGTTTGGGGAACCGGATCCTCGACGGGGTAGTAGTTGAGACGAACCGTGCTGGTCTTCGCGCTCCCAGGGTAGGTACTCGCGGTGTCACTCCCCGAGCCTAGAGCCGTGTGAACGAGATGCAGGGTTTTCTCCGCGAGTTCAGAGAAAGCTTTGAAATATTCGTTCTGGAATTCCTTGAAGCCCGGGAGAGCACTGGGCCAGCGGTTTCGCGACTCGCCGATTGAGCCTCCAGGGTGCATGTAGTCGAAGACTTCCTTGCAGTCCCGGTCTTGCTTGGTCAGCTCTCGATCGAACCAGCCCAGGGGCCTGTCCTCTGTTCGGCGTATTTTCTCCTTGATTTCAGAAGGCGCCGAAAAGAAGCGGCGAGTTTCCTGCCAGTTTCGTTCGATCATCGCATCGAGCCCATGGCCCCGGATCAGAAAAAATCCGTGATCGCTGCAGGCAGAATCCACGGCATTCAAGTCTGCCGCGCTGGGTTGACCGATATCGACTGTGGGCACGAGATCCATGCTGTGAGCGTGCCACAGCCGGCTTGGCTGCGCACGGGTCTCGAGTGCCGGCCGCCAGAGTGGTCTCAGGGGTGAGGTGATTCCGAAACCACGTAGGACTCGTCGTCGGCCGCTTCGAGTTGCTGCTTGAGTTCGCTCATACGGTGCGGCCACTGGGTGACCACCCGGCCGCTCGCTGAACGATAATAGTCACCACAATTGGACTGCCAGGGAGCGATTGCTCGAATGTCTTCTTGGAGTTTTTCGTTATAAGCCGCCATGCTTTCAGCGCGTACATCGATCGCTGCGGAACCCTGGTCGATGAGCCGGCGTATCTGTCGAACCGCGAACTCGACTTCGTACTCGATGGTCGTGATAATCGAATCTCCGTTGGTATTGGGGCCATAGAGCATGAAAAGGTTTGGAAACCCCGAGGTCATCACTCCCTTGTAGGCCAGAGCACCATCGCGCCAGGCTTCCTCAAGACGCACCCCCTGACGCCCAGACACCTCGATGGCCGAAAGGAAAAGAGTCGTCTGGAATCCGGTGGCAAGAACGAGCACATCGACTTTTCGCTGCTTCCCGTCGACCATAACGACCGCATCCCGCGAAATTCTATCGATGGGATCGGTGACGAGCTCGAGATTGGGACGGTTGAAGGCGGGGTAATAGTGGTTCGAGAGGAGGGGCCGCTTGCAGCCCCAGGGGTGATCGGGGAGGAGCTTCTTCCGGAGTTCAGGGCTCTCGACCAAGTCTAGATTGGTGAGGCAGGCCGCCTCCATTTCCTCGCGGATGGCTTCAAAGGCTCCCGCTCCCCCGGCATCCGTCACATTGTGAATTTCTTCTCGGGCCCCTCGCGGCGCATTGGGATCGCTTTTGAAATATTCAAGTTGCTCGGGGGGGAAAGGTGCATCTTCTTTGGGAAGAACCCAGTTGGCTGTTCGCTGGAAGAGATCAACCGATGCAGCGGTTTTTGCGATCTCTGGAACGAACTGCACAGCGCTGGCAGCGCTTCCAATGACGGCGATTTTTTTATTTTTGAGATCGTAATTCCAATCCCAACGCGCCGAATGAAAGCGGGCGCCCTGAAAATCATCGAGACCCGGAATATCGGGGTAGTTGAGTTCATTGAACATCCCGAGGGCGCTGATCAAGAACTGCGAATCAATAATGCCTCCAGACGCGAGCCTGGTTTCCCAGCGCTTCATTGAATCGTCCCATCTTGCTCCAATGACGGAGTCGTCGAATCGACAATGTTCGAGAAGGCCGTATTTCTCCGCGCAATGTTCGAAGTAGGCGAGAATTTCGGGTTGGGGCGGATAAAGTCCAGACCATTCGGGATTTAACTCGAAGGAATATGAATAGAGAGGCGCCGGTATGTCGCAGGCACAGCCGGGATAGCGGTTGTGGTTCCAGGTCCCGCCGACGCCGCTACTTTTTTCGAGGATTACGAAGTCCTCGATTCCCGCTTGCTTGAGGCGGATCGCCATGCAGAGGCCGCCGGGGCCGGCACCGATAATCGCCACTCGGAAAGGCTGGTTAGCATTGCTCGTCATCGAATCCTACCTCGTGCGGGGTTGATCTAGCGGCTTTGAGATTCTATTGGCTCGTCTAGGGTGGCGAGCATCATGTCGGCTTCACCCTGTAGGACGACCTCTTCTCTTTGGTTCAGAATTTGGAGTCCGAAGGTGGTGACCGCAAGGTGGGGCCGGCTTCGGGTGCGGCGCGCGTTCAGCGGGCGGTGCCGCAGTTCAAGAGTGTCGCCGGCGAATACGGGGGCAACGACTTGCCAGCGGTCTCCCAGGTGCCCGGCCTCGGAAGGAATCCCAGGCATGGGGAGCTTCATTAATTCGCTCAGCCAGACGGAAAATCCGAGAGAAAAAGAGAGCATGGGAGAGGCCGTGGTGGAACCGAAGATCGCTTTTTTCGAAAATTCGGCATCAAGAGAAAGAGGATTTGGATCGCCGCTGAAATTGGCGAAATTGACGATATCCGTTTCTGTGATCGATCGTATGGGGAGTGAGCCCCGAGGACCCAATTCGACCATTTCCTCCGCTCCCAGGGCGCGCGATGAAGAGGGCGGTGGGGACTTTTCCAGGGGCCAGGATTGCGTTAAATCAGCCTTCCATGGGCTCGGGCTGGTTCCCACAGGGCGCTTTCGAATACCCAGGCTTCCCATGGCACTGACCGCGCCCCGTTGGTTCGCCAGGGAAAAATTCAATTGCCTTGTCTCCCCGTCTTTCTGCAAATCAGAAGGGCCGACTTCTTGGCAGGCAAAGGCGAGCGTGTCTCCAAAGCGAACGGGTGAATGAAAGCGAATCGAAAAATTTGAGACGTAGCTGTCCGGGTCGGCGCGGCCGATGAGGTCTCCCGCACACCGGGTCATAGACCCCAGGGCCCAGCTCGCCGAAAGGAGACCGTGCGCAAAGCCCGTGCCGAGGGGCGAGCTGGCGCCGAAGTGTTGATCGACGTGGATACGAGAGAAGTCCCCGGTGAGGGAGGCGAAAGTGGCGACCGCCTCCGCGGTCACCGTACGGTGTCCGAACCATTCGGCCTGATCTTTCATGTCCGCTCTCTCATGTCCGCTCTCTCATGTCTGCTCTCTCGTGTCCGCTCTCTCATGTCCATTCTCTCCTGTTCAGTCTTTCATGCCGGGTCTTTCGTGGAAGACGCCCAATTGGGTCCGGGTGGAGTCGAGGAGAGATGCCCCCGTTTTTGATACCCTGCAAGAGTATCAACTCCGAGCCGATAATTCGGCATGGAAGCGGGCAGGGGGCTCTCCCGAAATTTTCGGCCAAGAGCTTCCACCCAACGCAATATGCGGAGATTGTATTCCGAATGATACGCGCCCCTTCAGCACCGGGTCGGCCCGCCGAGCTCCTCGAAGCGTCCACTATCGAGGATCCCCATCCCTTTTTGAGGCGAGTCCGAGAGGCGGGCCCCATCTCGCGTCTGGGCGAAACGGGTGTTCATCTGATCGCGGATTGGGAGGGGATTCTTGAGGTTCTTGACCGCGAAGAGGATTTCTCAGCCAACCTGACAGGCGTTTTGGTGCGGGCCCAGCAAGACCAGGTCGGGGTCTTCGAGCTTCCGGCGGGCGAGGGCACCCAGGTGATCGCGACGGCAGACGAGCCTCGGCACGCCGTACACAGGCGCTTGCTCAAACCCGGGATGTCCTCCCGGGGAATGGCCGCCCTGGAGCCCATGATGCGTGATTGGGCCCGGGAGGCGATTCGCGATTGGTTGCGTTCGGGCGCAGTCGATTTTGCTCCCGTCGCCGAGATTCTTCCTGCCCGGGTGGTGGGTCACCTACTCGGCTTGCCCCCGGGCGATGTCGAGCGTCACCGGGAGTGGGCTCTGGTTGGGGGCGAGATCCTGGCCGGCGATATTTCGGCCGAAAAGTTGGAAAAGCTCGCTCGCGATACGGGCGCGATGGCCGAGTATCTGGCCGCTCACCTCGAGATCGCTGGTCGATCGCCGGCACGGGATGATCTGCTGAGTGGCTTGGCTGCCGGGGTCAAAGCGGGCCGGGTGACGAGCTCCGAGGCGACGGGGATCGCCCTCGTGCTCTTCGGAGCCGGCGGAGAATCGACCACCGCTCTGATTGGCTCCTGCATGAGGTTGCTGGCCGCAGACCCTGGGCTGTGCGAGAGGCTGAGGAAGGATAGGGGTCTGGTGCCGCGTTTCGTCGAAGAAGTTCTCCGCCTAGAGCCCCCCTTCAAGTTCCATTACCGCGCGGTGCGTCGGGAGTGCGAACTCATGGGCTATTTCCTCGAGCCTGGCGATCGGCTGATGCTGCTCTGGGCCGCGGCGAATCGCGACCCCGAACTTTTCGAGGACCCAGATCGAATCCGCTTGGACAGGAAATACCCGAAGCATCACCTGAGTTTCGGCCGGGGAGCGCATTTTTGCCTGGGTGAGCAGGTCGCCCGGTTGGAGGTGCGAGTGATGCTGGAAGAGGTCCTGAAGGCGACGCGCGAATTCTCCCTGGATCCCGCGTCTCCTCCGGTTCACACTCGGAGCATCTTTGTTCGACGCCTGGAGAAGCTGCCGATCCAGCTGGGCTGAGAGTCTGGCCCTGACCCCTTGGGTCCGGGTGGCTCAGGGTGCGGTTGTCTCGCCGGGGGGAAGCGAAATCAGCGGGCTCCACTTGAGCCACCGCCCCTTGCTCTCCTTGGCGAGGTCGAAGAGCGCCCCGGCTTCGACAGCCTTACCCGGTTTGTCCGGAGTCGCGAAGGCGACGGCGCCCTTGATCAGGGCTTCGAGGGACGAAACCTGGACGTGAAGGCCAGTAAAGCCCAGGTCCGAGTGAATTCCGCTGGCGTTCCAGAACACGCTGTTTTCCCGCACGAGGGTCGCATAGCGAGAATCGATCTGAACGCGAAGTAGGATATCTCGCCCATTTTCATCGAGATCGTGGGAGAGGACCCGGCCGACGACTGCCCCCCGGTAGAGAATAGAGTCCCCGTCGGTGACCGACTCGAGGCGCGGGGTTCGTAGAAGGATGTGCAGGCCCCGGCTCTCGCGGTATTCGCGGCTGGCATCTTTTTCGTGGTCGAAGAGTGTGAACTGATCGCCGAGGACCGCGGGCTTGCCGACTTCTCCGAGGGTGTCAAAACTGACGCCCCCCGTGAGTGCGGTGGCGATGGAAGCGATATCGACATCGATTCCCTGGAGGCTTGCACTGATGTCGACTCCGCTCGAGTTCCAGAAATGCGTATGGCTGTGGACGCGATCGGCGTATGCGGGTTTGATAGAGATTTGGATCGTGGCCCCTGTATTGGGCTTTCCGAGCTTGAGGCTGGTCACTTGGCCCACCCGGATTCCCTTATAAATCACGGGACTCCCCTGACTGAGGCCAAGAGTGCCTGCCATGCTGGTGAGGGTGAGGTGAAGCCCCTTGTCGTTTTTTAGCAGATCGGGCGGGTCCGCAAGGCCTTCGAAACTACGCTTCAAAGGACCGCCCAATTTACCGGGATCCACCGCGATATAGGCGCCGGAGACGATGGTGGTCAATCCCGAGATGCCCTTGGGCCCGATGCGCGGGCGCTCGATCCAGAAGCTTGTCTCCCCAACCAGGAGGCGCTCGCCGTTCTCGTCGATCTGCGCCTTGACGATGATATGACTGAAGTCTTTGCTGAGGCGAACCTCCTCGACGGTTCCAATGACTACGTCCCTGTAGCGCACCGTTGTCTTGCCCGCGTCGACCCCACTGGCATCGGCGAAGGTAATCTCAATGCTCTTCCCCCGGCGTTCGAAAGTGGCGTAGAGCAGAGCCAGCGCCACCAGGGCAGCGATGATGGGGACGAGCCAGACGATCTGGAAACCGTGGCGACCGGCGACGACAGCTTCTGGAACTTCTTCTTGGGAAAGGCCACCGTTGGGTTCGCTCATTAGTTCTCCTCTGGGATCGCCCATAGAGTATGGGGGTCGAAGCTTCGGGCCGCCAATATCGTCAGGATCACCACCATGGCGAAGCATGCGGCTCCGGGGCCCGGTGAGAAACTCGCGAGCCTTCCGAACTGAACCAGGGAAATCGTGAGAGAGACGACAAAAACGTCGATCATCGACCAGGGCCCGATGGATTCTATGGCCCGGTAAAGGCGCGTGGATGCAAGCCTGGCCTGAACGCTGCCCAGTCGGGATGTGCTGATCAGTAGAAAACCGAGGCCCAGGATTTTGAGCAATGGAATCACGATACTCGCCAGGAAAACGATGGCGCCCACAAACCACATCCCCGAGCCAAAGAGATCGGCGATCCCTCCGAGAATCGTGTCGCTGCTCGGGCGACCGAGGAGTTCCATGTCGAAGATGGGGAGCAGATTGGCAGGGACGTAGAGGATCGCGGCGGCGATCAGCAGGGCCCAGACCCGGCTGATGGAATTCTGCGGTGTGGAGTTCTCGGTCAACGGTGCTTTGCAGCCCGGGCAAAGGAGTCTTTTCCGTGCCTCTTCGGGCACCCCACAGACGCCGCCGCATCGAGGGCAGATGACTCGTTTCATCGTCCCGACCGCCGGGGTCGAAAATCTTCGATCACTCCCTCGAGATCGAGGGATCCCAGGCCAATGACCCAGAGGAGGGCAAAGGCGCCAAAGCAATAGAGCCCCGGGCCCGGAGTCAGGGTAGCGAGTTGGCTGAGCTTGACCGCCGCAACGAAGGCGCCCACGAGATAGACCCCGGGCATGGAGCCGGGAGCGATGAAAGCGAGGAGCCGGGAGAGGGGGCGCAATCTACCCCCTGAAACCCCTCTCCTGAGGGCGAGCATCAGCCCGCAGGCCAGGCTGAGCTGCAGCCCGGGAATGGCGATGCTTGTCATTCCCACGAGCACGCTGAGAAAATATTGATGATCCATCCAGAGCGCTGTGACGCCGGTAAACACTCGGTTGGTTTGAATAATTCCCCCATACTCGAGGGTGATGAAAGGGATGCTGTTGGCCAGCGCCCAGAAGATCAGTGCAGCGAGGCAGAGGGCCAGGGGAGCATCGAGGGACAGGGTGGGTCCGCGAGCTACTTCGGATTTGCATCGGAAACAGAGAGCCCGCCGGCGAGGCTCCAGCGAGGGAAGCGACTGGGTGGCGCCACACACTTCGCAACGAATGGCGTCCACCCGGTCTCTTCCCTAGTAGCTTGCGCCGATCCGAATACCCCAGGTGCGCGGAGGTTCATAGGCGCCATATACGGGGTAGCCCAACAAACCACTACCGACGGTTCGTGTGGAGCGGACGTCGACATCGGTCAGGTTCTCGCCAAACCCTTCGACGAAAAGATCGTTCGCGTCAGATTCCCAGCGCATGCGGATCTGCAATTTTCCAAACGAGGGTTCCAGGTCCTCAGGCCGATTCGAAGCACTAAAGTAGATTTTCGAAGAATACGTGTATTCGAGTCGCGGGATCAGGGCGCCATAGGAGGAGCCAAGCTCCCAGAGGTACTCGGCTGCGAGTGTCGCCGTGTGTTTCGGGGCGCGAACCATAGTATGTCCAGAGAAGTCCTGATCGGGAGTTGATGTCGCAAAGTCGTAGGCGCCTTCGTACTGGACGTACTTCGCATCCAAGTAGCCATAGACCACACTCAGTGAGAGGTTGTCTGCAAAGGTCGGTTGCCAGATGCCCTCAAATTCAACCCCCCATGTTCTCGCCCTCTGGGCATTGCTGATAAAGGTCGTATTTTGGGCTTGGGATCGCACTTGAAGGTTGAGGTAACGGTTGTAAAACCCGGTCAGATTGGCTTGAACTGAGTTGTCGAAGAAGCGATTCTTTGAGCCCAGTTCAAAGGCGTAGACGACCTCCTCCTTTGCGGGGCCCTGAAATTCTGGGGGCTTGGTGCAATCTAGGTTCACGGTAGCGCCGTTGATGTAGCCCGGCTTCCAACCACGCGTCGCCTTGCCGTATACCATATTTTCATCGGTGGGCGTGTACTCCAAATTCAGATCTCCGGTCACGCCGTTCCAATCCTCTGTCTGCGTGGTGCTGTATGCCGGTTGCACACATCCAATGATGGTATTGGTCACCTGGTTACCCTCCCGGCGCCCCGTCTTCTTGTCGTAATTGAAGCGAAGTCCCATCCCGAATCGCAGAGTTTCCTCCAACATCAGAAGGCGGGTGTGCGCATAGGGCGCCAGGCTCAGGTTGGAGTTGCTCCCCGAGACGCCGGCGCCAGTCAAGATAATCGGGTCAGGAATTAATGCAGTCTGTTGACAAAAAGGGCCGAGATATATGCAAGGATTAAAGAGGAGGAAGTCCTGTCCCGGGCCGGGAAGATTGGTGGTCAGTTCGCCATCCGCATCCAAGAAAAAGAAGCCGACGAGCCATTCTATTTTGGCCGCTTCTCCCAAGTCGACAGGATCCATATTTCGGATATGAGCATCCACCACTCGGTCCTGCGTGGACGCAGTCGTGTTGGCTGTCAGCATCGGTGCCTCTGTGCGGTCGGCATCGAAATTCTGTTCTCGGGTTTCCGATCGATACGAACCCACGACATTGACCGAAACCTTATCCTGAATATTCCAGGTCAGTGTCCCGTTGACATCCCAGGTGTCGATGTTTTGAAACTGTTTTGTATCGTTCCGGGTCTGGCGATCGGAGTTCGGTTTAGGAAGGATGGTACTGGGCGTAGCAGGCGTAACGACTGTGGCATACGGATTGACGTCGAGTATGAAAGGGGCGTTCGGCGGTTCTACGAAATTATACTGACCCGGATAATCGCCTTGGATCAGATCATTCCACCCCACCCCGCCCTGGTGGTTGTAGCCGCCGCGCATGGTGAGGGACATCTCATCGGTGATCTCGAAGAGGAGTTGCGGGCGGATTCCCCAGTTGTCGGCGTCGTTGGCGTCGTATTCATTTCCCGGGTAGTAGAGGTTTTCTTGATAGCCGTCGCGCTTATCGAAGTAGGCGGCGGTTCGCATGGCAACCCGGTCGGCCAGGATCGGCACATTGACCACGCCGCGCCCGGACCATTGATTGTAGGACCCGTAGAGTATGTCACCGAAGATCTCGAATTCGTGCTCGGGTGCGCGGGTCGAGACATTGATGGCTCCGGCCGTGGAATTTCGGCCCCAGAGCGTGCCCTGGGGACCACGCAAGACTTCCACCTGGGCGATGTCATAGAAGGTCAGGGCGCTCGCTGCAGTGGGATTGTTCTGGTAGATGCCGTCAATATGAAAAGCTGTGGACGGATCCGCAAAACCCTCACTTGAGATACCGCGAATCGTGAGCCGCGCGATTCCAAAATTCTCGCCGTATTGAAAGTTGGGAACCTGGGTGGCCAGGGATTCGACGTTGTAGATGCCGCGGTCAAAGAGTTGCGCGCCGCTCAGCGCGGTGATCGCCGTGGGGGTTTCCTGGATATTCGTCGACCGTTTCTGGGCGCTCACCATGATCTCCTCGATCCCGCCGTGCTCGGGGGTCGGGGCTTCGCCGGCCGGGGTGCCCGCTTCGATCAGGTTCGGGTCGGCTTCAGGGGTGGTGTCCCGGAGGTCGCCTTCAGCAGCGGCCTTGATTTCTCCAAGGTCGTCCGAAGTGGGTTCGGAGAGTGAAGCGCTAGGAAGAAGCGCAAGCGCGGTGATCAGGAGCAGGGAAGCCAGGAGGCGAGGCTTGCACCAAGACGGCCCGGTCGGAAACGCTTGGCTGGTCGTAACGCGTATCTCGTTGGCGAAGCCATTCATGCATGCTCCTCTTCTATTCAATTTTTAGTCCCGGCTGTTGTTGGATTCGTCTCCAACTTCATAGGGTTCAGGATATGACAGGTGCGCTGAGGGGCAAAAGGTTTTGTCGTACTGAATCACATCGGTCCGGGTTGGCTCTTGGAGAGTCGAAGCAAGCTGTTTTTGGGGGTGATCCTCCACCCGCGTACCGGGGTCGGCACGGTGGCTGCGGATGATGCGGTGCGTCATCGGGGGGCTCGATAAAGGCGGCAGGTCTTCGTGGCGGTTGGCTATTATGGAACGAAAGGTTCATAATTAAAAAGCCCCCCTCGAGGAGTCCTGACAGATGGCGCGACCCGTCGAATTTGACCGAGACGCGGCCCTGGAGGCGGCCATGCGGCTTTTTTGGGCTCAGGGCTATCTCGCCACTTCGGTGGAAGAGTTGTTGAAAGCCATGGGGATCGCTCGCTCGAGCCTCTACGCCGCCTTTGGGGATAAGCGTTCCCTCTTCGTCGAGGTGCTCCGGCTCTTTTCGGATCGCACCCGGGCGATGTTTACCGAGGCCTGGGCGGAGACGGAGAGCCTTGAGGCCGTCCCTCGCTTCTTTCGCACTACCCTGCTCGAGGTCCCCCGTCGACGAGCTGGGCGGGGCTGCCTTATGGTGAATACGATTCTTGAGCTCGCTGAAGTCGATGCGGGGCTGAGCGGCCTGGCGACGAAAGAACTCGCTCGCGTCGAGGCCGCCTTCACGGAATGCTTCAGCAGGGCTCAGGCTGCGGGGGAGTATCCCACCGAAAGGTCCGCCGAAGCGTTGGCTGCCCATCTGATGCTTGTCAACCAGGGCCTGCGCGTGGCCAGTCGCAAACGCACTTCCCCGAGCGAACTCGGTGAGCAGATCGATACGGCGCTCTCGCTCCTGGAACTTCCAGGGGTCCCTTAGCGAAATCAAAGAAGAGCGCCGCCGCCCCAGGTCCTCGGGCCCCTAGAAGACAGAAAGGTCCCAATGATTTCAGCAGAGTTCCCCTTCGAAAAGAAATTTCAGGAAGTCCATGGCAAGCGGATTGCCTACGTGGATCGGGGCGAAGGTGACCCGGTTGTCCTACTCCACGGCAACCCGACCTCGTCCTACCTTTGGCGCAATGTCATTCCCGAGCTCGAAGGCTGCGGCCGGGTGATCGTCCCCGATCTCATCGGTCAGGGGGATTCTGAGAAATTGTCCGCTAGCGAAGGCCCCGATCGCTACAGCTTCGGGGTGGCTTACGATTACCTGGACGGTCTACTTCAGGCCCTTGACCTTGGGCAGAATATCACTCTGGTCATTCACGACTGGGGCAGCGGCCTGGGCTTCGAATGGGCTCGGAGGCATCCCGACGCCGTTAAGGGCATCGCGTATATGGAGGCCATCGTTCGTCCGGTCTCCTGGGAGGATTGGCCCGAGAGCGCCCGGGGGATCTTTCAGGGCTTTCGATCCGAAAAGGGAGAAGATCTGGTCTTGAACCGAAATATGTTCGTCGAAGGGGTGCTCCCCTCGGCGGTGCTTCGAGGGCTTACCGATAAGGAGATGGAGTATTACCGGGCCCCCTTTGCCACCCCAGACGATCGCCAGCCCACGCTGAACTGGCCGCGTCAGATTCCCATCGAGGGTGAGCCGAAGCCTATGGTCGAATTGGTCGAGGCCTACGCGGCCTGGATGGCGAGCAATGATCTTCCGAAGCTCTTCATCAACGCCGATCCCGGTTCGATCCTGACGGGACCCCAGCGCGAGTTTTGCCGCACTTGGTCCAACCAGACCGAGGTGACGGTGGCGGGCTCACATTTCGTCCAGGAGGATTCGCCTGTAGAGATCGGCCGAGCCGTTCGCGAGTGGCTCAAGGGCATCTGAACCTCTATTTATTGGAGCCAAGTGCCGCGGGCCTTGGTAACCGAACAATTTCATCCAACTCACCGATCAAGACAGAGGAGTCGAGCGCATGGCCGAAACGCCGGTTTATATGGTTGTCAACCTTCATATCGAGGACGAGGAGCGTTACCTCCAATACGAGAAGGGCTTCTTCCCGATTCTGAAAAAACACCAGGGCCAGTTCGTCACCTATGACGACAAGATCGAAACTTTCGAAGGTTTCACCCCTCCGGAGGGGCGAATCGTGATCTTCAGCTTTCCGTCCGAGGAGGCCGCCAAGGGCTGGTACGACGACCCCGACTACCAGGCCCTCTCCGAGCACCGCCGAGCCGGAACCCGCCTCGAGTTTCTCACCATGGTTCACGGCCTGCCGCCGCGCTGATCGAGTCGAATGCGGGGTCGATCCTCTCGTAGGCCCCTGTTAGTCCCCAACATTTTTTGCGATCATCCCCAAGCGGACTCGTGCGCGTGTCTGAAGGGCAAGCGAGGGGAACCGACTCTGAACCGGGTGCGTCCGGCCCAAGACCTTGGCCAGATTCGCCCGGTCTCGCGAATTTTCCGCATATTACGAACGCACGCATTGTTTTTACCGTTCGCGTCGCAGTCTTTTGCGGGGCAGGAATCTTGATGTTTCGGACTCTTGGGGTTCGAAACATCGAGTCAAAATGGGGGGGTCGGATTCACATGTTTCGCGCTCTAAAACCGCGGATTTTTGTTAAAGCTGCAACGAAGTCACGATTCAGCTTTCTGCTGCCGCTGCTGGCCGCTCTGGCGCCCGCCACGGCGGTCGCCGACGACGGGCTCGATACCGGGGATACCGCCTGGGTCTTGGCCTCGACTGCTCTCGTTCTCTTCATGACGATTCCCGGGCTGGCGCTTTTCTACGGGGGCTTGGTTCGGACCAAGAACGTACTTTCCGTTTTGATGCAGTGCCTAGCGCTTACGGCGTTGATGACGATCCTCTGGTTGCTCGTTGGCTATTCGCTCGCTTTTGATACCAGCGGGATGGTCGCCGGGCAGACCACCCTGAATTCCTTCATCGGTGGGCTGGGCCGTGTTGGGTTGATGGGCGTTAATGCGGATACGCTCTCCGGGACAATTCCCGAGATCCTCTTCTTCGCTTTCCAATGCACCTTCGCGATCATTACGCCGGCCTTGATCGTCGGCGCATTCGCCGAACGCATGCGCTTTTCCGCAGTGCTGCTCTTCTCCGCCTTCTGGCTCATCTTCGTTTACGCCCCGATTTGCCACATGACCTGGGGAGGGGAGGGCGGCTTCTTCGCCGATCTGGGTGTGTTCGATTTCGCCGGGGGCATCGTCGTACACGTGACGGCCGGTGTGGCCGCCTTGGTGGCTTGTATCATGGTCGGTCCTCGGCACGGTTACCCCAAGACCCCCATGCCGCCGCATAATCTCACTATGTGTGTGACCGGAACGGGAATGCTTTGGGTGGGCTGGTATGGCTTCAACGGGGGCTCGGCCTTGGGTGCGAATGGAGCCGCCGCCATGGCGATTACCGTGACCCAGATATCCGCCTCGACCGCTGCTCTGACCTGGATGGCCATCGAGTGGCGAAAATATGGCAGGCCGAGCGTTCTCGGCATGGCAACAGGCGCGATCGCGGGTTTGGCGGCGATTACGCCGGCAGCGGGAGTGGTTGGACCCATGGGTGGTCTGGCTATCGGCTTCAGTTCCGGCCTCGTCTGTTACCTCGCATCGACGGCCATGAAGCGCAAATTCGGGTACGACGACAGTCTTGACGTCTTTGGGGTTCACGGAGTGGGCGGCTTCCTGGGAACGGTCATGGCCGGGATCTTTGGAGCAGCGGTTCTCGGTGGGAACCAAGAGGGGCTGGCGATCGGTTCACAAGTCGGGATTCAATTGTTCGCCGCTACGGTCACCGCTCTGTGGGCCGGAGTTGCGAGCTTTGTCCTTCTTAAAGTCGTCGATGCCATGGTTGGCTTGCGTGTCACCGAAGATGACGAGACCGTGGGCTTGGACGTGGTCCTGCACGAGGAGAGCGGGTACAACCTTTAGTCTGCACAGTTCCCAGGCCCCCGGACCGGAGCGAGGCAGATGATAAATAGGAAAGAGGCCAGCCTCCAGGTATATCGGAGAGCTGGCCTCTTTTTTTTTCGGCAGTCCGTGGGGCGAGCGGGCCTCGAATGTGCTCAGGCGTTGATAGCGGTCTGGAAGGCAGGCCTGGCCTCGATACGGTTTACATAGGCGCGGAGATTCTCGAGTTCCTCACCCACCGCGCCGAAGTTATTCGCCATGAAACAGGAATGGCCGAGCATGATATCGGCGGCGGAAAATTCGCCAACCAGGTATTCCCGACCCTCGAGAGCCTCGTTGATCGGGGCCAGGGCCCGGGAAAGAAGCCGCTCGGCCTGGCCGAGGGCTTCCTTGTTCTGCCTCTCCGGGGGCAAGAGGATGGTCTGGACCACGATGGTGTTCATTGGAGGCATGACCATTCCCTCGCAATAGTGGAACCACTGGAGATATTGGGGGAAAAGAGGCGAATCAACTGCCGGCTTCAAGGCGCCGTCGGTATGCCGCGCCAACACATACTCGACAATCGCGCCGGATTCCCAGAGGCGGATATCGCCGTCATCGAGGACGGGAACCCTGCCCAAGGGGTGTCGTGCGCGATGCTCATCGGATTTCAAATCCTTCGGGTGAAAATCCATGCGATTGAGCTCGTAGTCGAGGCCCAGTTCCTCAAGAAGCCAAACGATTCGTCCGGCGCGTGAGTTGGGAGCGAAGTGTAAGTTGAGCACGTGGGTCTCCTTGATAGGGGGGTAAGTTTGGTTGGGAGTTGCAGAAGGCTGTCTTGGTCTTGGTCAGGGTCGAGGGATCAGCTTACATCCTTCACGGCGAAAAGGGTTTCCCCGCGCGGGAGGTCGATGGAAAATTCTTCGCCCCTTTCCCGGCCCACAAGCATTCGGCCGATGGGAGAGAGCGGGGAAATAACGCGAATGGTGCTTCCATCCAGGGTGACGGATTCGCCGCCACCGAAGGGGAGCAGGAAATAGACGGAATCTCCCCGACCCTCCTCCTCGATCCGGACGAGCGCGCCGGGTTGTGCGGGTTCTGTCCCGTCCAGAAGGGCAGGGGCGAAGGCATCGAGGCGTTCGAGATCACTGCGAAGGCTTTCGGCCCGTTCGGCCAGTCCCCGGGCGAGGTAGGAGGCTTCGGTGGCTCGAGTATCCTTGGCACCTTCCGCCCGAGTTTCCTCGTGGACGGCCCCCTCCTGGGTGGCGCGCTGGGAGGCCAGAAGCCCCTGAAGCTGGACTGAGATTCTCTGCCTTATGGCGGCCAGGAGCGTCTTTTTATCGATCTGCGAAAGCAAGAGGTCCCCGATTACGGGTTCGAGCCGAAAAGGTCTAGGAAGAGTCCAGAAAGAAAAAGCCCTCTGATTTTATCGCGCTCTCCCAGGGAAGGGCAGCCCAGGAGCGAGTTCTCCGGCCGCTACTTGCCGAGACCCATCAGGCGGGCGAGTGGGCGGAAGAGGCGGGTGAGGCCCGCCTTCCGCAGTCCCAGGCCGAGGTAGCGAAAGGGCAGCGTGATTCGCCAGCTCACGGACCTTTCGAAGGAGTGAATGGCTCGATCCCGTTCCTGCAACTCCTCCCGGAGTCGTTGTTGATCGCTGCCCAAATGGGAGACCCGTTCCTCGAGGGTCTTGTTTTCTCGATCCCGAGCTTCAAGTTCACGGTTGGTCTCGAGAAGGTTTGCGTCGATTCGCTGTAGTTTTTCTTCGAGTTCTTGGCGGCGGGTGAGTTGAGTTTGGAGTCCACGGTTGGCTTCGAGGAGGTTCTCGTTGCTTCCCTGTAGATTCTGTTCGAGTTCTTGACTGCGAGCGAGTTGGGTCTGGAACTGCTCTTTCAGCTCGTTCGATGTTCGCTCAAGCCTGTCTTCCGAAGCGCTCAAGTTTTTGCGCAGATCGGCATCACTCTTTTCGGCCAAAGCCAACTCGTCGAAGCCCTCTTCCACGAGTTGTTGCTTCTCCGCGACTTGGGTTGCCAGCAGCTTGATTCGATCCTCGCATGCCTTGTTTTCGTCTTTTAGAACCTCATTTTCTCTCTGGGCATCCAAAAGCTCGATACGGTGCTGTCCTTCATCTCTCGCTTTTTCGCGGCTCTCCGGATTTGCTGGGCCTAGGGGTGCTCGTCCGATTCCTCGCCGCTGGGGATGCACGCCCTGGGTCTCAGCCCGGAAGTCGTTTGAATCCTGATAGCGCTTGAGCCCTTCCATCGCGGTTTGCGCGATGGAAGATGAATCCGATGTGTCCATCGCCGTCAGCAGAAGTTCGAGCTCCTCGCTTGAGGAATTGCTCCCGGGGGCGCGACTGGCGATCCAGATAAGCATGAGCTTGATGCAATCGATCAACTCCGCGACCTGATTTTCCTTTGCTTCAAGGCGGACCTGTACCCTCCCCGACTCATCATTGAGCGGGACAAGGCTGGCCTCGAGTTGATCACGCTCGTCGGTAAGTTCGCTGATCGCTTTGCTCATCTCTTGGGTAGTAGCGTTTGAGTCTTCTCTTGCGACTTGCATATGGGCAAGAACCGGACCGAATGCCTTCTCTGCTTCGGCGAAAGCCAGCCGCAACTGATCGATTTCGGAAGCGGGCTGAGGGTTGCCCGCGATGGCCATACTCATCCAGTCAAACGTGGTCTTGGCCCAGCTCAAGAGGTCTCCACGGGCACGAAACTCCTCAGCAGAGACGGAGTGATTGCGCAGGTGGACATCGAGAAAAGAATCGATCTCGACGGAAGAGCGCCGGCCCAGGCGAGGGAAGGTAATCGAGAGGTCGCTGCTGACCTTTTCGACTACGCCGCGCCAGTTGGCCAGGAGTGCTTCGTAGTCAACGAAGCACCTTGGGTATCCGCGCGAGTCGTACTCGGCTTGGAGAACACCGTTGAGCCAGAGAAGAAGGCCATGTTGTGGATCGAGGCCTTCTGCTTTTTCGAGAGAGCCGGCGACTTCCATTGGATTACGGATGGGAAGAACAAAGTGAGGAAGGATTTCCATTTTCTCGAGGACGGCGAGCCAGAAGGGGATTAGCCGGCAGATTCTTGGGTCTTTGACGATGAAGAGAGAGGCGTCTCCATACTCGCTAGCCACGAGATCGACCATCTTGTCGACATAGTTCGCGGCCATGGAAGAACTCATCCACCCATTGGGAAGAGGGGCAAGATCATGCCAGGACGACCCAAGCTCCCCGAGGAGTTCCTCGTGCAGCTCAAAGATCCGTTGAGACTCGAAGAAGCCACGCGGATTGATTGCAGTGGGCTGCATTAGGGTTTCGGGCATACTGGCCCCGCATAGTCCCAATACTTGGGTTAGCGCCGAAGTACCACTCCGGTGCACCCCTAAAACGAGGATGGCATGAGACCTCCCGACCCCGGTCGAATCGGGCCTGGGGGTCGGTTCGACTCGCTTGTTCACGGTCTCGTCTGAGTCCATCTCGACCAAGTTGTTCTGAGCCTTTCCACGAGCCGGATCTTTGACTAAAAGCTTGCTCACCCGGCAGGGGCTCGGAGGAGTGGTGCCCTTCTTCGCCCGTGAGTCTACCACGGGTGAAGTGGCGCTACATCGCAGCGAGGGAACAGGGCCACCTCGCACCCACCGCCTGGCCGCCGGCTGAGACGCCCACCCCCTGGCCTTTGCCGTCTTTGGTGTTTCGAGCCCGAAGCGCGCGCTCGTAGAGAATGGGGGGGCTTTCTATCAGGGGTTTCTGGGAAGGATCTTGTCGACGACTTCAGCGAGTAGTTCGATCCGTTCGGTGTTGTGGCCATTGATAGGCAGGTCAACGGTGAGGCCATCGAGCCCATGTGCGACAGCGTCCTGCAGAATTTCGCCGACAGTATCGGGATCGCCAGTGATTAGAGCAGCCTTCGCTCCGTCCACCTGAGCCTGGCTCCAACCCTTGGTCGTGGCAATTGCCCGAAAATCAGCCTCGAGTTCTTCCTGAGTGGGTGCGATGGCGATCATCTGCAGTTTTGTGACGACAATCTCGCTCCGGTCCCGGCCAAGGTTCTCGCAATGCTTTTCGATGGCTTGAAGTTTGCGAGGAATCGCCGCGTTGTCTCCTACCAAATTAGATTCGTCGGCGTACTGAGCCACCATGCGAAGAGTTTTCTTTTCCCCTTGGCCACCGATCATGATCGGGATTTGAGCGATTGGTGCCGGTGAATTGATCGCATCCTTCACAGCGTAATATTTTCCATTCAGAGTAGGAGATTGACTGCGTAGCATCGGAATGATGATCTGGAGTGCCTCCTCGAGCTTTTCGAAGCGATCCGTGAAAGTCCCAAATTCGAAGCCTAGGTCGACGTGCTCTTTTTCGAACCAACCGCAACCGATTCCCAGGGTTGCCCGGCCGCCCGAAACATGATCGAGAGTTGTCAGCGTCTTGGCGAGGAGAGCAGGGTTTCGGTACGTGTTGCCTGTGACCAACGCCGAGAGGCGCACACGCTCGGTGTGCTGTGCCAGGGCCGATAACATCGAGTAGCACTCGAACATGGGTTCTGCCGGGGCGCCGATGCCGGGAAGTTGATAGAAGTGATCCATGACAAACACCCGGTCGTATCCCGCAGCCTCGGCGGCCTTGGCTTGTGCGACGACATTCTCGAAGATATCGCCGGGGGCAATGTTGGGATACGTGAAATTGGGAATCTGGTAACCGAGTCGTGTCATCTTTGCGTAACCCCTTGAATCCCGTCACCCCTTAGGGGCCGGAGGCTTCTGAGTTTGGGCTCAAGAAAGTCGGACTCATCCCACTCGTTGCCCAGGAAAAATTTGAGAATCGGTACCCTGTCGCATCCGACTGAGCGGTCGAATTAGCCCAAGCCGCCTAGAAGTGCAATCTCGGCACGCCTGGGCACGCTTCACCTGGAGTGCGCGGCTGGGGACGCTCGGTCCAATCCCCTGGGGTAGAAGTTTCTGATCGTTTTATCGGGTTGGCGATCGAATCCCTGGGATTGCCGGAAGGCGTTGGTCGAGCTTTCCGAGTCGGCAATATCCGCCGCGAGTGGGGGAGCGAGGTTGAGAGCCTGCGCCAGAGGGAGCGTGCCTCGTGGCGCTCCTTGAGTGGTGCTATTGACTCGTCGCCTGATCGGCGCGGTTCCCGGTGCGGCACTTCATCATCTCAACTCTGACGGCCTGCAGGTGCCGCCTTGAGGAACTTGAGCTTCGAGCGCATGGCGAGTTACTCTCCCTTTACTCCTCTCCGCCTGGGACGTGGCCCAGCTCTGAAGAAGCGTTTTGTGTTGGCGCCGCTGACGAATTCGCAAAGCCATTCAGAGCGTTCGGCTCTCGGCAGAGCTCTTCGGAATAGAGCTCGGAGATGGGATAGAGGTCGCTCAGCGTCTGATGGATGAGGGAAAGATCGATTTTCTGGACATGTCAATGTGGAATGTCTTCAAAGAGCCTGCCGGGGAATCCTTTGGCGGCCGGTCTCTTCTTTCCTATTTCGCAGAACTCGAGCGTGGTAATGTCCGGCTAGGGTCGGGTTTATGGACCCGGCTCCCGATTGAACTGATTCGGTAAGCGTTCTTCTGGCGATCTTCCGCGATCCACCCGGGTCACACTAGAAGGTTGAGATTCGATGTTCGATTCGACGAAAAAAGTCGACTCGCACGGCAGTGCCCGAATGCGCTTCTGGGCTGCTGGGATTATTTGTGCCCTGGCCGCGGGCCTTTGGGTCTTGGGCCATCAAGATCTGCCCTTCATGTTCGTCTCGGGAGACGAACGAAATTACGCCGAGATCGCTCGACGTATCGCCACCGGGAGAGGTTTTACCACGGGTGTCATTTTTCCGATTGAAACCGAGTGGGGTGTGCACGCTCTACATCCATCGATCTTACGGCCTCCCCTCTGGCCGCTGGTTTTGGCTGGCGCTTTTACGATTGGCCCAGCAGCCGAGGTCTCTGCGCATATGGCGGTCGGCGTTTGTTTTGTAGTCACCTGCCTTATCGCCTTCTTGATCGGTGCCCGACTAGGGGGGAATCTGACCGGCCTTGTAGCGGGAACTGCGACGGCTACGACTTCTTATATGAGCAGCTACGCGATGTTGGCGGGGACCGAAATGTTTCTCGCTCTCTGGATTGCATTAGTCGCTCTGCTGCTTGTTTATCGGGCGAACGCTTTCTGGGTTGGTGTCGTCTGCGGACTCGCGTACCTCACGCGCTACAACGCGGGACTGCTTCTGGTCACCAGCTTAGTTTTCCTCCCGATGGGTGCGCCTCGCTGGAAGCCCCACGCTCTGTGTCTCGGAGGGTTTATTCTGGTGGGTACGCCGTGGTGGCTGCGAAACTTTATGGTGACCGGAGATCCATTCTATTCGCTTTACACAGCGACTCTCTGGGCAGAACCTGGGGTTGTCCCGGGCAGCGTTCTTTCGATGGTCGAAGCGCCTGAAGTGGTGCTGTCTCACCCGCTCCTGCGAGCCTACGAGGCTGTCCCTTCAGCGCTTCTCATTTGGCCTGTGCCCGCAGCCAATCTAATGGCCTTTGCCGGACTCCTTCTCGGCTGCGTCTATCTGAGCCGTCCCCATCTGGCGATTGCTGGCGCCTATTTTTTGAGCAAGCTGGCGATCACCTTTGTTGTGATCCGGAGCCGCTACTTGATCCCCTTTATCCCTGCCGTGATCTCTCTGGGCTCTGCGGCGTGGGTGATCTACGGCGGGCGGTTTGGGAAGGTTGCACTGGGGTTGGTTCTGCTGATGCCGTTGGCACCGACAATTCCCGTACCCGACGTCTTTGAGGGCCTGATGAATCAGGCCATCAACCAAGTAAGAGAGCGTGAGCGGAGCCATGGCGATGCGTCCGAATTCGTTCTTCGTGATATGCGAGTTCTGGCGACCTGTATGGACGACACAAGTGTGGTGCTGACCAGCGACGCCACGGCTTCGGCCTGGTTTGTCGACAGTATCGCCATTCAGATGCCTCAGAGCGAGGAGGACTTTTGGCGACTGGCCGACGCACACTCCGTAGAGTTCATCGTTGGACCCGCTCCGAATCGCGTGACTAGCGCACGGTTCCAGAAAGCATTCGCCCGACGCCCCGATTGTGGGCCCTCTACTTTTGAACGAAGAAGCTAAGCGAGACAATCTTCGCGGCCGAAGCCCTTAGCTAGCAATTCGCTCTTTTCTCAAGAGGAAGGGGCGTTCGATAAATCGATAGGTCAGCCCGCTCAGGGCGAGGGAAGCGGCAAACGAGAGGCCGATTGCGGCAGCCAGAGCGGTCCTGCCTCCCGAGCCTGGGTCGGCTGAAGAGATCCCCAGGACGCTTCCCACCCCGACGATAACGGGCAGGTGCCACAGGTAGAACGAATAAGAGACGACGCCGAAGGCCTCAAGGGGGCGGTTTACCAAGAGGGCCCTGGAACGAAGGGGCAGCACGAGAAGACCGATAATGAAAGCGGACCAGAGGACAGACTCGGGGATATGCCAGGCATGCCACGCAATTTCTGCCGGCCAGGTCCCGATGGTTTCGACTTTCATCAGCATGAGACCGATTCCGATCAGAACGACGATGATCACGCCGTCCCCGCCGCCATTCTTGAGCCAGGCGATCCGTGCCAGCCGCTCTCGCCAGACTTGGCCGTATCGGTGGTATAGGAATGCGGCCAGGGCCCCGAGAAGAAATGACCAACCCCGACCGAAAAGGGAAACTCGAATGGAAAGCATCGAGGCAGGGTCGGTTATGCCAAATTCTGTAAAAAGGAAGATTAGATAAGAGGCCGCGTATAAAACCAAGAGAGCTGCCAAGATCTTCGAACCAAAGCGCTGGGCGCCGATTAAGCCGCAGAGACTGAGCACAAAATAGAACTGGACTTCGGTGGAGAGGCTCCACCAGACATAGCTGAAGGGCTCGAGATGGGTAACGAAGCCCCAGAAGCTTTGACCATAGACGAGGTAGACGAGGCCATCCCCCCAGCCCTCCCATCCCTCTGCATTCCAGGCCGTGGCCACCAGGACCGCGAAGGCGTAGAGAGGCCAAAGCCTGAGAAAGCGGCGGGCGAAAAAGCGGCTGATCGAAGTCCGACCTTTTTCGAAAAATGGGGGAGCCAGAAGAAAGGCACTGAGAACGAAGAAGAGTGTGACGCCAGTTTGGCCACCCAGGGCCAGGGAATAGAAAAAGCCGGGAGGGCCCTGCTCGAGGTCGATGCCCACGTAGCGTCCGGCTATATGGCGGGAGAAAACCAATAGGGCGGCGATGGCGCGGACGACTTCGAGTTCCCGGGAATAGGCGGTCCGTACGCCGGCCGGCCGACTCATCATGACCGTCCTCGCGCTTTCCTTAGAGAAAATAACCATCGGAGAAGGGATGCGACGAACCAGCGGTGCTGTGCCCTGGCCCTCAATCCTCGCCCTCCATTACTCGCGGCTCCCGATCCCAGCCTCATCAAAGCCTGTTTCGCTCAGCGCCCTGGGAACCGAAAGATAGCGGTGCCTAGCGGAATCACCCGTATCGCGGCTCGGCTCCCGCGCCTAGAGCCTGGTTTGGGCAGATCTGTCGGGATCCCAAAAACTTCCGTTGATTGTTGCGGCTAGGAAAGTCAGGGGGTGCTCTCACGGGCCTATCCAGAATAAATCTATTCTGTAAAATGCTTCTCGTGTCTCGGTCAGATAAACCAAGAGTGATGAATCGCTCGATCAGACCGATATCTTTGGCTGGTAGGGCTGTTGCAACGGGGGAGAGGACTTTTCATGAGCTACACGAAGCACTGGACGGAGGACGGGCGAGAATTTGTTCGCACCCCAGATGAGTTCTTTGTGGATTTACCCGATTTCCCCTACTCGCCCAATTATGTTGAGGTCGACGGCTTGCGGATGCATTTCGTTGATGAAGGTCCGCGGGATGGGGACGTAGTCCTGCTCCTGCATGGCCAGCCCGATTGGTCTTATCTCTATCGAAAAATGATCCCGCTGCTTGTTGAGGCTGGCCACCGGGTAATTGCACCCGATATGATCGGCATGGGCCGATCCGACAAGCCCACGGATATTCACACGCATACGATCTACGCCCATGCCGCCTGGTGGGTCGAGATGATTGAAAAGCTTGGACTAAGCGATATCACCCTATTTTGCCAGGACTGGGGCGGCTTTACGGGTCTGCAGGTCGTTGCCAGTCATTCGGAGCTATTCCGTCGAGTGCTTTGCTCCAACAGTTCTTTGATCCTGACACCCGATCCGGTCTTGAATGTGCCCCAGGGTCTCCAGCGTGAAAAATATCCGGTCGATCCCAAGGCCCAGATCAGGACCTTTGACGATTTCTCCTCTGATTGTGCCAAGAGGGGACTGATTAAAGAAGATATGTCGGAGTTCTTCCATGCCTGGATGCTCTACGCCCTGACCGGCCCGGAACTCAGGGCCAGTGATAATCTGCGTCGAGATTTCGGTGGCCTGGAGCTGACCGACGGTGAAGCACGCGCCTATGACGCGCCTTTCCCTGAAGAGATCTATATGACGGGCATCAGAACTCTGCCCAGTATGGGGTCGCTGGTTGATAGGGAAAAGTCGCTGGCGGCTTGGGAAGCGCTGAAGAATTTTGACAAGCCATTCCTGACGGTCTTCGGCCAGTTCGACATGTTGGCCGGGTCTGAGAAGATGCAGAATTGTCTCATCGACAACATTCCCGGAGCCTCATCTCAGCCACACGACCGAATTCCTGCCGGGCACTTTATCCAAGAGAGTCAAGGCGAAGAGATGGCTAGGCGCTTGATCGAATTCATGGCGACTCCATAGCCAAGCGCTGCTGAAGCAAGCGTATCTGTCTAATTCCCTGGGAGCGCCCTCTTGAAGCTCAGCGAAGTAGCCGCCCCGCACCGGGAACGCTGTCCGCGATGCCGGCGGAGCGTAGCCCCTGCCAATACGATGCCTGATTGCTCGTCACGACCGGTCGGTTGTGCCTCTTTTCCAGTTCTTCGATGAGATGAAGCGTTGGAAGGCCAGTGCCGACTTGTACCAGCACATCTGCACCGCTCTCGGCGATTTCGCCGAAGGCAGCGCCGGTTTCTTCGTCCGTGGTGTTCGCGATCTGGTCAAAGCTCGGGCGCGCGAGCCCGGCTATTGCCTTCACCTCGAAGCCGCGCTCTTCGTAGGTGGCCCGGACAAGGTCGTTGCCAGCATGGTCGAAGGGCGTGACGATGCCAATGGCATGGGCGCTCAAGTGGGCGAGGGCATCGTGAACTGCATAGGAGGCCGTGTGCACGGGCAGGCCGGTACGCTCACGCAGGATTTCGATGCCTTGGTTCATGAGCTCAAGTCCATTCGCGAACGAATCTGTGGCAAGGCCGATGATCCAGGACTGAATCCCGCTTGGCCGAAGGCGTTCCGCAGCGCTCGCGAGATGCTCCAGCACGGCAGCATCCAAAGGAAATCGTGTCGTCTGGTTGCTGACGCCAGCGATGCGCATGTCTGCTAGCTCGGGTTCGACCACCGAGTTGAAATCGGGAACGAGGACCCCAAAGATATGCCGGCACCCAATGCGATTTTTGACAGTCATGAAGGAGTGTTGACTCTTTCTCTGTTTTTTCGCAAGGGGACGCCAGTGAAAAGCCAGAGGCCTTCGTGCCAGATCGGCTTTAGGATCCTTGGGATGTCTGGTTAATGGATCGGTTAAATACGCCAGGAGAGCGCGAAGCAGTCGACCGTTCAGGCCGGGAAGCCGTCAGTCTGCTTCGTTTTTGGGTGCGAGTCGGACGCGCCCCCACGGCGTTCCGTAGTGAATACGGCTCGATTCATCAATTTCTGTTCCCGAAAATAATGGGTTGTAGCGCTGGCCGCCGATGACAGTGTGGTAGGCGCTGCTTCCATCGCTCCATTCAAGTGCCTCAAGAGTCCACGAATCGTCGCGAGCTCCGATCAGATAGACTCGATCGCTGGGGTAGCTCACTACGGGGACGCAACTCGGAGAACTTACCTCGCGATTGACCCAGGCATCGCGAAGTGTTTGCGTCGTGGGGTCCCATGCGAATTTCTGAACGCCAAAGGGCTGGTATTCGGGCTCGCTCCCGAGGTAGCTGATGAGCAGGCTTCGGGCACGCGAGGGCAAATACCACGGGGCGTTGCGCGGGACATTGTTGACCACAAGGGCTCCATAGCCCGCGACGACCACGGACTGTTCGGACTGAATCTCCAAGAGATCGGGGTTCCCCATATCTGCTGGAAGCATCCCCGCAATCCTGCGGTCCGGGGCATCTGGGAGTTTGGTCCAGTTCTCGGGAATCGCGTCTCGCCAAAATAGGACCACGTTCATCAAAGGCTCGCCGTCAGTAATGACGACGAAGCGGTCTTCATCGCCGAACCCCATCAAGGATGGAGTTGCCCCGGTGCCGTGGGTCCAACTATTAAGGTAGGGAGAAGCCCAAGCACCATCCGCCGGGTCTGTCGAAAGTCGGGTTCCAGTCCAGACAAGCTTGTGCATGTGGTCCTGGGAGGCGATATACAATCCGCCTTCCTCGTCGATCGCTACGCCGTTACGAACCCACCCGTATCCAGTGTCTCGAGTGGCTTTGTTCTCGGCCCCCTCGCTGTGCAACATCCGAATCACATGATGAGCCGTGAAGTCTCGAGAAACAGCCACTACGTAGCCGTGCTCGGTGGGGATAATTAGCCAGCCATCGAATGTCATATTCATACCCAGGGTTAATCCAGTGACTTCGGGTGGGAGTTGAAATGAGGCTTTTTCGATAATCGGCGAACTGGGGTCGTTCGGGTCGGCATCGCCGTAAGCGGTTATCAAACCCGTTTTGTTTCCGACGTAATACGTATTATCACGATCGAGCACGGTATAGATGCTCGATAGTTCTCGCAGTTTCGAGGCCTGCTGGAACGCCTGGTAAATCGAACTGATGCCCTCGTTGGATTCGTTGAATCGGGCGATCGCCGGTTCGGCATCTTCTTCGGTCCAGCGGCGTGCGCCTTCGATCCAGTACGTCGCAAGAGTCTCGAAGCTGTCGAAGTCAACTTTGACGATTCGATCGAGTCCGTTGCTCCAGATGACTCGGCGCCCATCGGGGTAGGGGCTGGACGTGTAGGCACCAAACTGGCCGGGGCCCGTATGGTTGTACTGAATTTCATCTTGGCTCAATGCGGGCCCGGGATTCTCTGGGCCGGGAACGGGCAGAGCATCCTGCTGGCCCGAATCACCGTGGCCCAGGGGGTAGACCGAATTGGCCAGAAATGGATTGCGGGGAGGGAGATTCGCACCCGATGCCGTACCAGCAAATATCAGCAGGAATCCGAGTGCGCCCAAATAGGCGAGGGCAGGGAGTGTCAGGAAACGATGCATGAGAGTTCCTTCTTTGTGGGTGAGAGGCGGTGACGTCCTCTTTCGGTCGAAAAATGTAACACTGCCTAAAAGATGACAGGTGTTTGAGCGCCGGGTGCTTGAGAAGAGTGCGGCGACTTTTCCCCAGTTCATTGACAGAGCCCGCCACCCAAGATCGAATAGGGCTCGCAGTCGTAGATCAGGCGGCCGGCCTCGCCGTGCTGGAAGTCAAGGATCGGAATCGCGTATTCGGGTGCCATGCCCGGCGCGGTATCGCTTTGCAGCTGATCAATGGGGTCGGGATAAGTGCTCCAATCTTTTGGCGCCCTCCAGCCAGGCGGCGGAGTGAGGGCGTGGCGAGTTCCCGAGACCGGATAGAGACTTCGCCATGCGAGTATCGCATCAGACATCTCCGCCACGATCTTAGGGTTGGCCTCTGCGAGATTATTGCGCTCGTTAGGGTCGTCGCTCACCCGAAAGAGGTGCGCCGTGACATCGGCTGAGAGCCATCCCCGGTCGATCTCCTGGACAAGTTTCCACTCGTCATTGAAGGCAGTGATATTGAAATGCCCGCGAATCGGGGTCTCCGACGCGAAAAACAGGTAGTCAGAGCGCGCGACGTGGCTGCCTGCCACGAGTGCATCCGACAAATCTCGCCCGTCGAGTTCGAAGGGCGATTCAACCGAGATACCCGCAGCGCCAGCAAGGGTTGGGAGAACATCCATAGCACTCATGATGCTGGCGTTGACGGTGCCCGCTGGAAACTTCGCCGGCCAGCGCATCACCGAAACAACTCGAATTCCGCCTTCGAAAGTATCACCTTTGCCGCCGCGTAGGGGCACGTTGTCGGCGCCACCCGTGGCGTAGGCTGCGCCGCCATTATCGCTAAAAAAGAGGACAATCGTGTTTTCGGCGACGCCTTCCTCGTCGAGAGCGTCGAGTACCATGCCGACGGCCTGATCCATTCCATCGACCACTGCCGCATAGGCTGGCCGGGCGCTCGGCTGCAGTATTAAGCGGGAAATTCGCCGCGAGTCATCACTCTGCGCGCTGCGCGTGGGCTTGCGATCATCTTCCATGTCCTTGTACTTCTCGAGGAGGTCTTCGGGTGCCTCGAGCGGAGTGTGGGGCGCGATAAATGGCATATATAAAAGAAAGGGTTTGTTTTTGTCGCGTTCGCGGATCCAACGCGCGCCTTCTCTTCCGAGAAGAAAGGTTTCATAGCCCTCGTCGTCGATGGTCTGCCCGTTGCGCTGAAAATCACGCCCGCCCTGATTGGCAAAGGGTGGAAAATATCCGACTTCGGTATGAAGGTGGCCGTAGAAGTGCTCAAAGCCCCGTCTGTTAGGGTGGTAGGTCTCCTGGGCATGCCCGAGGTGCCACTTGCCGACCATTGCAGTTTGGTAGCCCGCCCGCCGAAAAGCCTCGGGAAGCATGACCTCGTCGGGATGGATTCCGTTGGTATCCCAGGCCATGATGACGCCGTAAGCGACGCCAAGTCGCATAGGGTCTCGACCCGTCATGAGGGCGGCGCGAGTCGGGGAGCAGATGGGTGTCGAGTAGAACCGATCGAGTTGAACGCCCTCGGCAGCGAGTCGATCGATGGAAGGGGTCTCGATTACTTCTTCGCCGTGGAAGCCAACGTCGGCCCATCCCAGATCGTCGGCCAGAAAGATCACGATATTGGGTCGGTTTGAGTCGGCCTCTACGCTGACGCCTAGGGCAAGGCTCGCCGTAATTAGAAAGGCGCAGGTGAATTTTTGAAAAGCCGAAGAGGTCATCGTGGTTGAACTCCGGAAGCGGGGGCTTCGAAGCCGCCGGTGAGGAAGTCGAGAAGAGAGGACACATGGGTGTCGAAGTCGCCGTTGGCCGGCGGCTCACCGTGGGCAAGATTCTGAAGCATCAGTTCGACCATGAGGTTGAGGCGAAACTGAATGAGGGAGAGGGGAAGGTCGGGGTTGGCCTGCTGCAGGAGTGGTTGCAGGCGCTCGACGCCACCGGGCCAACGGTCGATCACAAATTCAGGGTCGAGATTGCGATCGGCTTGGAGGCGATGGATCAGCCGTACGTAGCGGAGCCCCTTATCCCAGTCCTCGAGCATGAACTCGACCATGGGCATCACCAGGGCCGCGAGTACATCGCGAGTTGTGGGGGTGTGATCGGCTTCGCTGAGAACGTCGAGTAGCCGACTGCGCCGCTTCATCAATGACGGCATTCGCCGTTCGAGCATCGCCTCGAGCAGGGCCTGTTGGGTTCCGAAGTGGTAGTGGAGGGCGGCTGGAGACAGGCCCGCCTCCAGGTTGATAGTGCGGAGCGAGACGCCCTCGAGGCCGTGTTGGCCGAAAAGGCTCTCCGCACAATCGAGTAATTTGTCTCGGGTTGAGGGGCGTCCCATGGCCCGAAATTTAACTTATCATATGATAAGATCAACTGATAAGTAACTATTCGGTGTTCCGAGGTAATCTGATGCCTCCACTATCGGGCGCGGGAGAGGGAACCATGACGGACACGGGCAGCGAGACGCACACCGACGCCCTTGTGATCGGAGGCGGCCACAATGGCTTGGCCGCTGCCGCAGTTCTGTCGAAGCAGGGCCATTCGGTGATCGTGCTCGAGAAGAATGGCTATGTCGGCGGCATGACCGGCACCCGCTAGATCCTCCAGGGTTGTCGCAACGAGGTGGGTGCCAGCGTGCTTTTTCCTCTGGCCACGGAAGTCACCGAGGCTCTGGATTTCGAGGGCAATGGTGCTGAATTTATCGACCTGCCGGTTATGGCGATCAACCTGCCAAACCCAGGCGCCAAGCCCTTGCTCTTCTACTCCAATCGGCTCAAGCAGCTTAGACACCTTCTTTTCGACCACGGTCCCCGGGCGATGCTCGGGTTTCTCAAGCTGATGCGATTTTGCGAATATCCCGCAGCCGTAATGGACCGGTTCACCGCGGGGCATCTCCCCAAGACCATCGAAGAGCTGCTCGCCGAGGCACCCAGCGTCGCTGCCCGCGACCAACTCAAGCTCGTCTTCGAGGGATCGGCGATGGATTTGATCGAAAAGTTCTTCCCCGACCCCGTCAAACATCAAACCTTCCGCGCCCTGCTTTCCTTCGCAGCGATTCAATCGACCTACAAGGGGCCTTATACGCCGGGGTCAGCATTTTGTCTCGTGTACACCATGGCGCTTAATGGCAGTGGCGGCCTGATGCGGCGGGTAAAAGGCGGCATGGGCTCACTTTCCGAAGCCCTCGAACGTTCGATCGTGAAGTACGAGGGTGAGGTTCGGCTGAAGCAGGTCGTCAAACGGATAGTCGTCGAAGAAGGTCGAGCGGTCGGCGTTGAGCTTCGAAACGGGGAGATATTGCGCGCCCGTGTTGTGCTTTCGAATCTCGACAAGCCCGCAACCTTTACGCGACTTCTCAGTGAAGAGAACATCCCTCCGGAGCTGAGCGCAGAAGTTCGGGCGATCGAGCATAAGGGCGCCTGGGTGCACTTGCTTTTCAAACTCAAGGGATTACCCGAGTATGGCGGCGAGTGGGAAGGCTTGAATCACGATCGCTATGCACGCTTCGGGGGCGCCATGGTGCCCGATCCCGATCAGATGCAAGCCAGCTACGACGCTTGCGGGCGCGGTGAGCTTCCGAGTCATGTGCCCATTGCTTTCCAGATTCCCACAGTCGTCGATCCCAGTCTCGCGCCAGAGGGGGCCCATATAGCGAGTGCCTATGGCTTCTTCTTTCCCTGTGATGCGCCCGACTCCGAGCGCGGCAAGCTACGCGATGAGATGGCAGAGCAAGTGATCGATCGGATCAGCCGGTACATGCCGAGTTTTCGTGACCTGATCGTGGAGCGTGCGGTTTTTTCGTCTGATCACTTTGCGGCGATGCACGGGGCTACGAACGGCGATTTTACCCACGGCTTGATTCATCCGGAGCAAATGCTCGCGGCGCGTGCTCTGGTGAAAGGGTCTGCCCACGCGACGCCCATCGCCGGTCTCTATTTGTGCGGTGCCTCCTGTCATCCCGGGCCAGGAGTGACCTTCCTGCCCGGCTACGGCTGTGCCCACGAAGTCTTGGATAAAGAGCTTCGTTAGGGCTGATGCAGGTATCCGAATTTCGAGGGCAACTCAGCCTGGGCGCGCGCTTGGCCGGATCGCTTGGACGAATTGCTCTTGACCGGGTCGTAGAGGGTTTAGGCCATTCCTTGCCTCGAACTCAGTCACAACTCGCAAACCCTGAAGCCATCAATCAGCTTTTTCGCGAGTTTACTCCTCTGGGGCAAAGTCCCCTCCCATCGGTGCAAAGCGTCGCGCTTTCGGGAGTCGACTTCGAAAGCAGTAATTGCACGAATTTCTTGATCGATCTCGAGTTCGGAGACCTCAGCCAGGACAAGCCAAGTACTGCGTATGTAAAAATACCCTGCCCTGAGATTGCGACCCGAGCGTTCGCGAACGCCGTCGGCTTCTGGGAGGTCGAGGAGGCTTTTTGCGAACGCGTGGCTTCGCGAGTTCCGATACGGGTCCCTCGCGTCTACGCGGTCGCTCGACGGGGTGCGCGATTTGTCTTGTTGTTGGAAAATTTGGGAGAAATTCCCGGCACCCGGATGTTCATCAATCGCGATATGGCAGCGGGAACCACCATCGAATGCGCTCGTATGTGCTTGCAAACCTTCGCTGAACTTCATGCAGAGTTCTGGGATTGGCCCCAAGACGAGCAAGAAGCACTTCTCCCAAGGCGTCTGCACGTTTACCTCGCACCGGGTGGTCGCGCGAGGACTCAAGCCTTGAACGCGGCGTCTATCGATCCTGCGCACCGCTCAGCGCCCGAAATCTTCACCCGAGAAGATGTGGCAGTGTGCCGACGCGCGATACAGAAATGGGACGCGCTGGTGGATTACTGGTACGACGGGCCGCTGACACTCGTCCACGGAGACAGTCATCTCGCCAATTGTTTTGAGTACCCGGGCCCCCATGGACCGCAAATGGGTATGATCGATTTTCAGGGGATGCATTGGTGCAAGGGAATCCGTGATGTTCAGTATTTTCTGATCAATTCGCTCGAGCCAGAGGTTTTGGTCGAGCACGAGGCGGAGTTGATCGATTTCTATATCGCCGAGCTTGCCATGCGGGGTGTGAGCCTCGATCCGATTGACGCAAGAGATCAATATTGTGGGTATTCCTTCCAGACTCTGATGGTCGCATTGACGTCGATTGGGCTGGGAACGCTCACGGAAAGAGATGAAACCGTGCGGACGATCCTACGGCGCAGTGTTGCGGCCATGAATCGCCTGGACTTCGCGTCATGGCTCGATCGGCTGTAGAAGAGAGAAATGAACCGATGGAGAGAGGGTTTCCTCTTGGGGTCTGGCTCTCTACCGTCTTATAGGACTGGGCCGTGCCCGGGTACGGAACTGGCGATATTGGGTAGGTTGGCGTAGTCGGAGACCGCTGTGCAAACCGATGTGTTGATAGTGGGGGCGGGGCCGACCGGCTTGACCGCCGCGATCGAGTGCTTGCGTCAGGGTTTGTCGGTCCGTGTGGTCGACAGGCGCGAGCAGCGCGCCGAAGGTTCAAAGGCTCTCGTTGTACATGCTCGGACTATGGAAGCCTTTCGAGCCATGGGGGTCGCCGAAGAGATTCGTTCGATTGGTATTCCATTCGCTGCACTGAATGTTTTCCCAGATGCGCGCCCACCGGGGATTCGGGTGCCCCTGGGTCACGAAGCCGATTGGGGTGATACGGAGTTTCCCTACTGGCTTTCCGCGCCCCAAGTGGAAGTCGAAGAGTGCCTCGAGCGTCGGCTGGGCAGTTTGGGAGGAAAGGTTGAGTGGGGCCAGGGGCTGCTGGATATGAACCAGAATGGCAGTGAGGTGCACGCCCAATTGGCAGGCGGGGAATGCGATGCACGCTGGCTGGTGGGTTGTGATGGCGGGCGGAGTACGGTGCGCGAGTCGTTGGGGATCCAAATGCAGCGTCGAGACGATGGCCAGCTCTTCGTGCTCGCCGATGTGCTGACCCGGGATGGGTTTCCCGACGACGAAGGTCGGGTCTATCGCAGCCGGAAGGGGCTGACCCTCATCGTCCCGATGCCGGAACCCGGGCGGTTTCGCTTGATCGCCCACCTTCCTCGTTTAATTGAACCCCCTTCGATTGATGCCTCTTTCGTCGATCAGTTGGTACTCGATCGCACAGGGGTGGCTCTCGGCGCGCATTCGGTCGGCTGGACTTCACATGTCTTTCTGAGCCATGGACAGTCCCAAAAAATGCGAAGTGGGCGCGCCTTTCTTGCGGGTGATGCAGCGCACCTCCACAGTCCGGTTGGGGGACAGGGGCTGAACGCGGGCGTCCTGGACGCGCATGGTTTGATCTGGAAAATTGCAGCCGCCGAGCGCGGTGCTCCAGGCTGGCTTGAAAGCTACGAGGCCGAGCGCAGCCTGCTTGCCGGGCGATTGGTTCGAGCCGTGACACTCGCCACCCGCGTGATGACCCTCCAGCATCTCGTTCCCTGGGCCTTGACCGCGGGGGTAGCCCGGGTGGCTCTCTCGACGGGTGTTCTCAAGAGGCAACTCACCCGGAGGATGGGGATGTTGGAGCAGGAACTGCCACCGGGCCCCGGGGTGGATAAAACGCCTTGGGCAGGCCGACGCCTACCCAACCCCTTTGTCGATGGGGAGCGGATGCACGATGGGGTTGACGCGCTGCGCCCCAGCATCGTCGAACTTCCAGAGGGAGACGTGGTCGTCGTTCGTCATGACCGAGTCGTAGTAGGACGCTACCCGAGCGCGACGGCGATCCCCCCCCGGATACGAAGCTTGCTGGTCGACTCCTGAAGCTAGGTCGCAGCCTGCACCTCGGAAAAAATGTCGAGTGTTGCCCGGGGGTGGCGTTTGTGACGTTCGAACCCTGGGTCATCAAACGACGATTACCCAAGGCGTCCGGGCCGCCGCGCCCGAGGCATTGCCGCCGATGCTAGTGTTCGCGGGGCTAAAGGGACTTGCTAGAGCCAGGTGTGATCGCCGAGTCCCCGGTCTGCAATCCCGGAATCTTGAGCGTCGATTGTGAAAATAGGAGGCAAATAATGAAGACGGCAATTTCCGTAGGAAGCGCCTATTACAACGGTGAAGACTGGGAATCAATGGTTGAGTTGGTCGAAGCCGCCGATCGCCTCGGAGTCGATTCTGTCTGGTCTGCCGAGGCCTGGGGAATGGAGGCGGTCAGCATGCTCGGCTACCTCGCGTCGCGTACGAGTCATATTCGTCTCGGCACGGGAATTATGCAGATCAGTGCGCGAACCCCCGCCTCGACTGCGATGACGGCGCTTTCGCTTTCTCGGATATCGAACGATCGCTTTACCCTCGGGTTGGGGGCCAGTGGGCCCCAGGTCGTCGAAGGCCTGCATGGCGCTGCCTTCGCCAAACCCCTCACCCGAATGCGCGAGTACGTCGCGATCGTCCGACGGGCGATGTCTGGCGAACGAGTCGAATACGAAGGTGAACAATTCGTTCTTCCTCGCAAGGGGGGAGAAGGGAAAGCACTTCGCTTGTCGATGCCTCCCAATCCTGATATTCCGATCTTCCTGGCGACTCTCGGCGAAAAATCTCTCGAGATGACCGGCGAGATTGCAGACGGTTGGCTCGGCACCTGCTTTATCCCTGAGCGAGCGGAGGTCTTGCTCGGGCCGATTGAGCGTGGGGCCAAACGGGCGGGTCGCAGTCTTGACGCGATCGAAATTGAGATCAATGCGCCCCTTTCTGTCTCGGAAGACGTCGAGGGCCTGCTCGATCACGCCCGCCAACGCATGGCGTTTACGCTCGGGGCGATGGGTTCGGCGAAAACGAATTTTTACAATGCTGCCTTCTGTCGAGCCGGCTATGAGGATGTTGCCAAGGAGGTTCAAGGTCTCTGGATCGAGGGTGATCGAGGGAAAGCGGTTGCTGCGGTTCCCGACGAGATGCTCCTCTCGGCATATTTGATTGGAACAGAGGATATGGTTCGCGAACGAATTCGAGCCTGCCGGGAAGCGGGGGTCAATGTTCTTCGGCTCGGGCCAGAAGGAAAAACTGCAAAGGAGCGGATCGCAAACCTCGAGTACAGCCTTGATCTGATTCGTTCGGAATCTACGTGAGCCATCCCGGCGTACACGCCCTGGAACGACCCGATGCGCCCGCTCTCATTCGAGCTTCGGATGGAGAGATCATCACCTGGCAACAGCTCCATTCGCGAGCAGTTGCCGCCGCTAATTACCTCACCGAGCTCGGACTTCGTCAAGGCAGCGCACTCGCGATATGCGTTGAAAATCGCTTTGAATTTGTCGTCTTTGTCTGGGCGTCGCAGTACGCCGGATTTCGCTACACGCCGATTTCGACTCGACTCGGCCCCTCTGAGATTGCCTATATCGTCGCTGATTGCGAGGCCGAAGCTCTTGTCGTTTCAGATCAGACGGTTCAGTCCGTAGACTCGACCACGAGTGAGGGGAGCGCACCTACTCTCCTCAACATCGACAGGCTCGACTTGTTCAGAGGTGATCTTGAGGCGGCCCCGCGTTATGAGCGCGCTGAAGGTGTCCCAATGCTTTATTCCTCGGGGACCACGGGCCGACCCAAAGGGGTGTGGAATAGCGCACCGCCTGAGCCCATTGAGGAAATGCCCCAGCGGGTCGCCTTTATCGGTCGGCTTTATCAGATCGACTACGAGACTGTCTACCTGTCACCAGCTCCTCTCTACCATTCAGCCCCGCTCTCTTTCCTTCTTTGGTTGGGTCGGCTGGGCGGCGCGACGGTGATCATGGAAAAATTTGATGCCGCTGAGTCGCTCGCTCTTATCGCACGGCATCGGGTGACCCATAGCCAATGGGTGCCCACCATGTTTGTCAGGCTTCTGCGGCTCTCGGAGCAAGAGCGTCAGGCAGATGATCTCTCGAGCCATCAATTTGCCATCCATGGCGCGGCGCCGTGCCCGGTTGGGGTGAAAGAGGCAATGATTGACTGGTGGGGGCCGGTCATACACGAATACTACGCCGGGACCGAAGGCGCAGGCACCTGCATGATTGGTCCCGAAGATTGGATCACGCATAAGGGTTCCGTGGGTAAAGCACTCGGCGGAGTCGTTCACATTCTAAGTGAAGACGGTCGCGACCAGCCCAGAGGCGAAGTGGGTGAAATATGGTTTGAGGGCGATGCCTCATTCGAATATTATAAAGACCCTGAAAAAACCGCCGCCGTTCGTCGCCAGGGCCGCGCTACGTTCGGCGACCTTGGGTACCTCGACGAAGACGGTTTTTTGTATCTAACTGACCGCAAGGCGTTCACAATCAACGTCGGTGGCGTGAACGTCTACCCGCGAGAGGCCGAAGACGCCCTCATTATGCATCCGCTCGTTGCCGATGTAGCTGTTTTTGGGATTCCCCAGCCGGAATATGGCGAGGAAGTCAAAGGAGTGGTCGAGCTTCTCCCGGGCACTGCTGTGTACCCAGGTCTCGACTCGGAGCTAATCGAGTTTTGTCGGTCTCGGATCTCGGGAGTAAAATCTCCCCGATCCATCGATTTCGAAGTCTCTCTTCCCCGGCACCCGAACGGAAAGTTGTACAAGCAAAGCCTGCGAGATCGATATTTGAAAGTCGTCAAATAGGCCAGCTCGGTGCGAGTTGCTAATGCTGGGCCCGCAGTAATTTTATTTTTACGAGGACCTTTCTCGCTCGATACAATGTGACTGTTTTGGAATGAAGGGGTGACAAGGTGGGTGAAAAAAAAGAACGCCTTGCCTCGGCAATTGCGAAAGAGGACATCGATCGGCCCCCGGTCACCCTATGGCGGCACAATTTTCTTCGCGAATGGTCTGCGGGCGACTTGGCCGACGAGACGATTGATCTCTATCGCCGATTCGATTGGGATCTGATCAAGCTGAATCCTCGCTGGAGCTACTTTCCAGAGGCTTGGGGTAATATTTATGAGCCACCGACTGAGCAGCGTTTCCAGGCTGAAATCAGTCGAGTGGTACGCGAGGCTCGTGACCTGGATGCGATTGAACCCGCCGACCCGAATCATCCTGCGCTTCGCGAGCAGCTTGATGCGCTCCAGCGTGTGGTGCGTGAGGTGGGAGACGAAGTCGACGTCATTCACACAGTCTTCTCGCCGCTCGCGGTTGTCGGACTGATTGCAGGAGGCATAGGCCCGCCCCTGGTGAGCTACGCCGAAGAAAACCCGCGCGGGCTCGAGCGTGCGCTCGGGGCCGTCTGCGCGACAATTTCTGGCCATATTCAGGACGCGCTCGACCGGGGTGCTGCGGGGTTTTTCTTTGCGCCGCTGCAATGGACCAGCCTTGATGTTTGCAATGCCAGCCTATACGAGCGCTTTGGGCGTCCCTATGACCTTCAAGTTCTTGAAGCAGCGGAAGGAGCCAAGCTTAACGCGCTGCACGTGTGCGGAAACGAAATCGGCATGGAGCGCTTCCTCGACTACCCAGTCGACGTACTCAGTTGGGACGACGGTGGGAAGGGAAACCCGAGTCTCGTTGAGGTGGCGGCAAAAACTGACCGGGCGGTTATGGGAGGGATTCCTCATAAGCGGATTCACAAGATGACCCCCCCCGATCTTCTGAACTCGGTGGAAGAATCCGTGGGGCAACTCGAAACGGGGTTCATTCTGGCGGGAGGGTGCGCTGTTGGGGCTTTGCTGGACGATGCCTCTATGCGAGGCGTCCGAGACCTCGCCGGAAATCTCTAAATGTTCGTGGCCAAGACGAGTGGCAAGGCATGGAAGCAAGTTTATCCCCAGCTGCTTTTTGGTTCCGGGGTAGGCGGGTCTCTGTGCGACCGAAGGCTCCCCAAGGGAAATCAGTACAGAGGCTGGAGCAAAGTGAGTCGCACTATTTGGGTGGAGAGGAGCCGAGCATTATCGGTCTCCAGATGTTCGGGATTATTTAATGCCATTGCAGAATTCTCTATAAGCCCTTGATCGAAACGATCCAGTCCGACGCTTCACTTGCCAGGTACAGAGATTGGATAGCCCGGATGCAAACCTGTTGTTTTTTGATTATCTGCATCTCTTCTCGGGCGAATATTTCGAGCCGAACTCAAGGCAGCCTGTGCCCGCAAGGCTCTGGGAAAGATCGGATTTTTGGGCGGGTGCCGCCGCGATGCTCGTGTTCTTCACCGGCTGGATTTTCGGGCGAGGAAGAGGGCGCCGAGAACCATAAGAGATAACCCTGAAAACGAGACGATATTCGCATCCAGGCCACCGAAAACGGGCGGCACTCCACCCCCGTCAGTGAAAGCGCCTCCGTAAAGCGGATGAGTCGCCGCCGCAACAAAGAAGCCGGCCAGGATCGATCCGACGAGTGCGGTCGCCATGAGGATAGCCTCCCGGGTTCCGGCCCACGCTCCTCGCCAAAGGATCCATAGAGAGAGCAAGCTGATTAAGGAATTCGACGAGATCAGCCAGGCTGTGTGGAGCCTCGCATGGCCAGTCCAGGCGGGGTTGAGAAGGTGCGTCGAGTTCAGGTCGACTAGCGGCGGCACGATCGCCAAGAAGAGCGCGGGAATCGTGACAAGGAGTCGTGCTTGGGTGAGGCTTTTTGTCATGGGGTGAGTCTAGGCCACTTCTTGGCAGGCTTACCTCATGGGTAGCCTGGCTAGGCGAAATGTCGTGTATCCAGGCACATGGGTGGGGCCACCAACGTCGGGCCGAATCGCTACTATTGAGATTCCCATGAAAGGGAAAGAACCCCCATAGGAGAAGTTGATGTTTAGCCACGTGATGATTGGTGTGAGCGATATCGAAAAATCAAAACAGTTCTATGATGCTGTATTCGCGACGCTGGGCCTGGGGCCGGGCGTCGATAATAACGGCCGGTACTTCTATATTAGCCCGGGCGGCGTTTTTGCGATCACTGTCCCGATTGACGGTGAGCCCGCGACCCATGGGAATGGAAGCACCATTGGCTTCCGGGTCGAGTCCTCGGAGCAGGGCGATGCCTGGCACGCGGCCGGGGTCGCCAATGGAGGGAAGGCCATCGAGGATGCGCCGGGCCTCCGTGAAAACGGGATGTACCTCGCCTATCTCCGGGATCCCGACGGAAATAAGATCTGCGCACTCCAGCCGCCGGGCTGACTCGGGCGCTAGCCCTGTTCATTCTGAACCCGCCGGCAGATCATGGAGCGCTACAAGGTTTCGCTCCATGATCTGCTTCGGCGAGTCAGTGCGGGCTCGTTCTTCGGCTGAAGTCTAAGAGGCAGTCAGGGGAACGTAGAATTTTCGTAAGGCCGAGTCGCGAAGGTCGTCAAAAGGGAAGATGTCTCATGAAGCTCCAGAAGCCGCCGCCGGAAATAGCCCGAATGGGTCTTCGCGGGATGAAGATGGTGGTCAACGCCGACGGCGAATTCCATTCCCTTGAGCGGGGACTTATGAATGCGGTGCAAAAGAACATCTTGGGCACCGAATTCGATCTCGACGACCTCGAAGACATCACGCCTCGGGAACTCGCCGAAGGCCTACCGGAAGTCTTTCAGGAGCAGTTCTTCAACGGCTGCTTGATTGCGGCGCTCATCGACGGCGAAGCATCGATCTCCGAAGGTGCACTGCTCGATGAATACTCTTCGGAATTTGGCATAAAGAGCCCAGAGCTCAAAAATTTCCACCGAGCAATTGACCATCACCTTTTACTTTTCCGGTTCGATGTCGCCCGCCGATCTTTCTTGGGGCAACGCCTCAAGAAGCGCGTCCAAGAAGAGGGGATTCGAGGTATTACAAGCTTGGTTCGTGGATTGGTTAAAAGCCATGAGCCCAAGTTGGCTGACCGCTATCGAAGCCTCGAATCACGTGCTGAAGGCACGTTGGGGCGGAGCTATTTTGAGTTCGTTCGGAATAATCAGTTCTCGCTCCCGGGCGAGGTGGGTGGGCCCCCCGAGCCAATCGTATTTCACGATTGCCTTCATGTGCTGGCTGAATACGAGACATCGCCGCTAGAAGAGACTCAGATCGCTTCGTTTCAGGCGGGGCTGCTCAGAGAACAGCCCATGTTCGGATTATTTTTCATGTTGGCGCAGTTTCAATTGGGGATTCAGGTCACACCCATTACGGGGGCCGAGTCCAACCAGGTAGATCCGGAACTGATGATCAAAGCGCTCGTGCGAGGCACACACGTCAATCGCGATCTGACCACGAACTGGGATCCGTGGGACGACTTCGACGAGCCAATCGTGGATTTGCGGCACAAATACAACATTTTGCCTCGATAGAAGTTTCTTTCGGGAGAAGCACTAGGCGATCTCGAGTAAGACTCTGCGGACAAGCTCTTTCGCTTGCCGCTCGCGATGGTTTCCTCGCCTGTTGAGTCAAGGGTATAGGTGCACTCCCTGCCCCTCGGCCCCCCTTCTTCCATGACTTCTCGATCCAGGGCCCCGGGCTGTGGACTTGCGAAGAGGGCCCAATCACTCCATCTTCGGGTACTACCGAGAGCAGGAGATTGGTATGCCTGGCAAGTCGAGTTCGCAGGGGGCGGGAGAAGTCCTTTATGAAGTCGACGGTGCCGTCGCGCTAATCAGCCTCAACCGTCCGCGCTACCACAATGCCCAGAGCTGGAAGCTTCTCGACGAGCTCGACAGTGCCCTGGATCGCGCGATGGAAGACCGCGCGGTCAAAGTCGTGGTGGTGAAGGGTGTGGGCGATGACTTTTCTTCGGGACATGACCTGGGTACTCCCGAGCACAAAGCGGACCAGGAGGCGAGGGGTGTCGCGGATCGGCGTGGCCTGCGCTTTTACCAGGAATTCCGGAAATACAATCTCGACCTGACCCATAAGTGGCGAAACCTGCCCAAGCCTACGATCGCAATGGTGCATGGCTATTGCATTTTAGGCGGCTGGGTAATCGCGGGGGCGATGGATCTGGTTTTCGCATCCCCCGATGCGCGATTCCTGGCGGGACTGGTCGAGTATTTCTCCGTCCCCTATGACATCCACCCACGGAAGGCTAAGGAACTGATCTTCGAGAGCCGTTTTCTTGCGGCCGAGGAAGCCTGTGAACTCGGCTTCGTGAACCGGGTGATTCCGCGAGAAGATCTCGAACGCGAGACCCTCGCCTATGCCCACCGGGTGGCCGAGAACGGCCTCACGCTTCTGCGTATGGCAAAGTTGGCCATCAACAAAGCACAGGACCAGCAGGGTTTTAGTTCGGCGATGGAGGGAGCTTTCGCCGATTTCCTCGTGCTGGTCTCCACCGGGGGGGATGGTCGCCAGGAGGGCGAACGCAGGCTCGGGCCTGTTGAACTCGCGCTCCGCCATGCTCGGGGTGAGCGGTATGGGCTGGAGGGATGATGATTCGGGTTGTAGCCCGACTTTCGGGGAGCCGACGGTACCGACTGCGAGGCCTTGTGACCGCTTTGGCCGTGGTTTTGGTGGTGATGGGGTGTGAGGAAGAAAACGAGCGCTTTCTGACCCAACCGATTGATCGAGGGCCCATCGAGGCAACGGTGAGCGCCACGGGGACGCTCAACCCAGTGCATATGGTGGAGGTGGGAACCTACGCATCGGGCCGCATTGAAAGCGTGGAGGTCGATTACAACTCCCCGGTTACGAAAGGCCAGTTGGTCGCGAAGATCGACCCGGCGAATGCCCTAGTGAGAGTCCAGAAGGCCACCGCCAATGTCCTGTCCGCCCGGGCTCGGCTGAAGGGCGCTCAGGCCGACCTTGGCCTCAAGAACGAGCAACTCGAGCGCCAAGAGAAGTTGCACGCCCAGACGACGGTTTCCCAAGATCGTTTCGAGTCTTCCGAGACCGCTCAGGCCAGGGCGGAGGCCCAGGTCGAGATTGAGCGCGCCCAACTGGCCGAGCGCCAGGCGGAACTCGAGGATTCGAAGGTGAACCTCGCCCACACCGATATCCGATCGCCGGTGGATGGGATCGTGCTTTCGCGCAATATCAACGTGGGGCAGACCGTCGCCGCCAGTTTTCAGACGCCAACACTTTTCTTGATCGCTCAGGATCTGCGCCAGATGCAGGTCAACTCAGATGTCTCCGAGGCGGATATCGGCCTTGTGGCCCAGGGGCAACTCGCGCGCTTCAGCGTAGACGCATTTCCCGATCGAATTTTCGAAGGTCGAGTTCGTCAGGTTCGCAACGCCCCCATTTCGGTGCAGAATGTCGTGACCTATGACGTGGTCGTTGATTTCGACAACACCGAGCTTCTTCTTCGGCCAGGAATGACGGCCACCTTGACGATTATTACGGCTGCACGGGACGATGTTCTGAAGGTGACGCGGCGTGCCCTGCGTTTCCGACCCCGCGACGAGGCCGCGCTCGTCTCCCAGGGCAGCCTCCGCCGTCTCTGGATTGAGGGTGAAGACGGAAAGGTCGAGGCTGTAGAGGTCAGGGCCGGCTTGCGCGACGACGAGTTCGTCGAAGTCTCCGGCCCCGGCCTCCAAGAGGGCGGATCGGTGATCGTCGGGTATCGGCGAGACCCATGAATCCGCTCATCGAGACCCACGGCCTCGCGAAGGAATTCGCTCGCGGCGATATTCGGGTGCTCGCCTTGCGGGGAGTCTCGGTCTCTATTCAGCGTGGTGAATTTGTCGCCATCGTTGGGAAATCGGGGTCGGGAAAATCGACTTTCATGAATATCCTTGGTTGTCTGGATCGGCCCAGCGAGGGGAAATTTGTCCTCGAGGGACAGGATGTCGCCGGGCTCTCGAAGGATGAGCGGGCCGAATTGCGGGGGCAGAAGATCGGCTTCGTCTTTCAGGCCTTCAACTTGATTCCGCGGACATCCGCTCAGGAGAACGTGGAACTTCCTCTGATCTATAGCGGCGTATCTCGAGCCGAGCAGGCGCGGCGGGCTCAGGAGTCACTTGAGCGACTTGGCCTAAGGGATCGATCCGAGCACCACCCGAGCCAGCTTTCGGGGGGCGAGCAGCAAAGGGTGGCCATTGCTCGGGCGCTGGTGAACCACCCGCAGTTGCTGCTGGCAGACGAGCCGACCGGCAATCTGGATACGCGTACCAGTCTTGAAATTATGAAAATTCTCATGCAGCTCAATCGGGCTGAAGGGCTAACCGTCATTCTTGTGACTCACGAGCCCGAGATCGCGGCCTTCGCGGATCGCGTGCTCACGTTCAAGGATGGCGAAATCGTAAGCGATGAGCCGGGCTTATCGGGGGAAGGCGTTTTACCGGCTTCTCTTCCTGAGGAGAAGGAGGCTAAGGAGGCGTGAAGTTTCTCCGCATGACCCTAGTCGCCGCCCTGCGAGCCCTGCGTCGAAACAAGATGCGGTCGGCCTTGACGATTCTCGGCATCGTCATCGGAGTCGCTGCGGTGATCACCACGGTAGGTCTCGGTCAGGGCGCTTCGGAGGCGGTCCAATCCCAGATCCGTAGCCTTGGGACGAATCTTCTGGTTGTTGTTCCGGGGACCCGGACTCGGGGCGGTGCACACTCGGGATGGGGGGGAGCTTCGACCCTATCGGTGACGGATGCCCGGGCTCTCGAGCGGGAAGCAACGGGCATACGGGCCGTCAGCTATATCCGGCGGGGGAGCGCCCAGGTTCTCTACGGAAATTCGAATTGGAGGACGACGATCCAGGCGACCACGCCGTCCTATCTCGACGTGAGCGACTCGGCGATGGCCCAAGGCGATTTCTTTGACGAGCGGGACATGAAAAATGGAGCCCGGGTTGCCGTCTTGGGTGGGACCTTGGTAGGACAACTCTTCGAGGTGGGCGAGGACCCCATCGGGGCGGTGCTCCGCATCAAGGAGGCGTCATTTCGTGTAATCGGTGTTCTCGAGTCCAAGGGCGGCTCGAGTTTCGGGAGCGACCGAGATGATCTCCTACTCGTACCCTTTACCACTGGGGAGCGAAGGATTCTGGGGGCGACGCTCCCCGGTGTGGTCGAGCAAATCATCGTATCGGCTCGGACCGGGGCGAGTGCACACGAGGCCTCCCTGGAAATCGAAGACATTCTTCGCCAACGGCATCGGCTCCGCCCGGCCCAGGAGAACGACTTCACCGTGCATTCTCAGGAGGAGATCGCCAATACCATGGGGAGCGTGACGCGGATCCTCAGCTCGGTTCTGATGGGGATTGCCTCGATCTCGCTGCTGGTGGGAGGCATCGGCATTATGAACATTTTGCTGGTCTCGGTGACCGAACGAACCCGCGAGATCGGTATCCGCATGGCGGTGGGGGCGAAGGGCAGTCATATCCTGGTGCAATTCCTCGTCGAGGCGATGATCCTGAGTATGATCGGTGGGATGATCGGAATCATCCTGGGCCTGGTAGGGACTCAAGTCATCGCTCATTTCGCCGAGATTCCCTTTGTGTTCTCCCCAGGCGCAATCGTCGGCGCGGTCTTGTTTTCGGGCAGCGTTGGGATCTTCTTCGGTTTCTACCCCGCACGAAAAGCCTCGAACCTCGACCCCATTGCTTCGCTCCGATACGAGTGAGCGATCCAAATTGGACGCACGGTCTGGGTCCTGAGACTCGTTCGGGGAGAGCGTTCAAGGGTGAGGGTTTCTAAAGTTTCAACCCTGATACCGCCTGGCGGAGTGGGGTATTCTGTCTCTCGGCGCCGGAAGGTAGAGCCTAGGCTCGCCGCTTCTTGGAACTGACTGGGCGCGGCACTCGATGCTCTCATACCTGGCTGGGGGCGATGAGAAGCCCAGGACAGGGAGGCTCGATGATCTGGAGAAGAGAGCCGGTGGCAGGCATCTCGCGGAAGCGAGGTGATACCCCTCGGAGTCTGATCCGGCGCGCTTGGGTAGTTGTGGTAGCGGTGGGAATTTCGCTTTCTGCCTGCCAGGTTGAAGAGGTCGAGCCCCTTGGCAGCCTTTCCGCTGAGGAAATTCAAAGCGCGGGTGTAGAACGAGAAGCTCGTTTGATTGCGGCCAGTCGCGGCCTTGAATGGTTGCTCGATAACGCGGACGAGATGCCTCCGGGCTGGGCGCCTTTCTTCCTATTGCGACTCCACCGTGCAACATCGGAAGCAGAGACGGCCAGTCGGATAGAAAGAGTTATTCGCGATGATTCGGCACCCTCACGCCGCTTCCCGCTTCCGGATGATTTGGGGGATCCGAAGCTGCTCAGGAGCCCCAACCTCATGTCGGTTCTTTTTGAATTGAGGCGTCGCAAGGCAGTAGGCGAACCCTATGAGGCACAGGCCGAGGTCGTGAGGAAACTCCTTGAGTCACGCGGCCAACAATTCTGGCCCCGAGTTCGCCTTACCCAGAGGATCGTTTATCTATATCAATTTCGCGAACTCGGATGGGAGGCTCCGTTCGAGTTTGAGGAACTCGTTAGGCAGGTTGGGATGTCGGCGAAATCTAGGCAGTGGAGAGGCGGTGCCCAAGATCAGCCAACCCTTTATGCGATTACTCATCTGATTCTGGTAGAAGGACGTTATTTTCAGGAGTATGTTGACCCGGAACGATACAAATCGATGGTTCCGTTTCTGCTTCTCAGCCTGAAACGTTTGACGAGTGAAGGATTGCGTGGGGAACGAGAGCTCGATATTGCAGCAGAGATTCTGGCGTCCCTGGCTTTGATCCGATATCCAGATAACGATCTCACTCGCGACGTACGAAAACGGATCATCGCAGCCCAGAACCCCGATGGGAGCTGGGGGGATGGAGACGGGGTCACGGCTGGGAAGGTCCACGCCACGGCCTTGGCGGTCTGGGCAACAATGATTCTTCCGAGCGAACTCCGTTCTGATCCCGACCTTGCGATTCGCCCGTGAAGCCCCCTTGTGGGGTGATCCGGGGGTGGGCACTCAAATGGGCCAGTCGAACCAGCCCTCCCTCGCCCCGGGTGTCAGGCCGTGGGAGAGGTCGTCGGTGCAATGAGAGGCGAGCCTCAGAGTGAAGGGCGCTTCGGATACGTTCGCGTCGACCAGTGCCGTGGGGATCAGGCGGTACTCGGGGAACAGAACTGCCAGATCCGAGAGGGCTTCTTCGGACAAATCGGCGCGATCGAAGGGGTAGGCTCCAGCGGGGAATGCGAAATCGAGATTGAGAACCATACGTCCCCGACCCCGACGGTTGGTCCAAAAGCCATTGGGCGGTGTGGGGCTGCCATTTCCTGGGCCCGTTGCGGCCAGCAACTCTTCCAGGGCAGTGGACGGAGCCAGAGGGGTTGATCCCCCCCCGGTGATCGGGCTTCCTCCGAAGGCCCAGCCATCTCGATCAGTCCCCTTGAGACGGAGCCAAACTGTGTAGAGGGTATTGGGGCGTCCGTTGCTGAGGTGGATCCGTAGGCGCGTTCGCCCGTCTTCTTGTGCCCAGCGTAGGGAAGCGCGTGCCTCGGGGAAATCTCCTCCGCAATCGTAACGGACGCTATTGCCCGATCCGCTCGGTGCCTCGGCGGGAAGGCGGACGAAGGGTTGGCGCCGGTCGTCATCGCCGAGTGCCGTTCCAGCAAGCAGGGCAGAAAGAGAGAAAGAGAGCAGAATCAGTATCGGCGTAATCAGCTGGCGCATTTGGGTAGTTCCTCCTTTTTCGACTCAGTAGTTGGGGCTGAGTGCAGGGCCCAAGGGCCGAGCACTCGCTCACTCGGCCTGAGTTCCACTGCGGGCTGCACCCTGCGCGACTCCTCTGGCGGCCGGTTCTCTCACTCCTTTGCGGAGTGGAATTCTGGCCTTCTATGAGAAGAGAGTCGGAACTCTGGCCGAATTCGGATCAACCCGGCTCCTGGGCAGGGTCACGTCGGGTCTAGCGCTCTCCCCTAAGGGATGGGGAGGGCGTCGGCGGCTAGATGTCGAGGGCCGTGATGGTTCGCTTTTGGTCTGGCATCCGTCCGAAGACTCGGCACCCGGAGGCTGAAGCGCTGGCGGTTGGCATAGGCCCCGGCGAAACATATTCGTGACCGCCTTCTGGACCGCCCGACTCTCGGCCCGAGCCGTTGAGTCGCGAACCGAGGCATTTTTCTGCCAGATGCCCGCGACCTCGACTGTGCAAGAGATGGCACGCTCCAGATTTTGTCGAACTTCATCGATATTCGACGCGGAATAGGGATCAAAGAAGACGATTTCGCGGAGGTAGAAAAAATCAAATGCGCCCACGCGCTGCTCCCAACTCTCGAGGGATTCGAATCGCCGCATCGCTTCGGCCACCGAGTCCTGGTTTGCCTTGGCAAGTTCTTCGTCGCCTCGCTCTCGCCCATTGGCTTGAATCGCCGCTGTGGAAAACGTCACCGCCGGATCGCCGAAGCTTGAGAAATGCTGCGCCGAATAGCTCCCGGAAAGGGCTTCTGCGAGGAACATGTCCGTCACCGTCTCATGCAGATGATCCCAAGTGGCTCCAACGCCCGGGGGCAGGTCTCCCTCGGCTTGGTAACCGACTTCGTCTTGCGGCAGATGGGAGCCGAAACCCCGGCTATAGGCCAGGGCGTCGAATTCTCCGCTGGTGGGGGCAGGGTGCTCTAGGGCGTACCGAAGCTGGAAGTTGGCATAGTCGAAGCCGTGCAGACGATGGTCCCCGTCGAGGTAGAGCTTGAAGGCATCGGGGGCCGAACTCCCCAGCACGAGGCTCGTGCGGGCGACGGTGGCGAAGCAGGTCGAGCCGTCCAAGCCCAGGATTCGGCAGCCAGAGAGCTGATGATTGATGGGACCCCATGCCAGGCCTTCAAAAGCCACGGCGAGGGCCAGCAGGGAAATGAGCGAGAAAGGCAGAGAGCGAACGGGTTGCATAGGGGAGCGTGGCTCTCCTATTCCAATGGCACCCCGGGAGGGATTTGAACCCCCGACCCGCTGCTTAGAAGGCAGCTGCTCTATCCAACTGAGCTACCGGGGCACTGGTGGCCGATGACGCGCTCTGGGGCGCGTTTCGCGATGGCTGGCGGACGATATAGCAGCCCTGGAAGCAGAAAGCGGGCGCCTGGGTGGGGGCACGTTGACACCCCTGGGACTGGTCGATAGGCTCCGGCCTCCCTCGGTGGTGGGCATAGCTCAGTTGGTTAGAGCACCGGATTGTGATTCCGGGGGTCGCGGGTTCAAATCCCGTTGTCCACCCCAAGGTCCGCTCTTTCCCCTTGCCGTTCTCCTGATTTTACATCATTAAAATCAGATACTTAGGGGATTCCTCGATCGGCCAGGCAGATATCCCCGGGGGTAATGAAAGTGCTCGGGGTTCTCGGGCTACAGCGGCCCGGCGGCTCGGCGGCGCTATCATGAGGGCGAGCGACCCCCCTGGCAAGGACACGATGAACCGGATTCGCGCGGCACGACAGGCATTGGGCTGGACCCAAGATCAACTCGCCCAGGCTGCGGGTGTCTCGCCGCGAACGGTTCACGCCGTGGAACAGGGCAAGCCCTGTCGCCAGACCACCAAGCGTTGCCTGCTCAACGCGCTTTCGGTCTCCTGGGAGTATCGCGACGAGTATTTTGTGTCGGCGCGCAGGGTCCGTCCCAAGCTCGCATCCGAGTCGAGATCCGGCGCCTACGGCGCCTAGGTCAAGATCCGCCGCTTGGGTTTGCGACTCCATCCCGTCGCCCGGGAAATCTGGCTAGTCTAGAAGGCCGACTTGCCAAGGAGATCGCTATGCCCGCACTCGATGGAATTCGTATCCTCGATATGACCCAATACGAGGCGGGTCCCTCGTGCACCCAGGCCATGGCTTGGATGGGGGCCGACGTGGTGAAGATCGAGCCCCCGGGCCACGGTGAGCCCGGACGCTCGTTGGCCGTGGGCGGTGATTATTCCCCCTATTTCTGCAATTGGAACGCCAACAAGCGCAGCCTCGCCCTGGATCTACGAAAGCCCGAGGGTCGAGACGTCCTGCTCCGGATGCTGCCCCAATACGACATCTTCATCGAAAATTACGGCCCCGGGATTATCGAGCGCTTTGGTCTCGAGTACGAAACCCTGAAGGCGATTCATCCCGGGCTGATCTACGTCCAGCTCAAGGGTTTCGGGAGTTCGGGCCCCTACGCGAATTACAAATCCTACGACATGGTCGCCCAGGCTGCGGCGGGGGCCTTCTCGGTGACGGGTGAGCTCGGCGGCGGTCCCCTTCTCCCGGGCCCCACCACCGGGGATTCGGGCACGGGCATGCAGGCCGGCATGGCCATCCTGGCCGCCTATATCCAGCGCCTGCGCACGGGCAAGGGCCAGCATATCGAGCTCTCGATGCAGGAAGCCATGACGTATTATATGCGCACGCGGATCGCCTTTGGGGCCAATTGGGGCGAGCAGGCCTGCCCGCGCCTGGGCAATCTCATGGGGGGCGCCCCGACGGGTCTCTATCCCTGCAAGGGGGGCGGGCCGAACGATTTCGCTTACGTGATCGTCGTCACGGATCGCCATTGGGATCAGCTCTGCTTGGCCATCGACCGGCCGGACATGGTGGTGGACGAACGCTTCTCGACCGGCGAACAGCGTGCGCTGCACGGCGCCGAGCTCTTCGAGGAGATCACTCCATGGACGCTTAAGCACGAGAAATACGAGGTGATGCGGCTTCTCGGGGAAGCCAGCGTGCCGTGTTCGGCGGTGCTCGACACCCGAGACCTTTACCGCGACCCACACCTGGTCGAGCGCGATTTCGTGAAATACGTCGAGCATCCGGAACTCGGTCAGGCGCCGGTTCTCGGGTTTCCCACCCGCATGTCGGACAGCTCGGTGGAGATCACGCGTGCCCCCTATATCGGTGAGCACAGCGACGAGGTTCTCCGAGAGGATCTCGATATCGGCGAGTCCGAACTCGTGTCCCTGCGCGACTCGGGAATCCTGGGCTGAGACCGGCCTGATCCGGCGACTAGACCAGGCGCCCGCCGTCCACGATGATGGTCTGCCCGGTCATGAACGAGGCCGAGGGGCTGGCGAGGTAGACGGCGGCGCCGGCGATTTCGTCGGGCTCACCGATCCGGTGCAGCGAGGCTTCGGCTTCGGAGGACCGGCGTATTTCGTCGTTGTCCCAGAGCGCTCGGGCGAACTCGGTCCTGATCAGACCCGGGGCGATGCAATTGACCCGGATCTTGTCCGCTCCCCAGCTCTTGGCCTGGACCTGGGTCAGCATGGTGACCGCGGCCTTGGAAACCGAGTAGCCCCCGATTACATCCGAGGCTCTGTAGGCACCCACCGAGCCAATATTGATGATCGAACCCCCGCGGCCGCCCTCGACCATGGCCTCCCGCGCGAAATTCGACAGAAAATGGAGCGCCTTGACGTTGGTGTTCATGATCATGTCCCAGGCCCCTTCATCGATGTCTTGGACTGGGCCGAAGACAGGGTTGGTACCCGCGTTGTTGACGAGAATATCGAGGCGTCCGAATTCATCCCGGGTGCGATCGACCAGGGCCTTGAGGTCGGCGATGCGTCGTACGTTGGTGGGGACTCCTACGGCTCGCCGTCCCGTTGCCTCAACGGCCTCGATGGCCTCGGCAATATCGCCGGGCTTGCGCGCTGCGATCACGATATCCGCGCCGTGCTCGGCGAGCCCCACTGCGATCGAGCGGCCGATGCCTCTGCTGCCTCCGGTCACGATGGCGACCTGATCTTTCAGCGAGAAGTCTGCAACGGTCATGGAGCCTCCTGGAATTAGTTGGGAAAGCCGGCGATTCCCTTGGAAACCGACTGTCTTACGCGCCCGATTCGGGTTGAGTGATATCGGTATCTTCCAGAGCCCAATAGCCACGGAGAGCCTTCAGTTTTCCGGCTTCGTTGACACGGTAGGTGAAGATCCCGTTGAGTTTCATGCTGACGCCGTTGGCGAATGTGGTGGTTAGGGTCATGCGGTGGGCGGATTCGAGACCCGCCGCGAAGGATTCGTGGGTTTCGATCCGAATCGTGGTTGGGGCGATATTGTCGTCCCAGAACTGATCCATGGCCGGCTTGCCGCGCACACCCTGGCCATCGGGGTTGGTGGGGGCCAGGCCGATGGGGTCTTCGATGCAAATGTCTTCGGCCATGAGGCCGAGCCAGGCCGCCTTTTCCTTCGCCTGGACGGCGCGCCATGAAGCCTGAGCAGCGAGCAGGGCGGGGTGGTTGGGGTCCACGGCTTTTTCTCCTCGTTCCTGGGATTTCTGTCGGGCCCTGAATTCTTTCAAGCTGACCGCTCGGCGTCAAGATGGCGGTTCGGCGGGGTAGGGCGCAAGGCTCGGGTTGGCCTGGGGATACCCAAGGACCGTTTCCGGCGTATCCCATTCTAGAACTCGTCCCAGAGGGATGGGCGGGGGACCCGGGATAAGCGCCGGATTGTATGCGACCCTCTGCCGAGTCAGGCGCACCGGATCTGCCGGGGGCGCATGGGCCACTCGACCGGTATTGGAAAACTCGAAAAAACGGGGAAAGGAGCCTTCATGGCCGGCTTTGTCGTTCGCATGGCGCTCAATATTCTCGGCCTCTGGGTGGCCGACAACCTCGTCGCAGGAATCGAAATTCGCGATGCCTGGAGCTTCGTGATGGCCGGTTTCGTGCTCGGCGCGGTCAACGCCCTGGTCAGGCCGATTCTCCTGATCCTCACCTTCCCCTTCACCATCGTGACCCTGGGTTTTTTCGTGCTCGTGGTCAATGCAGGAATGCTGGGTCTGGCCGCTGCCCTTGTGGGCGGGTTCTATGTCAGCGGTTTTTGGGCGGCCTTTTTCGGTTCGCTGGTGGTCAGCTTGACGAGCTGGGGCGCTTCGTTCTTGATCGGTCCCGGGGGCTCTTTCGAATACCTGGAAATGAACGAGCGCTGAAATAAGGGCGCTGAGATCTGAAGAGGCCTTCAATCCAAGAGGCGATCGGCCAGGCGCGCTCGAGTGGCGGCATCGATCCCCGAAGTCTCGGCCCAGCCCTCGGCGGAGCCGTAGGTTTCGCGCATCCGGGCGAGAAATCTCTCCATGCAGGCCGGGTCGGCGTCGTAGGCGCCTTCGGGAAGATTGTGCATCAACTTCTGGTAGGTGCCGCTGCTATCGAGCCGGGCGTTGATCCGGTCGATATTCTGGCGGCTGAAGGCGTAGTCGAGAATGATCGTCTCGTCGGGGATGCCGAGAAGAGAGAGGAGTAGGGCCGAGATCACCCCGGTACGGTCCTTGCCGGCGGCGCAGTGAAAGACCGCGGGTGTGTCTAAATCGGCGAGGAGACGAACCACCTCGACGATGGGCTTCTGGGCGGCGACGAGCATCAGATAGTAGAGCTCGCCCATATCCGAGGGCATCTCGAAATTTTCCAGGGCCTGGCTGCGATGAGCGCCGGTTTCGGGGAAGAGGGGGAGGGGATAGAGGGTTGTCTGCTCGACAATCAGCCCGAGGCCCGATTCATCGACCTCAAGCGTCGAGCGAAGATCGATGACCGAGGCCAGCCCGATTTCGTCACGGAGTTTCGTGAGATCGGCCGGGGTCAGAAGTTGGAGTCCATCGGATCGAAAGACCAGGCCGGTGCGAAAGTGCCGCCCCTCGGCGGTTCGGTAACCGCCAAGATCGCGAAAATTGAAGCAGCCCTCGAGTTCGATCCAGCTGGCCAGCACTTCCCCGTCGTTCACACGGACGCTCCTTGCTTTGCCCGGCTCCGTCACGGCCCGGGTTCCATGGTTTCGCCACCTCGCTCCGAGCTCGGCGACCGGGTCGAGGGTAGCGAGCGCCGCCGTCAATGCGAGATCGAAGAGGGGAGGAGCAGATCTAGGGGTTGGCAGCCACAGGCTCCCCCACATGCCAATGGCCCCGGGGCACAGGGTCTGATAGCCTCCTCTTCAGTCGGTGCTTCACCGCACCGAACCCCAGGTCGTTTCTCCCGTTCACCCGATCGGGAGTCCGTGCGCGCCGGTAGCTCAGCTGGATAGAGCATCAGGCTTCGAACCTGAGGGTCGGGGGTTCGAATCCCTCCCGGCGTGCCATTGGAATCAAGGGGTTATCGGATTCCAAAAAGTCCGCGCCTGAAGATGGGGCCCTATACGGCCGTTTGGGTGCGCCGATGGCCATTCGAGGTTCGGCAGGCTCGACGCTGAATTCAGCGAACGAAAGCTCGGTTTCTTCCTCCGGCATCAAGTGCGCGCAGGTTCGAAGCGTAAACGCCGGATCTGCGTGGCCGATCTGGTCCGAGACCCAGCGGATGTTCTTGCCCGCGGCGATGGCATGGCTCGCCCATGTATGCCGAGCATCGTGGAGACGAAGCGGTCGAACGCCTTCGGCCTGTGCCCGTCGTCGTGCGCAGTCTGATTGATTTGCTCTTGAGGACCGTCCGCCCGGGGAAAATACTTTGTTACTCTCGCGAGTCCTACGAAGACATACTAATTCGATTGAGCCGGTGTTCTACAAGATGATTTCGAAGTCAATTTTACGCATTGCCTTTGTTTGGTTCTTTGCTCTGCTAAGTCCTTTTTTGTTTCTGGCAGGTTTTGCGGGTGCTCAGCCGACGGAACTCGATCCCCGGGCCGGAGTTGAAGATTCGGACGGCATACCCGATTCCGAGCCGCCCGAAGAAGCATACGATCCCTGGGAAGGTATCGACCGAAACGGTCGTATCCCCAAGGCCGATTTCCCAAACGATATTAAGCATCCCGACCGATGGCGTTATATCCCGGAAGGTCGCATCAAGCCCGGCAATCTCTTCCAACGGTTTCTGGTCAGCAGTTTTGTCGCTCCCTTTGCATTCAGTAATGGAGACGTGGGTACGGGTTTCGGTGTGGCCTTCACCGATATCGATTTTCGACTTCAGCGGCGGCGCGAGTTTGCCGGGCTTTTTTTGTCGTACACGACTAAGGGCCAACAGAGGTACGGCCTCAGTTGGCGCCGCATGCTCAAGACCCGGGATCTGCCAGGGGGCGGAGTTATTCAAGAGGAGCGCAGCTTTGTCTATACCCGCGTTGAGTACAGCAAAACCCTGACCCGTCGTTTTTTCGGCTATGGCCCGAACACATTGGAGTCGGCCGAAAGTAGCTATTTGGACGAGGCGGTGATCGTCTCGTTTGGCTTCTCTTCCTCTCTTCCCCAGCCAATGGACGACTTCGTTCTTGAACTCAATCTAGATGTGGAATCGCACAAGCTAGGCAATGGAACCGTCCGGGGAGTGCCCACAACCCAGCAGGCGTTTCCCACGGTTTTTGATCCTGATCAAGATCGGGTATTCGGTCTCCTGGGAGCTGAAATGCGCTGGGACACCCGGGATAGCCAGAGAAACCCCTATTCGGGACAAGCTGTCGGATTGCGTGTGGATGCGCCTTTGGCTCAGAATGGCGGAGAGGTGGGCGCAGTATTCAAGCTCTTCGGGAGTCAGGTCTTTGAAGTCCCCGGTCTCTTCCATGGCGGTGGCGATGTTGACGAAGCCCACCCGCCTACGGATGCCATAGCTCTGGGTCTTTTTGCCCAGGCGAGTGTCGGGTCCATGCCGTTTTACCTGCTGCCCACTCTGGGCGGGACCGACACGCTTCGTGGATTTGTTGATGGCCGCTGGCGCGACAGGGCCGCGTGGCAGGCGGCCGCGGAATATCGGTTCTGGGTCATTCCTCGGGGCGTTTCGATCACGCGAAATGTCCGTATCGAACGGTTGGGGCTGGCCTTATTCTACGAAGTTGGTGCTGTCGCCGAGGACGTCGGCGCAATTTTCCATTCACGGGTCGCACAGAGCTATGGGTTCGGCTTTCGTATCGGCCTCGAACGCGCGGCCATTTTTCGCCTCGATCTGGGTTTTTCCGAAGACGGCAGCAATTTTGCGGCCGGCTTCGGACTCAGCTTCTAGACCGAGAGGGGATGGGGCGTTGAAGTCTTTTTTGGGTACAGACTCGAGTTCATCCGATTCTTCGTCCCGTTGAATGCCCCGGCGAATGGACCGCCAACCTCAATACCTAGAGGACAAACATATGGGGGCCGGGCTCGGGCTCGGGGATGCCGAGTTCGGCGCGGACTTCGGCGAGCGGCCGGGAAAGCAAGGCTTGGTGGTCCCCTGCGATATCGCCGTGGCATTGCAGGCCACGTTCGATCGCCGTGGCGAAGAGTTCTGCGGCATCGGGTCGGCCGAGCACCGCCGTCACGGGCTCGATATCCGGGAAGGGCAGCATGCCCACTTCGAAGAGCAAGAGGGATGCCAGCAACGATGAAAAATGGCTCTCACCTCGGGCGGCGCCCACGAGGAAACCCTGGAGTGCGACTTCTGCTTCGGGCGTAGTCCCGTATCCCGCGAGCACGTGGGTGAGATCGTGGGGGATCAGGTTGTCCTGGTCGTCGTCGGAAATCCACGGGAAACCGTTGCGGCGGTAGAAGTCGAAGAGCCCCCGGCCGAGAGAGCCCGCGGGTAGCTCGCCCAGGGCCTCCATCTTTTGGGTGATGGCAGCGTTGCCCAGGCCCTCCACGAAGGGTTCCACCAGGTCAGGCTGCCGAACCCGTTCCCAATCCTTGTATACCCGCTCGCGGTCGTTGGCCAAATAGTCGGCGGCGAGTTTCTGAAAACCGTCCTCTATTCCCAACTCGGCGAGGTACTCGGCCACCCGCGAGGTGAGGGGCGCGCTCGGCGGATGACGCACCAGTTCGAGCATCACGAGAATTTCACCGACCGCTCTGCGTAGCCTGGGCTTCTCCATGGCCGCCGCGGCTTCCTGGGGCGATACCACGGCGGCGGCAGACGGCGGAACCCGCATGACGTGCAGGGCCAGCGCTTCGAGCAAATCCCGCTGCTCTTTCGTCTGCCCCCCGTCCACGTCGGTTGCCGTATAGAGCGTGCCAATCACCGATGTACGCGTCGAAAGGTCCAAATGCAGCATGGGCAGCATCTCCTCAGTAGGGCCCGCTCAGCACCTTGCCCCTGTTCAAATAAGGATAGGGGCGGCTGATATCGCCCACTGGATATTAGTTCTTTTCAGCAATTAGAGAAGCACGCCCCGATTGAGGCCTCAACTCGAAAAGCCGCGGTCGACAGCGCGGTTCTGAAGCCTGTAGTAGGGAATTGAGCCATCGGGATCACGGAGTCCATCCAATCCGAAATCCTCAGCCATCTGGCCGAGTTCGCTGTCGACCCCCCTCGGTGAGACCGGGTGCAGTGGGCAGTTCCAATTGGGAGCGAAGAAGAAAGCTGCGCTGGTTCGTGCGCTGCCCCTTCGTCGATTTTCGGGTACGGCGGCCACTCGATGTTTGGTGGCCACCATTCTTCCCTCAGTCAGATACATCAGTGCTTCGCCCACATTGACCACGAAAAAGTTATCGTCGGCGGGTACCGCCTGCCATTGACTCTCGGGGGCGAGACTCCGATTGTATACTTCTCACAGAGGTCGCCTTCGCCGTATTCGCCCGTGCCAAAGCCCGCCTCCGTGTGTTCCGATCCGAGTTCGGTGTAGCCTCTCAAGAGACCCGAAGTCCGCGCCTTTTCTTCGATGGGAAGTGCCAGGAAGGCAGCTGTTTCGTCACGCAAATCTTGAAGACACTTTGCGTCTGCTGGGAATCTCTCAGGTAGAAAAAGCCGGTCTCACAGAGGCCTTGGCGAAGCGCCTGCAAATAGCCCGGTCTCGAGAAATCCACTCGGGGCAATTGTGCAGTTGCCATCATCCCCTGAATCTAGCGATTGGAATCCCTCTCTGGGATATCGGCGCCAAAATCGGCCACCACGGAAACCTCGCGATCCCGAGTGCTCCATCGAGGAGCCCACAGTCCGCCGGTGAAGGCTCTTCGGAAAGGCGGGCGCGCTTGAAAGGCGTGAGAGCTTTCTCGGTGCGGACGTCTGGGCCAGGGGGTATTCATTCGTAGAGTTCGGTTGTCTCCGGGGCTTCGAAGGCTCCGGTCAGGAAGCCGAGCAGCTCCGAGATGTAGAGCTCGAGATTATTTCCGAGGGGCTTGGGTGCCTTAACCAGGCTCGGCAGCATCACGTCGATGGCGAAGGCCAGCCGGCGCTCGATGGATGCTTGGAGGAGTGACGGGTTGGCTTCTTTGAGGAGCGGGACTAGGCGCTCGACGCCCCCTGGCCATCGCTCGAGCACGAAGCGGAAGTCGAGGTCGCCGTCGGATTGAAGCCGGTGGATCAGTCGGATGTAGCGGTGGCCGGCCTCGCCCCCTTCTGCGAGGAGCTCGACCTGGGGCTCCAGGAGAGCTCCAAGTATTTCACGGGTGGTGGGCGTTGTCTCGCGGGCCTCTAGGGCATCGAGCAACTCCCGTCGGCGGTGCATCAGGGAGGGCATTTGGCGCTCGAGGAGCGATTCGACCAGGGCCTTTTTCGACCCGAAGTGGTAGTGAAGCGCCGCCGACGAAAGGCCGGCCTCGGCGTTGATCGATCGCAGGGAAATGCCGTGGAGGCCGCGGTCGGCGAAGAGCCGTTCGGCGCAGTCCAAGAGCTCTTCGCGTGCAGAGGGTCGACCCATGCCAACCATCCTAACTTACCAGTTGATCTTATCAACTGGTAAGTTAGAATTCTGCGGTCTTTGAGGGCGGGAGCAGGCGATGAGTGATCGGTTGAGGGTGGGGGTCGACGGCGGAGTGGCGCATGTCCGGCTCAATCGCCCGGAAAAGAAGAATTCCCTGGATGCCGAGATGTTCGACGCCATTCTGAATACCGCGAAGAGTCTGAAGAACGATCCGTCGGTCCGGGCGGTGGTTCTTTCCGGTGAAGGCGACTCGTTCAGCGCCGGGCTCGATGTCTCGAGCCTGGGCGAGATGGCCACCTGTGATTTGAATCCCGAGAGCGACTCGATCAAAGAGGCGACCGCCCACCTGAGTCGCGACGGAGCGAACCGGGCTCAGCAGCTTGCCTGGTTGTGGCAGGAATTGCCGGTTCCCGTGATCGCCGCGGTGCAGGGCGTGGCCTACGGCGGAGGTCTTCATATCGCGCTGGGTGCGGATATTCGTTTCGTTGCCCCGGATGCGCGCCTGGCTTTCGTTGAGATCACCTGGGGGTTGGTGCCCGATCTTTCTGGCACCCAGGCGCTTCGTCGTCTGGTCCCACTCGACGTGATCAAAAAGCTGATCTTCTCAGGAGAGGTCATCGACGGCGAGAAGGCCGTCGCCCTTGGCCTCGGCACGGAGCTCAGCAGGCAACCCATCCAGGACGCGCTCGAGTTGGCCCGTGTGATTGCAGGGCGGAGCCCCGGCGCGATTCGAGCTGCCAAGGAACTCTTGAACAGCTCCGGCCTCGTTGATCTCGCCCAAGGGCTGTCCAACGAGATGACCGCATCTGCCGGCCTCATGGGCGGCGCCAACCAAATAGAGTCGGTGGTTGCCAAGCTCCAGAAGCGTCCCCCGATCTTCGAAGATCCCACAACCATCGAAACCCTGACGTCTGAGGGAGATGCCTCATGATCTCCCTCCCATTTCACGTCCGCCCGTGTACGCGCTTGTGGGCTGGTTATTCCCCTGAATCACCGAGGACCCCATGAGCAAATTCCCGTTTCCGATTCCCCATGGCTGGTTCGGCCTGTGCTTCTCTCACGACCTCAAGGTGGGTGAAGTCAAGAAGGTTCGTTTTTGTGGTCGAAACCTCGTGGTTTTCCGTACCGAGTCGGGCCAGGCGGCGGCGCTCGATAATTACTGCCCGCACCTGGGTGCGCCGCTTGACCAGGGCTGCGTCGTCGGTGAATCCTTACGGTGTCCTTTCCATCATTGGCGATGGGCCACCGACGGCCATTGTGTCGAGATTCCGTATGCGAAGAGAATTCCTGGGCGAGCGATCGCAGAGACGCTCCCGGTCAAAGAAATCAATGGGATGGTCATGGCTTGGCATCATCCCGATAGCCGTGAGCCCTATTTCGACATCCAGACCGTCACTGGACTCGAGTCCGACCAAGATTTGTGGGGCGAGGTTCACTATTACGAACATGACCTCCCGACCTGCGCCCAGGAGATTTCGGAAAACGACGTCGATGCTGCCCATTTCCAGTTTCTGCACGGGATGCCGGCAATGAATGAAGCTCAGGCCACGGTCGAAGGGCCCATGAAGCGGACGGTCCAGACCTTCCTCACAAGCGATGAATTCGCTCAAGGAGAGGTTGAGGCCGCTACGCCGTATCTGACGGTACGCGAGTCGTCCGGGCCCGGGATCACATCTGTTTGGGCGAGGAACGTCGCCGGAGTCGCTCCCGGCGTCACAGGCGAATTTCTTCTCTATAACGTCACCACACCGATAGAGGACGATCGAACTATCCTGCGCTGGTCACTCCTGCTGACGAAGAGCTTGGAGCAGGACGATATGGGGAAGACGCTCTTGGTGAGTTTTGCCGAAGGCGTGAAGGACGACATTCCGATTTGGAGAGACAAGATCTACCGCGAAAACCCGGTTCTGTGCGATGGGGACGGTCCGATTGCGATCCATCGAAAGTGGTTCTCGCAATTCTACGCCTAGGGAGCCCCGGATAGGCCCCACCGCCTTCGCCCGCCCGCGGCAGTGGGTTATAATTCGCTTTCTCTTGTAGGAGAAGCGGCAACAGGCATGCTCAGAGCGCAAAATATCCAGGGCGTGTTCGTCAGGGCAGAGATCCAGCCTGGCAATGCGGACGCTTGCGGTGGAAGAAATGACGGGAGTCTTTCTCCGCGATGAGTCGTGTCCGCCCTGATTGGGCCCGCTTTGTGGCCCTGTTTAGCCTGATCGTCGCCGCCGAGACGATCTTTTCGCTTCCCTACCACGTGGCCCGTTTTTTCAGGCCCACGCTCTTGCTTGCTCTCGACCTCGATAATACCCAGCTCGGGTTGGTGCAGTCGGCCTATGGCGTGGTGGCGATGCTCGCCTATTTCCCGGGCGGGCCGTTGGCTGATCTCTTCCCGGCTCGCAAGCTGCTCACCGCCTCGCTCGTGTGTACCGCAGCCGGTGGGATTTATTTCGCACAATTGCCGAGCTTCGATGGATTGTGGTTGCTCTTTGCATTTTGGGGGTTGACGACGATCCTACTTTTTTGGGCGGCGTTGATTCGGGCGACCCGAGAGTGGGGGGATCCCGAGCGCCAGGGCCAGGCCTATGGCCTTCTGGATGCGGGACGCGGTCTTCTGGCGGCACTGATGGCCTCGGTCGCGGTGGGTTTATTTGCTTTGTTCTTCCCGGAGAATTCAGAGGTCCTCACCGAATCGGCTCGCCAGGACGCGATCAGTGGTGTCGTCCTCTTTTATACCGGCATCACTTTTCTAGCAGCCCTACTCACCTGGTTCTTCGTGGCGGAACCCGTCGAGCCGGCCTCCTCAAAAAAACAAGCGCGCGTATCTGTCGCTGATATTCGAAAGATCTTCAAGATGCCGGCAGTATGGCTACAGGCCCTGATCGTCGTCTGTGCCTACGTGGGCTACAAGGGGATCGACTACTATTCACTCTTCGCAGTCGATGTTTATGGCCTTTCGGAGCTCGAAGCTGCTCGTCTGAGCGCAGCGACCGCATGGGTTCGGCCCTTCGCAGCGCTGGGGGCAGGTCTACTCGGCGATCGAATTCGGCACTCGAGAGCCATTGGGTTCTGCTTCATCCTACTGGCCTCGGCCTACCTCCTTCCCCTGATCGCCGATTTTGGCTCGCCGGCGTTACCGCTCTTCCTCCTCAATGTGGCCGTCTCGAGTGCAGCAGCCTTCGGCCTTAGGGGGATCTATTTTGCGCTTTTGGAAGAGGGCGCGATTCCTGCGGTGGCGACGGGCACAGCTGTAGGGATCGTTTCTGTTCTGGGGTATTCCCCAGACGTATTTTTTGGTGTCCTCGCGGGTTGGATCATTGACGAGTATCCCGGCTGGGCCGGTTACCAGATTTTTTCGATTGTTATGATGGGATTCGCTCTTTTGGGCCTGGCCGGGAGCTTCCTTTTTTCTCGGGGTGTTCCCCGCTGGAGGCAGGCGGCGGCCGATTCTGACTCCTATGTTCGCGATGGGCACGCGTGAATTCGTGCTATTCTTCGCCCGCTCGGTCGAAGCATCCATCCCGCGGTGTCAGGTGAAGACGGCTCGTTGAGGGCAGTGTTAGAGATAGACGATTCGGAGATCGATTCGCCGTGAAAAGCGAACCCAAGCGAGGGGCATTCCCTGCGGCCGCCCTTCAGGCCGAAAAACTGGCGTCCGACTTTCGTGAGGTGCGGGCACGAACGCAGATTCTCGCTGCCCCTCTGTCTCCCGAAGATTGTTCGGCCCAGTCGATGCCCGATGCCAGCCCGACCAAATGGCATATGGCACACACGACCTGGTTTTTCGAGACCTTCGTACTCGAGGCTTCAACGTCGGGCTTTATGGCCTTCGATGAGTCTTTCAAGACTCTCTTCAACTCTTATTACAACTCGGTGGGCGACCAGTACCCGAGACCTCGCCGTGGCCTGCTGACCCGGCCGAGTCTCGCGAGGGTGCGGGAGTATCGCGAGCAAGTCGACGAGAAAATTATACGGGGGCTCGAGGCAGACGCATTTAGGCCAGAAACACTGAGCATTATCGAGCTTGGCCTTCACCACGAAGAGCAGCATCAAGAGTTGATTCTTAGCGATATCCTCCACCTTCTTTCGATCAACCCACAGTTTCCGGCCTACAGGCAAGACCTCCCTGAGCCAGCTCCGCAAGAGCTGGCACCCCTCACCTGGCATGCGGGTCTTGAAGGCATTCAAGGGCTCGGCCACCCTGGGGTCGGGTTCAGCTTCGATAATGAGGGCCCGCGTCACGAGGTTCTCGTGGCGCCCCACGCCCTGGCCTCGCGGTTGGTCAGCAATCTAGAGTTCCGGGCGTTTATGGAAGACGATGGTTATTCAAGGCCAGAGTTGTGGCTTTCCGAAGGCTGGACCCTCTGCCAGGATGAGAGTTGGCAGGCGCCGCTCTATTGGCAGAAGGCCGACGCCGATTGGAATTGCTTCGGCCTCGGAGGATTGGGCCCAATGGTGCCCAGCGAGCCCGTCTCCCATATCAGCCTGTTCGAGGCCGATGCATATGCCCGCTGGGCCGACGCACGGCTGCCCCTGGAAATCGAGTGGGAGTTGTCGGCCAAGGAGCCGGGGCCCGAGGACAATCTCGCGGAGTCCGGTCGGCTTCGACCGAATGGTTTGTCTTCGAGAGGCGAATTGGGACCGCATCAGCTCTTTGGTGACGTTTGGGAGTGGACCCAGTCGGCCTACCAGGCATACCCGGGCTACCGCCCTGGGCCAGGAGCCCTGGGCGAGTACAACGGAAAATTTATGTCGAACCAAAATGTTCTGCGGGGCGGATCATGCGTGACGCCCCGGCGTCATATTCGGTCGACCTATCGAAACTTTTTCCCTGCACATGCCCGTTGGCAATGGAGCGGGCTACGCCTGGCAAAGGATGCCTGAGGTTCTATTTGACTGAAAAGAAAAGCTTCCTTGAAGAGGTCATTGATGGCCTCTCCCAAGAGCAAAAGACACTTCCCTGCAAATACCTCTATGACGCGCGCGGTTCGCTGCTCTTCGAGGAAATTTGTGAACTCGATGAGTACTACCCGACTCGAACCGAGCTCGCGATCATGCATCGATATTCCGAGGAGGTGTCTTCTCAGGTGGGCGAAGAGGCCCTACTGATCGAGTACGGGAGTGGCAGTAGTCGGAAAACGCGACTTCTCTTGGATAGTCTTCGGGAGCCCTCCTGTTATGTGCCGATCGACATTTCGCCCGAGATACTCGCCGATTCTGCCGCTGCCATAGCGAAGATCTATCCCGACTTAGAAGTACACCCTCTTTGCGCCGACTATCTTTCGCCTGTTGCGATTCCCATCCCGGAAAAGCAATTTCGCCGCAGGGTCGTCTACTTCCCGGGGTCGACAATCGGAAATTTTGAACCCGTCGAGGCCCTGGAATTCCTGGCACGGATGGCAAGGCAAGCAGGCTCCGGAGGGGGAGTGCTGATTGGCGTCGATCTGCGAAAAGATTCCCAAGTACTGGAAAGAGCCTACGACGATGCCCGGGGTGTCACGGCCCAGTTTGATTTGAATCTATTGGTACGCATGAATCGCGAATTGGGCGCTGATTTCCCTCTCGACGATTTCCGACACACGGCCCGCTGGGAGCCAGATTTGGGTCGCGTCGAGATGAGACTGGTCTGCAAAGCCGCATGCCGAGTCGATATTGCCGGGCATGCCTTCGACTTCAGCGCCGGGGAATATATCCATACCGAGAGCGCGTATAAATATGATGTCGGCGAGTTCGCATCCCTTGCCACGAAGGCAGGGCTCTCGCCCCAAACTGTCTGGACGGACGATTCCAAAAAATTCAGCATTCACTATCTGACAGTGCCCGATAGTCTAGGTTTTCAGAGTGGAAGCGATCGCGAGCCGATCGACCCTGACTTGGGATAGGGCCATCTCTCGATTGGCTCCCCTGTCTGCCCGAGGCAATCTGGGCTTTAGCGCCGGACGAGGATACAGTTCGGTGCTCTCGCGAGAGTGTGGCACACACTGAAATGACGTTCTCTCATAGGCTGGGCCATGAGCTTGGAAAGGTTCAAATGCGCTTGGCGAGGGCAGTGCATGAGCCGTCCGGGGCCCAACTGAATTTCACAAATTGAAAGCCGCCTTTTTTCACTTCGCTCATAAAGTGGCGAACGTCTCCCGAAAACGCGTGGATTTCAATACCCAGAGATTCAGTCATGGCTAGTAGCTTACTGTCGCGAGTAAGCAGGCCGAATTCCCCACCCTCGACGTCGCACTTGAGGAAGTTGATATGAGTCAGTTGACCCTGCTCGATTAGGTCGTCCTCGGAGAGTTAAGGGAGGCGCGTCAGACTCTGCTTCTACGCCCTCGGGCAAACACCCGACGAAACCCCCGACCAGAGTCGTTCAATCCAGGTGACCCGCGTTGAGGCCGATCGAGAGATGTAAACGTTGGATCAGTCGCGGGTTGGGCTCGACGGTTGAAACATGAATATTTTGCCCATGAGCGAGGGCCATATTGGTAAAGTTTCCCATGTTTCCGCCGAGATCGACCACAGTGTCGCCGTCGGTGATCTTCAAGGTACCACCATCGAGGCAGACATCTCTAACGTACATTTCCCGGATACCCGACATAGCCTCGAGTCCCTCGATCCGGAAAGTGCCTTGGACGGTTGGTAACTTCACTTCAAACGGTCCCTCTCCCATGGCACGGTCTGCGGGTTTGAGGGTTTTTTGTTTGAGTATTGGGCCGATCCGGGCCACTACAGAGAAAATCCATTTGAGCGCGATCACAGGCCCGCAAATCCGCCAAAGGCCCACAAAGTCCGTGAATATCTTAGTAATCTGACTCAAGTCGCCCTCCTCCCTGACGGCGCCAAGATTGATTTTTAGTAAGCATTCGACTGGGCGTGATTTAATCGATGTTTTCGCTCCAGGCAATCTGCGGGGGGTCGGGATCGCTCGAGCGACTCGGGCGCGAAAGCAGCGGGCTCATCGTTTTCCGTCGAGAATGAGCTCCACGATTTTTTCGCCATGTGTGTTCTGAAGGAAATGATGAGCGTCGGCGAGTCCATCGAAGCGAGCATTCATCTCACCCGCCCATTTTCGACCCCCAGCTTCGGGGAAAGTTTGGTCGCTACAGCCCCAGATGAAGTGAACTCCACCCTTCCATTCGAGGAGGGTTCGGTAGTGGAGAGTCTGGGCCGCGGCGTTGCCGTTGTCGGCGCTATTGACCGGAATCGATAGGGGAAATCGACGCATGCTGTTGTAGCCCTCATCCGGAAGGCCGCGGTAGGGTGCCGAGAAGCCCTTGTAGTCTGCCGCTGCTCTGCCTTCAAGCTGAGGATCCCTGCCTTCTCGAATAGCGGGGATAATGACCTCGGGCCCGGCCAGGCCGCCGCTCAGCAATAGCAGAAGGCCGGCGTCTGGCTTCAATCGGTCGAACGCGCCGCCTTCTTGCCAGTCCTCGGCCCAGTCTCGTATGAATTCGGAGTATTCGAAGTCAGGATGGTGTAGCCACGTATTCATAATGACCAAATGTTCAAAACGCTCGGGCATCATCGCGGCTTGTGCCAGTCCAGTGGGCCCGCCCCAGTCCTGACAGACGAGGGTAATTTGTTGGAGGTCCAAGGCGGTGATCAGAGAAGTCATGATCTCTGTGTGGCGAGCGATGGTATACCAGTGAATATCGACCGGCTTATCAGAACGGCCGAACCCCATGTGGTCGGGTGCAATGCATCGGTAACCCGCAGCGACGAGCCCCGGTATCATATGCCGATAGAGATAGGACCAGGTCGGCATCCCGTGGAGAAGCAGCATGACGGGCCCGTCCGCTGGTCCCTCATCGACGTAGTGCATCCTCAGATCCTGCCATCGGTGAAAATGAGGCTCGTAAGAAAAGTCGGCTAGCTCTGAAAAGTTTTGATCGGGGGTTCGGAGGTAGTCGGTCAATGAAAAATCCCTTTTGGGCAAGGTGATGTATCGACCTCGAACGATCCTCTGAGGCGATTTTGTCTAGAGCGAATGATAGGCTGGACCAGCCGCGAAGGGGTCGCTTGGCACGCCTCCAACCCTATTTTCTAGGTGCTCCTCAGGAGGGTTTACCGCCGGTACTATCATCAGTCTGCGGGTACTGTACTCCTCGCACTGCCGGCCATTGCCCAGCGATGCGAGGAATCCTATTTACTCTCTCGTCGAACGAATTGGAGAATATCAATGAGAGCAAGCAAAACGGAGCGAATTTTGCTCTTATTCGCCGGACTCCTCTTGGTACTGGGCGCCAGCTGTAGGGCTCCTTTGGTGTTGATCCCCGGCGGTGCGCTCGAAGGGACAACGGTTGAGGCCCCGTCCGATTGGTCTTCGATCGAAGACGTCCATGTGATTCAGCTGGAGACAAACCCCGAAAAGCCGTATTCGGTGAATCTCTGGGTCGTCTCAGTGGACCAAATCCTCTATGTGCACTCGGGAAACTCTCGCACCACATGGGTCGAGAATATGGAGGCCAACCCCCGAGTGAAGCTCCAGGCACAGGGTGCGATCTATGAACTCGTCGCGTCACGAGTCGAGTCCCAGGATGAATTCGACCGGTTTATCGAGGCCTACGCTCTGAAGTACGAGACCTACCCGCGCAACCCAGTGATAGACGAGGTGTATTTGTATCGGCTGATGGTTCCTGGCACCTCCATCTCGAAGCGCTCGCTCTGACTGGGTGTCCCAAGAGAGAGTCCGCTCATCTAGGATTCAAGGCTTTGTAAAGTTATTAGTTGCGCGAAAGCGATTCAGTTACCTCGCAGGGTGCGGGGTACCCTTCGTTTGGCGAATGCGAGTTCCGGCGACCGAAGCAATTCTTTGCCGGAGTAAGCCCGAAAGGCAGCGTCGATGTCCCAGCAGCGTTCGTCCAATACGCCGGTTGGAACTGCGCCCCAGGCTCTTATGAGAGCCGCGCTCTGGGCGATTCCGATCTTCGCGGGGCTGGCTCTTTTCCTGATGGTTTTCCAGGGCTTCGATGTTCTTCGCCCGACGAATATCGCATGGCTCAATGGTGGCCCGATCGATCCACAATCCTATTACCTCGGCTGGACCTTTTTCCTGAATACGCCCTGGGAGATTCCGCCAGGCGCAAGCTCCGACTACGGGTTGGAGCTTGCTTCGTCGCTTTATCACACCGATGGCGTGCCGTTGATGGCCTTCATCTTCAAAGCTCTCGGCGGCTGGCTGCCGCGGCCCTTTCAATATTTCGGCTGGTTTCTGTTGATGAATCTCGTGCTGCAGGCTGTTTTCGCTTGGCTCTTGGCTGGGCGCATCAGCGAGAAGGTCTGGTTTCGGCTGGGTGCCACCCTCCTCATGCTCTTCTCGCCTCCGCTGCTCTGGCGGCTCCCCGTTCACTACGCGCTTACTGCGCACTGGCTAATTCTGGCCGCGCTTTATCTATCTCTCCGCTCGAGTACCGAACGAAAATCTTTGATGTGGTTCGGCCTCATCGTACTCGCAGCTGGGATCAACCCTTACTTGTTAGCGATGGTCTTACTCCTCTGGAGCGCCGATGTTCTGTCGCGCGCTGTGTTCTTGAATGTTGGAAAAGTGGGGCTGCTGATCGAAGGGCTGGCAGTCGTCTGTACGATTCCCATGCTCTTGTGGGCGTTTGGATTTTTCGAGCTGAGCGGAGGCTTCTCGGGCGGCGGTTATGGCCTGTATCGAATGAATCTTCTCGCAGTGATCGACTCCGACGGTCTCAGCCAATTCGTACCCGACCTCCCGGGTGGGCCGTGGGACTACGAAGGCTTCGCCTATCTCGGACTTGGCAGCCTCTTTTTGATCGGGGTCGTTCTAGTGCGGCTGCTCTCTCAGGGTCATCGAGGGTGGGCCAGGATCCCAAAGGCGATGGCTCCTCGCTTTTACCCCCTCGCGGCAATGTGCGTAGCGCTGACGATCTTCGCTTTATCGAACCGTATCGGGGTTGCCGGATTGAACTTAGAAATCCCGATTCCGGATAGACTCGAAGCTTTTGCGAACCTGCTCCGGAGTTCAGGTCGGCTCTTCTGGCCCGTCTTCTATCTAATCGTGCTCGCCGGTCTGATGGGCGCAGCCTCTCTGCTTCAGCCGCGGGGCGCGAGCATAGTCGTGCTCGCCGCAGCCCTTCTTCAAATCGTCGACCTGTACCCCCAGTGGAGTAAAGCAGCGGACCGCTATGGCCTGCGCGAAGTCGGGTCTGAGTGGGAAACTGAATTGGTTTCTGACTTTTGGGGGACCGCCGTGGGGTGCTATGGTGAATTTCGGATTCATCCTACGAGAAATAAGCCTGATGGCTATGAGTCTGTCGCCTATTTGGCGGCGACCCATTCACGAACAACGGACGCGGTCTACCATTCGCGCCTTGATCAGTCTGCAGTCCAAGAGTTGAATTCGCGAATAGATCGCCAGATCGCGGTAGCCCGCCCAGACCCCAATGCCCTCTATTTTCTGGAGGATGGATCCGCGATCGCGGCGAAAATCTCGGGCCTGGATCCCGATGATCTTGTTGTTCGCGTCGACGGCTTCAACGTCCTGATCCCCGACGGCATCTCTTGTTTTGGGGAGGAGATCGTCGATAAGGAGCTGGATTTAGACGCGCTCATAGAAGAGCGAAGCCGGTTATCGGAAAGCCCCGTGGCCTCAGCCTCGACGGATCGTGTCCACTTGATGGATGGGTGGTATGGAGCGGAGCCCGAGCACGTTTGGAGCAAAGCACCTATCGCCCGGCTCGCCTTAGTTCTCAATCAGCCGATTACTCAACCGGCGACCCTGGAGCTCGGGCTCCGCGGAGTCATCTCTGCCCTGCAGCCGAGCATTCAGATCGGCGTGAGTTTGGGCGATCGTCAGCCGCAGACAATTCTCGTCGATGAATGGAGTGAGAGCGTTCGCATCGATCTCTCTCCCGAGAGTGCTCGTGCTTCAAGCGGACACGACCAGATACTCGTCGTTCAACTCGAGAACCAGACACGTCGACCGCCAGTCGATGTGGGCCTTGGAACGGATTCCCGGCCGCTGGGCGTGGGCTTCACGGGAGCTCGGGTGGTCGAATCGGATTCCGGGAGACGGGCCTCGGGAGCAGACGGGTCCTAGAACGTTTACAGGCCACATGCTTGCAATTCATCCGTCGACTCGAGGCGATAGCATGATTAGAAAGAACATGGAGGTGAACATGAGAGCAATGAGCATCATTGGGGTGGTGACGATCGTAGTCTTCCTCGGGGCAGTTCAAGGCTCTCTCCCCGCAGCATCGGCCGAGCCTTCTTCAGAGTCGATGAGATCACTCGATGCTCTCTTTATGGCCGACTATTCGATCGCCCAAAAATCGATGCTCGAGCGGGTCAAGAAAACCGGGCTTATAGTCGTTGAGGGATCGAATCTTCTTCTCTATCTCAACGGTGAAAAGATCGCCGAAGCGAAAGTCGGAACCCCTCCCGCATATCGCAATCTGAAGATCACCTCGCATATTCCACTTGCTGTATTTGTGCTCCTCGTCCCCGAGGCGGATAGTGGAAACCTGTCGCCGACCACGCGATTGCGGGCCAAGAAGTTTATCGACGCTTTAGAATCGATTGCGCCTTCGATTACACCTGGCCGGTTTCCCGGGCCAGGAAGTGTGAATCGTCAAGACAGCATGATTCAATCCTCGTTGGCTTTTTTGACCCAGACCTTGGAAGCCGGTCGAATCGAGAAGGAGGGGCTGTTTCGCTTCGCTCGTTCCCAGCAGTCAGACCTCACCGAAAATCTTCCGGCAGCAGCCGGCGCCCAGCTTCGTTCCCTTGACGAAACGATCCGTCGGTGGCGGAGCGAGCAGCTGACCTCAGCCCAGTGGGATTCTGTACGTGTCGTCATTCTGGGCGCGGCGACGGCCCACCGACGGGAGTTGCACTTGCAATATTTCTCTGCAGTGATGGGCGTTCCGATGCAGGGTACGGATCGCTTGATGTACTACGAGGGGTTTGATCTCGACGGTGCCCTCGAACTTGTGGGGCGCTTTCGTCTGGATGGCGAGGCCTCCGAGGCCTTCTTTGGAGACCCTTCGCGGCTCTTTAGCGATATTCTTGCCGACACAACCCGCGATTGGCTCGCCGTGCATGCCAAGGGTTCGGGGACCGCTCCTGGGAACGTTCCGGTATCTGGGCCAGGTGATCAGTAACGGCAGAGTCCGCGACGAAGGACGCTCTTCGAAGCAGCGCCGAGGAGTCCAGCCGTTCGGCCCGCGGTGCCTGCCGTGCTGAAATTGGCGCAAGCGGCGCGCGAGCCAAAGCTCTGATCAGGCACCTCGGGGGAGTCCCGAAGAAACGCCGGGGCCGAAAAATCTATTCTCCAAGTGGCGAGGTGGTAGGCTCACACCCTTCGTGAATGAAATTCAAGGCCTCTGAGTTAGTTGCTCCCTGACTTAATGAGGTTTAAACGCTGGCGGGATTGGTGTTTCGAGTCCAACCCGCCAGTCATAAGACCGGCGGTGCGGTGATCTGGACACGCTTGGGGGGGCCGGCGCCACTCGTTGTCGAGCAATTGGCGATGATCCAGCCTTTCTAAAATGAAAGAACCTCTACTGGGTGTGGTCGCGCTTCTTGTCGTTCACGGAACCTTCGCGCTTTGGGTTATCCGAATCAAGCAAGTTCAGATCCCAGCCAATCGCATGGGCTTCGTGTTGGGCTGGCCGAGCGGTGCGGTTCTCGGGCTCATTGCTCTGGCGACCCAGGGCGGGGGTTGGCTCTCCGGGCTTCCGGTTCCCACCACCATTCTGGCCGATGCGGCTGGCGTCGTCCGTTGGATCGATCAATCCGAGAACTTTCAGCGACGACCCGAGCCGGGGAGGGTGCTGTGCGCCCTCGAGGAGCATCTGGCCTAGGGCCCGATTCGGCGGCTTCATCGACGACTTCCTAGCCCACTTCCTGGCGGGACGTTCTGGAACCACTCTTTCGGCCTGGGCTTTATCCCGATTTCCGGCGGGCGGGATGCGACGAGATCAAACTCAAATAGGGTGGAATGAGTGTTGACCTCGCCGCTGGCCACGGGCTCTGGGGGAGCCGTGAGCCAAGATCATGCCGCTTGGATGAGGATCTCTTCCCCGGCGTGTTCCCTGGCCATCATGTCCACCGGCACAGGCACCGGGTGTGCCGCGGCGGGGGCGACGAAGCGCTCCCGGGCGTAGATGTAGAGGCCAGCAGCTGTGATGAAGGCGGTCTGGGCGCCGAGGGTCAGAATGCTGATTTCGCTCATGGTTACTCTCCTTATGGACTGTTTTGCTAGGGGCTCTTTGCGTTTGGTTTCCGCTGCCTGTTGAGTTCTCAAATTGCTACATATCTATCCTTCTGTCAAGATAAAAACTATACAGAATATTAAAACTGTTTACATATACTGGGACGCCTTCTCGTCAATATGAGGGATTTCGAGCACTTAGCTCCGTTCGTGCAATCCTTGGGCGTTTCCAGAAAATAAATTCGTACAAAAACTATTTTCTGTATAGAATTAATCCATGACAAAACAAGAGACTGACCGAGCCGAACAGACCTATCCCCTCCGCACAGTCTCCAGGCTGACGGGGCTCTCCCCGGAACTCCTTCGGGCCTGGGAGAATCGCCATGGGATCGTGCGCCCCTTCCGAACTCCCGGCGGTACTCGGCGATACAGCGCGGCCGAACTCGAGCGGCTGCAGCTCGTCAAGGCTGCGGTAGATGCAGGCAATCGTATCGGTAAGGTTGCGAAGATGGACGCCGCCGAGTTGCGCCAACAATCCAGTGCGGTTGACACCAAGCAGAGCGCCGACTTCGACATCATTTTGAAAGCCTTCGAAAATCTTGACGACGTGACTGCTCAACGCTCACTCTCTTTGCAACTCGCGACTCTGGGGCCGGCACGGTTTGCTCGCGAGATCGCTCTCCCCCTGATGTACGAAATCGGCGAGCGCTGGTCGAAGGGAGAAATGGGCATTGCCTCAGAGCATCTGGCGAGCGGACTCTTTCGATCCCTGCTCGGGTCAGCGCTTCAGCCCACAGCCAGCTCGGTTCTGAGCCCAAGAATTATTTTCGCAACTCCCACTGGAGAACGACACGAGTTCGGTCTTCTCATAGCGGCTCTGACCGCTCTGGGCGCAGGAGCGAATCCACTCTTTCTCGGTACTGATATTCCTGTGGAAGATCTCCTTGAGGCAGTCGACCAATCTCGCCCAGCGGCTCTGGCTTTGAGCTTGGTCACACTCCCGACAGCTCAGGCGAATAGAGTGGTGCGAGCGTTGCGTGGAGGAATGCCCGCCGACGTCAACCTCTGGATTGGCGGATCGGGTGCGGTCGATCTCGAGATCCCCAGTTCGGTAGAACGAATCGGAAGCCTCGATGAACTTGAGCAGCGTGTGGCACTTCTGGTCGTTGACCGCGCGGTTTCGCGCTGAGGGTGTCATGAAAATCAAAGGTCCCTGGACAAACGATCAGGCAAGATTTTTTTTGGACGAGTCGACGATACCTCTACGGATCGCCTGCCAAGGAGCATCGGGCTACCCGCTCATCGCATCACTTTGGTACCTGCGAGAAGGAGAGACTCTATGGTGTGCCACCCAGCGAGGGTCTGGTCTGGCTGCACGCCTTTCAAAGGATGGGAAATGCGCGTTCGAGGTCTCGGTGGAAGCCCCTCCCTATCGTGGAGTGCGCGGTTCCGCGCTGGCAACCCTGCATCCGAATCGCGGAGAGGAGGTTCTCCGGGGTCTGATCCGCCGCTATCACGGATCGACTGGGTCCACCTTCGCTCGGTTGCTGCTCGATAAGGTCGAGAGCGAGGTGGCCATCGCTCTCCATGCCCGAAATTTGACCTCCTGGGACTTCAATAAGCGCATGAAGACCGAGGCCTAAGCACTTACCCACACAGGAAAATTCATCCAGATGGCCCTCCTTGGTTCGGACCGGGGGGGAGGGGAGGGGAATCGGGAGGGGTTCAGGCTTATGAGAGCCGGGTTGATCGCCCCGGCCAGGCCGAGGCCGCTGTTGAAAGCGTGCTCGATTCCGGCCCCCTGCATCCAGTCTCCGCAAATTCCTAAGCCCGATTGAGGAAGCCAAAGAAAGGGTTGGCCGAGAGGTTGGGTCGCCCGGGCAAAGCGCCAAGGGTGAGTATCCCACGAACTCGGCATGGGTAGTTTTCGACGGGTCGCTTGGCCTAGAGCTCCGAGTAAGAGTTGGCTGACTTCTTCGAGATGGGTATCCATATTCTCTGCGCTCCACTCGGGGTTCGATTGCAGCACCCAGGACTCTCCGGACGGAGTCCCTTCGGTTGGCATTCGATTCATCCAGGCCAAGGGAGAGTCTTTGATTCGAGCCATCGCGAATCCAAGGTCCAAGGGGCTATCGAAATAGAGCATCAGCGAGTGAACGGGTTCCATCTCAATCTTGGAAACAAGAGAACTCAGGTGTCGAGATATCGTGAGTAGTGCGGTGACCTGAGGTGCTGGAGTCGCTACCACGACTGCACCGAATCCCGATACGTCTTCGCCCCCCTCAAGGGTCAGTCGCCAATCGCCCGGCGATCCATGGATTTGGTGGACCCGCGTAGAAAAATGAATTTTCACTCGGCTCGCGAGATCTCGGACCAGGGCGCTCATGCCAGGAATGCCTCGGTAGTGGAGAGGCTCTTCTTTGGAGAGAGTTTTTTCCCCATGCGACAAGGTAAAAATGGGATCCCTCAACGGCTCGGCGATTCCCCTCCGGCACCAGTCCTTTAGTTTGTGAGAAAACTCTGGGGTTGAGCAGGTGAAGTTCGGCGCGCCGTGGTTGAAGCCGCCCCAATCGCTGCGGCGTGTCGAAGCCCTTCCGCCGGTCCCCCGAGCCTTTTCGAAAACCACGACCTCTCTGCCTTGCTCCCTTAAGCGGGCTGCAGCAGACAAGCCCGCTATGCCCGCGCCGATGATGGCGATGGGGCCTTGATTGATTCGAGTCTCTGAGGTTTTCATCTTGTTTTCATTTCTATTCGTGCTGGATGCACGCGGGTTTTGATTCGGCTCCGGGAACAATCTATCCGGGCAAGGGGTGGGCACCTTTATGCCATGGGTCGCCTCGATGGAAACGCGCCTCTGCAAAAGCCCGGGTCGGCGTCGAGAAGGCCCGAGCGATGGCTGCGCCTTGGGTTGCGTCTTTGGCCGAGGGCGGGGTGCGGAGTGGTCGAAGGACACGCCGTCTCTGGTCTGGGTTTCCTCGGGCAGAGTCCGGGGCAGGCGGTCCCGGGAGGCGTCCGGGGGTGTACGGAATCTCGGTACGACTTGAAAAGCATCTGAACAGTTTTGCCAAAAGTCGATAAATGTTAAGATAAAAACTATACAAATGGAATTTTGTCGACTAGCCTTGGGTCCTGGTTGATCAAGCGACCGGTGGACCGCCCGCCCAGCAGGGCTCGGGGGGCCGGTGGCAGAATCGTGTGGGCCCGGCGGGCTCGGATCGGAGATCGGATGGTCACGAGAGGATTATTCTTGGTCGGTGTTTTAGGAGGTCTCTTCTCGAGCTTCGAAGCCGTGGGCTATGAGAGCCGGGCTTACGAGGTCACGGAAAGTGACGGTGTGTTTGAGGTCCGCGATTACCCGTCGGTGGTGGTCGCTGAAACGGTGCTCCCTGGAGAGTTCGATGACGTGGGGAGCAACGCTTTTCGGATGCTCTTTCGATACATCTCGGGGAGCAACGAGCCGTCCCAGGAGATCGCGATGACGACTCCGGTGACCCAACAGGCAAAGGGAGACCGCTACAAGGTCGCGTTCCTGATGCCGTCGGAATACACCCTGGGGAGCCTCCCCGCGCCCGGAGATGAAAGGATCGAAATTCGGTCAGAGCAGGGCGGACGCTTCGCTTGCGTCCGTTACTCCGGGTTCTGGAGTCAGTCTAATTACGAAAAAAACTTATCGAGGCTTCAGACCTGGATTTCCCAGCGCGGTTTTGAGGTGGTGGGCGAGCCGGTCTGGGCGCGCTACGACCCGCCCTTCAAACCCTGGTTTATGCGCCGCAACGAGATCTGGCTCCCCATTGCAGAGCCCGGGCTTCTCTAGCGAGTGCCGAGGCTGCGGCTGCGCAGCAGTCTCACTCGGCCCGTCGGCGGCGAAGGGCGCGAAGACAGCAACCCAATCCGGATTGCTTGGGCGGTTGATCGCCGGGATCTCGCTGCTGACCCGGTGGCCCTCTTGGCCCTAGGCCGCTCCCGTGCCGGACACGAGAAGCCAGATGCCGCCTGCCAGGACGATGCCCGCGGCGAGTACGAGCACTCTCGCTGCTTTGTTCAGTTCCGAAGAACTCATCGTTGGTCGTCCCCTCTGGCGTAAAGCGAATTTGTACCTACTAAGGAGGTGGCACCAGGAACCGTTTGGTGTCGGAGGAGTAGGGCTTTTACACCAGGAATATGCGTTCAGAGGGTGGGAGGGCACTCTCGCCACCCTCCCGGCCTTTTGGCCCCCGGGGGCATAACCGCGCTGGTCCCCTCAGCCCTCTTCTTCTTCGCGTTCGGGCCCGGGTTTGTAGATCGGCTCCATCGCCCTCACCGGTCCAAGCAGGGACCAGTTGGTTTCTGCCAGGGCGTAGCCTCCCGGATGGGCCGGTCGAGCCTCAAGACCCAGGGCCTCGACCACGGCCTCGGCGCCGTAGTAGCGAATGAGGGTCTGGCTGACGGCGCTCCCAATCACCTCGGGATGGTCCGCCCCGAGCCCTCTGACGATTTCCTCCCGAGTGTCGAGGTCGAGGGATGCGAAATTCTCTCCGGCCTCTTGGGGGCTGCGATCAAGGATCAGATCCAGGAGAGGCCCGTAGACGAGTTGCGCCTCCTCGCTGGGCATCTCTCGAAACTCCGCGAGTTGCGAAGCCCCGGGCATGGCGCCGTTCGCCTTGGACGAAGGAATCAACGTCTCGACTAGGGAGAGGAGCAGGCCTCGCTCGGTGCCTGCTTCCACCTTGTTCGGTTTTTCGTCGTGCCCATCGGCCATGATCGTCCTTGTTAGTCGAAGAGATTGGCCAGGCGACTCTTTATCTGGTCGGCGATATAAAGCGCTAGTGCCTGGATCGTGGGAGTGGGGTTCACGCCGGCCGAGGTGACGAAGATGCTCCCGTCCACGACGAAGAGGTTCTTGACATCGTGGGAGCGGCCCCACTCGTTGACCACCGAATCCTCCGAGTCAACGCCCATACGCGCCGTTCCGAGTTGGTGCCACCCGGCGTTGGGCAGTGGCGATTGCACGATGATATCACGCGCCCCAGCTTCTCTGAGGACATCACTGGCCCGCTCGGCACCGTGCCTCAGCATTCTGCGGCTGTTCTCGCCCAGTGTGTAGTTGATTTTGGGTGCTGGGATTCCATCGGAGTCCACGAGCTCCGGATCAAGAGTGACCGTGTTGTGGTGTTCGGGAAGGTCCTCGCAGATCGCCGAAAGGGCAGCCACACGATTGAAATACGCACCGAATGTTTCGTGATGCTCCGACCCCCAGCCAACCCTGCCGTTCCCCAGCCCCATTAACGCTGTTGTCACTGGCCCAAAACCACGGCTCGATTGCAGTGTGTAGCCTCGGTGAAAGCCCCGGCTTGAATCGGTCTCGTAGAACTCCTGACTCCATAGGGCACAACCGATCGGGCCCTTATAGCTATCCAGAGGGTCGGCAAAGACACCTTGTACGTAAGCATAGGGATGATGCATGAGGTTTTTTCCGACGAGCCCAGATCGATTCGCGAGCCCAGCAGGAAAATGGGCCGATTTTGAATTGAGAAGCAGGCGTGGAGTACCGATGCCGTTACAAGCAAGGACGACGATCTCTGCGTCAGCACGATTTTCGTTGCCGTCCGCGTCGTAGTAGATCACGCCGGTTGCCATGTCTTGATCGTCCACGAGGATTTCGCGCACCCGGGACCGAGTTCGCAATTCGACGCCTGCACGCTCTGCAGCGGGCCAATAGGTCAGGTCGGTGCTTGACTTGGCACCTTGGGAGCAACCGCTCATGCAGGGTCCAAGGTTCACGCACTGGTCCCGTCCCTGATAGGGACGAGTGGCGATTGCGCTGTCCGAGGGCCACCAGTGCCAGCCGAGTTGGTTGAAGCCATTGGCCAACTTCTCGCCGACCCGGCCGAGGGGGACAGGGGGCAATTGAACTTCCTTGGGCGGGTAGGCTGGGTCTCCAGCAAGGCCGGCCACGCCGACCATCCGATCGTTCTCCGCGTAGAACGGTTCTAGCTTTTCGTAGTCGAGGGGCCAGTCGTCACCCACCCCGTCGAGCGTCTTGGTCCGGAAGTCCGAAGGATGGAAGCGAGGGAAATGCCCCGCGTAAAGCACTGTTCCGCCGCCGACACCGTTGTAGTTCGCGATGGAAATGGGTGAATCGCTGACATTGATGGGGTAGTCCTCGCGCCGGCGTCGGGTGTTGGGGTTGTAGGAGTGAGGGCCCAATTGCAGGATCTCGCTCTCCCTCTGGGTGCTCGGGTAGTCGCTCGGGTTCGGCCAGTCGCCTTGCTCAAGGCAGACGATTCGCATCCCGGTCTCAGCAAGGCTCCAGGCGATCGCGGCGCCAGAGGCTCCTGCGCCGACGATAAGAACGTCAATCGGGTCTATGCGAGTCATGGAATAGTCTCACCTCTCGGCCTCAGTATGCATCAGGTTTTGCCGCGACAAAACGTCAGATACCAGAACGAATCGTCAAAATGACCCGGTCTGGGAAGCTTTTCGAGGGAACCAATTTGGTTGACCCGCAGAGGACTCCGTCCGGAGCAATTTGTCATCGGGTCGGCCCATGCCCTGGACCAGCGCCGTGCCGCGCGTCTGTGCTGACTCTCCGGAGACAAGAGAGGGCCGAAGACTTTGCAGGGCGGGATCGGTCACCATACAATTTCCCGAGTTGCTCGGTTTTGTCAGTTAAAGGAATCCGCCGACTCATGGCCCTGGAAGCGCTGCAGTCATCCTCGCCGCTTATCGTGTATTTCGATTTCAAGAGCCCCTACGCCTACCTGGCGGTGGAACCTACCCGCGCATTGGAACGCGAACTTGGAGTCACCTTCGATTGGAGGCCCTTTGTCTTGGATATCCCCAGTTATCTGGGCAGTGCCAAACTCGACAAGGCGGGTAAGGTGGCGCAGCAAAATCGTACGGCCGGACAGTGGTCGGGTGTGAAATACGCCTATTACGATTGCCGTCGCTACGCGAATCTAGACAGCCGGATCGTTCGCGGAACGAAAAAGATTTGGGATACCCATCTAGTCGCTACGGCGATGCTCTGGGCGAGGGATCACGACCGTTCGATCATGGATCGATTTATGGATCTCGTCTGTCTTCCATTCTGGAAGCGCGAGTTCGACCCCGAGGCGATGGAGGTCGTCACCGGCGCTCTCTCGGCGGCAGGGGCCGATGGTGAGGGGTTCGCCAACTGGGCTCAGTCCGAAGGGTTCGCGCTCAACGCCCGACTTCAGCAAGAGGCCTTCGCTGCAGGTGTCTACGGCGTGCCGACCTATGTCCTCGATGGTGAGATGTATTTCGGCCGAGAGCACCTGCCACGACTGGGTTGGGAGTTGGCGGGGAAGTCCGGTCCAGCGCCCGATATTGGTTACGCGGTCGGCTCCTCGACCTCAATCGACCAGCCAAGGCCCAAGAGCATTAGCATCGGCGTAGACGGAAGCCTGGATAGTCTACTGGCATTCCCCGCGTTGAAATCGCTTCTGGATCGCTACGATTTGGAAGCCGAGTGGGTTGAGGTAGAGCCTCGAAGAGCTGGAAGCCTGCCGCCAAGAGAAGACCAGTCACGGGGTGCGCTCCACAAGCATTTCCGGCTGCGCAATCGGCGGGCCGACCTTGAAAGGTATACCCCGGAAGAGCTGAAAAACGAGGATCTCCGGGAAGCATTGGCCGCGGCATTGAAGACGCATGGTCTTGTTCTTGGGCAGGAGGGCCCCGCCGAAGTTCGCCGTTCCGCTCTTCCTGGGATCGTGGTTAAGATCGACGAAGAGTTGTATATCGGCAGGCAGCACCTGCCCCTGATCGCGCTTCATTTGGCAAGCGGATCGAGCTAGCCAGGCGCACAAGCCGCTCCTGTTTTTGAGAAAACAGGATCTAGGTCTTGGATGCGGATATGGCCTGCGGGTCGAAGTCCGAGAAAAATTGGCCGCCCTGTTTACGGATCGCGCAGCCCTTGAGTCGGTCGCCGAGGGAAAGCCATTCGGAAGCCGCAGGGAAACGGGCCAACCAGGGTTCAAGGGTCTGGCGTGGAGCGCCTCGCATCGCCCCCTCGATGCGTTGCAGCATCCATATCTGGTTCGGAACGACCATTCGTCTTGCCTGAATACCGCCGATCTCGAAGGGGGCTGTCAGGGCTCCCTCTCCGGTTTGGAAATGCTCAAAGCCGGGAGAAGCCGTGAACGTTTTGCGTGGCAACTCGCCTCCGACCTTGTGATCCTCGCCTTCGAGGAAGGCCTTAAAAGCGTCGGTCGAAGCGCATAGAAAAGGCCACATCTCGTCGAAGAATATCTCGAAGATGGGATCGAGTGTCTCCGGAACCTCATCGTCGGCCAACCAATCGCCTCCGTCGCTCATCGCTTCTCGACCCATGAGAGATCCGTCTGACCCCACGCTGTAGAGCTTCTGCCCATAGCGGCGAGCGTTGAGGCAGCCCTCGGCGTTGGTGCGTTCGACCCATTCGCAAATAAGCGGATAAAAACACCGCAAAGCAAAGCCTGGCACGGGATCGCGGTAAAAGTGGGCGTAGAGCGGGCCCAGCAGGCTGTAGTCTGCGAGCGAGGGGCGGCCGCCAAGCAAATAGTCGTGCTGCCCGAAGTGGATCTCGAGGGCTTGGAGAATCCGTTGCAGGCTTTTCTGCCAGGCGGGCTGGGTCGCTGGGGTGCAGCCCAGATGAATCAATCCGGCATAGGGTCCCCTGGGCTGGGTTTTGGCCTCAGATATGCCGAAAGCCGATTCGAAGAACTTCGCCCCTGCCGCCCGGCGTGCAAGGCCGTCTTTCCCGGCACCGAAGATCGCACCCCATTGCTGCTCGTTGAATGCGCGATGGCTCGGCTCACGCCCGTCTTCGCTGAAGAACCACCGTTCCCAACAGGCCGGCACGATTAGCCATTCATCGGAGAGGAGCTCGACGAGGTAACTCGCAAGCCGCTGTTTCGGGCGCTCTATGGCATCTGGGATCACGGCGATCTGTCTATGCGAGCGCTCACAGTGATCGATGATCTCGCTTGAATCCTGAAGCCAATCGCCGTCTGGCGTCTCGATCTGGGGCAGGGCAGGGCTACCCGATCGAGGTATGAGAAGTTTGGCGATCAGTTCGGGCGTGACCAGGATATCCTCATAGCCCGAGCCCAGATCGCTCTGGCCGTGTTTGAAACGTAAATATGCTCGGACCTTCGCTGAGAAAACGCTGTTCTCGGCAGAAAAAAGTCGGTACACGCATTTACTCCGGTCTCGGAACATTTCAAAAATTTGTTCGGGGAGTTTCCGCTTAGACTGAGCGCAGCTCCATTTCACAGTCGGCTGCAATGCTCTTGGCGAGTGCACTCAGCCGTTGGCGATAGAGACCGATGGAGGGCCTGTCGAGTTTGAATCCCCTCGGCGAGTACTCAAGCATGTCGATCCAGCCCTGCCGCTTTTTCTGGATCCGAGTGGATCGGCCCGGAGGCCCCACCTGCTTCAGATAGCTCTCAAGACCACGGCGAATTCGGGCCATGGCGGTGCCCACCGCACGGGGTGCATACTCGGATTTCGCACTGAGCAGTTCATCACCATAAGGGGAGGCGGAAGTTCGCTCCCAGAAGGCACCGTCGAAGTTCTGAAGAAACCCGTCAAGCTGGTCGGCTACAGAACCCTCCTGTTCGAGTGCCGCGAGGGCGTCGTCCGCCGCACCTTCGACCAGAGCAGTGAACGCATATCCGAAGATATCGCCCTTGTTCTGAAAATATTGGTAGAGCGCCGGTCGAGACATGTCCGCTTCATTCGCGATGCTAGCCATGGACGTACGAGCGAAACCCGTAGCTGAAAAAACATTGATCGCGGCTGCGGCGATCAGTGCACGTTTGGAGTCTTCTTGGGCTTCTTGCGCCATCCGAAAATCTTTGCACAAGGATATCGAGTTGTCAGGTTTGAGTTTTGACATTTTCAATGTTCACGCGAGATCGGGGCATAGCTTCCGCGGCGATATAGACCCAGCGGCTTGACTGAGCCTGACCGAAAAATTCTAGCCAAGGGGCGCCTCCTCACTCAGTCCAAGTCGGAGTCGGCCCAGCGCTTCATAGGAAGATTGACTGACGAAGAGGTGGGCTTGGGCGGTCATCAGGTCGCGCCAAATTCGCTCCATGGGGCTTCCCTGCATTACGGAGTCGCCTCCCAAGATCCGGAAGATCTGAGTGGTCACTTCGATCGCCTCGTTTGTACAGAAGGCCGAGGCGGCCCTTGCCTCGGCCTGTAGTGCGATCGGCGCTTCCGCTTCCACCGCCGAGTCAAAGAGTCGCGTGGCTGTATCCGCCATCAAGAGCCTGGAGGATCGGAGTCGTAGCTCGCCTTCGGCGACCGCTGATTGAAATATCTCGCGGTGGGCTATGCCCTTGCCCACGGCGTAACCCCGCACCTTCTCTTCCGCCGCCGCTACGGCAGCATCGAGTGCGGCGCGTCCGAGGGCGTAGGCAAATATCCCGTGTTCATGAGCGGCTGATCCGTAACCCAGTCGGTAGAGCGCGCCCCCTCGAACCGGTTTGCCAGTTAATGAGGCAAACCTCTGGGGAATAAATGCCTTATCCAGCGAAAATTCAGTGCTTCCGGTTCCTTTGAGGCCAAGTGAAAACCACGCGTCATGGATTTCGACTGTATTCAGGGGAGCCACTACCCAGGCTACGCCCGGTTGATCCTCGAAAAAAGCAGGGGCAACCGCATAGTCCGCATGACGGACACCGCTGGCCCACGCCCATCGACCAGAGACTTCGAGACCCCCGTCCACCCGCCGAGCGCTTCCGGTGGGCTTTAGGCTTCCGGCAAACAAGGGAAAACTCTCGGACCCGAGAAGCTCCCGAGCAGCGTCGTCGGGCAGGGCGGAAAGGACCCGGGCTGCGATCCCCGAAGCGACGAGCAGGCTCCACCCCGCGGCCGGGTCGAGTTTTGTGACCGCTTCGATCACATCCATCTGAATCGTGGGATGAGCTTCCGCGCCGCCTGCAGATCGTGGACTCTTCATCGCGGTAAGCCCACTCGTTCTCAGGGCCTCCGCGGCTTTTGGGGCGAGGGTCCGAGTGCCCTCGCTTATTTCGGCCGATTGACTGATGACTTCGGCGATGGAGCCGACGGAGTCCAATAGAAATGAACGAAGGGCCTCTTCACCTCGGGGAAAGGGGCTCTCGGAGAGTTCTTGGGCGTGAGGTTCACAGTCCATGGTCTTTTCCTTGCTGTGTCCAATCCCCCGGCGCCATGCGCCGGTGTGTGTGTTCCCCGGAGGCCCGGTTGACACAAATGCGAGATTATGTCAGGTTCAGCGAGGATGCAACAAAGCATAATTTTGCTCCGGACGCGGAGGGCAGTGAGCATTCCGTCATTCGGTGCGAAGAGATTCTGTCGGCCTCAGGGCGAGCGGAAGAGCCGATATCGGAGAGTTTGACATGGCGCCGAAAACCGTACTGCTCACAGGATGTTCTACTGGCATTGGTCGCCTTGCGGCAAAAACCTTCCAGCAGGAGGGGTGGAATGTCGTGGCGACCATGCGCTCGCTGGATGATCAGGGGGACCTCGCCGAACTCGATTCGGTTTTCGTGACGCCGCTCGACGTTACTGATGGTGAGAGCATCCGAGCAGCCGTCGACGCGTCGATTGAGCGTTTTGGAGCGATTGATGTGCTCGTCAATAACGCTGGCCGAGGCGGTCGGGCGCTCCTCGAACAGACGACCGACGAGAAGATCTTGTCGTTATACGACATTAACGTGTTCGGCTTGATGCGAGTGACCCGTGAGGTTCTCCCTCTTATGCGTCGGCGTGGCGAGGGCTGCGTAATTAACGTGACTTCGATGGCAGGCATCTTGGGGTTGCCCGTCGAGACGAATTATTGCTCGGCCAAATTCGCCGCCGAGGGGTTCACTGAAGCCCTCTACTGGGAGTGTAAGCCTCTAGGTATCCGGGTGAAATCTGTAGCGCCGGGTGTGTATCGAAAAACAGCTTTCCTCTCAAACGTCGATGACGAAGAGATGTCCAACGGAGACAACGAACTTGTCGAGTATGCGAAACATCTGCGAGAGCACTTCTCGTCCGGAGCTACTCGAGAGGGAGGTGACTCGTCGGATCCCCAGGAAGTAGCCGACAAGATCTACCAGTGCGCTACGACAGAGACGCCGGTTCATAACCCGGTCGGAAAAGATGCAGCGATGATCATGGGACTAATCGGTGCGCCTGATCGACAGGAATTTCTCGAGAAAGTCGAAACTCTTCTTCTTCCTCCTTCTTGATGAAGTAAAGATTCCCCGTTTTTAACTGACTTGCTTTATGCAAAGGATTTCATGAGATGAGCACAACTAAAACCCTCGATGGTAAGACCGCCGTTGTAACCGGTGCGTCTAGTGGCATAGGCTGTTCAATTGCTGAGCAACTTGGGGAAGCCGGCGCGATCGTCTTTCTATCGGGGCGAACCGAAGAATCTATGCTCGAATCGAAAAAACGAATAGAGGGCTCCGGCGGTCGAGCCGAGGTCATTACCGCCGATATTCGTGATCCGGCTCAGGTTCGTAGCTTGATTCAGTCGGCAGTGGACTCTACCGGTCGGCTCGACATCATGGTCAATAATGCGGGCGTCGGATTCCCCGCATCGATTATGGAGGGCGACGCCGAGAACTGGCGGACCATGCTCGAGACAAATATTCTGGCGCTGCTCGTCGGCTGCCAGTCGGCGGTCAAGGCGATGCGAGACTGCAACGCTGAGGGTCAGATCGTCAACATCTCCTCAATCGCAGCCCAGCGCAATAACTCGGGGGTTTATGGCTCGACGAAGCATGCGGTGAATGCGATCTCGGCCACGCTTCGCGAGGAACTTGAGGACGATACTATTCGTGTGACGAATGTGATGCCGGGAGTGATCGCGACCAATTTTGCTCGCCATTTCGACACTCAGTTCGTTGAAGGAGTTGCGAAGATGGCGGGAATCGATGTCGAGTTGACACAGGGGGAGCGACTTCCGCCGGAAGTACTCGAAACTCTTGCAAACAAAATGAAGCAAGTGCTCGGTCACCCCGATGATGTAGCGAGAGCAGTACTCTTCGCCGTCAATCAACCCATCGAAGTGAACTTGGCAGACATCGTCGTGCGCCCGCCGAAGTCGATGAACTTGGGTGGCTGAGACCGCTCGGGTCGACTCGCGCTAGAATCCGAAGCGGCGCTGAACGTGGCGTCGCCTTGTGGCGATCTGTGCCGCTCGCTGAGTAGAGGAGAAGAGCGCCTCGTCGGCGGGTAGGTAACCCTGGAGAGCATTCAGTTTAATCAGGGATGCGGTGGGCTCCCTGCCTTCCTCAAGTTCTTGACCTTCGAGCCCATCGAAGCGCATGAAAATTACACCCCGGCGAAACCCTTCGGTGTCCAACCAGTTGGCCACCCCGGGGTCGCTTTCGGAAACAACGAAATAGAGCGCGCCATCCGAGCTTTCTCTCGCCTGATCCGCAGTGAGACTGGACTGGCGATTGGCGTAGTCCATGGACTCCCACCAGTGGTGGCCGAGTTGGATCCCCTGGTAGGTGGCTTGGCTGGGCCAGGTCTTGATGAGAAGCGCTTCGTCCGAGGCCAGGTCGAAGTGCCCAGCAACCATGAGTCTCCCGGCCAATCCCCCGGTTTGGCCGACAGGTCGGGGCGCGGTGAGGGTATTCACCGGAATCAGGCCCTGGATCCGGGTTCGGCTGTATTCGGGCCAGCGTCTAACGTTGAGCGCGAGTAGATTGGCGGCCTCGATCAGGCGTGCGGCCATTTCTTGGCGATCTAATTCGGGATAGACGGGGCGACTCTCGTCGATTCGATCGATGTGGACCTCGCCCGGAAGTTCGTCGGCCCAGTCTGAGTGGACTTGCCTCACCATCAAGCGAAGGTCACCCGTTTGCATAGGGAGCCAGTTGCCTTCACGCGAAGGCCCCCCGAGAATAATTTCGAAGCTGCCGTCGTCCTCGACGCTCAACTGCTCGCTGGTGAGGGTCGCCAGGGATCCGGATAGGGCATCCTGTTCGTAGAGAGAAACGTCCAGGCGACGGCTTCCGCCTCGGCTTCCCCAGATTCGATATGTGCCTGACCCATTGACGGTCGTCGTCAAGTAGCGTTGATCCGAGTTGTCCATTCCCGATTTCGAGAACGGTCCAATCTCAAAGAAATAGGGAAAATCTGGATCGATCAAAAGACTCGCTGGTAAGACGTTCATCATGATCCGGGCGATGTGTCGATAGGCTTCGGCCTGCTCGCGTTCGGAGCCATACCACTGATGGCCTTGGACGAAATCTCCCGATTCCTTGACGGCCCGAGCAAGCTCTGAGAAAGCCGCTTCGAGCTCGTGTTCGCCTTGGATTCGCACAGCACGCTCAGGTTGGATCTGGGCCCAAAATAGGCCTGCTGAACCAAGCAGCGCGCCCAACAGGATCCAGGCGATATTTTTTACGATCTTTCGAAGAGCCATACTAAACCTCATTTAGCGGGTCGTCGTAGCCGCATACTGGGCGGACGTATTCTCTGAGATGAGGCGGGCAAGAGCCGTCCTGAATAAAAAAACTAGCATGCCGGCCCCAGGGCTTTGGCTCCGGGTCGAACAATTTTGGTGAGGCAGGGCGTGGACTCTGGTTGGCCCGGTGTGGTGTGGTTGGCCCATAGGGTGTGAGGTAGCGTGAGATGATGGGAAACAAGCCGCTGCGTCAGATCACTGAAGAAGAGATCGAGGCCTTTCACAGAGATGGTGCTGTCCTGCTCAAGGAGGTCCTTTCAGAAGAATGGGTAGACCTTCTTCGAGCAGGGGTGGATGAAGCGATCGAGCAACCCGATGTGATGTCCGAGAGCCTGGGTACCCTTCGAGTGGATCAATTTCCGGCGGCCAAGGCATCCGCCCTTCGCCAGATCGTGGATGAATCTCCCATAGCCGAAATTGTGGGTCGAGCTCTCAGGAGTCAGGTTCGTTTCTACATGGACCAGCTCTTTTTCAAGCCCAAAGGTCTCTTCCCTCCAACTCCTTGGCATCAGGACACCTGCTACTACAACCTCGACGGACATGAACTGATTCGTGCGTGGGTTTCGCCCGATAGGGTTCCGCGAGACGTCAGCCTGGAAGTCGTGCGCGGATCTCACCTCTGGAACGTGACTTACTCGCCCCTGGCGGGTCGTGATCCCGATCTGGATACCCATGCACGCGAGATGCTCGCTGAGGCTCGTCCCGGGGAGCCCATGCTCGGAGTCGAGGCTTACGAGGACTGGAATTATTTCAGTGGGATCCGTGATAATAGTCTGCCCAAAGTGCCCGATATCGAGGCGCATAGGGATTCTTACGACATCATGGGTTGGGATTATGAACCCGGGGACGTGATTCTATTTCACGGGCATATCCTTCACGCCGCTGGAGGAAATATCGTTTCGAAAATGCAGCGCCGCGCCCATGCTTCGCTTTGGGCCGGTGACGATGTGCGTTACCTGCACCGGATCGGCCAGATCATTCCCGATCCCCGGGACCTTTATAAGCACGAGCCTCGCTCGGGTCAGCTCCTGGCTGATTTTCCCGACGTCTTTCCCGTCGCCTGGTCACCCGTCGCCGAGGATTAGATCGAGTCGCCGACTCAGCGATTGAGTGAGGGGCTGGTCGCCGCTCGGCTCTGGGCGTTGCGGCTGAGAGAGGACTAGAGGGTCCCCGCTCCCCAACGAAGTCCGCGTCTCAGCAAATCGATGAAGACCGGATTCTCCCAGGATCCGCGAACGACCTCCGCGACCTCTCGAATCGGACGCATATCGTATCGGCCGCAGCAGTGGCCGAGGGTGATATAAAGAACTTCGCCTTGGCCAACGGGGTGGGTATAGGCGACCAGCCTCGGCTCATCATTGGGCCAATCATTCTCGACGTATCCAGCCTCGAAGGTTCCGGTAAAGCGAGTCTCCAGGAGCGGCTGAACCTCGCCGTAATACTCGCAAAGGTAGAGCTCGTCGTCGGTTTCAAAGCTTTCCATGCCCGCCACCAGTGGGTGCTCAGGGTCCGAAACTGTGACCTGGTAGGGCTGTGCGGGAGGGTGAGATATGAAGCGGCTCCCCAGAGTTTCCATGAACGTCGTGTGTTCGCGCGGGCATTTGAGGCCCTTGGCGGTGAAATCGAGAATGGCGTTTGTGCCATGGAGAGCGATCCAGCGCTTCCCCGACGAGACGAATTCGAGGAGAGCCTCCTCCTCTGCTTCGCTGGGTCTCAAGTCGCAGGTATAGGTGATCAGGAAATCGGATTCCGCGATGGCCTTGGTATTCGCGTAGCTGTCGGAGACGTGAGTGCGAATATCGGGGTTCTCTGCAAGGAGTCCCAAGAGGGCGAGGCGAGCAAAATCCGTGTCGTGGAATCGCGCATTGGCGACGAGATAGGCTCGGATAGGCTCCGGCATATTCCTGACACTCCCTGACTGATGCGATCGATTGAAGCGCGAAAGATGGTCTCTTAATGCCGAGCATGCCAGCCCAACCACCCGACCTGGGAGTGATTGACCGGAGTTGCGGTCGAGCATGTGCCGTGAATCGAGTATAGTCGGCGACTCAATCGGAGGCCGGCGTGGCAGACAAAAGCACCTACGAACACATCCTCTATGAAGTTGATCGCAATCGGGCCCGTGTGACACTCAACCGGCCCAAACAGCGAAACGCACTCTCGCTCGCACTGCTCGAAGAATTCCAAGCAGCGCTTTGGGAGGCAGACGACGATCAATCCGTGCACTCTGTGATCGTTCGGGGTTCAGGTCTTGGGTTTTCGGCGGGGTACGATCTTGCTCCCAGTCGCTCGTCCCGCCCTGACGATGGAGTTAAGCGGCGGTCGGGGAGGGGTATCGAGGATGACACCTGGGGGCTCGAGCAGTTTCAGCGATGCATGCGAACTCTCTGGGAAATGCACAAGCCCTCGATTGCACAAATTCACGGGCACTGTCTTGCTGGCGGTACGGATCTCGCGCTTTATTGTGATATCGTAATTGCCGCCGACGATGCTGTTATTGGCTTCCCGCCTCTTCGTAATATGGGCGCACCTCCCAATCATATGTGGCTCTATCATTGCGGGCCCCAGTGGACAAAGCGCTTGCTCCTGACCGGAGATTCGGTCAGCGGCGAAGACGCTGCGAGGATCGGGTTTGCGATGAAATCGGTCCCGCCTGAATTTCTCGAAAGTGAAGTCGAGGGCCTGGCAGACCGGTTTGCGTTGGTCGACGCCGACCTTCTCTCTGCGAATAAGCGCATTGTGAACCTCGGCATGGAATTGATGGGCGCTCAGACTTTGCAGAGGCTTGCCGCCGAAAACGATGCCAAGGCTCATACGGCGCGTGCCGCACGCCAGGTTTTCAAGGACTTCGCGAGCAAGGGCGTGAAGCAGACAATTGCCGAACGCGATGCCCCTTTCGGGGACAGCAGGGCCCGGGTGATCGGCCCCGAACGTCGCGACGCGGACGGTCGGCTTCTGCCCCCGTCCGAGTAGAGAAGCCCTCGCGCCCAGACTACGATTTATTTCTCGGGGTTGAAGCTGAGCTGTGCCCAGTTCAGGCCCGGACCGAGAGGGACTCAGTCTTGCTTCCGGATATCCATGACCAGGACCTTGGCGATTTCATCGATGCAGGCGTCGGCTTGGGGCCAGACGCCGACCTTGTCGAGAAAGGCGTGGCCGAGCCCGTTGTATCGGACGGTTCGTGTCGGGACGCCTGCGGCATCGAGCTTCTGCGCGTATGCCTCACCCTGATCTCGGATGAAGCAATACTCGGCGGTGAGCACCAGGGCCGGGGGCATGCCGTCAAAAGTTTCCGCTAGCCAGGGCGAGCAGTGCGGGTGAGTCACTAACTCTTTGTTCTCCACGTAGGCCGCCTGCATGAAATCGCCGAGGTTCGGCGCCTTTCCGTACTCGGGCTCGCCGGTCTCCTCGGCGCAGCGACCGGACAAGTCGACGCCGGGATAGATGAGTACCTGACGGGCGATGGGTGGTCCATGGCGCTCATGGGCAAGCAGGCAGCAGACGGTTGCAAAATTTCCGCCGGCACTATCCCCAGCGACTACGAGATGTGAGGAGTCTCCGCCCAGTTCTTCTCCGTGCTCGGCCGCCCAGAGAAGCGCCGCGTAGGAGTCCTCGAGGCCAGCGGGAAATTTGTGCTCTGGGGCAAGGCGGTAGTCCACGTTGATCACGATGAAGCCCGCCCGATCTGCGATGCCTCGGCAGATATTTTCTACAGCTTCGACGCTTCCGGCGACCCAGCCGCCTCCATGGAAATAGAGGAGGATCGGGAGCCCCTCTCCCTCGGGCGAGTAAATCCGCAGGGGAATCTCGCCACCGGGCCCGGGAATCGAGCGGTGGCGAACCGTAATTGGCTTCTTCGCGATATCGCGGTTGGGGTAGCCGAAACCTTTTCGCATTGCCTTGACGATGAGCGAGTTCGGGATCAGGCGCATCAGCCAGGGGCGGATGAAACGCTGGGCTTTCTGGATGGCTTCGAGTTCTGGGCGAAACTCGGGAAAGGGCTCGCCCCCCTCGATTCCGAGCGGTCCCGGACGAATTTCGATCTTCATTCGAACTGGCTCATGGTGCTCGACCTCATAGTGTCAAGTGAAGGAGAGAGGGTTGGCCCCTCTAGCCCGAACTTTCGTCTTCATCGGGTGCGATGGGGATCTGGAAAGTTTCAGGATTAGAGCCCGCGATAATCGGCCGCAGTCGGCTTTCGATCATCTCGAACCAGTCGTGGGTCAAGATGTAGAAGCGATCCTCGTGGATCGCGTCGACCACCTGGCGGCCCACGTCATCGGGGTCCAGTCCATCCTTGATATTCTGCTCTACCAGCTTTCGCATTTGTCCGACAAGCGGGTTATCGGCTTCAGGCATCGCCCGGGGAGCTTCTGGGCGATTTCGCTCGGATTCGATGATGCGGGTATTGACCCAGCCCGGGCAAAGCACGGAAACACCGATGGGCAACTTTCGATCTTCCATATCGCGGTAGATGGCCTCGGAGAGCGCTACTACAGCGTGTTTCGAGACACCGTAAATTCCTCGGGCGACGACAAGGCCGGCGATGGAGGCCGTGTTGACGACATGACCTCCCTCATTTTGCTCGACCATGAGCGGGACGAAACGCCGGATACCCTGGAGAACGGCGTTGAAGTTGACGCCCATGACCCAGTCCCATTCTTCCGAGGGCTGTTCCCAGATTGGGAGAGGCAGACCGCCGGCGACACCGGCGTTGTTGCAGAGCACGTGGACCGCACCGTAGGCGGCCAGAGTCTCGTCTCTCAGATCGTCCATCGAGGCTTCATTGGCCACGTCGCAGCAAACGGAGGTTACGTCTGCGCCCGAGTCCCGGAGTTGGGCGGTCGCCTCGGTGAGTGGAGCCTGCTCAATATCGGCCAGGACGACCCGGGCGCCTTCGGCGCAGAGAGCCTTTGCCATGCCCAGGCCAATTCCGCTCGCCGCACCCGTGACAACGGCTACTCGACCGCGAAGTTCTTTCACAAGGGTCTCCTGCTTCTTATTTCTGGCCAGCGAGCCTACCAAGTCTCCGCCCGGATGCAGCCCCGGACCCAGCCCAGTCCAAGGAGAAGACCGGTTGAGGGTTCCGGTAGCCGATTCCAACCCGAAGCCACCGGCTCGGAGTCAGCCCCTCTCTCCCTTAGGCAGATTCAAAATTAGTCTGGGTATCGTCGTCGGGAGTGACCGAGTTCAAGATGAGCCCGATAGAGTCCACTCAGATTGGCTGCCCTGCGATCAACCCCCTCCAAGCTGAGGTTTAGGCCCGCGGCTTCGAGCCGCTGGGTTCCACGGATCTCCAGGACAGCCGCTTCCAGAAGCGTTCTGAGGGTAGGATGGGGAGGAATAATCAGAAAAGCGCAATCGAATCGCAGACGGACGATGCCAGAAGGCCCGGAATCACCCTCCGGGGGTTAGGCGAACGCCCTAGAGTGCCCCGTCGACCCCTCCCCTATACTCTTGCCCGCGTCTAGATCCCGCGAGGCGGGGAGGGGGAAACGGCGAATGGCGGTAGCAGGGAGCGGATCGGTCGGAGATCTTCTTCGCCCCGAGAGTCATGTCTCCCGTCGCCTCGGCCAGTTGGCGGTTTTCGTTCCGACCATTCTCCTCTGTCAGTACTTTATCGTTTTCGGTTATGAACCCGGCACATTCGGTTTCTGGTGGGTCGCGCTCATATTTCCTGTACTGCCCGCCGCCGCAGGTATCCGGGCGCTCAGGACGGCGACTCGGCCGGAAACCCGCGTGCGGGTCGCCTGGCTCGCGATTTCCGTAGGGTGTCTCCTTCTAGCCATGGCCGAGGGCATTTGGGGTTATCTGGAACTTTCAGCCCAAGGAGACAGCCCGCTCACCTCGCTTACCTCCTTGGGCTACACGTTCTCGTCGCTCTTCCTCCTGCTTGGCCTTTTGATCTACCAGGACAGACCGGTTATGCCGGGCGTCGCCGTGGTTTTGCTGAGCAATCTCTTCATCGTCTTTTCGTCGGTGGTCTTCGTTTATCTCCTCGCCGTTTATCCCAAGCTGCCCAACGCGACGGCGGAACCCGCTTTGGCAATCCTGAAAACCCTTGAGGGGGCGATCGTGATGGCTTCGACGGCGACCGCCTTTGCCATGGTCCTCTACCGGCAAGAGGGACAAAAACGCTTGGTCACGCGACTGGTCTTCTTGGGCATGTTCTGCGTCGTCGCCGAGTACTTAGCCTTTGTCAGTTATTTCGTGACGGATCAAGAGATCACCTCGAACGTTTTCTCTTCGCTCTATCTAGTGGCTGCGGCCCTATTTTACGTCGCTGCTTCGGAACAGGAGTACGTCCAGGCGGCGCCCGAGGTTGGAAGTGGAGAATCTCGGAGGGAGGAAAGAAGCAAGCAGCTGGAAACCCTCATTCCCGCGACTGCGGTGGGGAGCGTATTCTTTGTTGCGATCATGTATCAGGAAGCGATCGTGGGTGCGGTTGTCCCCTATCTTGGAACGGCCATTTTCTTCCTCGTGTTCGCCCTGGCTGCGAGAGATTGGTGGGCCCAGCGCGTCGAAATCCTTCTCAATAACCGGTTGCGCGAGCAGGCCGCCTTCCTCGTCCGAGCTAGAGACGCTGCGGAGGCTTCCGACGCCGCTAAGTCCCGATTCCTTTCATGGGTTAGCCACGAAACGAGGACGCCTCTGAGCGGGATCCTGGGTTTCGCCGAACTTCTCGAGGAGACAGAGTTTGGAGAACTCAACTCGGACCAAAAAGAATTCGTTCATAGTATCCGTGAGTCGGGGCATCACCTTCTCGACCTGATTAATGATCTTCTCGACGTGACAAAAATTGCGATGGGTGCGATCGAGCTCTCACTTGAAGACGTCGACCCGTCCGAGACTGTTCGAGAAGTCGTGCAGAACATCAACTCTGGTTTCGTGAAGGAAATTGCGATCGTCAATCAGGTTGAAGGAGATGTTCCCAAGATTTGGGTCGATGCTCGGCGTTTCAGGCAAAGCCTTTACAATCTCTTGTCCAATGCGATGAAGTTCACACCGGCCGGCCGGAGTGTCGGAGTTCGTTGGCACACCGAAGGGAAGGATCGGCTCTGCGTGGAAGTATGGGACCAGGGCATCGGTATCGCCGAACACGATCTGGATAAGATCTTTGAAGATTTCTATCAGGTTGACAAGAAGCGAGACGAAGCGCTTGGAGGTAGCGGCATTGGTCTCGCTCTGACTCGCCGTCTAGTAAACCTTCAGGGTGGCGATGTGCGCGTCGAGAGCCGAGTAGGCTTTGGAAGCCGGTTTTTTCTCACCGTCCCACTCGCGGACGTTAGTGCGAACAGGGATCTTCTCAGAATACCAGTAGAGACCGATTCGAGACCTGCGCCCAAGCTATCCGCCCAGGGAACGACGCGAGTGCTCGTTGTCGATGATGCACGTTCAAATCTGTCGGTGGTTGCGGGCCTGTTGCGTGTTCGGGATATCGAATCCATTCTGGTTGAGAGCGCCGAAGAGGCGATTGAGTGCATGGTGCGAGAGCGCCCCGAGCTGATTTTGATGGATATTAATATGCCTGACTGCGATGGTTTTCAGGCCTTGACGAGGATCAGGGCCGATGAACGTATTTCGGACGCGTACGTCGTAGCGATGACTGCCAGCGCAAGCGAGTCTGATCAAGCACGCTACGTCAAGGCTGGCTTCGACGGGTTCCTAGCCAAACCCATCGATTCGGCCGGTCTCGATGACCACCTCGCCGAAGCCGCGAAGCGTTTCAGCGAGGCAGGCGGGGAAGTTTAGAAGACGGGAATCCAGGGGTCCTAGACCCTGGCGATGCTGACGGCGATATAGTGGACCCAGAGCGGAATCAAGCTCGCCCAATAAGCGACCATCCATGTAAGTCCGATACCGCCGCCCCACGATTTTGCATCGGTTCTCGGTCTCCGTTGGCGGAGTGCATGGGCTAGGCCTTCCCTCCAAGTTGTCGACCCTTGGGCCCCGGTCTCGGAATGAGCCTCGCCGCGTAGAGAGCGGAGGTGAAGAATTTGCCATGGCAGGTAGCCAGCGCCGAAGAGTAGATTCAACTGCAGAAGACCGGCTCCTGTAGCTGAGGGGGAAGTCGTTGCATAGAGGAAAGCGCTTGCCGCGGAATTGGCGGCAAAAATGATGAACCAGCCGACTTCCTCGTAGAAATAGAGGTCTAACCGCTTCAGGAGAATTGCAGCCCAGACAAAGCCTTGGGAGATCAGAACCTGAACAACCATCAGCCACGAGAGCCCATCCACCCAGGGGATATGCTCGAAGTTGAGAATGCGTATCAGATAGGCGAATTGGTAGATGTAAGCGACTTCAGAAAAAGTCGCGAGCACTCGGGTCAGGAAGATCGAACTCAGAGGGGTGTCGTGGAAAACCACGTTGTCGAGGTATCGATTTGGGAAGAGGCAGCGAAACGCCGAAACCCCCAGGAGGATTAGGCCGGGAATCAGGACTTGGGGATGGACTTTGGGGAGCACCCAAAGACTCCCGATCAAGTAGAGATTGAGAAGAGCCCCCAGCTTGAGAAACCATAAGAGGTGCTTGAAATCAGCCGGCATCGTTGATCGTTCTCCATGGGGAGCCAAAGTCGGCACCCCTTGATTGTATCTGGCGGGTGGGGCCGAGATCGACTGCCCTGCTAAAGCATAAACGCCTAGCTTGTCCTTTGCCTGATTAGTAGCCAGGGAGCTCGCTTCTGGCACGATGCCGTCCGCTTCAATGGGCTAGGACCTGAGCTGAATTTCCGGGAGATGTTGGAAGAACTCCCGCCTTCGGCTCGCTATATTCTCCCGAACGTTGATTCCCTATCCCTGGAAGAGGTTGCCAGGTGGCTTCTCGGTCGTTGAAGGCTGCTCGGGGGTCACTGAGGAGAAGAGAGAATGAGACTGCAGTGGTCCCACAGCGTAATCCGAGTTCGTGACCTCGAACTCATGGTTGCCTTCTATCGCGACATCCTTGGCTTTCAGGTCGCCGACCGGGGCCTTCTTGGCCCAGAGGGTCCGGAGGTCGTCTTCATGAGCGGCAGTTCGACAGATCACCATCAGATTGCCTTTGCCAAGGCAAGGGGTGAAGAGGACGCTTCCAGCTTGGAGCATATGGCATTTCGCGTCGACTCAATCGCAGACGTTCGGACCATGTTCGAGAGAGTGACGAAGGACGACCGTGTGCAGGGTGCCGCTCCGATTACCCACGGAAACGCCATTTCAGTCTATTTTTCCGATCCCGAGAAAAACGGTATCGAAATTTTCTGCGACTCTCCGTTCAGCGTTCAACAACCGCAGATCAGGGGTTGGGATCCTGGCTCGAGTGATGCGGAAATATTGGCAGCCGTGGAGTCCGGGTTCCGAGAGGAGCCGGGCTTTATGCCGATGGACGAGTACAGGGCGCAGAAGGCTCAGGAATTCGGTGAAAACGACGCTTGAGTTTTGGCGTTATTACTCTGGAAAGGGAGGGCAACATGGATATTGCAGAAGGCATGACTGAGGAACGGCTGACTGAGGTCCTGAAGAAGAGTTCGGGCCTGCTTCTCGCTGTCGGCATCTTGCAGGTCGTGCTCGGTACAGCGGCCATCCTCGTTCCTCAGGTAGCCACGGTGGTGGGTGTCGAGGTTCTCGCGGTGATGCTCTGCATATCTGCTGTCGCTCAAGGCTTTCTCGCTACTCGAGTCCCGGGCTGGAAAGGGACTTCACTTTTGGCCGTCGCAGCCCTGGCAAGTCTGGCTGTGGGTATCTTGATCTTGGCAGATCCTCTGGAAGGCGCCGTCGCGATTACCCTGCTCGTCGCCATTTCATGTGGCTTCGAGGGGGTGAGCCGATTAATCCTGGGCCTGAGCGAGGCGGGTGCGAATTCGCGCGGGGGACTGTTGATCAGTGGCTTGGCGGGTGTTCTTGTTTCCGGGCTTCTCATCGCTCAATGGCCCGAAGACGCTGTTTGGGCCATTGGTCTACTGATGGGCGTGAATCTCTTGATGGGCGGCGCGGCATTGGCGGGTATCGCCATGGCTGCGCGCAGAGACAGTACATCGGGGTAGTGCGTAGGAGTAGTGCGTAGGAGTAGTGCGTAGGAATAGTGCGCAGAATATAGTACCCAGGGAACCGAGGAGTTCGGTCTCAGCTCTCGCTCCGGAGCCGCTTCTGTAGGATTCGGAACCGCTCCTCGTACCTTCGGCCGATGGCGACGGGCGAGTAGTCCGATTCCATGGTTTGGCGGCCGTTCAAGGCAAGGCGGTCCCGGAGGGCCTTGTCTTCCACCAGGCGCTGCATCCAATCCGCCGCATGTTCCACCTTGGGCTCGGCCCAAATCTGTCCCTTCTTGTAGGGACCGTGATCTTCGTCGATAGAGACAAGTTCATAGTCGACAAGTACGGAATTTTCGGGCGTCATAAAGTCAAGATTGCCCGACCAGCCCGTGGCTATCACTGGCTTCTGCAGGTACATAGATTCGGCCAGCCCCAGTCCCCAGCCCTCGCTGCGGTGCAGCGAAATAAAAGCATCACAGCAGGCCTCGAGGCGATAGATTCCGTTCCGAGAAAGCGTTTCGGTGATTAGGCTGACGTTTGGAGTTCCTTCGGCCCAATTCCTGAGTTCTGCGAAATCGTCGGGTTGGCTCTCGGGATTCATGACCTTGATCACCAGGCCCATTTTGCCTGAGAGAGAACCGTCGGCGGCGAGCTTGAAGCTTTCCAACACTGCCTTGGGGTTCTTTCTGGCCTGGAAGGAGTGCATGTCGTACATGGAGAGGAAAAGGAAAGCATCCTCGGGCAGGCCGAACTCCGATCGGGCCACGCGCTGGGGACGATCGAAGCCCATAGCGTGGGGCATATGGATTACGGGAACGCTCGATTTGGCCGTGATGGCGTCCTGGATGAATCGACTCGGGGCCCACAATTCGTGGACATAAGAAAAGGCTGAGATCCATTCATCAGGAAATTCGGGCAATTCCCAATGCCAAACCCCCACATTGTATCGATCCTGAAAAAAGTCAGGGCCGAAATAGCGCCACACGCTGGGCATTTGGTCGGCATTGATATGAAAGAGATTGATCGAGTATGGGTTTCCCGACTGGAGTTTTACGGCCTGTGGATGCTCTCCAATCGCGCTTGAGCAGTCCTTGCTGAAGTCCACGAGGCCATGGGGAATAGGGCTGGCCTCCGCCGCGAGCGAGGCGAGCCGCGCGGATTCGGCGATTCCGAGCTCTTGTTGGAAATAGCCGACGATGTTCAAGCCCGGAGTGTGTGGGGAGCGGCCTGCTCCGTTGACCGGTTCAATTTCTCTTTCCGAAAAGTCGACGAGGACCGTATGGTTCAGGGAAATTTCACCGATCCGCACAGAGAGGGTTCGCGAATCGTCACCCAGCCCGAGATCGGTGGGCGAAAAAGAGTGAGAGCTTTCGATCCCCAGGCGAACTGAGCCCTCGTGTTGCTCGGGCAATTCGAAGAGCAAGGAAAATTTCCCAGGCTGGTCAATCTGTTGGCCCCCGATGGTTTCGCCTGCGATAGAAATGCTCAAGTGAAGCTTCTCGAGTGCGGGAGCGTATTCGAAGGCGGTATGAGTCCCGGTAATCTTGAGCCGACCACCTCCGTAATTGGGAATTTCGAGCGAGGCCTGCTCGCCCATCCATGCTTCATTCGTTGACCGGTCGTATTCGTCCTGGGGGTGAAAACCCTTTTGCCTGACCCAGGCGACTTTCCTGGGGGTGGTCAGAGTTCCAAAGGGAGTTTCTGAGAGATCCAGAGGGGGGGCTGCCCAGCGAAAGAATTTCTCTTTGGCGGCGAGGTAGATATCCCGGGGAAGGCGTTGCCTCAGGTAGGCCGAATATTTGTGGGCGTGGCGAAAGAGTCTCTGCCGTAGGGCAATCTTCCACGGGCTGACGGACGCTCCGGCGGACGAGAGAGACGAGAGCATCGCGCTCTTGAAGCGAGCAGGAATCTGTGATTCCTGCTCCTCGACGAACCAGCGGGCGTAGCGCGGAGCGTCAGAACCGATGGGTGAAGGGTAGGCGACCTGGAGGTCGGTCCGCGTTTGCCAATAGAGATAGGCGACACGGGTGACCAAGGCTTCGGCACCAGGTGGAGTGAGCGATTCGTTCAGGAACCGAGCTCCCGCCGCGAAGGGATCCTCTCCGGCGGCGGTGCGGATATCCTCAGAATTCCGATACCCGTGCCGAACCGGGGGGAGGATCGTCTCGCCGTCGGCGAACACGTCGAATGCATAGGGCCAGTTCTTGCTCTGTCCATGTCCGGCCTCGAGTACCCTCTTGCAGTATTGATCGATTAAGGGGCGCAGAGCGCCAAGATTCCTGAGGGTGTATCGGTCCTGATGTTTAGAGAAAAACGTGGGCTCTTCGGGGTCGAGTCCGCTGAAGTGAAAGAAGACTAAGGGATTTTCGTTGACAAAATAGTCCTCACCCTGAGTACTGATATTTCTATGGGGCAAATTCCAGTACGCGACGTTGTATCCGGGATCACGGATGATGTGAGCATCTCCAAAAATCCCCGGTGCGAGGTCCATCCACTTCTGGTCGACGAAAAGTCCTCGTTGAAAATCGACCAGGCATTCGAATTCGAGTTTCCCCCACCACCAATCGAGGAAAGGGTAGAGGTTCGGGTGCCTTCCCAGCGCCAAGAAGCCGAGGTTGTAGGAGCCGGCTACGAGAATATCCAGATCGCTGGGTTTTCCGTCATCGTCGTTGACGCCGGTGAGGTGCGGCGTGAGACACATGAGTGCGCCGGCGTCGAGGGCACCCTCGACTTCGGCGAGCGGTGCGTAGACTTCGATATCCGGGTCGAGGTAGATGACCCGATCTGCCGTGTATTCCTCGAAGAGCCAGCGGAAGAAGAAGGGCTTGACCGCAGTGTTGAGTTCGAGGATGTCGTATCGAAAGAAAAGTTCCCTGGGCGACTCGAAAGGGAGGTCGCCCACCTCACTCACAGAGAAGCGCTCGCCGGCCGGGTCGAAACGGTCGCCAATCTCGTCGACGATGAGAACGTGCTGGACCCAGTCTGGGTGGTGGGTCCTCAGCGAGTTCATCAGAACTCGGGCCCGTGCAAGGTAGTTGGCCGAAACGACCGTGCAGACGACTGTGCGAGGGGCGCTCGTCAAGGGAATCCTGTTTCTATAGTTGGATGTTTTCAGGCCCCGGCTCAGGAGGGGCGAGATGGCCCTGGGGCGTTTTTCGGGCTCAGCGGGATGCTCATTTTCGCATGTTCCCCTCCGCCGTTCCAGCCCCGCTTCGGCCAGCCGAGGAGGCCCCAGGGGCTTCAGTTGCGTCGTAGCCCGGGGCAGAGTATGCCTGGGTGGTGTCCGACAGCGCGCGAGCCATCGAAAATCTGATTTATCGCTATGCCGAGCTGATCGATGCTGGAGATTTTTCCGGCGTCGCGGGGCTCTTCGCGCATGGCTGCATCAAGCCGGGTGCCGACTCAAGTGCCGAGGCGGAAGTCCGGGGTGAGGCGGCTGTCCTCGAGATGTATCGCGGGTCTACTCGACTCTATCCCGACGGTACACCTCGAACTCGACACTTGACGACCAACGCGATCATCGAAGTGGATTCCGCTGGGGATCGGGCATCAGCCCGTACCAGCTACACGGTGCTCCAGCAGACGGATATCCTGCCCCTTCAGCCCATAATTTCCGGCCGATATCACGATACCTTTCAGATAATCGAAGGGGATTGGTGGTTCAAGGAGCGGATTATGCTGATCGACCTTGTGGGGAATCTCAAGGAACACCTGCTCTACGAGCTTCCCTGATACAAACTTCCCCGAATAGGCGAGCGGGCTCAAACTCGGGAAGTGCGGCCCTGAGTGATGAGGAGAGGCTGGGGGAGGGCGCTTATCCCACGAGCATTTCGTGCAGCAGAGTTTCACACTCTCCTTGGAGCATATACCGAGGTACCGGGTAGTTCAGGTGGGCTTCGGCCAGGGCCTGCTGGGCGATGGCAGGAATATCCTGAGGGCGCAGATCTTCCAGGCCAAACGGGATTGCGACCCTCTGCATCAGTTGGCGGATGGCGGCGATGAACTCCTCGGCCTTCCTTGCTTGGCTCTCTCCCTTGATCCCCACGTCATCGGCCAACTCGGCAAGTTGTGCCTCACATGCGGGCAGAGAGAACTCAAGCACGTTCGGAAGCGCAATGGCATTCGCCAAGCCGTGCGGGGTTTTGTAATAGGAGCCGAAGGTATGGGCGATAGCATGGACATAACCCACACTTGTGCGGGTAAACGCCAGACCGCCATAATACGAAGCCAGTGACATTGCCCTGCGTGTTTCGAGATTTTTGCCGTCTTGGCAAGCACGGTCGAGGTTGTCGAATACGAGTTTGACTGAGATTTTCGCGTAACCCCGAGTTGTCTCAGTGGCACTTTTGCTGATATACGATTCGATGGCGTGAGTGAGAGCGTCCATCCCCGTGGCGGCGGTAATCGCCGGTGGGAGTCCGAGAGTGAGACTCGGGTCGAGGCCAACCATAAGAGGCAATAGCTTCGGATCCGTAAAGAATTTCTTCTTGTGGGAGACGGGGTCCGAGATGACCGCTGCCAGGGTGACCTCGGACCCAGTGCCCGAGGTCGTAGGCATAGCGAAGAGCGGCATGGGTGCATTCTTGATCTTCATCATCCCCTCGAGTTTTTCGATGGGGACGCGGTTGGTCGCCATGGCGGATATCAGTTTTGATGCATCCATGGGAGAGCCGCCGCCCAGGGCCAGGACAGCTTGACACCCGTGTTGATCGAGCAGGGCGAGACCTTGCTCTACCTGGGTAAACGTGGGGTCGGGAAGCACTCCATCGTAAGTGACGCTCGCGACACCGGCGCGCTCGAGACACTCCGAGACTTTTTGGACGAGGCCCAGTTCAACCAGCACGGAGTCGGTCACCACGAGGACTTTTTCGATTTGCATCTGAGCGATCGATTCAGAGAGCTCGCGAGTTGAGTCGACTCCGACGAATGTGATCGGGACTTTGTCGGGAAGAAAACGAGCGAGCAGAGAGCCGATGGGGATCAGGCTGTTATGGGCGAATCTTTTGAGTTTTGACATGGAGGTTTCCTTCGACGATTGGATGACCAATGCTGCCACGGAAGCCTACCCTCTGCGACTAAGAGATTGTTTTTCTCTTTTGGATCAGCGACTTGGCTGCAATGCCAAGCGGGTTGGCCCAGTCGAAGGAGACTGTCCGATCGATTATGCTCCGGGCACGGCCCGAATGGTGGCCCCTTAAACCCATCCGGGAGATGAGAAAATGAGATTCGGTGTCTTCTACGAGTTGCAATTGCCCAAGCCGTGGAATGAGGGCGACGAACACCGACTCTTCCAAGAGGCCCTCGAGCAGGTCGTGCTCGCCGATCAGTTGGGCTTCGACTATGCGTGGGAGGTAGAGCATCACTTCCTGGATGAGTACTCACACTCGTCGGCGCCCGAGGTTTTCCTGGCGTGCGCCGCCGGACGAACTGAACGGATTCGCCTGGGACATGGGATCCGACAAGTCATTCCCCGCTACAACCACCCGGCTCGTACCGCAGAGGGCATTGCCACCCTCGATCTGGTCTCCAATGGGAGAGCTGATTTCGGGATTGGCGAGGGGGCGACTCGGCTTGAACTCGGTGGGTTTGGCATTCCCGCCAAGGAAAAGAGAGCGATGAGTCTCGAGGCAGCTGAGCAAGTTGCCAACATGATGGTGATGGACCCCTACCCGGGTTTCGACGGCGAATATTTCTCCATGCCTTGTCGGAATGTGCTCCCGAAACCGCTTCAAAAGCCTCACCCGCCGATGTGGATCGCCTGCACCAACCGCGACACGATTCGAGTGGCTGCCCGCAATGGCCTGGGCGCTCTGGCCTTCTCTTTCGTCGATCCGGAAGAGGCTCAGTCGTGGTCGGATACCTATTACGACATTATCCGGTCAGAGGAGTGTGTACCCATCGGACACGCGGTAAATGCGAATATCGCGATGGTGTCGAACTTTTCGATTCATCATGATCGTGCTGAAGCCATTCGTCGCGGGCAGGAGGGCTTCGAGTTTTTTAACTACGCCCTGCGTGCATTGGTGACCCATGACACTGTGCCCGGCCGGACCGAACTTTGGAAGGAGTTCCAGGAGAAGCGTGGGAACCGGACGGAAGAGCTGATCGAAGCCTCTCGTCGGCCCGATTATCGTGCAACGGGGATCGGAACGCCGGACGATATGCGTGCTCACCTTTCCGCTTTTCAGGAAGCCGGGGTCGACCAGATTATTTTCATGCAGCAGTCGGGTCGCAATCGTCATGAACATATTTGCGAGTCGCTCCAGCTCTTCGCCGATGAGGTGATGGCCCCGTTTTCGGCGGAGTGTGAGGCTCGCGAGAGCGCCAAGGCTCGGGAACTGGCCCCTTTTCTCGAGGCCGCTCGCGCCCGCAAAAAGGTCATGCAACCTCTCGCGGACTCCGAAATTCCAGTCGTCCGGGCTTCGGTTAAGCGCGTGGAAGTCAACCGAGCGGGGGCGAGGAATTAGCTCCCGAGAAGGTGCGGATAGGGAATTCGAAGGGGCCAAGGGGGGCGGCGAAAAGTGTCGGAAGATCCCGAATATCACGACGCCATGATCGACATGCTCGAGCTGATCTGGGGCCGAGACTATATGGCTCCCGGAGGCGCAGGAAACGTGGCGAATCTGCTCTCGGATCTTGATGTCAAAGGTCGACGAGTTCTGGATGTGGGTTGCGGCTTGGGTGGACCCGCTTTTGAAGTCGTCAACGAATACGGAGCCGAAGTCGTTGGATTCGATATCGATGGCCGACTTGTGGAGCATGCCGAACGTCGAGCCCAGGAATTGGGACTTTCGGATCGAGCAAATTTCAAAGTGGTAGAGCCCGGTCCCTTTCCTTTCGAGAGTGAATCTTTTGACTTTGTCATCAGTTCCGGAGCGATTACCCAGATCGAAGATAAAAGAGGGGTCCTCTTGGAATGCTTCCGGGTCCTTCGCCCAGGAGGCTGGCTCACTTGTTACGACTGGATGCGATGCGAACATGAAGAGGGCGAGGGATACGGATCGGATATGCTCTATTGGTTCAAGATGGAAGGGCTCACCTACGCGCTAGCGACCCCGTCCCGCCAGCGAAATCTTCTGGAAGAAGTCGGCTTTCAAGGGGTTGGCGTCGAAGATCGCTCGCCTTGGTATCGCGAAGAAGTGAAGCGTGAATTTTCGCGAATCTCTGGTTCTCTTCATTCCCGACTCTTGGAATTAATGAGTTCTCGGGACGTCGAGCATTTCGTCGAAAATTGGCGTGCCATGGTTGTCGTTTGCGAGCGGGAAGAGATGCTTCAGGTGTACAGCCGGGGTCAGCGACCGGCTCGAGATCTTTTCTGAAAAACCCGCAAGGCCTCTACAGGCTCGTCCCCCGCACTCTGACCCCCGCTCTTCGCTTGCTATCATGGCCGCATGGATTTTAGCCTTGGCCCTGAGCTCGAACAGATTCAGCACGAAGCGCGACGTCTCGTCCAGCCTTTCGATGACGAGTATTGGCGCGAGCACGACGAGAAGCACGAATTCCCCTGGGAGTTCTACAACGCTTTTGCAGAGCAGGGATGGATCGGGATTGCGGTCCCCGAGAAATACGGCGGGGCCGGTATGGGAATTATGGAAGCCGCTGTTCTGCTGGGTACCGTGGGGCATAGCGCTGGGGTCCAGAACGCGGCATCGACACTCCATATATCCATCTTTGGAATGGGTCCGGTTATCCATCACGGGTCCGAGGAACTCAAGGAGAGGACGCTTCCCCCCACCGCTTCTGGGGAGTTACACGTCTCCTTCGGAGTGACCGAAGACGACGCGGGGACGGATACCTCGCGGATTCGGACCCAGGCGCGTCGCGATGGAGACGGGTGGATCGTCAACGGGAAGAAAATTTGGAATACGAAGGCCCAGCAGGCTTCAAAGTGCCTGCTCCTGGCACGGACCACGCCCCGAGAAGAATGCGCAAAGCCGCTCCAGGGCATGACACTCTTCCTCGTCGACCTCGACCCAGAACACGTTGAGATCCGTCCTATCGACAAATGCGGGCGTAACGCTGTTAATTCGAACGAGCTTTTTATCCATGATTTGCCCGTTAATAATGCTGATGTCGTGGGTGAGGTGGGCAAGGGCTTCTACTGCCTGCTCGACGGACTCAACCCCGAACGCATTGTTTTGGCGGCAGAATCCATCGGTATCGGGCGTCAGGCCCTGGATAAGGCCGTTCACTACGCCCGAGAGCGAGAGGTCTTCGGTCGCCCCATCGGCATGAACCAGGCTATCGCGCACCCGCTAGCTGACTCGTACTCAGAGCTCGAAGCCGCCGAGCTTCTTTGGCAAAAAGCCGCCTGGGCGTTCGACCACGGCCAAGAAGTAGGGGCGTTGGCGAATATGGCCAAGCTTCGCGCAAGCGAGGCCGCGTACCGAGCCTGCGATCGTGCCGTGCAGACGTTTGGCGGGATGGGTTATGCCAAGGAGTGCAACGTCGAGCGCTATTGGCGCGAGTCACGAATGTCTCGCATCGCACCCATCTCGAACGAGATGATTCTCAACTTTGTTTCAGAGCACGTGCTGAACCTACCACGAAGCTACTAGCAAGCCCACGTTCGGGAAGCTCAGGTGGGATTCTGGGCATGAACGGGCAGTCCCTCGGCCGGGGGAGCCCAGGGTTGCGCTGAATCACCCCAATACGACGAAGCGGGCTCGATCCAGGAGGCATCGTCGAACGCACCCGCCTTCACGAAGCGAAAGCCAGGGAAGACTTCGACCTCGCTCCAAAGAGGCGATCCGCAATCTGGGCAAAAAGAGCGGGTCACGCTCTGGCCGCTTGAGCCTGTGACCGAGTAGCTGCGAGTTTCCCCTGCCTCCATGCGGAAAGCATCGATAGGAACGAGGACAATCGTTGCGAAAGCACTGCCCGTGGATTTTTGGCAGTCGGAACAATGGCAGTGGTTGGCCGAAACGACGGCGTCCCGATCGATTTCGAAGCGGATTGCGCCGCATAGGCAACCGCACTCGGATTTCTGACTATTCGACATTTCGTCCTCCTCTTGGTTCCTGATAACGATCGCTTCGCATTCTTTTTTCTTCGTATTTTGGGGAATCACGATGACAGCAGTGGAATACTAGCGCGCCAGGGGAGAGCCTTGCGGACGGGCAGGCTGTGCCGTCTCGGAACGCGAACGGCATTTCTGGCGCAATTGATTCGCGCTTTTGAGTAGGGACCTCAACGGGTCAAGAAAAAAACAGTTTTTCTGGGTTCGGAGGCGAAACTTTTTGAGTCCGCCTGGGTTGAGACAGGTACGAAACGGGCAATCCTGCTCGATTTCGAAGAAAGAGGTGGTCTTTATGATCTCCGGAATGAATTCACTGGGAACGAAATCGATTTTGACGCTTCTAATGGGATTGATGCTTCCGATCAGCGCATGGGCGCAGGGCATTGTACCGGTCGACATGGAAGAGCTTGATATCGTTCGAGACGCCACCGACTTGCGCGGCGAACTCGATCGGCCAGACCGAGATACTGTCAATACAGCGCTGGTTTTCAGCAACCTCGGGGGTGAAGATGCTGTGGTGGGCTGCGCAGCTTTCGACTCGGACGGAACCACGGTGGGTCGTATCTTGATTCGCGTACCGTCCCGGGGCCTTCGGTTTGCCTTGGCTTCGGACCTTTCTCGCAATCTCGATTTCATCGGGCACGTAGAGTGCCGAACGGGGTTGCGGGTTATGGGCTCCGCGGTTTTGCTGGCGCCGAGTTCACTGACCGATCTCAGCGCCCGGAAGGTCCGCCGTTCGGGTGTAACTCTGTTTCCGGTCGTCGCGACTTATTAGGAAAGCATCGAAGTCCGGCGCGGTCGTTCTGGGCCGCGCCGGCATTTCGGCTCCAGCTTGGTTCTGCCCTGGGGTTCGCCGGGGAGGGCAGGCTCCGGGGTGGCTCTCCTCCAGCACCTTCCCCTATTGCCGGGCCGGGTGAGCGCTGGGAGAGCAACCGAACCAGCGTCGAAAGGCTCTTCCGAAATTGGCGGGGTCTGTGTAACCAAGCCGATGGCCAATCTCGGCGATGGTCAGGTTGTGATCTGCGAGAAGTTGCTCGGCTCGTCTTCTCGAGTGCGCCTCGACAATAGAGCGAAAAGACGTTCCGGACTCTGCCAGGCGCCGCACGAGAGTTCGCCTGGAGAGGTAAATGCGTCGAGCGATTTCTTCCGCGCTGGGTGGAGCGCCAGGGCTGGCCTCCAGGATTTGTTCGACACGCGCGACGATGAAGTCGTGCCCGTCGAGACCGCGTTCGGAAACCTCGAGCTCTGACTTGGCCCTTTGGTATTGGGATTCGTTGGCGAATGGGCAGTCGAGTTCGAGCCACGCCTCCGGGAATGCGAGGGTGGCAATGACGGGATTTTCTGCCGCGTAGGAAACGGGCGCCGATAGGGCTTCGCGGTAGCGGTTGGCATACTCCGGTTCGGAAAAGGGCAGGGTGAAGCTCGCTTCGCTCATGGATTCGCCCAGGGCAGACTCGAGCAGGGCTTGAACGCTGATCAAAACCGTCTCGACCAGTGAGCGCTTCAGTTCTATTTCGACTTCGACCAGAATTTCGAGGTGGACGCGATGCTGGCCCGCCTCCGTCGATCGCCGAATGGAGAAATACGGGGCGCGCAGGTGGGCGAAACGTTCGAGGATCGCCAGAGCCCGATCCAGGTTCTTGGCCGCTGCAGTGGCGGCCGCCAGGGCACCGTGGGCTGAGCCGTGCAGGGCCGGCCCAATGTCGAGGGCCCAACTCGGGGGGGCGAAGGCGTTGATATTCTGGAGCAGGCGCAGCTGTTGCCAGACGAAAATCGTCGCATTGGGGTCGATGGCATGGGCCCGCTCGGGACTGATTCCCGTTCCCTGGAGGAGCAGGTGGGCTCGCTCGGCTTCCGCCCCGAAGCGCCGCAGGAGGAGGCGGAGATAGGCCGCGGGCATGGGCAGCGCGCCGGTGCCGTGGCCTTCGTGGAAGAGGCTGTCTGGCTCAAAATGACCAGTCACCGTCCCAACATACCCTTCTGGTGGGACGGGTTCAATACGAAACTCTAGGAGGCTTCTGCTCTAAGCTGAGAAGGTTCCATCCGGCCTCAAAGCCACTCTCCCTGGAGCGCTTCGCCACGCCTCACCGACGACCACACCCTCAGCCCTTGCCCGTGCCCTTGGACGGGTGCAGTGAGCAACAGGAGACACCATGTCCTCAGTCGCCGAAGAAAGTCCCTTAGCCGCTCTCAATCAGGCCGGATCGGATCCCTATTCGATTCCCCTCGAGAAGATCAACGTCTCGGATTCGGAACTCTTTGCGACGGATACTTTGTGGGGCTATTTCGAACGCCTTCGCAAGGAGGCCCCGATCCACTACTGCGCCGAAAGCGAGTTCGGTCCCTATTGGTCGGTGACCTGTTTCGAAGACATCGTCGAAGTGGAGAAGAATCCGGAAATATTCTCCTCGGCTCGAAGCATCGTGATCGGTGACCCCACTCCGGATTTCCCCTTGGAGGCCGGCTTCATCACGATGGATGGGAAGCGGCATACTGATCACCGCAACGTCGTGAAGCCGTCTATGGCGCCACGTAACCTCAAGCGACTCGAGCCCCTTATTCGTGAGCGCGTGGTTGAGATCCTCGAAGGCCTGCCCGTGGGAGAGACTTTCAATTGGGTGGATCGGGTCTCCATCGAACTCACCACGGGGATGCTCGCCACACTTTTCGATTTCCCCTATGAGGATCGCCGCAAATTGACCTTCTGGTCCGATATGGCGACGGCGAGCCCCGAGCAGGTGGGCGCTGTTGGGATTACAGAAGAGGAGCGCCAGCAAGCGCTGATGGAATGTCTGGAGGTTTTTACCGGCCTCTGGAAGGATAGAGAAGGGAAGCCCGATAGCGATAAACTCGATCTCATAACCCTGCTCTCCAACGGAGAATCCACCCGTGATCTCGACCCCATGGAGTACCTGGGGACCCTGGTTCTGCTCATCGTGGGAGGCAACGACACGACGCGCAACTCGATTTCAGGAGGCGTGCTCGCGCTGAACGAGAACCCGGCTGAGTACCAAAAATTGAGAGATGATTTGAGCTTGATTCCCAATATGGTCAGCGAGATCATCCGCTGGCAGACGCCCCTCGCCCACATGCGGCGAACTGCCACTCAGGACACCGAACTCGGGGGCAAGTCGATCAAAAAGGGCGACAAGGTGATCATGTGGTACGTCTCGGCGAATCGGGACGAAACCGCGATTGACCGGGCCAACGAGTTCCTCATCGATCGTCCCAATGTTCGCCGCCACCTTTCGTTTGGTTGGGGGGCGCATTTCTGCATCGGCAGCCGGATTGCCGAAATGCAGCTCCGCATCCTGTGGGAAGAAGTGATGCAGCGCTTTAGCCGGGTCGAGGTAGTTGGAGATCCGGTGCGCGTTCGTTCCAATTTCGTCAAAGGCTTCGAGGAACTCGGGGTTCGGCTGCATCCCCTGCCCTGAAGGGGCTGATCGGTTGAGAAGGTAATCTTTCGCCGAGGTCGAAAGCGATCCGTGGTACTCTGGAGAGGAATCCAAGGAATGCAGCGGAAAGGCTTTCATGACCAAGGGTGCGCAATCGCTTCGGGAGATTCTGGACGAACTGCATACGGCCCTGCGGGAGTCTCCTGATATAGGGGATGAAGGGCGAGCCGCATTGCTCAAGACGGTGGCCGAGATCGAAGAAGTCCTCAACGAGGACAGAGCTGAGGGCTCTACCACGATCCGCCAGCAGCTCAGTCAGGCGATTGGCCAGTTTGAGGAGTCGCATCCGAAACTGACCTCGGTGGTGGGGCGTGTCGCGGACTCGTTGAGCGACTTGGGCATCTGAGTCTGGGCATCTGAGCCGAGCGCGGAGCCGGAAATACCCGCCGACTTGGGGGCTGGCTTCTGTTGAAGCCTACGGTCAAGGGACTATGCTTTTTGGGGCCCGTCCCATGGGCAGAGGAGTTGAGCATGCCCAGGGCCAACCGTCTTTTTTCTGCCGATTCACATTGCGTCATTAACAGCGACCAAGTGAAAAAGAACCTCGCGTCTAAATATCATGCCGCTTGGGACGAAGGAATGGCGAAATACGACGCCATCCGCGATGAAGAAATGGCTGGCGAGAGCCTCGAGCTCGAAGATTTCGTTGATCTCGAGGCGGCGCGCCACCCGGGCTATTTCGATTCGACCGCACGCCTGGAGGCTATGGAGGCCGATGGGGTCGAGTGTGAGGTCATGTACTCGGAGTTCGACTTCACGAGCAAGGTCTACCAGGTGGGGGACCAGTGGCGCGAGTGCGCCACCGCCTACAACGACACTCTTCTCGAGTTCGCTTCCGTGGATCCGAAGCGCATCTTGATCACCTATCAACTTCCGCTGATTGATATCGACTATGCGGTCTCCGAAATTGAACGGCTCGCCAAGCTCGGCGCGCGTTCGATCCAAATCCCGAATTTTCCCAGCGAGGTGGGAATGCCGGACTACCACGATCCGCGTTACACAAGGCTCTGGTCGGCTTTCGAGGAGACGGGTGTTGTCGTGGCTAATCACCTGACGCTCAAGAATTCATTGTGGGAAACTTTTCGGCGTGATCCGACACCCCAAAAGGGAATCTTTACCGCGATGCCAGGTTTTGCCATCGGGGAGACCCTTTGCTGGTATATCTTGACGGGCATCTTGGAGCGGCATCCGAAGCTCAAGATCGTTTTTGTTGAGCCCGGACTTTTCTGGCTCTCTGGTTTCATTCGTTACCTCGATAGCCGCATGCATCACCACTATGATTTTCCAGGTGTCAAAGAGTTGCCCTCCACGTATTTCAAGAGGCAAATGGCCGTGACTTTTGTTCATGAGCCCGAGGGCGTCGAATTGCGGCATGAACTCGGCGTCGAAAATGTTCTCTGGTCGACGGATTTCCCTCACCCGGTTTGCAATTGGCCAGATGCGGGCGCGAAGGTCTTGAAGCAATTCGAGGGCGTGCCCGAAGACGAAGTACGCGCGATCACCTGGGGCAATGGGGCTCGAATGTACGGTATAGAGTGAAGCGAGTATTGGAAGGCAATAGGGGCGGAATAGGCTAGTGGCTGGTGTTCTAGACGGTATCCGTGTAGTCGATCTTTCCGAAGGCATCGCCGGTCCGATGGCGACCATGATGTTTGCCGATCACGGAGCCGAGGTGATCAAGGTGGAGAGGCCCGGAGGAGATCCGTTCCGGAGCCAGATCGCCTACCACGGTTGGAATCGGGGCAAGCGCAGCGTGATTCTCGACCTCGCTCGTCCCGAGGATCGTGAAGTTTTATCGACTCTGATTCGCCACGCCGATGTTCTGCTGGAAAGCTTTGCTCCGGGTAAGGCCGGGGAGTTCGGGCTGGATCACGACTCGCTGGCCGAGATGAATCCCGAACTCATTCACTGCTCGATTACGGGATATGGGCGCGATAATGCCCATTCCGACCGGCCAGGCTTGGATGCGCTGGTCGCCGCCCGGACCGGTCTTCAGTGGGAGCAGCGTGGGCGGGTTGGAGGCTCCGCGGCCTTCCTTTCGGGCCAGCCGGCATTTTCCGCCGACTACGAATGCCCCGCCGAGGCGCTCCAGGGACCGGACCGCAACGGCCCCCTCTTTTCCTCGTCGCGTTTCCCGAGCCTGGGCGCCGCCCATGCCACAACCCTGGCGATCAGCGCAGCGCTTCGCGCCCGGGAGATCACCGGCCGGGGGCAGTGGGTCGAGACTTCACTCCTCCAGGGGGCACTTTCCGCGGGCGGCATGGCTTTCGCCACCGGGGAGAATCTCGATGCCTGGGGCTTCTCGACCTGGGTCTCGGACAGTCGATCGCCTAAGGGCCTCTTTGAGTGCAGCGACGGGCAATGGGTGCACTGCTGGCCCCCAAGCCCCCGCTTCGTGCTCGCCGCGGGCGAAGGCGATGAACTTAATGCGCACCCCGACTTGGCTGTGCGCGAAGATCCCGATCGCATCGGTCTTGGGCCCGAAGAGCTCTTCGTGCTTCACCATTATTGGCTGTTGATGGAGAAAACCTTTGCGAAGTTCAGTGCGGATGCTTGGGCCGAAGCCGGCGCTCAGGCGGGGGTTTGTATCCAGCGAGTTCGCGCTCCCGAGGAGGCTTGGTCGGACCCCCTCCTCCTGGCCGACGGCTGCGTGGCGGAAATCGACGACCCTGAGCTCGGCCCGATTCGGACGGTAGGCATCACCTACAGCCTGGGAAGAAGTCCCGGCAAGGTGGGAAAGGCGGCACCCCGGGCGGGCGAGCACAACGACGAAATCAGAGCCGAGGCCGCCGCCTTCGGGTCGCCCCGGTCGCCTCGGGAAGCCGGAAGACCCCTGCCCGGCGGCCCGCTTGAGGGCATTCGGGTGCTCGATTTTGGCTTGGCCGTGGCAGGCCCCTACGGCGCGCAACTTCTTAGCGATTTGGGAGCCGATGTCATTAAGGTGAACGCGCTCCACGATTGGTATTGGCACTCGAACCAGATCGCCATGTCGTGCAATCGGGGTAAGCGCAGCCTGGCGGTGGATCTTAAGCACGAAGCCGCCAAGGAATCCATCGAACGATTGATCGCCTCGGCCGACGTGATCATCCACAACATGCGCTACCCCGCCGCCGTTCGTCTGGGGATCGACTACGAGACGCTCAAGGAAAAATATCCTCGGTTGGTTTATTGCCATACCCGGGGTTTCGAACACGGTCCACGCGAACAGCTCCCCGGCAACGACCAGACCGGCGCCTGCTTGGCCGGGGTTGAGTGGGAGGACGGCGGCTGCGGCGGCGGGGGCCGGCCCTTCTGGTCGCTCACCAGCATGGGCGATACGGGTAATGGCTACCTCGCGGCATCGGCGATCTGCCAGGCCCTCTACGAGCGTGAAAAAACGGGCCAGGGGCAGTGGGTGGAGACGGCGATCATCAATGCACAGCTGCTCAACGCCTCCCACTCCCTGGGCCGCCCGGACGGAAGCGGTTTCGAAAGGCCCCTGCTCGATGCCGATCACCTCGGGCTTTCCGCAGGCATCCGTCTCTATGCCACTGCGGATGGGTGGCTCTGCCTTTCCCTCCTGGGCCAGGAAGATTGGCGAGGCCTGGCAAGTGCTCTCGGGGATTCCGAACTCGAGGCTGGATTCAACGCGGGGGCCGAGGTCGATTCAGAGCTCGCCGAGCGGATCGAGAAGATTCTGGCCACGCGCAGCTCCGAGGAGGCCTTTGCGCTTCTGGATGGGGCGGGAGTTCCGTGCGAGATCGCTTCGGAGCGGGCCAGTCTTGCCCTGTGGTCCGATCCCGAGGCCTTCGAGCGTCGCTGGATCGTCCAATATCCCCACCCCATGGTGGGTGAGATCGGCCAGGTAGGCCTGGCCTTTTCGTTTTCCGAAACCCCGGCTCGCATTCAGGGTCCGCCTACCCTGGTGGGGGAGCACACCCGGGAGATCCTGGGCGAACTCGAATATTCGGAGTCGGAAATCGAGACCCTTCTGGAGGCTGGCGCCGTGGGGGATCGAAACCTGCACCCCGCCCTCAGTGGCGATTCGGATGGCGCGGTGAAGTCGCCCTGGGCTCCCGACACGTGAGCGGGGGAATGCGACCGGGGCTCCAGCCCTCTCGGGATAGCGCCTTTTTCTGGCAGGGCCTGCGCGATGACAAGCTTCTCTGCCAGTCCTGCGATGAGTGCGGCGGCCTTCGGCATCCGCCGCGGCCCATGTGCCCGGATTGCGGTTCCCTGGAGTGGAGCGCCCAGCCACTTTCGGGCCGGGGCCGGGTTCATGCCTGGATCAAACCCGTTCACCCCCCACTCCCCATGTTCGAGGAGGGATTTCTCGTGGCCCTGGTGGAACTCGACGAGGGCATTCGCCTGCTCTCGAACCTTTGTGAAATCTCTGGGGAAGATGTCCGTAATGAGATGCCTGTCGAGGTGTTCTTTATCGAGATCGATGCCGAGGGCACGAAGGTTCACCAGTTTCGCCCAGTAGGAGAGTCGGATCGTGGCTGACGAATCCTCCTCGGTGATCGTCGGGATCGGGCAGACCGAGTTTTCGAAAAACTCGGGGAGAAGTGAGCTGCAACTCGCCTGCGAGGCCATTCGGGCTGCTCTGGACGATTGCGGCCTGGCTCCCGCCGATGTCGACGGGATGACGACTTTCACCCTGGACACCAGCGACGACGTCGACCTCGTACGCTCCTTGGGCATCGAAAACCTGCGTTTTTCGTCCCGAGTGCCGCACGGGGGAGGGGGATCCACGGGCACCCTGGCTCACGCCATGGCGGCGGTGGATTCGGGGCTCGCCGAGGTGGTGGTCTGTTGGCGGGCGATGAACGAACGCTCCGAGGCACGTTTCGGGACCGCCCAACTTTCGGATGCCGGTCATGCTCGGGGCTCGGGGACGGGCTTTATCGAGTGGAGCGTTCCCTTCGGTGCCGTGACGCCGGCTGCTTGGACGGCCATCGGGGCTCAGCGTTATATGCACGCCTATGGCGCCACCAATGAAGATTTCGGCCGGGTGGCGGTCACTCTGCGAAAAGCGGCGTCAACGAACCCCGCCGCCTTCTTCTATCAACGCCCCCTGAGCCTCGAAGAACACCAGGCCTCGCGTTGGATCGCTGAGCCGGTCTTCCGGCTCTTCGATTGCTGCCAGGAGAGCGATGGAGGAGTTGCTTTCGTGGTGACCTCCAAGGAGCGCGCCCGGGATTGCCGCATGCCCGGTGCTCGGATCCTTCACGCCACCCAAGCCGTTCCCTTTGATACCGAGGTCGTTACGAATTTCTATCACGCGGATCTTACCCGCTTCGACTCAGGGGTTGCCTGCGCCGCCAACCTCTATGGTCGGACAGGGCTCGGGCCCGAAGACATTCAGGTTGCCATGCTCTACGACCATTTCAGCGTGGCGGTCTTCTGGCACCTGGAAGCCTTCGGTTTCTGCGGACCCGGTGAGGCGCCGGATTTCATCCGCGAAGGTCATTGCGATCTGGAGGGGCGCCTTCCCCTGAGCCCCAATGGCGGTCTGATCGGCGAGGCCTATATCCACGGGATGAACAACATCACCGAGGCGGTACGCCAGATTAGGGGGACAGCGGCCAACCCCATCGATTCCGTGGACCACGTCCTTGTTTCGTCGGGGATGAGCGGGGCGATCCTGGGTCGCCTCTGACTCTCTTGCTCTGAACGCTCCCCGGCCCAGGCCAGGCCCGGATATCAGTCCAGGCGCTCGATGATGGTACCGGTGCCCAACCCGCCGCCGCAGCACATGGCGATCAGGCCGTAGCGCCCCCCGGTTCGTTCGAGGGTATGCAGGGCCGTGGTGATCAGGCGATCGCCCGTGGCGCCGGTGGGGTGGCCGAGGGCGATGGCGCCGCCGTTGGGGTTGACCCGGGCGGGGTCGGGCCCGCAGGCCTTCTGCCAGGACAGGACGATACTCGCGAAGGCCTCGTTGACCTCGAAGGTGTCGATCTCGTCGATGGAGAGTCCCGTGCGGGCGAGGAGCTTCTGAGTCGCGGGGATCGGTCCCTCGAGAATCTTGAGCGGGTCGCAGCCGACGATGGTCGAGTAGACGATGCGCGCCCGGGGCTTCAGACCCAATCGCTTGACCGCGGATTCCGAGGCGAACATCACCGCCGATGCGCCGTCGGTGACCTGGGAAGAACTTCCGGCGGTATGAATGCCCCCCTCGACTACGGGCTTGAGTTGGGACAGTCCTTCCAGGGAGGTGTCGCGGAGCCCTCCGTCGCGAGTGACCGTGCGGGTTTCACCGGTGGGGTTGCCCTCACCGTCGAGCACGGGCGCTTCCACGGGAATAATTTCATTTTCGAAATGCCCAGCATCCCAGGCCTCTCGACCGAGTTGCTGACTTCGGAGTCCGAAGGCATCCGTATCATCCCGGGTGATTTCCCAGTCCTGAGCGATCATTTCGGCACCCTGGAATTGGGAATTGAAACCGCCGACGACCTTCATGTAATTCTCCGAGATGGGGCGTCCCTCGTGGCGGGAATTGGCGCCGAGGGGGATGCGCGTCATGCACTCGACGCCACAGGTCATGACGACATCCTCGAGCCCGGAAGAAACGAGACCCGTGGCCAGGGTGCTCGCCTGCTGGCTCGATCCGCACTGGCTGTCCACCGTGGTGGCCGGCACCTCGATGGGAAGCCCGGCACCGAGCCAGGCCGTTCGCGCGACATTGAAACTCTGCTCGCCCACCTGGGAGACGCAGCCGCCGACAACCTGGTCCACCGAGGAGGGCTCCAAGCCGACACGTTCGATGAGCCCGCGTTGAACCTTGCCCAAGAGATCGACGGGATGCATGCCCGCGAGTTCACCCTTGCGTCGACCGAGAGGGCTCCTTGCCGCCCCAACAATGAATGCTTCGCTCATGTCTATTCTCCTCGCGTTCGCCAGCGGGCGTCCCTGCCCGGGCTTCTCTTGGATGAGTTGATTTAGCGCAGTTGGCCCGGGGGTTCTACCGGGGATTCTCGGCGTTGGAAGGCCCGGAGAGGTCGAGAGACCTTTCCCAAGGGCGAAGCCCTCCGAGCGCCTTTGGCAATCCGTGTTTGGCGGTCCGTGCCGCTCCACTGGGCTTCGGCTTAGGAGTCGGTTTGCTTTGGGGCAGGGAAGCGGCGGCGCGCTTCTTCGAGCAGGGTTAGGTCGCCGATATCGAACCATCCCCCGGGCATAGGACGGGCGGCGACCTCGCGACGGGAAACCAGCCAGGCGATGAAATGGCCCGGGGCGTCGGGGTTGCCTCCCTCGGCGAGGTAGCGCCCGAGGAGTTCGTCGGTTTCGGGCGTCAGGAAATAAAGCGCGATGGCCGAGAGGTTGCCGCTGGGGCGCTCGGGCTTTTCGCGAAAGCTTCGGACCTGACCCTCATCGTCGACGTCGACGTCGTTGTAGGGGCTCGGGCCCCCCGCGTGCTCGACTTGCCGGGTGATCAGCAGGGGCTTGCCCTCGGTCTCGAATGCCCGCTGGAGGGGCTCGAGATCGAAGTCGAGGAGGTTATCGCCGGCGACCACGAGCAGGTCCTCGCCGCCGCTGGGGGCGGCTTCGAGGGCAAAGGCCAGGTCGCCGATGGCGCCCAGGCGTTCGTCGACATGGTTGGCCCCGTCATCGAGAACCCGGAGGGGCACCGGGCAATCCAGCGAGCGGCTCCAGGCGAGCAGGGAATCCGCGAACCGGTGGTTGCCGATGACGATGATTTCACTGAGCCCCGGAAGGACTTCCACCCTGGCCAGGATATGCGAGAGAATCGGCTTTCCCGCGACCTCGAGCAGGGGCTTGGCGACGCTCTCGGTGAGGGGGAACATGCGGGTCGCGAAGCCGGCGGCGAGAAGGTAGGCCTTCATTGGGCTTTCCCGTCGTTGGCCCGCTTGGGCCGGGGGCGACGAAATGCATAGCCAGCGCTTCGGTAGGCCTCTTCGAGTCGGGCGAAGTCGTCGCCGCCGACCATAGCTCCGACCACGGCCCCTCCGGAGCCCGAGAGCTTTGCGCTGGCCCCGTGTTGGTTCGCGATCTCGGCCATCTCAAGATCGTTTGGAGAAACGGAAAAGATGCTCTGGCGAAGGGTGAAATTGCGATTCATGGCTTCGCAAAACTTCGCGTGGTCCCCGCGCTCCAGAAAAGTGAGACCCTCGTCTACGAGTTCTCGGAACGCTTCGATGGTGGTCATGACCCGGGGATCCCGCGCTCGCCAGCGTTGCTTGAGATCGGCGTGTGCGTCTCCCGATGGCTTCCCGCCCCGGGGATCCCAGGCCAGAAAGAGGGGAGGAAGGGTGTCGGGGTCGAGGCTCCAATACGTCGAAACATTCCCAGGTTCGGCGAGATCCATGGCGAGGAGGCCCTCGTGGGCCTGGACAATCCTGTCCATGGGCCCCGCTGGGATGTTCAAGTCTTCGGTTTCCGCGAGGAGGGCGAGCTTTGCCAGGCGATCGGCCGGGAGGTCGACTTCAAACCACCGAGCCAGGCTGCGCAGGGCGGCGATCACGATGGCACTGGAACCGGCCAGCCCGACCTGGCGCGGAATATTTGTGGCGAACCGGATACTGAACCCCAGTGCGGGGTCGTCCGGGTCTCGTTCCCCGATTTCGGGATGGTCAAGGCAGAAGCGATTCAAGGCGGCTAGAAGAAGTGCAGCCCCTTCGTCGAGGGTCTCGCTTCCCAGTTCTCTCCTGGCCACCCCCAGCGAGGCGAAGGGGCGCCGGCTGCCGTCCGAGTTGCCGACATGAAAGCGTTCGGCGGCTTCAATGTGGACCTCGGCGCGGAGGTCGTCGAGGCAGAGTCCGATGGCCTTGCCGCCGTAGCCGTCCGAGGGGTTCCCAAGCAATCCCGCCCGGGCGTATGCGGTACTCGTCACGCGCTCCATCGAACCCCCTGAACCCTGCCTCGCTTTCGGGCGCAAGATACCTCGGAGTCTCCGGAGTCGCCCCACTCCAGCCGGATCCCGTGGCGGGCAGGTGATGCAATTAACCCCTAGATTGGTGGCAGCCATTCGGGTGCGAATCGGCACCGTTCGAAAGGAATCATTCTTCATGCCCGAGACCGAGAGCGCTCTTTCCAATCAGAGCGTCGATCTTCCTAGCCGCACGCGAGTGGTCATTATCGGCGGGGGCGTCATCGGCTGTAGCTTGGCCTACCACCTCGCGAAGGCGGGCTGGAACGAGGTGGTCCTGCTCGAACGCCACAAGTTGACCTCGGGAACGACGTGGCATGCCGCCGGGTTGGTGGTGACCTCGGGCTTCACCACCGAGACCCTCATGAAGATCGCGCGCTATACCCGCGACCTCTATTCTGAACTTGAAAAAGAAACGGGCTTCGCGACAGGATTTCGCCCTGTGGGTCTTCTTCAGGTGGCCGCCGATCGTGAGATCCTGGGTGATCTCCAGCGCAAGGCCACTTTCAGTCGCTTGATGGGGGTCGACTCTCAGGAGGTTTCCCGGGACGATGTGGCAAAACTCTGGCCGATGGCAAAAACCGATGATCTGATCGCCGGCTTCCTCACCGCGGCCGATGGGCGAGCGAACCCCGTCGACGTGACCATCTCACTCTCCAAGGGCGCCAAGGCATTGGGAGCCAAGCTCATCGAAGGCGTCGAGGTCACGGCGGTGCATCAAAAGAACGGCAGGGTCACCGGCGTAATGACCGATCAGGGGCCCATCGAATCCGAGATCGTCGTCAACTGCGCGGGGATGTGGGGGCGCCAGGTCGGCGAGATGGCCGGGGTCAACTGCCCGCTTCAGGCCGCCGAGCACTATTACGTGATCCTCGATGGCGTCGATGGCATGGACCGCAACCTGCCGATCCTCGAGGACCCTTCGGTGTACAGCTATTTCCGTGAGGAGGGGAGCGGCCTGATGGCCGGGCTCTTCGAACCCGTGGCGGCGCCCTGGGCCCTGGACGGAATTCCCGAGAAGTCGGCCTTCACGGTTCTCGACCCCGACATGGATCGCATGATGCCCTACCTGACCAATGCCCTGGCCCGGATTCCCTCGGCTGAGGACGCCAGGGTGCGCCAGTTCTTTTGCGGTCCCGAGAGCTTTACCCCGGATCTGGCTCCTCTCGTGGGCGAGGCTCCGGAACTCGAAAATTTCTTCGTGGCCGCGGGCTTGAACTCCTTGGGCATTCTTCAGGGAGGCGGGATCGGTCGTCTTCTTGCCCACTGGATCGTCGAGGGCACGCCCGATATGGATGTGACCGAGATCAATATCGACCGCTTCCAGAAATACCAGACAAATCGTGCCTATCGCCGGGATCGTACTGTCGAGATCGTCGGGGAGATGTACAAGATCCACCACCCCAACGAGACCTTTGACACGGCGCGAAACGTGAAACGGCATGTCCTCCATGACCGACTGGTCGCGGCGGGGGCTTGCTTCATTCAGTCAGCGGGCTGGGAAATTGCGGACTGGTACGCCGAGGAGGGCCAGGAACCCGTGGTGGAGCACTACACCTGGGATCGGCAGAGTTCATTCGAGAACGTCGCCGCCGAACATCGGGCCTGCCGCGAGGATGTGGTCCTGATGGACATGTCCTTCATGTCGAAATTCAGGGTTCAGGGGCGAGATGCTCTGGCCGAACTCAACCGGATCAGCTGCAACGAACTCGACGTCGACCCCGGGCGCATCGTCTATACCCAATGGACGAATGAAAAGGGTGGGATCGAGGCGGATCTGACGGTGACGCGCAGAGCCGAGGACGACTTTATGGTGGTCTGCTCGGATACCGTGCACCGCCATATCGAGACCTGGATGCGCAGGAATTTCCGGCCCGAGGCGCACGTGATGATCACCGACCTCACGTCGGCCTACGCGATGTTGACCATCCAGGGGCCGAAGTCGCGGACGCTGCTCTCCAGCCTCTCGCCGGATTCAATGGCCGGCGATGATTTTGCCTACATGACGGGCCGGGAGATCGAACTCGGATATGCACGGGTCTATGCGGTCAGGGTGACCTATCTCGGAGAACTCGGCTGGGAACTCTATATCCCCAGCGAGCACGCCGCCCATGTCTACGACCGCATTGTGGAGGCCGGGGGAGAATTCGGGTTGCGGCACGCGGGCCTTCAGGCCCTGAGTAGCCTGCGCTTGGAAAAGGCCTACCGCGATTTTGGCCACGACCTCGTGAATACAGATACCCCCCTGGAGGCGGGGCTTGGCTTCGCGGTGAAACTCGATAAGCCAGGCGGGTTCGTGGGGCGAGATGCCTTGGCTGCCCAGAAGGAAGCGGGAATTCCTCACCGGCGCCTAGTTCAATTCATCCTCGAAGATCCCGAGCCCCTGCTCGGGCACGGAGAGGTGATTTGGCGCAACGACCAGGCGGTGGGCTACTTGAGAGCGGGCGCCTACGGACACTCGCTGGGCGCCTCGGTGGGGCTGGGCTACGTGGAGTCCCATGAGCCCGTGACTAAGGCGTACCTGGAAGCTGGAGACTGGGAGATCGAGATCGCGCGGCAGCGCTATGCCGCCCGGGCCTCTTTGCGCCCTCTCTATGATCCCAAGGGCGAGCGGATCAGAAGCTGAAGGCGACTCCGGTCTTGGTCTCTAATCCCGAGGATTAGCCGAGATCGCCAGTCAAGCTGGGCTGGTCCTGGTGCCGGCGAGCTTGCTGCTTGGGCAAGTCCCTGGGGCGGGCCTTTTCCGCTCGGCGCCTTTCCTCGGCCCGCTCGGCCTTGGCGGTGTCAGCGGAGCGGGGCTCGAATCGGACGAAGGAGACCTCGGTGGTGGCGCTCTGGAAGGCCACGTCAAAATCCCATGCGTCGAGGTCCACATCGCGCAGATGAATATTTTGAGCCAAATGAGCGCGAAGGTTGGCGCGGCTCTCGTAGGCAGTCTGGGGCATTTCGTAATTGACCGAGACGAGGAGTCGGTGGCCGCGTTTCCACGCGACATCGAGGAGTTTACCCTTTTCTCGGGCCGAGTTGGCGTCGCGGTCGAGGACGAGACCGAGGCCATTCAGGGTCGGCGTTTCGGTGAGCGAGTAGGACACGATGCCATCGTCGAAGGCCAGCAAGCCGCAGCCTGGACATACCTTTTCGATCTGGAGTTCGGTGGCCCCGCGTTCGACCCAGAACTCGAAGCTTCGGCTCTGGTGACGCCCCTGGGCTTTCATGTCGACAAAGGCATTGGCACTGACCAGGACGAGTCCGAGTGCGGCGAGGGAGGCGAAGGGGATTCGGCCCAGGGCGGGAAAGCGAGCGGCCAGGGCCGAAAGGGGCGAACCCTCGGTCGATTCATCGGTCCGGGTGGCCCGATCATCCAGCAACCTCCCGCACCAAACAACGACGATGAGATTGAAGGTCATGATGCACAGGGGGTAATACCAATGGCCCTGATCCCAGAGGCTGACCACGGTGAAATTGTAGGTCGACTTCAGGATGGCGTAGCTGGCGAGCAGGCCGATGCCTGTGTTTTGCAAAATTCGCGGGTTCAGAGAGTGGATCCGAATGCGCTGAGTCAGGAGCCAGCCCGCGGCGGCCAGGGCAGGAACCAGCATCTGGCTGGTTCGCCAGGCCTCGCTCGCCCAGGCACTATGGCTTCGACCGAGGGGATCTGCGAAGGGCAGTGTCGTCGTCAGCAGGGCATAAAAATTACGCGCCAGGGCCCAGAGGGGCTGTGCCTTGGCACTGCCACTGCTGGGGAGCAAGCTGCCGACCGAGGCGAGGTTGTAGAGCAGATAACCGCCAATGAGGAGGCTAGGAACGACGCTGGCCACGGCAACGCGCTTGATAGTGTCTTGGCGGCTTGACCCCGTGGCTGCGACAAAGAGAAGGAAGGGGACGAAGATGAAGATGTCATCGAGTCGGGCCAGAGTGAGGAGCGTCAGGATGCCCGACGTCCAGACCAGCGACCGAATACCGGCATTCTCGCTCAGGCTCTTTCGAACGAAGATCGCGTAGGCGAGCACCCCGAAGAGAAAGATCGAAAAGGGGGTTTCCATGCCATTGGCAAAGGACCACTGGGACCCCTGGTGCGGGTCGAAGACCGGCATCAGCAGGTAGTAGACACCCGGGGCCGAGCCGAGGAGGGCCAGGGCGGGGCGTCGGGTCAGGTGGAGTAGGGCCAGGGCGAAGAGGCCCGTTCCCAGGGAGACGAACAAGACGCTGGAAATTGCCGTGTACTGGATCTGCTCGGCCGCTGAAAACGCGAGGCTCGAAAAGGAGCGCTCGAGGTAGATTTGCCAAAGCGGGTGAAAACCGTTGGTCGGGTGGGTCCCATCAAAGGTGAAGAAGGGGGCACCCACCGAGTGGTCGGCGACGCTCAGGTAGTAAAAGCTGTCGGCGGCGAAATAGCGAAAGGCGCCGAGGAGTCCCTCATCGAGCATGGACATAAAGGGCGGGTAGGCGGTGACCAGGGCCACGGCGACGAACACCCCCAATGCGCCTGCGTGCTTTTGCATGATTTTTTCTACGGCCATATCCAGAAGCGTCATCGGTTGTTTGACCGATATTCGCTGCCCTTTCCCAGGGAAAAATTCAGGGAATTCTCCCTGCTATGTAGTGCCTCTGGAGGCCTTGGGGGTGGCAGAAAATCTGTCGCGAAATCAGTTTTTTCGGCTTTTCTTTGCTCTTTTGCGGTGAGGATGGCCCTCCAGGGCCCCGGGGGTGGAGGGATTTCCTGTTGGACGGTCCTTCTGGGCGGTTTCCCCCCGGGACAGGGAGGCTGCCTAGGACATTTCGGCAAGGCCGGTGGGAGGCCCGGGCCTGGGCGAGGCGCCCCAATCGGCGCGAGGGCCTCGCCCATTTTGGAGGCGAAAACCGCTGGGATCCCTTGGGCCGATGGGGTCGGGTCAGAGGGGCGGGGAGCGTGTTCACTCCCCCAGGAAACGGGGCTCGCGTTTTGCCACGAAAGCCCGTACCGCCTCCCGGTGGTCTGCCGTACGGGCGGTCGCCACTGTGCCCTCGGCCTCACCGGCGAGGCAGGTGGGAAGATCTTCGCGGAGCGCCCGGTCCAGGTTCACCTTCATGTGGGCGAAGGCTGCGGAGGGTCCGGCGGCGAGTCGCCGGGCCCAAGTCATGGCCTCGTCTTGAAGCTGATCGTCCGGTACTACCCGGTTCACGATTCCCAGACGCTCGCAGGTGGCGGAGTCGACTCGTTCGCTGCTGAAAAAGAGTTCTCGGGCTCGGCTCGTTCCGACGAGGTGAGTGAGGAAATAGCTGGCGCCGTAATCCCCCGACAAGCCTACTCGGGCAAAGCCCGTAGAGACGAAAGCCGACTGCCCAGCGATGCGAAGGTCACAGGCCAGGGCAATGGAGAAACCGGCTCCGACGGCGGGGCCGGGTAGGGCGGCGAGGGTCGGCTGGGGCAGGGCATAGAGGGCGCCGGTGAGTGCGCGCTGGCGCTCCGTCTGGTCGGCGATGATTTCCTCGACGCTGAGCGGCGGGTTGGGCTTGGTCGATCCACTTCCCATTCCTTTGACGTCACCGCCCGCGCAGAAGGCGCTTCCGCTTCCTGTAACGAGAACTGCCCTGACGCGCTCATCGTCCTTGAGGGCTGCGAAGGTTCTCCGAAGCGCAGGGCTCAGAGTGTCAGAGAGAGCATTGCGAACTTCGGGTCGGTTCAGGGTGATCACCGCGACCCCATGATGCACGAAGGCCAAGAGTTCGGGTGTCCCGGTCTCCAATTCGACCCTCTCGCTATTTTGCCCCGATCCGTCTCCGGCTTGATTTTCGTTGCTCATGCTGATGGGCCTCCCGCCTCTGGATTCTCGAGTTTTATGGGCTCAGAAGTGTGGAGTGAGAGGTCCACTCCGAGAAATCTCATGAAGCCATATTGGGTGTATTTCTGGCATAGCTCATGCCAGATGTTAACCTCGCATTTCAGGCGTGGGGTGGCCGCCTATTTCGTTTGAGACCGAGGCCTCTGCGGCGTTGCCCGGGGGTAGCGGGAGGGGAAGAGGGTGGCAGAGCAATTCGAAGATCAGGGCGGAGCCGCGAGCATGGACCCCTCGGCGCTTTACCGATTCTTGGCGTCGAAGGTCATGACCCGCATGTGGAGTGTGTCGGCCCTCGAAAAACGGCGGCGGCGGGCAGAAAAAAAGCGTCGACAGCTGGGTGCACCGCATCGGATCATTTATTTCCACCAGCTCGATGATGGCTATAGCCACTTGGCCGCCCAGCTTCTTCGCCCGCTCCTTGAGCGCTACGACGTGGGCCTTGAAGTCCATCTGGTGACCGCCGATTCGGGTGAAAACCTTCCTGAGCCGGATCTTCTTCTGAAGCTCTCGCGCTACGACGCGGGGAAGGTCGCTCCGCATTATGGCCTCGGCTTCCCCGGGGCGACTGCGCCGCCGAGTGCCGAGCAGGTCGAATTGGCGGGGCGGGTGGTTGCCGCGGTGGCGACCGAAGAAATGCCCGAGGTCATGGTGGCGGTGGGCAACGCCCTCTGGTCTGGCGAGAGCGAAGTTCTCGACAACCTGGCGAGGACCCACGGGAGTGTCGAAGCTTCGGAACTCGCAGCGCGGGTCTCCGTGGGAAACGCGGCTCGTCGTGAGGCCGGGCACTACTCCGGAGCCATGTTCTTCTACGCGGGGGAGTGGTACTGGGGAAGCGATCGCATGGACCACCTGGAGCAGAGACTGACGGGCCTCGGCGCTCGCAGGCCGGGTGCGACCGAGGAAGGGCTTTGTCCGAGGCCGGAAATCGAATTTGGGCCGCTGCAAGATGACGGCCAGCTCACTCTCGAGATCTACCCATCGCTCCGAAGCCCCTACACATCGCTGATTTTTGATCATGCGGTGAGACTCGCCCGGGAGACGGGGGTGAAGATGGTTATGCGGCCCGTACTTCCCATGGTTATGCGAGGGGTGCCGGCGACTCGCCAAAAAGGTTTCTATATCTTCAGTGATGCCGCTCGGGAGGCGAGATCTCTGGGGCTGAAATGGGGAACGATCTACGACCCCATCGGTGACCCTATCCGTCAGGTGTATTCCCTTTACCCGTGGGCGCGCAAATGCGGAAGGGGAGTGGAACTGCTTTCGAGCTTTCTTCACGCGGCGTTTTTCGATGGGGTGAATACCAATAATATGCAGGGGCTGAAGGCCGTGGTGGAGAACGCCGGGCTCCCCTGGGCCGAGGCCAGGGAGATTCTGGGCGATAGCGATTGGGAAGCCGAGTTCGAGGCGAATCGGCTCGCGATGTACGATTTTGGCTCATGGGGCGTCCCGAGTTTCAGGCTCTTGGACGAAGAGGGGAACGAGGTCCTCGGTCTTTGGGGACAGGACCGGCTCTGGCTCTTCTCCAGGGAGATTCAGCGGTTGCTCAGGCAACGAGGGGTTGGTGCCGATGGAGCGCGCCCGGGCGCCGGGGAGAGCATCAAAGGTGGCCGATTAGAGTTGCCTCGTGCTTGAGCTGGTCGCGAAATTTGGGATGGGCCAGGCCGATGAGGGCCTTGGCACGCTCTCGAGTCGAAAGCCCCTTGAGGTTGACCATCCCATATTCGGAAGCAACCCAGTGCACCTCGGTGCGCGGAGTCGTGACGATTGCGCCGGGTTTCAGACTTGGGACGATGCGAGAGGTCTGGCCGGCTTTAGCCGTTGAGTAGAGAGCGATAATGGACTTCCCGCCCGGAGAGTCGAAGGCACCCCGGGCGTAATCGTGTTGTCCGCCCGTTCCGGAAAATTGCTTCGATCCGATGGACTCCGAGCAACACTGGCCCGTCAAGTCGATTTCGAGGGTCGAGTTAACCGAAATCATATCATTGTTCCGCGCGATATTGGACGGCAGGTTGACGTAGGAGACGGGGTGGGCCTCGATCTGCGGGTTGTCATCGAGGAAATCGTACATCCGTCGCGAACCCGCGGCGAAGGCGTAGAGCGCCTTTCGGGGGTGAAAAGTTTTTTTCGATCCGTCGGCCACGCCGGCTTCGATGAGATCCACCATGGAGTCTACGAACATCTCGGTGTGAATCCCCAGGCTGTGATGGTTCATCAGGGACTGGGCGACCGCGTTGGGAAGGCCTCCCACTCCGAGCTGGAGTGTGGCGCCATTGGGAATCATTTCGCTGATCCGTGAGCCGATGGATTCGTCCTCCTCGCGCTTCGCGGGAGCGGTGAGTTCGAAGAGCGGAATTTCGTTCTCGACGATGGCATCCACCTCGCTCACGTGTACCCAGCTGTCCCCATGAACTCGGGGCATGTTGGGGTTGACCTCGGCGAGGACGAGATCCGCAGTGGCCACCGCGGCTTTGTTGGTATCGACATTGGTCCCGAGGCTCATATAGCCATGCTTATCCATGGGGGACACGCAAATCATCGCGACGTTGATATCCATGAATTCCGTGAAGAGTCGGGGCATTTGGTGGAAAAAGGCGGGGATGAAAGTGGCATTGCCCTCGGCGATCAAGCCCCGATCGAAGGGGCCGGCGAAAAGCGATTCAAACTGAATCACCGGGCGGCACTCCTCGCGGAAAATCGAATGGGCCGCGGATTCCATGGGGAGAAGCGATGTCACCCGAAGCCGGGTTAGGTCCCCGCCAGATGCCCGGTCGGCCACGGCATGGAGCAGGGCTGGCGTCTGTCCGATCGCGGATCCGAAAACGACGAAGCTGTCGTCGGGAATGAGCGAAGCCGCTTCGGCCGGGGTTTTGAGTTTTCGCTCGTAGTCGTCGCCGCTGCTGATCGGCATGTTGGTTTGCCCTCCCGCTCTTCAGACGCGTGAGTATAAGAAGATTTCCCCGGGGCGTCGGGGAATTACGGGGTTTTTCTCTTCGGGATCCGTACCGGTTTCACGGGACTTCATGAACAGAAGTTCATGTTCCGGAAATCCGGCGTTCAGGTCGGAAGGGTATTTCTATGTGCGTACCCCAAACGCGGTCTTCGGCGCGAATTAGCCGAGGGCCGGACCCAACGGAGGAAAAAATGAGCACAGCAACCGACATCAGCGCCCCGTCCTTTGCCCATGGAGGGGAGGCCCATAGGGTCTCTGGCCACGCCCCCGAGACCACCCGGAAGGATTTCGACCGGCTACAAGACCGGCTGAACTCGTTGGTTCTGGGACAGCCGGCCCTGATGGAACGTCTCCTCATCAGCTTGCTCGCCGACGGCCATTTGCTGGTGGAAGGCGCGCCGGGTCTCGCAAAGACCACAGCGATCAAGGCCCTCGCCCAGTCTCTGGAAGCGGATGACCACCGGATTCAGTTCACCCCCGACCTGCTTCCCGCCGACGTGACCGGGAGCGACGTTTTTGAGCCGGAAGCCGCGCGATTTCGTTTCGAGAAGGGCCCCATCTTTCACAACCTTGTGCTGGCGGATGAGATCAACCGTGCGCCGGCCAAGGTCCAATCGGCGCTGCTCGAAGCCATGGGCGAGCGCCAGGTGACCGTGGGCAGATATTCGTACTCGCTCCCCGAACTCTTTCTCGTCATGGCCACCCAGAACCCGATTGAGCAGGAGGGGACTTATCCGCTGCCCGAGGCTCAGCTCGATCGTTTCCTGATGTACGTGACCGTGGACCACCCGGGGGCGGAAGTAGAACACCAGGTTCTGCATCTGATGCGCGACCAATCCCAGGAGAAGCCCCGTGCGCCATTTGATCCCATCTCCCAGAGCTCGATCTTGGCGGCACGCGAGGAGGTTGCACTCGTGCACATGGCGCCGTCTCTCGAGAATTATCTCGTTCAACTCGTACTCGCGACTCGGGACCCATCCCCCTACGCCCAGGAATTGGCGGATAAGGTGGAATGGGGCGCCAGCCCGCGCGGCACCATCGCTCTCGACCGGTGTGCTCGTGCTCGAGCCTGGCTCCACGGACGGGATTTTGTAGCCCCCGAAGATGTACTCAGCCTGGCGCCCGATGTGCTTCGGCACAGGGTCTTGCTCTCCTACCGAGCCCGGGCCGAAGGCATGACGTCGGGAGATTTTCTCCAGGTATTGATCGGGGCGGTTCCGCTTCCCTGAGCCTCGAGGCCGGGCATCGAATAGATCCAGAAAGGAGAAGCTCAAATGTACAATTCGGAAGAGCAAGTGCAGATCACGGTGATTGAGAAGCCCGCTTCGAACAATCGGGTGCGTGAGATTCGTGAGCACAAGCTCATGACCCAGTCCCAGTTGGCCCGCAAGGCAAGAATAGCGCTTCGGACGGTTCACAGCGTCGAGAAGGGGCTGAATTGCCGAATGGATACCAAGCGCAAGATTCTTCTTGCTCTGGGCCTGCGTTTTGAAGACAAAGACCTGGTATTTCCGC
>JAQWRT010000002.1 GCA_029243605.1 Myxococcota bacterium
CGATGGTCTTGGTCTTCTCGCGAATCTGGTTCATGGCCTCGTCGACGTAGCCGGCCACCTGCTGAAGCCAATCCGCGTCGGCATCGCTCCGAATCTGATACTCGCGACCCTGAAGCCAAACACCCACCTATTTACCGCTCATGGTCGGCCCCCAAATCTGAATTGCCTGTGCTCAGGCTAGCTGTCCACTACGTCGGCCTTGTACGTCGGCCTTGCCCGTCGATCTTGTCCGTCGATCTTGTCCGTCGATCTTGCCACTCGTTCCTGCCACTCGGTCGATGACGCGTCGTCGCTAAGCAAGTCGTCGCTAAGCAAGTCGTCACTAGGCAAGTCGTCGCTAAGCAAGTCGTCACTAGGCAAGTCGTCACTAGGCGCGTGAGCGCGCCCTTCCCGCTCGGGGTTTGGCCGAGGGCGCGGCCTTCTTTGCCGAGGAATCCGTGCCTGGGGCCAAAGCCCCATCGAGGCCATCGATCTCGGCGATCAGAGCGCCCAACCGCTCGTGGGTACGTTCGCGGCGCTTACGGAGGTCTTCGACCTCGCTCTCCAGCGCCTGGCTGCGCTCGGTTCGGGCCCTGAGCTCCGTGCGGAGGGCAGCGTTCTCCTGTTGGAGAATCCGGTGAGCATCGACGAGTTCAGTGACGACGATCTCAAGCCTCTCGAAATCGTACTGGGTGGCGTCGAAGAGTTCGGGCCGAGTCTCATCGGCGACCGACTCTTTGCCCTGCTGGTCTTCGGCCTTCGGGCGAGATGCTCCTGCAGCCATGCGTCCTCCCAAGCCTCGTGGACCGCGATCGTACCACGAACCCCGTGACCTTGGCTCCCGGTTTCGGGGCAACCGGTGATCTTTTCTTACGGGCGGACGCTCTTGCGCCCGGCGGTCCCGGCGATCAACCGAAATTCTCAAGACCCGATCAGGCCGGCTCGTTGCCCCGGGAATTGCGAGCCTGCAGCCGGGTATCGCCCATCAGGTAATCGTCGACCACACGGGCGGCTTCACGCCCCTCGGAGATCGCCCAAACCACAAGGGATTGACCCCGGCGGCAGTCCCCGGCGGCAAAAATTCCGGCTTGGCTCGTCGTGTAATCCGACGTATTCGCCGAAACGTTGCCCCGCCCGTCGTACTCGATCCCCAGATCCTCGAGCAGGCCCTCGTGGACTGGCCCCAGGAATCCCATGGCGAGGAGAACAAGATCCGCATTCATCTCGAATTCGCTGCCCGGGACCTCTTCGATCTGGGGCCGGCCGCTGGCATCGGGCTCGCCGAGTCGCACTTGAACCCCATGAATTTTCTGAACCCGTCCGTTCTCGCCGCTGAGACGTTTTGTCATCATGGCGAATTCCTGGACTCCGCCCTCATCGTGGGAGCTCGAGCTGCGGTACATCATTCGCCACATGGGCCAGGGGGTCGCATCCGACGGATCTTCCGGGGGACGAGGCAGAAGCTCGATGGACGTAACCGATTGGGCTCCCTGCCTGAGGGATGTGCCCACGCAATCCGACCCGGTATCCCCTCCGCCCAGGACGATGACATTTTTGTCCTTGGCCGAGATGGCCACCGAGGGATCGATCTCGTCCCCATGGCAGCGCTTATTCTGCTGGGGAAGGAAATCCATCGCGTAATGGACGCCCTGAAGTTCTCGCCCCTCGACCGCAAGGTCACGGCCGTGCTCGGCACCCAAACACAGAAGAACCGCGTCGAAGTTTTTCCTGAGATCGGCTGCGCTGATATCGACACCAACGTTGACCCCGGTCTGGAACGAGACGCCCTCGGCCTTCATCTGCTCGAGCCGAGTATCGATCAAGCGCTTCTCCATCTTGAACTCGGGTATCCCGTAGCGCAGGAGGCCACCCACTCGGTCGCTCTTCTCGAAGACCGTGACACCGTGTCCCGCTCGGCAAAGCTGCTGGGCGGCGGCTAGGCCCGCAGGCCCCGATCCCACCACAGCCACCGATCGGCCCGTGCGACGGCTGGGAACCACCGGCTTGATCCAGTCCTCATCCCAGCCCTTATTCACAATCGCGAGTTCGACGTTCTTGATGGTCACCGCCTCGGCGTTGTAGGCGACGCAGCACGCTTCTTCGCAGGGTGCGGGGCAGATGCTGCCGGTGAACTCGGGAAAATTATTCGTGGAGTGAAGCCTTGCCAGAGCATCCTCCCACTTGCCCCGATAAACCAGATCATTCCAGTCCGGGATGATATTGCCGAGGGGACAGCCGCCCCGGCCCTGGTTCGGGGTGGAACAGAAGGGAATGCCACAGTCCATGCAGCGGGACGCCTGCTTCTGGATCGTCTCCTCGGACAGCTCGTAAGCGACCTGCTTCCAATCCTCGAGGCGATCCTCACGGTCGCGGTAGTCCAGCCCCTTGCGGGAAAAATCGAGAAAACCCGTGGGCTTACCCATGATCAGCCTCCGCTCCACCCGCCATATCAGCCAGCGCCTGCTTGTATTCCCGGGGAAAGACCTTCACGAATTTGGGCGCCATCTTCTCCCATTTCCGCAAGATATCGTCGGCGCGCTGGCTCCGGGTCAGCTGGAAATGCTTCCGGAGCATCTGCTGGATGTACTCGACATCCTCTTCATTCAGGGGGTCGAGATCGAGCATTTCGTTGTTGATCTTCTCGGGAAAATCGCCCGCTTCGTCCAACACGTAAGCGATCCCGCCGCTCATGCCCGCACCGAAATTCCTGCCCGTCGAACCCAGGACGATGGCCCGCCCGCCGGTCATATACTCGCAGCCGTGCTCGCCGACACCCTCGACAACGGCTTCGGCCCCGCTGTTTCGAACGCAGAAACGTTCACCCACGATCCCGTTCAGGAAAGCCTCGCCCCCTGTCGCACCGTAGAGGATCACGTTGCCCGCGATGATATTCTTGGCCGGGTCGAAGCTCGAGTCCTTGGGAGCCCGAACGATCACCCTGCCCCCGGAAAGTCCCTTGCCCACGTAATCGTTGGCATCTCCGTCCACCGAGATGGTGATGCCCTTGGGCAACCAGGCGGCCAGGCTCTGGCCGGCCGAGCCCGAGAAGCGGATATTGATCGTGCCATCCGGGAGCCCCTCAAGGCCGTATTTCCGACTCACCTCACAGCCCAGAATCGTGCCGACGGTCCGGTTGATATTCTCGATGGGGAGGTCAATTTCGACCTTTTCACCGTTTTCCAGCGCCGGCGCCGCGAGTTCCAGGAGGCGGTGATCAAGGGCGTCCTCGAGCCCGTGGTTCTGGCTTCCCGTGTGATAGACGTCGGCTTCGCCCTGGGGTCTGTGGAAGAGATCCGACAAGTCGACGTGACGGGCCTTCCAGTGCTGAACGCCTTCTCGCATCACGAATCGCTGGGATTGCCCGATCATCTCGTTCATCGTCTTATAACCGAGCTCGGCCATCAATTGCCTGACCTCCTCGGCGACGAACATGAAATAACGGACGACGTTCTCCGGGGTGCCCTCGAAGCGCTCCCTCAACTCCTTGCGCTGGGTTGCGATCCCCACCGGACAGGTATTCAGGTGGCAAACCCGCATCAGCAGGCAGCCCATGGTGACCAGGGGCGCAGTGGAGAATCCGTACTCGTCGGCGCCGAGAAGCGCGCCGATGACAACGTCGCGTCCAGTCTTGAGACCGCCGTCGACCTGAACCCGGATGCGGCCGCGAAGGTCGTTCATCACGAGGGTCTGCTGGGTCTCGGCCAACCCGATCTCCCAGGGGCAGCCCGCATACTTAATCGAAGTCTGGGCCGATGCCCCGGTTCCGCCGTCGTTGCCCGAAATCAGGACGAGATCCGACTTACCCTTCGATACTCCCGCCGCGATCGTTCCCACCCCGGTCTCGGAAACCAGCTTCACGCTGACATTGCCGTAACGGTTCGCGTTCTTGAGGTCGTGGATCAGCTGAGCAAGATCCTCGATCGAGTAAATATCGTGATGCGGAGGCGGAGAGGTCAAGCCAACACCGGGCGTCGAATACCGAGTGGCGGCGATGGTCTCGTCCACCTTGTGCCCGGGCAACTCGCCGCCCTCTCCGGGCTTGGCGCCCTGAGCGATCTTGATCTGCATTTCCCGGGCGTTCGCCAAGTAGGCGCTGGTCACGCCGAAGCGACCCGATGCGATCTGCTTGATCGCGCTATTGCGCGAGTCCCCGTTGGCATCGGGCGTCCAGCGGGCGGGATCCTCGCCGCCTTCTCCGGTATTGCTCCGACCCCCCAGACGGTTCATGGCGATGGCCAGGGTTTCGTGCGCCTCGGCGGAAATCGAGCCGTAGGACATGGCCCCGGTACAGAAACGTCGCACGATCTCTGTCGCCGGTTCAACGTCTTCGAGCGCCACCGGCTCGCGTTGGCTGAAATCGAAATCGAGCAGCCCCCTCAGGGTTCGCATGCTTCGGGCGTCGCCATTCGCGGCGGCAGAGAATTCCTGGAAGGTCGCGAAGCTGTCCTGGGCCGTGGCCCGCTGGAGAGTTTCGACGGTGTCCGGGTTGAAAGCGTGTTGCTCGCCGCGCAGACGCCACTGGTAATGGCCTCCCGGGTCCAACTCGGGATATTCGTATTCTTCGCCGGGGAATCCCCGGGCGTGCCGAATCGCCGCCTCTTGGGCGATCACGTCAAAACCGATTCCCGAAATCCTGGAGGGCGTGCCCGCGAAAGCGAGGTCGATGACCTCCTGATTCAGGCCGACGGCCTCGTAGATCTGGGCGCCGCGATAGCTCTGAAGCGTGGAGATCCCCATCTTCGCGAAAATCTTGAGAAGGCCGAGATCGATGGCCTTCTTGTAGTTCTCAAAGGCCTGCTCGGCGCTCAGATCCTCGGGGATATAGCTGCCGCTCTCGAGCAGGTCGGTTCCGGTTTCAAAGGCCACGTAGGGGTTGATCCCCGCGGCTCCATACCCGATCAAGAGCCCGAAATGGGCCACCTCCGAGGCGTCGCCGGTCTGAACGATCAGCCCACAGCGGGTTCGACTCTCGGCCTGGATCAGATAATGGTGCACCGCTCCCGTGGCCAGGAGGGAGGGAATCGGGGCGAGTTCGGGCGAGATGTCGCGATCCGAAAGGATGACAACGGTCGCCCCTTCGCTCACCGCACGGTGGGCCGCCTCGCACAGGCTCTTCAGCGCGCCTCGTAGGCCATCGCCGCCATCGGCGACCTTGTAGAGCATCGGAAGCGTCACGCTCTTGAGGCTCGGCGAATCCGATTGGGCAATCGAATCGAGCTCGGCATTCGAGAGGACCGGGTGGTAGAGACGCAACAGATCCGCGTGCTCGGGAGTCTCCTCGAGCAGGTTCTTCTCTCCGCCCACGGTGGAGTGAAGGGTCATCACCGGGCGCTCGCGAATCGAGTCGATGGCCGGGTTGGTGACCTGGGCGAAATGCTGCTTGAAATAATGGAAGAGCGGTCGAGCATGATCCGAGAGACACGCCAGGGCGGCGTCGTCCCCCATGGAGCCCAGGGCTTCCTTGCCGTTGGAAAACATCGGGGCCAACAACATCTTGAGACCTTCGCTCGTGTAGCCAAATGCATTCTGGCGCTGGAGCAAGGTCGTGGGTTCTTCTCGCGGGCTCTCATCCGCAGCGGCGCGTCCGAGGGCCTCGAGGGTCAGACGATGGGTCTCGACCCAGGCGCGGTAGGGCGCCCGGGAGACGTAGCGGTCCTTCAGCTCGGCATCCTCGATGATACGCCCCTCGTCGAGGTCGGCGTAAAAGGTGCGACCCGGCTCGAGACGACCCTTATGCTCGATTTCCTCGGGCTTGAGGGGGAGCGTGCCCACCTCGGAGCCCATCACCAAGCGGCCGTCCTTGGTCAGGACGTAGCGCGAGGGCCGGAGCCCGTTGCGATCGAGTACCGCTCCGATCCCGCGACCGTCCGAGAAGGTGATCGAGGCCGGCCCATCCCAGGGCTCCATCATGCACGAGTGGTATTCGTAGAAGGCCCGCCGCTCGGGATCCATGTCGTCCTGGTTTTCCCAGGCCTCGGGGATCATCATCATCATGGCGTGGCAGAGGTCTCGGCCCGTCATGTGGAGGAATTCAAGGGCATTATCGAATTGCGCCGAATCACTCGCGCCGGCGGTCATCACCGGGAAAACCTTCTGGAGGTCCTCCCCCATCAAATCCGAGGCCAGGGTGCCTTCCCGGGCGTGCATCCAATTGGCATTCCCGGCCAGGGTGTTGATTTCACCGTTGTGGGCGAGGTAGCGGAAGGGCTGGGCGAGTTCCCAGGTCGGAAAGGTATTGGTGCTGTAGCGCTGGTGGACCAAGGCGAAGCGCGACTCGAGGTCGGGGGCCGCCAGGTCGGGAAAAAATTCGGGCGTCTGGTGCGCCAAGAACATGCCCTTGTAGAGCAAGGTCTTGGAGGAGAGGCTCGGGACATGAAAGAGCGCGCCGCGCTCGATCATTGTCTTCTCGCAAAGCCGCCGGATGACGTAGAGCTTGCGATCGAAAGAGTCGGAATCCAGACCCTCGGCCGCTCCGATGAAGACCTGTTCGATGGCGGGCATTCCCAGCCGCGCGGTTTCCCCGATCTTGTCCGGGTCGATGGGCACTTCGCGCCAGCCGATGAGGGATTGCCCCTCCGCCGTCACCACACCGGCCAGGATCTCCTTCTGCCAAGCGCGCTCGGCGGCGTCGGTGGAAAGAAAGACCAGAGCGGACGCATAGGCGCCATCCGCCGGCAGGCCGAAACCGCATTCGTCGGCGACCCGACGAAGGAAACTGTGGGGCGTCTGCAGGAGCAGCCCCGCACCGTCCCCGGTCCGCTCGTCCGCACCGGCGGCTCCGCGATGGGTGAGCCGGCAAAGGATGTCGGTCCCCATGGAAACAATGTCATGGCTGGCGGGCCGACGAAGATCAGCCACGAAGCCGATACCGCAGGCATCGTGTTCCAAGGCCGGGTCGTAAAGGCCCTCTTTCGGGGGTAATCCGAAGTGAGTCATTAAGCGTTCCAGAGGTTGGTTTCAGTCTCTTCGCGAAACCGTGCGATGGTCGGCTCCGTAGCCGCCTTCGGGGGTCCAGCACGAACGATGAAGGGTTGAGAGTCCCTAAGTAGTCGCTAAACCTAGGTTTTTTGGATCTGCGACACTATTATACTGGCCGCTCGATGTCAAGCTGTACGGGCGGGTGCAAAAAGTCCCACTCCGTGTTTCTAGGGAGGAGCCCCTCAGCCTGAACCCGCCGAGGAACCGTCGACCACCCCCCGCATCCGGTCGGGTCGATTGGTGAAGAGGCCGTCGATCTTTCGGGCGATGAGGGTCTCCATCACCTCGGTTTCGTCGACGGTGTAGGCGTAGACCGCGCACCCCGCGGCGTGAGCTTCCCCGATCAAATCCTCGCTGGCCAGGAGAAAATGTGGATTCACCGCCTCGGCGCCAACCCTGCCCGCCCGCTCCAGAATATTGCGGGGCTCGGGCTGTCGCGGATCCACCAAGACGGCCAGCCGCGCTCGGGGCGAGAGCCCGCGAAGTTCTTCGAGAATCGCGTCGTCGAAACAGGAGAACAGCGTTTTATCGAGAAGGCCTCGACGCTCCACCTCCGCCAGGGTGGCCGCCGGAAGCCCGGGATAGGCTCCGTCGCTTCCCCGCTTGAACTCGAGATTGAAGGGAACCTTTGCGCCGAACTCGTCGAGAACCTCATCGAGGGTGGGGATCTGTGTCGGTTCGGATTTTCCGCCGGAGGCATCCAGGGCCCTGAGTTCGGCCAGACTCCAGTCGCCGACGACCCCCTCGGCACCCAAGCGCCCCAGTTCGGCATCGTGGGTGATCACGATGGCCCCGTCTCGGCTCAGGTGCAGATCGACCTCGATCATGTCCGCGCGCTGCTCCAGCGCCAGGGCATACGCCGGCCGAGTATTCTCGGGTCGGTAGGCCGAAGCGCCCCGATGGGCGATGACCAGGGGCGGAACCGGCTTCAGGGGCACGCGCATCTCCTTGTCCGAGGTATGGGTCAGCCGCCGATCCGCGGGGCGCCCGGCCGGTGCCTGGCGAGTAGTCTCATGGCGGGGGGAACAAGTTATCATGAGCCCCGAGACAACGTGGATTTCGGGGAGGAAAAGATGGGCAAATTCGATCACGGCTTTCAGGACAGCGTCGCTCTCATCACCGGGGGCGCCTCGGGGATCGGCTTGGCGACCGCGCGCAGGCTTCGCGACGAAGGCGCCCGGGTGATCATCGCCGACATCAACGAGGGCGGCGCCAAGGCCGCCGCCGAGGAAATCGGCGCCTCCTCGGTGGCCCTCGACGTCTCGGACCCCGGGGCCTGGCAAACCACCGTGGAGCAAATCGAATCGGAACACGGCGCTCTCCACTTGGTCTATCTCAACGCCGGCGTCACCACCTACAGGGCGGAGGCCTCGGGCGAACTCCACTCGCCCTTCGACCTCTCGAGCATGCCCTTGGACGCCTACCGAAATATCATGGGAGCCAACGTCGATGGCGTGATCCTGGGGGCCCGGGCCTGTATCCCCCTGATCGCCTCGAGCGGGGGCGGCGCCATCGTCGCCACCGCATCCGCCGCAGGGGTCATCGCGTTTCCGCCGGATCCCATCTACACCGCCACCAAACACGCGGTGGTCGGGTTCATCCGCTCCATGGCCCCCGGCCTCGAGGCCCAGGGGATCGGCTGCCACGCCATCATGCCGGGCATCGTCGATACCGGACTGCTCGCCGACGGAATGGCCGACCGAGCTCGCGAAATGGGAATCCCGATCATTCCTCCGGTGGATATCGCCGAAGCCGTGGTGGGCGCGGCGCGCTGCCAGGAGACCGGGGGGCTCTGGCTCTGCCTCGCCGATCGCCCCGCCAGCCGGTACGCCTTCGCCCCGGTGGACGGGCTCGGCGTGACGAATTCGGACTAGAATCCCCGACCCGCCGCGCCCGAGTGGAGCAGGCCCGTTGCCCAACGAATAAAACCGACCCAGCACCCTCCGGCTGAGAAAAGGAAACGCCCATGTGGACAATCATCGCTGCACTCTCGGGAGCCCTGGCCGTGTTGGCCGGCGCCTTCGGCGCCCATGGCCTGCGCGACCGAGTGACTCCCGAACAACTCGGTGCCTGGACCACCGCCTGCCAATATCACCTCATCCACAGCGTTGTGCTCCTGGCCCTGGCCCTCTACGCGACCACCGGGGACAAGGAGATCCGGCTGCCGGCCTCGCTCTTCCTCCTCGGCACCCTGCTCTTTTCGGGCTCGCTCTATCTCCTCGTGCTCACCCCCATGCGCTGGCTCGGCCCGATTACGCCGGTGGGCGGACTTCTTCTCATCGCCGGCTGGGTCTCGCTGATTGCCCTGGCCCAGGGTGCCAACCGCTAGTGGAGTCCCTCGCGAGCCCGGGAAACCCGGGGCTCTGCCAGCACTGCGCCCACGGCCGGACCCTGGTCAATAAACGCGGGCAGCATTTCCAGCTCTGCGAACGCGCGAAGCGCGACCCTCGCTACAGCCCCTATCCCCCGCTGCCGGTTCTGGCCTGCCCGGGCCACGAGGAGCCCGGACAGCCCGAATAGAGCCCGCGGGCCTCTACACAACCCAGTTCAGCGAACGCTCCACCGCCCGCTGCCATCCCCGATAGAGCGCATCGCGCTCGGCGGCGGGCATACGCGGCTCGAAAAGCGTGGTGCTCCCCTTGGAAGCCTCGAGTTCGCTCCGGTCCCGCCAGTAGCCCACTCCCAGGCCAGCCAGGGCCGCAGCTCCCATGGCGGTGACCTCGAGGACCGCGGGCCGCTCCACGGGAATCCCCAAAAGGTCGGCCTGGAATTGCATCAGGAAATCGTTCTGACACGCCCCGCCATCGACCCGAAGCGAATCGAGTTGGAGCCCCGCATCGGTTACCATGGCATCGACGACATCCCGGCTGCTGAACGCGATGGATTCGAGGCCGGCGCGCACGATGTGTTCCCGCCGGGTTCCCCGGGTGAGGCCCACCATGACCCCCCGAGCGCGCTCATCCCAATAGGGAGTTCCCAAGCCCGTGAAGGCCGGCACCAGGTAGACACCATCGGTATCGGGCACGGCCAACGCCGCCGCCTCGCTCTCCTCCGCCGCCTCGATGAGCCCGAGGCCATCCCGCAACCACTGCACCGCTGCCCCGGCCACGAAGACGCTGCCCTCCAGGGCGTACTCGACCTCGCCGCCGATTCCCCAAGCCAGGGTCGTCAGAAGACCCGTCTCGGAAGCCGCCGCTTCCCGGCCGGTATTCATGAGCAGGAAACAACCCGTCCCGTAGGTATTCTTGAGCCGACCGCTCTCGAAGCAGCCCTGGCCGAAGAGCGCGGCCTGTTGGTCCCCCGCGACGCCGGTGATCGGCACCTCGGATCCCAACCACTCGGACTCCACCCGTCCGAATTCGCCGCTGCTATCGCGCACCTCGGGAAGCATCGCCCGGGGAATATCGAGGGCGCTGAGCATGAAATCATCCCAGGCGCATTCGTGGATATTGTAGAGCAGGGTGCGCGAGGCGTTGGAGTACTCGGTGGCGTGGACCCGCCCGCCGGTCAGCTTGTAGAGCAGCCAGCTATCCACGGTGCCGAAGCACAACTCCCCGGCTTCGGCCCGCTTCTGAGCGCCCTCCACGGCATCGAGAATAAAACGCACCTTGGTCCCCGAGAAATAGGCGTCCACCACGAGCCCGGTGCGGCTCTTGACCTCTTCCTCCAGGCCGCGCTCCCTCAGTTGGTCGCAGATCCCCATGCTCTGCCGGGATTGCCAGACAATCGCAGGATAGATCGGGCGGCCGGTCTCGCGCTCCCAAACCACCGCGGTCTCGCGCTGGTTGGTGATACCCACCGCGGCCAGATCGGCCGCCGAAACACCCGCCCGCTCGAGAACGCCCCGGGCGGCTCGAAGTTGGCTCTCCCAAATCTCCATGGGGTCGTGTTCCACCCAACCCGGCTCGGGAAAATATTGGGGGAATTCGTGTTGATCCACCGCGACCACAGCCCCGCCGTGATCGAAGAGCAGGGCCCGTGAAGAGGTCGTCCCCTGATCGAGCGCGAGCACGTAGCGACTCATTTTTTCGTCCCCCTGGTCGTCCGAAGCCCCTAGGCCCGGGCGCTAGTTTTCGCCGAAGAGCGCGTCGACGAATTCCTCGGCCTGGAAATCGCGAAGGTCTTCGATGCTCTCGCCAACCCCGACGAAATGCACCGGGATGCCGAACTCGTCGGCCAAGCCCACGATCACGCCCCCCTTGGCGCTGCCGTCGAGCTTGGTCAGGACCAGGCCCGTCACCGTGGTCACCTCGGTGAAAAGACGCGCCTGGGAGATTGCGTTCTGCCCGGTATTTGAATCCAGAACCAAAAGGGTCTCGTGGGGGGCGCCGGGCAGATCTCGCCCCAGCACCCGGGCGATCTTTCCCAATTCCTCCATCAACGGCTTCTTGGTCTGGAGCTGACCGGCGGTGTCGATGATCGCGATATCCGCCTCAGCGGCGATGGCGGCCTTCACGGTATCGAAGGCCACCGCGGCGGGATCTCCTCCGGGCTGGCCAGCAATGACCTCGCAACCCACCCGCTCGCCCCAGACCTGCAACTGGTCGATGGCGGCGGCGCGAAAAGTATCCCCGGCCCCCAGCACCACCTTCTTGCCCTCCGCCGCGTAACGCGCCGCCAGCTTTCCGATACTCGTGGTCTTTCCCGAACCGTTGACCCCGAGAACGAGAATCACGTGGGGTCCGTCGGCAAGGGGGGCGACCTGGCGACCCTCGACCCGCAGCAGCTTTTCTAGAATCGCGTCGTGCAGGATCTCGCGAACCCGCTCGGCGTCGGCCCCCGTCGCCTCCTTCTTCACCCGGTCGAGCAGGGATTCGGCGGTGGCCACTCCCAGATCCGCGGTAAAGAGGGCGACCTCGAGTTCTTCGATGAGGTCGGCATCGACCTTGCGGCCCCCGAGCATCCCCCCGAGACGACCCACCAGGGTTTCACTGGTGCGCGCCAGGCGGTCGCGCAGGGAAGGCTTGGGTGCCTCGGCGATGACCTCCGCAACCACCTCGGCAACGGGCTCGGGTGCGGGCTCGGATGCGGGCTCGGATGCGGGCTCGGGCTGGGGGACAAGCGCCGCTGGCGGCTTGGGGACAGGCGCCGCTGGCGGCTGGGGGACCGGCGCCGCTTCGGCGAGGGGCGGCGCGGATACCGTCACCGCCTCGGATGCGTCGCCACCCTGGGAAAGCGATCCGCGGGTCAAGCGCTCGACGACCAGAGCCAGAAGCCCCGGCACGAGTATCAGGACAAAGGCGACGAGGCGGGCGTTCTCACGCAGCCAGGCGAAGATATCGGGGGAAAGCCAGAAGAGATTGGAATCCATAGGCGCCCGAGCATAGAGAACGGCTGCGCCGATTCCACTCCATTCGGGATCGCGCCGGGGGTGCTCTCAAGCGGCCCCCGGGTCGGTGTCTAGCTGAGTTCCACGCCCACGAGCTTGCTCACGCCCTTCTGCTCCATGGTGACCCCATAGAGAACGTCCGCGACCTCGATGGTGCGCTTATTGTGGGTAATGACCAGGAATTGCGACCGGGCTGCCATATCGGTGATCAGCCCGTTGAAGCGGCCGACATTGGCGTCATCCAGCGCGGCATCCACCTCATCGAGGAGGAAGAAGGGCGACGAGCGCACCTGGAAAATCGCGACCAGCAGGGCCAGAGCGGTCATGGTCTTTTCCCCGCCCGACAACAGATTCACGTTCTGGAGTCGCTTGCCCGGGGGCATGGCCATGATGTCGATGCCCGCTTCGAGAATATCCTCGGACTCGGTGAGCTGCAGGCTCGCCTTGCCCCCACCAAAGAGCCGCGGGAAATTTTCGGAGAAATGCGTACTGACGGCCTCGAAGGTCTCGCGGAATCGCCGCCGGCTCGTCCGATTGATCCGCGCGATGGCCTCGCGCAGAGATTCGATGGTCTTCTCGAGATCCACCTGCTGCTCCGAGAGAAAGCGGAAGCGCTCGGCGAGCTCCTCGTGTTCCTCGATCGCCCCCACATTGACTTCGCCCAGAGACTCCAGCGCCTTCTGCACGGTGGCGAGTTCGCCCTCGCGCGTCTCCTTGGGAGCCCGCGCCAATTCGGCGTTTTGCCGGGCCTCGCGTAGGGCGCTGGCATTCTCACTCGCCGTCAACACCGGTTCGGATTCCCCCGCTTCCCCGGCTTCGCTCTCCGCCGCGCCCTCGGCACTGGCGCGCAAGCGGGCGGCCACCTCGGCCTCGGCGGCCGAGGCCTCGCCGGCACTCTCGCCCGGGGTCTCGTCCAGGGGAGGCAACTCCCAGGTCGCCAGATCGACGCTCCAGCGGTCGCGGATATGCTCGATCTGGTGATCCAAGCGGAGTTCGCTCTCCCGCAACTGAAAATCCGCCGCCGTCGACTGCTCCTGACGACCCGACAAATCGGTGCGGAGCTCCCGGAGCCCCTCGTCGAATTCGCGAACCGCCTGGGATTCGCGCTCGTAGTCATCCCGGGCGGCGTCGTTCTCCACCCGCGCGCTCTCCTCGGCGATCAGTTGCTCCTCGAGCCCTCGCTTGGCCTGCCCCCGCTCGGCCTCGAGTTCTTCGATCCGGCCAAGCCCCGACTGGATTTCTTCCTCCCGGCGGCCGATCCACTCGGCGGTCTCCCGAGTCGAACCGTCGAAGCGCGAAACCTGCTCCTGCAGGCGGTCCCGGCCCTCGATGCGGTTGTTGTGGGCGACTTTCAACTCGGTGAGCCGGGTCTGCCGCCGGCCCAATTCGCGGCCCAGGGAGCCGATCCGGAGCCCCAGGGCATCAAAGGCGGACTGCCTCTGGCCGCGCTCGTCGCTCCACGCTTCGAGCTGGCCCTGGAGAACCACCTGCTCTTCGGCCAGGAACTGGGATTCGGAGAGAAGATCGGCGCGCTCGGCCACACGACTCTCCCGGGCCTCACCCAAGGCCTTGCCCCGTTCCGAGGCGCGCTCCAGGTCTTTCTCCTGGGTCGCCACCGCCATGGCCGCGGTGTGCTGGCGACTGCGCATATTATCGAGTTCTTGATTGGCGGATTCGAGCTCCGCCATGGCGTTGGCGTGGGACGATTCGAATTGCTTGACCTCCAGGGACAAGCGCTCGACCTCGGCCTGCAACTCGCGAACCTCGCTCTCCCGGGCTATGGAGCCACCCGCTCCAGCCACTCCGCCCCCGCAGACCACGCCACTCGGTGTCACCAGGTCCCCTTCGAGGGTCACGAAGGTCGCCGGCAGGCTGGTGCTGCCGTAAAGATCCAGGGGTTCGGACAGGCTCTCGACGAGATAGACATCGCCCAGCAGGCGCTGGGCCAGGCCCTCGTGGCCCTGCCGGGCCTCGACGCGCTCGAGGATCGGTTCGCCCATGGGAACGATGCCCGTGACCGGAGCCTGGGCGGTTTCCAGTAGAAAAACGCCTCGACCCGCCTCCGATGCGCGCAGGCTCGAAAGAGCGTCCACCACCTTGGCACCCTCCGCGAGCACCAGGGCATCGGCCCGCTCGGCGAGCACGGCGCCCACGGCTTTCACCGCCTGGGGCTCCACTTCGAGCAATTCTCGCACCAGCCCACGAATCCCGAAGCGGCTTGCCGCCGCGTCGCCCTGCTCTATCAGGTGCCGGGTGCCCGACCCCAGATCCTCCCGGTTCGCCAACAGCTCGGTCAGCGATGAGAGTCGCGCGCTTCGCGCTCCGAGCTGCTCCCTCCGCTGCTGGAGTTCGCCGGTGACCTCGGCAAGCTTCTCCGTCGCCCGCTCGTGGTGACGCATGGCCACGATGAGTTGCTCTTGGAAGCGCTCGTGCTCGGTGAGCAGGCTGCGCAGGTTTTCCTCGAGCTCGTTCTGTTCGTCCACGAGCTCCCGAGCCGCGCTCTGCTGCTCCTCGTAGTCGCGATCTGCCGAGCGCAGGCGCTGGTCGATGGCGGCGCGCCGATCGGCGAGCATGGTAATTCGGTCCTCGCCTCGAGCCACCGAGGTGAGAACCCCCACCAGCGACTGGTTCGCGGACTCGCGCTCGAGTTCGGCAGCGTTCAGCTCTTCCTGGGCTTCGGCGACCTCGGACTCCGCAGCATCCACTGTGGCCTGCTGCCCCTGGACGGCCGCGGCGAGCTGTTCGAGTTCCTGGCGGGCCTCGACCGCTTCGGCCTCGACCTGGGTCAGCTGCTCTCGCAGTTGGCCGAGTTCACGGCGACGCCCGTCGTTGCTCTCCGCAATATTCTCGCCCTCTCGCAGGCCGAGTTCGATCTGGCCCTCGAGATTCTTGATTTCGCTACGCAGGGAGTAGAGTCGTTCGGACCCCTGACTCACCGCCTTCTCGGTCTCGGTGAGGCCAATGCGTTTCTCCTCCAGAGCGAGTTCGCGCTCGGCGAGGCGCGTGGAGAGCGCGGTGACCTCGTCGCGGAGTTCCCCCACCCGACCCCGGGCCTTTTCGGTCCCGTCGAGCAACTCGTTCCGCTCGTCCCGGGCCAAGGAGAGTTCAAGGATCCGCTGGGTCTCCTTGAAACGCTTGTAACGCGCGGCCTTTCGCGCCTGACGCTCGAGAGAGCTGATTTGCCGGCGGATTTCGCCCAGAATATCGTTGACCCGGTCGAGATTCTGCTCCGTCGACTTGATCTTGCTCTCCGCCTCCCGGCGGCGGGCCTTGTATTTCGTGATCCCGGCCGCTTCCTCGATCAAGAACCGTCGCTCCTCCGCCTTGGCGGAAACGATCTCGGCCACCCTGCCCTGCTCGACGATGGTGTACCCCTTGGCCCCGACCCCGCTATCCCGGAAGAAGTCGTTGATGTCCTTGAGCCGGACGGGGGCCTTATTGATCAGGTACTCCGATTCCCCGGACCGGTAGAGTCGCCGGGAGATCTCGATTTCGCTGTAGCCCGCGTAGTCGGCGGGAGCCTTGCCCTGGTCGTTCTCAAAGCTCAGAACGACCTCGGCCATGCCGATGGGCGGCCGGTTGGCCGAGCCGCCAAAAATGATGTCCTCCATCACCTTGCCGCGCAAGCGCCGAGCGGACTGCTCGCCCATGACCCAGCGGACGGCGTCGGCGACGTTGGACTTCCCGCAACCGTTCGGTCCTACGACCGCGGTGATGCCGTCCTTGAAGGTGAAGGTCGTCCGATCGACGAACGACTTGAAACCCTGAAGCTGAAGTGACTTGATTCGCAACGATTCCTCGATTAATCGATTCGGAGATTACTCGGTGACGAAAAGCAACCTCGCAGGAACCTACCCTCGCTCGCCTGACCCGTCCCCGGGGGAATCTTCTGTCGACTGCGGGGGGCCGACTCGATCAATTATGGGAGGAGAACTCTGAGTTCCGAATGAGTGGGATCAGTACGGGGGGTATCCTCTAAGTACCACTTATGTCGGGGCTATCGCAAGCAGATTGCGGGCCTTTCCCCGGTCCGAGAGCAATTTGGCTCCGAGCATTTCTGGATTCAACCCGCGGGCTGGGCCTCGGCGTTGGCCCGCTCGAGTTTCGCCTGGAGCGAGAAGAGTCGGCTATAGACGCCCCCGCGGGCAACTAACTCGCTGTGTCCTCCCGACTCCAGCAATTCTCCCTTGCCCAGCACGTAGATGCGGTCGACATCGCGGATGGTGGAGAGGCGGTGGGCGATGGCGATGGCGGTTTTGTCACGCATCAGGGCGTGGATTCCGTTCTGGATCATCGCCTCGGTCTCACTGTCGATGGAACTCGTCGCCTCGTCCAGAACCAGGATCTGGGCCCCGTGGGCCAGGGCCCGGGCGAAGGAGAGCAACTGACGCTGCCCCGCGGAGAGATTGGTCCCCCGCTCGCGAATTTCCGTCCCGTAGCCCTGGGGCATGCGCTCGATGAACGCGTGCGCCTCCACCGCCCGAGCGGCGCGCTCGATCTGCGCCGAATCGATATCGCTTCGCCCCAGGCTGATATTGTCGCTCACGGACCCGCTGAACAGAAATACGTCCTGGAGCACCGTCCCCACCCGGCGTCGGAGCTCGCGTTGGGGCATGTCCCGGACGTCGATGCCGTCGACCAGGACCCGCCCTCGGGTGGCCTCGTAAAAGCGGGAGAGCAGATTGATCACCGTGGTCTTGCCCGCCCCGGTTGCCCCGACGAACGCAATTCGATCCCCGGGTTCGACCTTGAAGGAGAGATCTTTCAGTACCCAGTCCTCCCCCTTGTAGGCGAACCAGACCCCTTCGAACTCAACCGATCCACGACTTTCCGCCAGGGGAGCCGAGTCCGCCACGGGTTCCGGATCGACGATCGGCACCTCGGTCTGGAGCAGCTGAAAAATCCGTTCACTGCTCGCCATGGACGACTGCATCACCGAGTACTTCGCCGAGAGATCTTGCAGGGGGCGTAGAAAACGGCGCATATAATCGATGAACTGGTAGAGCACACCCGCTTCAACCAGGCCGGTCCCCACCCAGATGATCACCGCGATGGTCACCCCCCCCACCATCTCGACCACGGCAAAGAGGAGCGCGTCGTAGCGAATCGACTGATTCCAGGCATCCCGGTGATCCGCGTTCATGCGATCGAATTCCCGCATATTGCGCGCTTCACGGGTAAAGAGCTGAACCACCTTCATGCCCGTGATGGTTTCCTGGATATGCGCATTGATCCGGGCAATACGCACCCTCACCGCCCTGAATGCTTCGCGTACCTTCAGCCTGAAAACCACCGCGGCCACGGCCAGGAAGGGAATGACCGCGAATGTTGCCAGGGCCAGCTTCGGGTTGAGATAGAAGAGCACCGCGGCGAAACCGACCATCTTGAAAATATCGGTAATCAACGCCACCACCCCGGCGCTGAACATCTCGGTCACGTTCTCGACGTCGTTGGTGGCCCGGGTCACCAGCCGGCCGACCGGATAATTGTCGAAGAAACCCATATCGAGTTCCTGGATCTTGTCGAAGACCGCCTTTCGGACGTCGCGCATGGCCGACTGGCCCGTCACCGACATCAAGAGCATATGAGCGAATTGCAAGCCCATGCTCGCCAGGGCGACGGCCAAATAGAGGAGCGCCAACCACGCCAGGGTCGACAAGCCCATGGGCGGGTCGAAGACCCAGTGCGCCCACGGCCCCGCTGCGCCTTCGGTCTTGCCCGGCTGAAACGCGTAGTCGAGCCCCGTCTTGATGATCCAGGCCGGAGCGAGTTCGGCCAGGAAGATCGGCACCACCATCAACAGGGTCAGAACCACCTGCCAGCGATAGGGCGAGACATAACGCCAAAGAAGCACGAGCAGGCGCGTGTCATACGCCTTGCCCAGTGCCTCTTCCTCGTGGAAGACATCGTTCATAACGCCGCCCCATCCTCGTTCTCCGGGGTTTCCTCTCCCAGATCGGCCTTGAGCCGGCGGCGTCTCTCCGAAGCGGCCTGTTCACTGGCCAGGCGCGAGTAGAGCCCCCCCTGGGCCATCAACTCGTCGTGCCGACCGAGTTCGACCACCCGCCCAGCGTCGAGAACTGCGATCTGGTCGCACGCCCGGACACTGCTCACCCGGGAGGCCACCATGACCACGGTGCGGCCTTGGAAGACCTGGGTCAGCTCCGATTGGATCGCCGCCTCGGTCTCGGCGTCCACCGCCGAGAGCGTGTCGTCGAGAATCAGGATGCTGGGGCGCAGAGCCAGAGCTCGGGCCAGGGCCGCGCGCTGACGCTGCCCCCCGGAGAGCATCACCCCCCGCTCGCCGACCAGAGTGTCGAAGCCCTGGGGCAATTCGTGAATGTCCTTGGAGAGTTGGGCCATCTCCGCCGCTTCTCGTATGGGCTCCTCGCCGGTTTCCGGGGGCAGGCCGTAGGCGATATTGTCCGAGAGCCGGGTCGAGAAGAGGAAGGAATCCTGGGGGACCATGGCGATGCTCGAGCGGAGCACTTGCAGGGGCAGCCGGTTGATCTCGATCCCGTCGAGGAAGACCTGGCCATCGGCCACCTCGTAGAGCCGCGGAATCACCGAGGCGAGAGTGGTCTTGCCCGACCCAACGCTGCCCACCACGCCCAGGGTCGAGCCCGCCGGAACGTGAATGCGTAAATCCTTCAGGGCCGGTTCGGCATCGCTCGCGTGGTAGCGGAAATTCAGGCCCCTGAACTCGATCTCGCCCCGCAGAGATTCCACCGATTCGATCTCGTGGTGGTCCCGAATCGAGGGCTCCACCGAGAGCACCTCATCGATTCGCTGCATGGCGGCCGACCCCCGCTGGACCAGGGCCACCACCCAACCCATGATGAAGGTCGGGAAGGTGAGATCCCAAATATACATCGCGAAGGTGAAAAACTCCGCGATCCCCATCTCCCCCCGACTGATGGACCCACCGCCCACCATCAGCACCACCCACATCGCCACCGCTGGGAGCATGCCCGTAATGGTCGGCATCGCGCCGTTGATCCGGATCAAGCGCAGGGAACGACGGTAGAGCTCGTTGTTGATCTTTTCGAAACGGCTCGCCTGCTCCTCCTCCATCGAATACGCCTTGACCACGGAGATACCCGAGACGACTTCCTGAACCCGGTTCGACAGGTCGGCAAGCCCGACCTGAACCGCGAGGCTCCGGCTATAGAGGGCGCTCCCAAAGACGCGGGCGATCAGGATAAAGAGCGGATAGGGGAGGAGAACGAGCATGGCCAGGGTCGGATCCAGGTAGAACATGGCGGACAGAACCCCGAGGAAGAGCACGGGGGTCTGGACCACCGAGAGCAAACCCGGCCCCAGCATGAGTCGAACGGCGTTCAGGTCGTTGACGCAGCGGCTCATGAGATCGCCGGTACGCCAGTCGAAGTAGAAGGACTGGGGCAGGCGCTGGAGGTGGGCAAAGAGATCGTTGCGCATCTCGTACTCCACCTCTCGGGCCGCGGTGAACACCAGCAGCCGAGAGAAGAAGCGCAGGGCCCCGCGCGCCACCGCCACCGCGAGGAGGGCGACAAAGCGGCGCTGCAACTCTTCGGGTGAAACCTCCGGATCCATGGCCCCCTGGATCGACCACCCCACGAGCATGGGAAACGCAACGAAGGCCGCGACATAGGCCAGGGTGATGAGCGCCCAGCCCGTGTAGTAGAGGGAGTTTCGACGCAGATAGACAAAGAGCCGACGCAGGGCATGCCTGACCGGACTCTCCCCGGCCTGGGCGGCCGAAAGCACGGGGGCTGCGCTCATCTCCGAACCCAGCGGGCGATTCGCTCTCGGTTCACGCCGGCCCGCCAGGCCATCAGGGCGACGGCGTTGCGGACGAGAGTCCCCAGGACCCCCTGCTGGCGGTAGCGCCGGGCCGAGGTGAGGGCATAGGGCGCCAGGGCCACCACTCGGCCATGGCGATTCATCTCCCGTACGAGATCGAGATCCTCCATCAAGCTCACCGCGGGGACGCCCCCGATCTTCTCGAGCAGGGACCGGCGTACAAAAATGGCCTGGTCGCCGTAGGGCAGCGAGAAGAGCCAGACGCGCAGGCGAACGATGCCCTCCACCGCGCGAAATCCGAGCCCGGGAGCGTCGAATCGGAGACGAAAGGCGCCTCCCACCACCCCGGGGCTGTCCAGAGCCTCCCTGAGGCTCTGCTCCCAGCCGGCCTCAAGCCGGGTGTCGGCGTGGAGAAAGACCACGGCCTCGGCGGAACTGGCGCGCCAACCCGCCTCCAGTTGTCGGGCTCGGCCCCGGCCGGCCGCCAGCACTCGGGCGCCGGCTCGGCGTGCAAGTTCGGCTGTGGCATCCTGGCTCCCCGCATCGACGACCAGGATCTCGAGCCCCGGGTCAGCCGCCGCATTCGCAGATCTCACGGCATGGCCCGGCCCTCGGGGCAATACGCTCGCAATGGTACCCAATATTCGCTCTGCTTCGTCGAGTGCGGGGATGACCACGGCGATCTGCACCCGCCGACCTTAGCACGCCAAAACTTGCGATTTAAAGCGGCCCCGGACGATTGACGCCCCCTCCCCCGTTCCCTATTCCATTCGCGTGACCGATCCCACCGAGCAGACCGCCCCGGCCTACGCGAAAGCAGGCGTCGACCTCGACCACGACGAATCCTTTATCGACGACGTCAAGGAAATCGTCCGGGCCACCCATCGCCCGGAGGTTCTCTCGTCCATCGGCGGCTTTGCGGGTCTCTTCAAGACCCCCGACCGCTACAAGGACCCCGTCATGGTCGCCGCCACCGACGGCGTGGGAACGAAAATCAAGCTGGCCGCCGAGATCGGTCGTTTCGACACCATCGGGGTCGACTGCGTCGCCATGGTGGTCAACGACCTCGTGGTCCAGGGCGCCGAACCCCTGGTCTTTCTCGACTATCTCGCCATGTCCAAGCTCGACAAGAGCATCGCCTCGGATGCCCTTCGGGGCCTCGCCGAGGGCTGCCGGCGCTCGGGCTGTGCCCTCCTGGGCGGCGAAACCGCAACCATGCCCGGGGTCTACGCCGACGGGGAACTCGAAATGGTCGGTTTCTCGGTGGGCGTGGTGGAGCGCGATGCCATCATCGACGGCTCCAGTATCAGCGAGGGCGACGCCCTGATCGGCATGGCCTCGAGCGGCTTTCACAGCAACGGCTATTCCCTGGTCCGCAGTGTTCTCAACAAGGGCATCGAGTCCGGCGAACTCGACCTCTTCGGCAGCTACCCCGAGCTCAAGAGCAGCCTGGCCAGCGAGCTCCTGGCGCCGACTAAAATCTACGTGAAGCCGATTCTCAACCTGCTCCGGGATTTCACGATCAACGGGCTCTGCCACATCACCGGGGGCGGCTTTCTGGGCAATATCCCGCGAGTCCTCCCGCGGGGTGTTCGAGCCCGCATCAACCCCGGGAGCTGGCCGCGGCCCGGGGTCTACGACTGGATCAACCGCTACAGCGACTTGGACGAGAGCGAACTCCTCCGGGTCTTCAACTGCGGCATCGGCATGGTGGTGGTCACCCCTCAAGAGCAGGCGGCCGACGTCTGCCACCGTCTCGAGGGCCTCGGAGAGCGCGCCTACGTGATCGGACGAGTCGAGCGCAAGGAACCCGAGGAGCCCGACCTCTTGATGGACCCGGACTTCGGGCCAGCCGCCTGATGCGCCGCCTCGCTCGGGTCCCGGACAGCGCAAGGCTCAGAGCCCGGCGTTGGGATGCCATCGTCGTGGGCAGCGGAATCGCGGCCCTGACCGCGGCCACCCGCATCGGCAGTTCGGGCCAGCGTGTTCTTATCGTCGAGGAAGACGCCGCCCGGGGGCTTCACCCCGCCCTGCGCGAGCCCTTTTTTCTCGCGGGATCCCGAGACGGAGGCGTCCTCGACGCCTGCGTTCGCGAACTCAGCATTCCCCTCCTCGACCGGCGGCGCATCGGGCCCGAACGCCTGGCCTACCAGGTCACCGGCCCAGAATTGCGCCTGGACGTGGGCGCCGCCGACATCACCGGCGAGGAATTGACGCGTTGGGGGCTGTGCAGCCGAGACGACGCGACCGGGATGATACGCGCCCTGACCGAGGCCACCGAGGCCGAACGCAAGGCGATGCTGACCTCACCCCTGGTGCGGGTGGGCCGGCGTCTGGGGCTGGGGCGAGCCGGAGCCACCGGCTCCCACGTCCGCGGTCTGCCCGAGGAGGTCGCGCGACCGAATGCGCGCCTGGGACCGATTCTCGACGCCCAGGTCTCGGCCCTCAGCAATCTGGCGAGCGACGACGTGACCCCCGAGGCCCGAGCCCGACTCCTCGGCTGTGCGCTCTCGGGCGGAGTGGGTTTCGGCGACGGTCCCCCCTGGCTATCGGGCCTCCTGCGCAAGCGGGTGGAAGATGTCCACGGCGAGTTCCGCTCGGTGGCCCGGGGTTTCAACCTCGTTTCCGTCGACAATCGTCCGGGCGTTCTGGTGGAGGACACCGAGGAGGTCTGGCTCGGCCGCAGCCTAGTGGTGGCAGCGGCGCCGGGGGCCCTGCGCCCGGTCCTGAATCCCGAAACCACGCCGGATTTCCTCGCCGCGGATCGCCCCCTCTGCCGCAGGATCGGCCTGCATTTTCAAGTCGACCGCGACGTCCTGCCCCGAGGCATGTGTCCCCGGGTCATCGCCCTGGGAAACGGTGCCAAGGCCGGCCCGGGTCGCCCCTTCGCGGACAGGGTCACGAGCATCACCGCCTACGCCGACCCCAACAGCAGTTCCCACTTCGACCTGGTCGCCCGAATGCGGCTGAAGCCGGGCGAAAGCGCCGAGGCCGCCGAGGACGAACTCGAGAGCCGGGTCCGGGAGCTGATGCCCTTTGCCGGGGAACGGGTCCAGCGGCGGCCCCAGCGGCGACCGGTCTGGGACGACGACGGCTGGCTCGAGGACCCCGCTCCGGGAACGGGCTGGCCCGCGGAACTCGATATCCGCGCCCTGGCCAAACCGGCGGTCTACCGCATGGACCGGGCCGCCACCGCGAATCTGGGGCTCGAGGGGGATCTCCTCCTGGGTTGGCGGGCCGGCGACGCCATCGCAAACGCGCTCCACTGAGCCCTCCACAAGCCCCCCACAAGCCCTCCACAAGCCCTCCACTAAAGCCCTCCCACTGAGCGCGGCTCAGGGGCTCCAGCGAGGCGCTTCTCCCGGCTCGACTAGTCGGACGGCTCGCGATTCCAGCGAACGCAATCGGCGTAGCGCACCCCCGCCCCGCCGAAGAGGTCCAGGGCGCTGCCAAAGGTAAGGTCGATCCGCCCCCGGGACAGGGACTGCACTCGGGCGAGATCATCCAGGGCCTTGCCCCCCCCAGCGTAGGTGCACGGCCGGGAAGAAATCTCGGCCAGATGGGTGACCAGGGCCTCATCGATGCCCGCCTGGCGCCCCTCCACGTCGGCCGCATGCACCAGGAATTCGCTGCACGAGTCGGCCAGGGCCGCCAGGGTCGCCGCGTCCACCGGGGTCTCGGTCACGGTTTGCCAGCGATCGGTCGCCACCCACCAGCCGTCTCCCCGTCGCCGGCACGAGAGGTCGATCACCAATCGCTCGGGTCCCACCCGGCGCGCCAGGGCCTCCACCCGGGGCATGGATAGCCGCCCGTCCTCGAAGAGCCAACTGGTCACGATGAGCTTGGCCGCCCCGGCTTCCAGCCAGCCCTCGGCGTTGTCTTCCCGAATTCCGCCGCCGAGTTGCAAGCCCCCGGGCCAGGCCGTCAGGGCTTCCCGGGCCGCGGCCTCGTTGCCCGGTCCCAGACAGATCACGTGCCCACCGACAAGCCCATCGTCGCGATAGCGCCGGGCGAAATGCCCCGCGCCCTGATCGGCGACAAAATTGGTCTCGGGCGCCGACCCATCGTCGCGCAAGCTGCCCCCCACGATCTGCTTGACGCGTCCTTCGTGGAGATCGATGCACGGCCTGAATACGGTCACCCGGGCAGTCTACCCAGCCCGCACCCGAGGCCCCACTCCGAGGCCGCGCGGATCGGAAACCGGCGGACCTTCCTCACCGACCCGAGCGCCCAGAGGGACCTGAGCGCTGCGTCCAGCGATCGGATCGGGCTTGGCCCACCCCTTGGCCCCGCAAGCGCCCCCTCATCGCTGGGGCAACTCGGGCAACCCGGCGTCGGGCTGGACTCCCACGGAGTTCAGCACCATGGAGACCAGATTGTATTGCCCGGCGGTAAAGATCAGGTCCATCAGCTGCTGCTCCGAATAGATCTCGGCCAGGGCCTGCCAGGTGGGGTCGCTCAAGAAGGCATCCGAGCGGAGTTCATCGGTGGCCCGCAGGAGCCAGCGATCGGCATCGGACCAACCCTCGGCCTCGGGTCCGTCGGCGATCCGCTCGATTTCCTCGTCGGTCAGCCCCGAGGCTCGGCCGATCAGGACATGCTGGCCCCACTCGTAGCCGGCTTGGCAGAGCCAGCCCATGCGCAGGATCACCAATTCGCGTTCTCGAGCCGGAAATGTGGATTTGCCCAGAACATGGTTGGCAAAGACCAACCAGCGCTTGGCGAGCTCGGGATGACGAGCCAGAGTCCTGAAAATATTCAGGACCGGGCCGTCCCCGAAGCCAATCCGCATCTCCTCGGGGAGTTCCCCCTCATCCAGGGGCGCAATTCGCGGCGTATTCATTCGCATCTTTGTTCTCCTCCTCGGCTTCCCCGCTGGAACAGGGACCTTCGGATGCCTAATATAGCCGCCGCGAACGGACCGACGACGGAACCAAGAGACCGTCGCCCGACTCCAAGGCCGCGGGAGGCCGTCCACCCCGTCAGCCCACCACTGAATTCAGCGTTTTGAGAGGGAGAGACAATGACCCAGGAGATTGGCCAGCCCCCCGTCGACGAGAAGCTCCAAAAACTCTGTCCGGCGATCCAGGGAGAAATCGGGAAGGTCCTCGTGGGCCAGGATGAAATGGTCAGGAGCCTGCTCGTGGGGCTCCTCTGCGGCGGGCACGTTCTGCTCGAGGGCCTGCCAGGGCTCGCGAAGACCTTGGCGATCCAGTCCCTGTCCCGGACCATCGACACCCAGTTCTCGCGCATTCAGTTCACCCCGGACATGTTGCCCGCCGACGTGATCGGCACCCAGATCTTCAACCCCGGCGAGGGCACGTTCAGCGTCAAGCAGGGGCCGATCTTCGCCAACCTCGTACTCGCCGACGAAATCAACCGCGCCCCGGCCAAGGTTCAGGCCGCCCTCCTCGAGGCCATGCAGGAGAAGCAGGTCACCATCGGCGGCGAGAGTTTCCCCCTGCGCGAGCCCTTCCTCGTCCTCGCCACTCAGAACCCCATCGAGCAGGAGGGGACCTACCCGCTCCCCGAAGCTCAGGTCGACCGTTTCATGCTCAAGGTCAAAATTGGCTACCCGAGCGCCGAGGAGGAAAGACGCATCCTCGATCGCATGGCGAGTGGCCAGCCCATCCCCGAGGTCCAGCACGTGGCCGACGCCAACGATATCCTCGCCGCCCGAGCCGCCGTGGATCAGCTCTTCGTCGATGAGAAGGCGCGCAACTACATCGTGGACATCGTCCAGGCGACCCGCAGCCCGGGAGCAGCGGGGCTCGCCGACCTCGAGGGACTCATCGAGCACGGAGCTAGCCCCCGGGCGAGCATCGCCTTGATGAAGGCCGCCAAGGCCCACGCCTTCATCCAGGGGCGAAGCTATGTAACCCCCCACGACATCCAGAGCACCGTACCCAATGTCCTGCGCCATCGGGTTGCCGTGAGCTACGAAGCCGAAGCCGAGGGCATAAGCCCGGAGGATGTCATCCAAAAGATTATCGACACCCTCTTGGTCCCCTAAGAAATCGGCGGAAGAACGATCATGCTGGCCACGGAAATCATGCGGCGCGTCCGCGAGATTCAGGTGCGGACAGGTCGCCAAGTGGCGGATGTCCTGGCGGGGGAGTACGTCTCGGTCTTCAAGGGAAGCGGGATCGAGTTCGACGAAGTCCGCGCCTACACGCCCGGGGATGATATTCGCAGCATCGACTGGAACGTGACCGCCCGCATGGGCGAACCCTTCGTCAAGCGCTATGTCGAAGAGCGCCAACTGACCCTGATGTTGATGGCCGACATCTCGGCTTCCCAGGATTTCGGTTCGAGCGAGCGATCAAAGCGCGAGTGCGCCGCCGAATTTTGTGCTTTGCTCGCCTTCTCGGCCAGCCGGAACGATGACAAGGTCGGCCTGCTCCTCTTTCACAGCGGTATCGAGCAGTATATTCCTCCGCGCAAAGGCCAAAAGCACGCCCTGCGCGTGGTCCGTGAAGTCCTCGCCCACGGCGAGGAGGCATCCCCCCTCGACCAGCCCGAAGCGCCCAAGCGGCCGAGCCTGCGCGAGCGCTTCTTCCCCGGGCGACGGCGGTTGCGCGCGCCCCGGGAGGGCACACAGATCGCCCGGGCCCTCGAGTTCTTCCTCTCCATCAACAAGCGGCGCAGCGTCTGCTTCGTTGTCAGCGACTTCATCGACGAGAACTACGAGCAAGCTCTCCGAACCGCGAACCGGAAACACGACGTTGTCGCGGTACTAATCACCGACCCCCGAGAGCTCGAGATCCCCGCGGTCGGCCTGGTCACACTCCGGGATTCCGAAACCGGCGCCACCCGGGTGGTCGATGCCGGTTCCGAAATTTTCCGAAGGACCGTCCGGGAGCAGGCCGAGAAACGGATAGAAGATCTTCGCAAGCGCCTCGCCTCCTCGGGCATCGACCTGATCCACATCGACGCAGCGGGATCGGTGGTCGACCCTCTCGTACGTTTTTTCCGGGCTCGGGAGCGACGAACTCGGAGATGAAACCGCCCCTACTCAAAAAAATCTGCCCCAAGCAACTCGGAAAATTCGTCGCCGTGCTCGCCCTCGTTTGCCTGGCATCCGAGCCGGCGCGTTCCCTCGAGACCAGGGCCGTCTCCGGGCCGGTGGAAATCCGGGTGGAACTCACCCCCGATCATCCCGTGATCGGCGATGCCATCACCCTGCGCATCGAGGCCATCGCGGAACCCGACGTCGAAATTCTGATGCCCGCTTTCGGGGAGGCCCTCGATCGCTTCCGAATCGTCGATTTCGTTCCCCGGGAGAGCCTGACGGAAGACGGCAAGACCCTGCATAGCCAACGCTATACCCTACAGGCCCCGGCTTCGGGAGAACATCTCCTTCCCCCCATCCTGCTCGAGTTCATCGACCACCGCCCGGGACACCCCGCCGCCCCAGACGAACTCGATGCCTACGAGATCCTCACGGAGAGCATCCCCTTCGCCATCGAATCCATGGTGCCGGATAGCGCGAGCGCCGACCTCAGCCCGCCCATGGAAAAACTGAATTCCATCGGCAGCGACCGCACGCCCTGGGAATGGCTCGTCGCCGCGGTATTCGTCCTCGGGCTCGCGGGCTTCTTCGGCTTCCGAGCCTGGCAGCGTTGGTCGCTGCAGGCGGCCGTTCGGAGTGCCTGGGATGTGGCCAGCTCCGAACTCGAGATGTTGCTCGCCAGCCCCCTTCCCCAAGGCGAAAGGGTCAACGATTTTTTCGTTCAGCTCTCGGGCATCGTTCGGCGCTACCTGGAGAATCGGTTTTCCCTCAGGTCACCCGAGTTGACCACCGAGCGCTTCCTCGAAGAAGTCATCGCCTCCCCGGAATTCGGGCGCGAACACCAGGCCCTGCTGAAAGATTTCCTGAACCAGTGTGATCTCGTGAAATTCGCTCACCACGTGCCCTCTCCCGAAGCCATTCGGGAAACCACCCAAAAGGCGAGGCGCTTCATCGACGAAACCCGGGGACTCGATGAGGACAAATCGAGCTCTCGAGACGAGGTAGCCGCATGATCAGCGGCCTCGAATTTCGCGACCCGGTCTTTCTCGTCTTTCTCGTCCTGGCGCCTCTGGTCTTTGCGCTCGCCCGCCGGACCAATGCACGAGTCGATTTCTCGAGCCTGGCGCTCCTCGCGGGCAGCCCGGGTTCGTGGCGGACCCGTTTGCTCGTCGTGCCTCCGCTGCTGCTGGCGGCGGCGGCGGCGGCCCTCGCCATCGCCCTGGCGGGCCCCCGACAGGGGGAAGCCAACACCCAGGTCTACCGCGAGGGGATCGCCATCATGCTCGTGGTCGATCGCTCGGGCTCGATGAACGCCCGGGATTTTGTCCAGGGCGACCAGAGCATTGATCGTTTGCAGGTCGTCCAACAGGTTCTCGGTCGTTTTCTCGGGACCGAGGACGGCAGCCTCGGGCGCCCGGATGACCTCGTCGGCCTGGTGACCTTCGCCCGCTACGCGGATAGCGTCGCGCCTCTGACCCTCGATCATACGAACCTGACCGAGATCCTCGGGGACGTCGCGATCGTCACCGACCGGGACGAGGACGGCACCGCCGTGGGAGAAGGGCTCGCCCTGGCGGTGGAGCGACTGCGCCGGCACAAGGCAAAGAGTAAGGTCATCATCCTGCTGACCGATGGCGTCAGTAATATCGGCGACATCTCTCCCGGCCAGGCGGCAGACCTGGCCGCCGCCAACAACATCAAGGTCTACGCCGTGGGGGCCGGACGGACGGGCTACGCCCCCTTCCCCGTCGAGTGGCGGGGCAAAACCGTCCTGCGCAAGGCCTATGTCGAACTCGACGAGCGAACTCTCGAAGACATCGCCCAGCGCACCGCAGGCCAATATTTCCATGCGGAAAATATCGACGGCCTCGCCCGGGTCTACGAAGAGATCGATGAACTCGAGCGCAGTGAAATCGTCGAGGTCCGCTACATGCAATACGAGGAGTTCTTCGCCTACTTTGCCTGGGCGGCCCTAGCCCTGATGATCCTGGCAAGCCTCCTGGGCCAAAGTCTTCTGCGGAGGCTCCCATGACGGATCTCGCCTTCGCCGCGCCCCAATTCGCTTATGCCCTCTGGGTTGTCCTGGGGATCACCGCGCTCCTCATCTACGCCGAGCTCCGGAGCAACAGTCTACTCGATCGCTTCGTGGCAAAGACCATGCAGGCAAGACTCGTCGAGCGGCCGGGAGATTGGCGCCGGGGTTTGCGAATCGCCCTGCTCTGCCTCTCGATGACCGCGATCGTTGTCGCCGCCATGCGGCCGCAATGGGGCTTCGAATTCATCGAGTCCCCCCAGGTCGGCGCCGAGATCATGGTGGCGTTGGATGTTTCGCGCTCGATGCTCGCCGAAGATGTCGCTCCCAACCGCCTCGAAAGAGCGAAGGCCGAACTTCGGGACCTTCTGCCCTATCTGGCCGGCGACCAGGTCGGCCTGATCGCCTTCGCCGGGCGCGCCAGTGTGCTCTGCCCGCTCACCCCGGATTTCGGCTTCCTGCGCGTCGTTCTGGACAATGTGGATGTCGGCAGCGTCAGCCGAGGGGGCACCCGACTCGAAGAGCCCATCCGTAAGGCGACCCGCGGCTTCGGAACCAGCGGCGACCTCTCGCGTGTCCTCCTCCTCTTCACCGACGGCGAGGATCACGACTCCTTCCCCCTGGACGCGGCCCGGCAGGCCGCCGAGCGTGGCGTCCGGGTCATCGTCATCGGTTTCGGCGATGAGAACGGGAGCGAGATCTATGTCAGCGACCCCCAAACCGGCGCGCGCACCCGGGTCACCGATTCCTCGGGGCGGCCGGTGATCAGCCGCCTGGACGGCGACCTGCTCCGAGAAATCGCCCTGGAGACCGACGGTGCCTACGTGCCCGCCGGCACCGGACTCCTCGATCTGAAATCGATCTTCGAAGCGCATATTCGCCCCCTCATGCGGGCCACCGGCGAGAGCCGGGGACGGACGGTGCAGAAGGACGGCTTCCAGTGGGCTCTGCTCGTCGCTTTGCTGGCCCTGCTCGCGAGCACCTTCGGAGGCGTGAGCCGCCGGAGCCTCGCTCCCCTCCTTCTCCTGGGCCTCGGCTTGGCCGCCGCCCCCGAGAGTTGGGCCCAAGTCCCTTCCCCCGCTCCCCCAGCATCCCCCGCCCCAGAAATTCCGGGCGAGGACGCGCCCGACCCCAACCCCGCGCTGAACCGGATCGAGGTGCCCGAGGATGCTCGAGACGCGTACAACGTCGGCATCGGTGCGCTGAACACGGGCGATCTGGAGGAAGCTGAACGCCTGCTCGAAGCGGCGCGCCAAGCCTCGGGCGCCGACGGCGAGGCGCGTTACCGCGCGACCTACAATTTGGGCTGGGTGGAGATCGTGCGAGCCGACGCCACCATGGAATCCGCACCCCCGGAAGCCCTGACCCATCTCGAGCGCTCCGCCGACTGGTTCCGCGAAGCGATTGCCCTGCGGCCCGGGGATGCAGCACCCCGGCGCAACCTCGAAATCGTACTCCAGCGAGCGCTGATCCTGGCGGATTCCCTGGCCCAAGGCCCAGAGGGCGATCTCGCCAGCCGCCTGGACACCCTGATCGAGGAGCAACGCGCCGCGGCCGCTTCGATCCGCCAACTCTCGGAAGCCGTGAGCGCCGACCCCCAGGCCCATCTGGGAGAAAATTCGCGGCCTCTTTTCAAGGCCACCGCTCTGGCCGAGCGACAGACCCTGGCCAACGCCAGCGCGCTCGGCCACCTGGCCGGAGACGAACTCGACGGCCTGCGGAATAGCGGAGACCAGGAACTCACCCCGGAACAGCGGATGCGCGCGCTGCAACTCGAGTCGCTGCTCGCGTACCTCCACCAGGCACGCGAGCGGATCGGCCAAGCGCGAAGCCAGTTGCGCCGAAAACAAGCGGTCCGGGCCCACAGACGCGCGAGTTCCGGGCTCTCCATGCTCAAGCGCGCCCGGGAACAGTTGCAGAACCCGGTGCAAATCCTCGACGGCTTGATGGGCGACACCGTGCGTCTGGCCTCGGAAACCCGCACCCTGGCCACAGCCTCCACGGGCCTCCTCGCCCCCGGCGAGGGCTCCTCCCCGGTGCCCGCCTGGCTCGACAGCGAGTACCTGGCCGACGATCAGGACGAGATCGCCGAGCGGGGGGCCGAACTCGACGCGAAACTCACGGCGGGGCTCGAACAGGAAGGCCCGGGCTTGGAACCCGAGCAGCAGCGCCTCCTCGAACAACTGCGAGCCGCCCAGCCCCACCTGGGCGACGCCACCGAAGAACTCGTCGCGGGCAGCTTCGCCCTGCGCGAGCAACAGCTCGTCGAAGCGGGCAATGCCCAGGCCCGGGCCCTGGCCGCCCTGGCCGAGGCCAGGGAACAATTCCTCGACCTCAAGGGCTTGATCGAAGTCGCCCACGCCGATGAAAAACGCATCGCCTCGGTCTTCGACGAAGCCGAAGCGAACCCGGAACTCGAACTCGGAGAATACGCTCCCAGCCTCCAAAGGCTCCAGCAACGCAATCTCGACCGGGCCCAGCGCATGGGCTCAATGGTCGACGCCATGGCCGAGCAGCTCGCAAACTCCCCGCCCGAGGAGGCGGAGGGGGCCGAAGCCGAGGCAAAGCGCCTGGAACTCGCCGAGGGCATCCTCGCCCTGAGCGAGTCGAGCATGCGGAGCGCACTGGAATCCCTCGGCCGACTCTCCCAAGGACACGAGGCCGTCGCCCCGGCCAAGGCGAGCGTCGCCACGACGCTCGCCGGGCTCGACGCCCTGCGGCGGCTCTTCTTCACCGTGGTCGAGCACCTCAAGGACGTGGTTCGCCAGCAGATCGAACTCGGAGACGAAACCGAAGCGGCCCCGGACCTCGCAACCCTCGAGCGCGGCCCCGGGGCCCAACGCATGGCGGTCCATCAAGACGGTCTGGCCGAATACACCGAGTCCCTCGCCACGGCCCTGCACGAGCAATCCTTCGCCGACCCGGCGGACGCGGCCGGCTCCGGAGCCGGCCCCGACCCCGCCCAAGCCGAGGAGATGGCGGAGAAATTCACCCGGGCATCCGAACTCGTCATCCTCGCCTCCGAGGACATGTTCGGCGCCGCCGAGGGAATCGCGGAGATTCCCCGAGATCCCGAGACCGACGAGGAGGAGCCAACAGAGGAAGAGCCCACCGGGGAGGAGGAAGACTCCGAGGGCGAGGCAGAGCCGCCCTTGCTCGAGCGCTCGGAAGTCCGCACGCTTCAGGATGCCGCCGCCCAGAGAATCCTCGAGGCCCTGGCAATTCTCGAACCGCCCGACCCGGACCCCCAGGATGGAGATCAGGGCGAGAACCAACCCCAGCAAGAGCCCGAGCCCCAGCCCGGGGAGGACGAAGGCGAGCCCGAACCCGGGGAGGACGAATCGGACCCGAACCAACTCCTTCAATCCGTGCGGGATCGCGAAGCAGAACGCCACCGTCGCAACCGCGACAAAAATTCGTCCGGCTATGAGCCGGTGGACAAGGACTGGTAGGCCCGGGTGATCGAGGCGTTGACAAAGGCTCGACAAAGAAGACCCGGGGGCTTGCTCGCCCTCCTGGTCGGGCTCGCCCTGGCCGGGGACGCCCTTGCCCAAGCCCCGCCGCGAGCCGACCTCAAAGTGGGACAACCCCCCTATCACGTGGGGGTCCCCATCAATCTCCATCTCCAGGTCGAGGGGCTCGAACGCGAACCCGAGCCCGATTGCAGGGGCACCGAGGTCCCCGGCGGAGAACTCACCCTTCTCTCCATCAGCCCCAATATCAGCACCCGGGTCACGATCACCAACGGACGAACCCAACGCACCGACAGCGTCACCTTCATCTGTCGCTTCGCGCTGACCGTATCCCGACCCGGCGATATTCGAGTCGGGCCCTTCACGGCGAGCCAGGGCGCCCTTGAAGCACAATCCCCGGTCTATTCCATCCCGGTCCAGGTGCTCGCCCCGGATCCCCGGGTCAGGGTCCGCATGATCCTCCCCGAGCATCCGGTCTTCGTCGGGCAACAGGTCCCCATCGGCATCGAATGGTGGATCGCCGAGGGACTGCAGGAGAAGATCCAGAAATACGAGATCCGCAGCGAACTCTTCGAGCCCTCCAATGACTTCCGCTTTGCACCGGGTCCCGAGCCCCAGCGGGGAGAACAAACCCTGTCGATTCTCACCCGGGAGGGCGAACTCGTCTTTCCGGCCACCGTCGAAAAGCGCAGGGCTAGCGGACAGGACTTCCTGGTGATCCGATCCGAGCGTTCCCTGGTCCCCCTTCGGGCGGGCACCTTCGAACTCGGCAGTGCCAACATCAACCTCGACGAAGTCGTTCGTTGGCAGCGTGATTTCTTTGGGGGCCGGCGCGCCGCGGAGACCCGCCGGCTCTTCTCCCAGGACGATGAATCCCGGCTGGTAGTCCAAGATGCCCCCCGCCAAAACCGCCCCTCGAGCTATGGCGGAGCCATCGGTCGCGGATTCTCCTTCGAGGTGGCCGCCGATCGCAGCGTGGTCCAACGAGGCGACCCCATCGCCCTGACATTCACGGTCCGGGGGGAAGGCGGGCTTGCCAACGTCGGTCTCCCGAATTTCTCAGGCCCGGAAGGCCTGCCCAATGAATCCTTCGGTCTCGCCGAAGAGGCACCGGCGGGTGAAATCGTCGATGGCGCCAAGGTCTTCCGCATTCCCGTTCGCATCCTCGACGAGGATGTCGAGGAAATTCCGGCCCTCCCCTACTCCTGGTTCGACCCCGAACTCGGCGAGTACCAGACCGCCTATTCGAGACCCATCGCTCTCTCGGTTCGGCCGGCCCAGCTGATTTCCGCAGCGGATGTAGTCGCGCGCGCTCCGGGGGACGAAGGTACCAAGGAGACCGAGCGCGATGCTCCCGGGGAAAACCAGCGCGGGTCCAGCGACTCTTTCAGCCTGAGTGGAGCCGATCTCGCCATCGAGGTCGAATCTTCTCAGCTGGTGGCGGGAGGCGGATCCGGACGAATTCCCCTGGGAGTCGTCTACGCCCTCTCCATCGCTGGGGTGATGGCGGCCCTCGGCTACCGCCGACACCGGCAACGCGATCCCGAACTCGCCCAACTCCGCTCGGCGTCTCGAAAACAAGCCCAGCGCATCGAGGCCGCGGCCGGGCTGCCCCAAAAGCAGGGACTCGGCGAAATCGCGTCGGCCCTGCGCGAACTGCGAAGCCTTGCTCCCGAGGCTGCCGACGGCGAATGGGAGAACCTGATCGCGGAATGCGACGCCGTCTTCTACTCCCCGGCGGCGGGCCCCGAATCCGAGGCCCACGCTGAATTGGCACGAAGAGCGAAGGATTTGGCCGCGGAGTTCGCCGGCCACGTCTCGAGGTCGACGAAATGATCAAGCACAGACAAGAAGGGGCGCGCCTCCTCGGGGCATGGCTCCTACTCGGGGCAGCACTCCTCTCCGCGCCCTGCCCCGCGGTGGCCGACGAGTCCAAATGGCTCGAACCCGCCATCGCCGCCTACACCCAGGGAATGGAGAGCACCGAGCGCGACGAGCGCTTGCGCCATTTTTCCGATTCCGAACGCTTCTTCACGGCAGCATGCCAGGCGGGCAAGGGCAGCGCGGACTGCTGGACCAATCTCGGCAATGCCGCCCTCCAAGCCGAACGCCTGGGACCCGCCATCCTCGCCTTTCGCCGGGCTCTCCTCCTCGATCCCGGAAACGATCGTGCGCGTCAGAATCTGGTCCACGCCCGGAGCCTCCTCGCCGACTGGGTTCCCGTCCCCCAGGCTCGCAGCGTATTCGATACCTTCTTCACCTGGCAGGCAGGGGCCTCCCCCTCTGCCCGAGCGGATTGGGCGGCAGGATTCTTTGCCCTGGCCGCCGCCCTGCTGAGCCTGGCCCTGGTCCGGGAGTTGACCGCCGCTCGCTACCTCGCGCTGGCGAGCGGCCTGGCCTGGTTGGCCCTGGTCGTTTCACTGCAACTCGACGGCGTCGGGCGGGGGGGACTGGAGGGGGTCATCGTCGTGGCGGAGACCCCCGGCCGAGCCGCGGATTCGATCAATGCGCCACTTCGTTTTGGCGAGAACCTGCCGAGTGGAGCTGAAATTCGCATTCTCGAGGATCGCGGCGGCTGGCTCCATGTCGAACTCTATAATGGCCGCGACGCATGGATCTCTGAGAGCGCAGTGGCCAGGGTCGATGGAGCCGACGACTAAGCGATCGGTCGCCCTCAGTTCTGGATCGACAATCCGCCATCGACCATCAACGTCGCCCCGTTGATATAGGAACTCGCGGGAAGGACCAGCCCGAGGGTCGCATGGGCGACCTCCTCGGGTTTCCCATAGCGCCGGAGGGGAACTCGCCGCCGGGCGAACTTCGCTTTGGCCTCGTCCGGGATTCCCGAGGTCATGCCCGTCTCGATGGGACCAGGGCAAACACAATTAAAAGTGATACCCGTGTGCCCCAATTCCACCGCAAGCGCGCGAGTCAGGCCCACCACCCCGTGCTTGCTTACCGTGTAGGAACTGACGAAAGGCTGGGCACCCACCCCCTCGGTGGAGGCAATATTCACCACCCTGCCCTCACCGCCTTCCTGGAGGAGGGAGAGCGACGCCCGAACAAGGCGAACGTGCGCGAGCAGATTGACATCGAGGGTCTCTACCCAACCCTCCTCATAGTTTTCCGCATCCACCGTGGAGGGACGAGAAATTCCTGCGTTGTTCACAAGAATATCGATGGCGCCGAAACGACTGGCGACGGCGCCCACGAAATCAGAAATGCCCGTCGCCTCTCGAACGTCGAGCGCCCAACCCTCGGCCTCCCCGCCCGCCGACTGAATCTCTGCGACAATTTCTGCGACGCCCTCGCCGTTGAGGTCGGCCAAGGCCACACGCGCACCTTCGTCGGCGAATAATCGAGCCGTAGCACGACCCATCCCGCTGGCTGCACCGGTGACGATGGCGACCTTACCTTCGATCGATCGACTCAACTCACTCAGTTTCGACATTTCCTGCGCCCTTTCCTTCGCCCTGCATTTTTACCCGCTCTTCTCGCCGCCGCTGATCAAACAACAAGCCAGGACTGCGATAATACGCCCATGAGGAAGAGCAGACCGAAAGCGCATCCCCAAGAGATCCATCCGTTTTGCACTTTTCCCTCGACCCGCGATTGAACCAACAGGGACCCCGCGATGATGCCGAGGATCGAGAAATTCCTGGCGAGGGTGAGGGGCCAGTCGGTCCCCCCTTCGGTTTCCAGGCTCCCGCCCAAAGAAAACACAAGCACAAGAGCTGCCATCATGAGAAGCCAGGACAGGCGCGGGTCGAGAGATGCCCAACGCCTTCCCGGTCGCGAAGTCTCGCGAACCGCTTCTTCCTGTGGCTCGCTCTCCCGCCCGGGAGCGAAGGGACCGAGTTGGCGAGCGCGCAACTCCTCTGTAGCCAGAGCGATGAATTCATCGTTCCGCGCCAGCACCATATCGACCATCCCCACATAACCCATGGGAAGAATCGGTGCCTCGTCCCGCACGCGCAGTTGCTCATAGGGGCGAGTCGGCTGGGCGTGGTGATCCGCATGCCGAGAAAGGCCTATGAGACCGTAATAGGTAAACCAGGAGTGGGTGTCCCAGGAATCGGCGGCCTGAACCCGCCGCCCCT
>JAQWRT010000026.1 GCA_029243605.1 Myxococcota bacterium
CCATCCACCCCACGGGGACTGGGGGAAAGATCGGGCGTTCGCCCTCGGCTGCCCTTGACATGGGTGGCCCCGTGCCGAGGTGACCGCGGTCTGCGCGCGGCCCGACTCCGGATGACGGGAAACACCCCTTCCGAGGCCGAAGCGAGAACGAGCTGGGGCGATCAACTGTGAGCAAGCGTGATTACTACGAGGTGCTGGGGGTCGATCGAGGCGCCAGCGCCAACGACCTGAAATCGGCGTACAGGCGCCTGGCCATGGAGTTTCATCCCGACCGGAACCCCGACGACCCGGTGGCGGAGGACCGCTTCAAGGAACTCTCCGAGGCCTATGGCGTGCTCTCGGATGAGGAGAAGCGCGCGCGCTATGACCGATTCGGGCATGCGGGTCTTGGCGGCCAGGGCGGCGCCCAGGATTTCGGCGATTTCGGCGGCTTTGGCGATATCTTCAACGATCTCTTCGGGGACATCTTCGGCGGGGGCGGGGGCGGAGGCGGTCGGCGCGGGCGTGGCCAACGCGGGGCGGATCTCCGGTACAACCTCGAGGTGGATCTCAACGAGGTTCTACACGGCCTGGTCTCCACCATCGATATTCCCAAGATGCGGACCTGCGAGCCCTGTGAGGGGTCTGGGGCGAGCCCCGGTTCCTCGGCGACGACCTGCGACCGCTGTCGCGGTGCAGGCCAAGTGGCTTTCCAACAAGGTTTTTTCCGGGTCAATCGGCCCTGCGACGCGTGTGCGGGTGCCGGCCAGATCATCCGGGACCCCTGCCGGGAATGCCGCGGGGGCGGCCGAGTCGAATCTCAGCAGACCCTGCAGGTCAAGGTGCCGCCGGGGGTGGATGACGGAGCACGGCTGCGCCTGGTGGGCGAGGGCGAGGCCGGGGTGGCCGGAGGACCTCCCGGAGATCTCTACGTCGTGATCCACATCGAGCCTCATCCGCTCTTCGAGCGCGATGGCACCGATCTCTATACCGAGGTCCCGGTTCCCTTCGTCCAGGCGGCCCTGGGCTCGCATATCGACGTGCCGACCCTCGAGGGGCCGATGGAAATCGAGATGCCCGAGGGAACCCAATCGGGGAAAGTGTTGCCTCTCAAGGGTATGGGGCTTCCGCCCCTCCAGCCCCGCATGGATGCGGCCCGGCTGGAAAGGATGCGCGGGGATATCTTTGTGCGAATCTTCGTCGAGGTACCGACGCGGTTGACCGATCGGCAGCGGGCGCTTCTCGAGGACTTTGCGAACGAGAGCGGGACCGAGGTCTCGCCGGTTCATCGGAGCTTCGTCGACAAGCTGAGGGATTTCTTCGACTGAGATGATCCGAATTGCGGGCCCATGGGGGCCTTTCGTTTCTGCCCTGGCGGTGTGCCTGCTGCTGGCCACCGCCTGTGCGGGGCCGGGCGGCCGGGAGAGGGTTCCCGCCGTCGAGAGGTCGGCCTACGAAGCGGCCCTGGCGCACTCGCCCGAGGATCCAGCCGCTTCTGCGAAAGCCCTGGAGGCTTTCCTCACCGCCTATCCGAACAGTCTGCTCGCCGACGATGCCCTCGAGCAGTGGGCTCGCCTGGATTTCGAGGCCGGCGATCGGCGGTCTGCTTTCCGTCGCCTGGGTGAGGCGGTCAGCCGCTTCCCCAATGGCAACCGCAGCGATCCGATTCGCCTGCGGCTGGCGGTTTGGGAGAAGGAGGCCGGCTCACCCGGAGCTTCCCGGCGCTGGCTGGACGCCATTCGCCCCGAGCGTTTGACCGAGGTCGAACGCCGCTATTTCTACTGGCTCCAGATCGAATTGGCCGAGAACGATGTCGAGCGCCTGGTCTACCTGTCGAAACTCCGGGCCGCCGTAGCCGAGGAGATCGCCAGCGGCTCGACCGAGCGCGCGTTTCCCGGTGCCCTGGCCGACCCTTCGGGACAACTCGCCGAGATCGACGGTCAAATCAGTTCCCTCCTGTTGGGGGTCTCCGAAGAGGATCTGCTGCGCGCGGTGCCCAAGCTGGGGAGCAATATTCCAGCCGGGCGCATTCGACTGGTTCTCAGCTGGCGCGCGCTGGTCTCGGGAGACCTTGCAATGGCCAGCTTTTGGCTCGAGGAGGCCGAGCGCTATTCCCTGACCCCCGAGGATCAGGAGCGATTGCAGAGCTTGGCGGTTCGCCTGGGTTCCGGCGACCTGGGCGGCGGCGATCTTTTCTTGCCGACCTTCGCCGAGGCCGCCGCGCGCCCTTGGCCATCCCTCGAGGGCCTGGCGCTCCGGGTGGGTGTGATCCTGCCTCTGACCGGGCGCTATGCCCCCTTCGGCGAGGAAGCTTTGCGCGGGTTGCTGCTCGCCGGTGGCGTCTTCGAGCGAACTCGCCCCGAGCCCTTCGAAGGGCCTCCGGGCGCGCTTCCGGGCCCGGTGGTCCCTGGGGCACCCGTCGCGGCTCCACCTTGGATGAACCACCCCGCCTTCGCGCGGGACCTTCCAGTCGCGAGCGAGGTGAGCCCGGGCATCGAACTGGTGATTCGCGACAGCGGGGGTAGCCCCGAGCGCGCCGCCGCCGCGGTTCGCGAATTGGCTCTCCAGGAGGATGTGCTCGCGATCGTCGGGCCGATCTTTTCGGGCGAATCCGAAGCGGCTGCTCGGGAAGCCGAGAGCTACGAGATTCCCCTGCTCACCCTTTCCAACCGAGTGGAGATCAGCGCTGAGCGCGATTACGTCTTCCGCTTGCGAATGACTCCGGACGACGAAATCGATCGCTTGGTCGAATACGCCATCACCGAGTCGGGAATGCAGACCTTTGCGATCCTCTACCCCATGAACCGCTACGGGCGGGGGATGCGAAACCGCTATTGGGAAGCCGTCATGGAGCGGGGGGGCAAGATCGTCGCGGCTGCGGGCTACGAGCCCGACGCCACGGATTTCAAGGCCTCGATTCGAAGCATGGTCGGATTCGACTTGATCACACCCAACGAGCGCGTGGCCCTTCAGGAGCGAAGTAAGGCGCTGCGCCGTGGACGCCGACTCGAGCCCGAGGCCGGGGCCCTACTTAAAGAGATTCTCTACACCCAACTCGGTCCCGATGGCGAAGCGCTTCCGCCGATCGTTGACTTCGACGCGCTCTTTATCCCCGACGACCACGAGAAGATCCAGTTGATCGCCCCCCAACTCGCGTACCACGAGATTGAAGGGGTCCAGCTTTTGGGGTCGCGGGATTGGAATGATCCGGAATTGATTCGCATCGGCCGGAGCCACGTCGCTGGGGCCCTGGTCTCGACTCCCTTTCACCCGGGCAGCCGCTTTCCCATCGTCCAGAATTTCGTCGCCGGCTACCGCGAGAGCTTCGGGGGGGAGCCGGACGAATTCTCGGCGAGTGCCTTCGACGCGCTGAATCTCGTGCTGACCCAGGCTGCCCTGGATTACGCGACGCGCCCAGAAATTAGGGACGGCATCCGTCGGATCTACGGATTCCCCGGGGTTTCGGGGGTGACCAGCATTCTCCCCGACGGAAACGCGCGCAAGCGGCCTTTCCTGGTGGAGGTCGAGCGCCGCCGTTTCGTCGGCGTGGACTGAGCTGAGCGGCTCCTGTGGCGCGATTGGGGGCTTGCCGGTCAATTGCTCATGCTTTTCCTCCGGTGGGGGAGAAGAATCTCGCGTGGAACTAAAGTGAGTTCCCCTGCGCGTCGAAGCGTTGAGTATGACTATCGACTCTTTGGCTACCGAAAGTTTCCCCTCCGAGCTGCCCGTAATCAGCTTGCGGGAACTCGTCGTTTTTCCCTACATGGCCCTGCCGCTGATCGTCGCACGGGAGAGGTCCATCGCCGCAGTGGAAGACGCGCTGGAGGGAGACCAGATGATTCTGCTGGTCGCCCAGCGGGACTCGGAGGTTTTCGATCCCCAGCCCGAGCAGCTCTACGACGTGGGAACCGTGGCCGTCGTGACGAGTCGTTCGACGCTTTCGGATGGCCGGCTGAAGGTCCTGATCCAGGGGGTGGCCAAGGCGCGGATCGTGCCGGGAAGCACCCAGGGGTACCGAGCGCGAGTCGAGGAAATTTCCGTTCAGGAGGAGGCCGAGTGGACGGTCGAAGGCGAAGCCCTCGTCCGCGCCGTGCGTAGCCGGGTCGAGCAACTCCTTCCCCTGAAGAGCTTGCCGCCCGAGGTTCTGTCGGTGACGTCCAATATCGACAACCCCGGAAAGCTCGCCGATATGGTGGCGTCGAACCTGCGACTGCGGGTGTCCGAGGCTCAGCAGGTTCTCGAAACCGAGGACTCTCTGGCTCGGCTTCGCCGGGTGGACGCCCTGGTGCGTCGGGAACTCGAGGTAACGAATATCCAGGCCGAGATCCAGACTCAGGCCAAGGAGGAGATGTCCCGGGGCGAGCGCGAAGTCTTCCTGCGCGAGCAATTGCGGGCGATCCAGAGTGAGTTGGGTGAGACCGACGGCGGCGGAAACGAGGCCGACGAGTACCGGTCCAAGATCGCCGGTGCCAACCTCTCCCACGACAGTTTCGAGGAGGCCAACCGCCAGGTTCAACGCCTCTCGACCATGCACCCCGACGGGCCCGAAGCCCAGGTGGTGCGAAATTATCTCGATTGGTTGCTGTGTCTGCCCTGGGATCGCTGTTCGCCCGACCGGTTGGATCTCGTCAACGCCCGGGAAATCCTGGATGCTGACCACGCTCATCTCAACAAGGTGAAGGATCGTATTCTCGAATTTCTCAGCGTGCGAAAGCTCCGCAACGATAGCCGCGGACCGATCCTCTGCTTCGCCGGCGCACCGGGGGTGGGTAAGACCTCCCTGGGTCGCTCCATCGCTCGCTCCATGGGGCGTGAGTTCGTGCGCATCTCCCTGGGCGGCGTTCGCGACGAAGCCGAAATTCGAGGCCATCGACGCACCTATGTCGGTGCCATGCCCGGACGCATCATCCAGGCGATGAAAAAGGCGGGAACCAGCAATCCCGTGATCATGCTCGATGAGATCGACAAGCTCAGCAGCAACGATTTCCGCGGCGATCCGGCTGCGGCTCTCCTCGAGGTCCTCGACCCCGAGCAGAATCACGATTTCAGCGACCATTTCCTCAGCATCCCCTTCGATCTGTCCCGAGTGCTCTTTATCGCGACGGCCAATCGCCTGGAGACGATTCCGGGCCCGTTGCGGGACAGAATGGAAACGGTTCAGCTCTCGGGGTACAGCCAGGAGGAGAAGGTCGAAATTGCCTCACGCTTCCTTGTTCCCCGGCAGATCGACGAGAACGGATTGAACCCCGAGCAGATGAACTGGTCGGCGGGGGCCATCGAAGGGCTCGTGAGCGGCTATACCCGGGAGGCCGGGGTGCGAAACCTGGAGCGCCAGGTCGCCGCAGTCTGTCGCAAGGTGGCTCGCAAGGCGGCCGAAGGGGACGGTTCCAAGGTCTCAATCACCCGCCGCAGCCTGACCCGTTACCTGGGAAACGGGCCTTATGCTCGTGAGAAGGAGGAGCAGGTCGACGAAGTCGGCGTCGTTCGCGGACTCGCGTGGACCGAGGCCGGTGGCGAATTGCTGCCCGTCGAGTCCTCTCTGGCCGCAGGCAAGGGGATGGTGCTGACTGGACAGTTGGGAGACGTTATGAAGGAGTCGGGTCTCACCGCGCTTTCCTTCGTGCGGTCGACCCTGCGATCTCTCGACTCGGTGGTCGAAGACCTCTCCGAGAGCGAGGTTCACGTACACGTGCCCGATGGAGCGACACCCAAGGACGGGCCGTCTGCGGGGGTTGCCATCGCTACGGCGATCTTCTCTGCGGCCACTGGAATTCCGGTTCGGGGCGACGTGGCGATGACCGGAGAGGTCACTCTCCGGGGTAAGGTTCTGGCCGTGGGGGGCGTTCGCGAGAAGGCTCTGGCGGCGCTTCGGGCCGGGGTGTCCGAGGTGATCCTGCCGCGTCAGTGCATGACCCAGGTCGAGGCCATCCCTAAGGAATTGCGGCGGAAGCTGACCTTCATCCCGGTGAACGATATGTCGGAGGTGCTCGACGCCGCCCTGGCCGAGCCGCCGGTGGTCCGGGTCAAGGCCGTTCCGAGCCAGCGGTCGGAGCCGTCTCACCTGCACGCCTCGTTCAAGCCCGGCTGCTAAGACGGTTTGGCACCTACGGTTTCGCGCTTCACGCTTTCGCACTGATCTCTCACGCTTCGACTGAGCGCGGGAGGGGGGCCTGTTCGCCGGGCTTCGGGCCGTCTATCGTGCCCGCATGCCGCGCTTGCGCACGCTCTCGGATCTGGGTGAGGGTCGCCTGATCGACCGAATTGCCCGGGCGGCCGGTCGCCTGGATCGGTCTGGAGTCGTTCTCGGAATCGGGGACGATGCGGCGATCCTTCGGCTCCGCGCCGGCGAGGATTTTGTGACGAGCACCGACGCCACGGTGGAGAACGTGCACTTTCGCTGGTCCGAGCAGGCGGCATCGTCGGTGGGGCGCCGAGCCCTGGTTTCGAATCTTTCCGATCTGGCCGCCATGGGGGCCAGGCCCCTGGGTTTCACCCTGGCGCTCGCCGCGCCGCCGGACTTGGCCCTCGATCGCTTCGATGGACTGGTTCGGGGATTGGTGCGCGAGGCGCGTAGCCACGGCTGCGCCTGGGTCGGCGGCAATCTTGCTCGCTCGGATCAGACCAGCTTGGCGATCTCCATTTTTGGAGCGGTGCCCCGGGGTCGCTTTCTGCCCCGAAAGGGGCTTCGCTCGGGCGACCGCCTTTTCGTGACGGGCGCTTTGGGGGCTGCGAGCCTGGCTCGGGCGGGTTGGGAGAGGGCGGGGCGACGGATTCGACACGTCCCCGTCCCGCGTCTCGAGGCAGGAAGGGCCCTGTTGGGACTGCCGGGCTTTGCGGCGTGCATCGATATCTCCGATGGGCTGCTCAGCGATCTCGGGCATCTGCTCGAGGGGGGAGCGCTCGGGGCCGCCCTCGATTCCGAGCGTCTGCCGCTACCCCCGGGCTTTGGAGCGCGCTGCCGGGAATTGGGTGCGGATCCCCTGGCCCTGGCTCTGGCCGGGGGTGAGGATTACGAATTGCTCTTCGGTCTCCGCCGTCGGGCGGCCGCGGGCTTCTCCGCCGCCGCCTTGACCCGGCGCCTGGGCGTGGCTGTGACCGAGATCGGCGAGGTGACCTCGACACCGGGCATTACCGGCGTCCCGGAAGTTGCCTCCTTCCTGCACTATTGAAGCCGGCTCGCCGCTTCCAGGCCACAAGTCCTCTGTAGTACTCACGAAAAATATGGGAATAGGGGAGCGCTTTGCCCGGGAAGCGGACCAGCCTTCAAGCTGCCCGGTGGCCTTGCCGATAGGACCAGGGAGAGCGGAAACGCGAACAAGGAAAGAGAAAAGCCATGAAGCGTATCCTCATTGCCGACGACGCCCCCTTCATGCGTCAGATGTTACGCGAGATCCTCGAGCCCCTGGGCTACGAGGTCGTCGCCGAGGCCGCCAATGGTTTTGAGGCGGCGGAACTCTTCGCTCTTCACCAGCCCGACGTGGTGACCATGGACATGGTGATGCCCAAGGGTTCCGGAACCGATGCCTGCCGGATGATTCGCAATCGGTTCCCCGCTGCGAAGATCGTCGTGGCGTGCACCCTGGGTCAGGAGGGTCTGGTACTCGAGGCCCTTCGCGCGGGCGCCGCTAATTTTATCACCAAGCCCTACCAGCCCGACGTAGTGGAATCCGTGCTCTCCTGGGTCCTCGAGAAAGACCAAGACGGGGTCGAGGTCCGACCGGTCTGATCCCGCCGCCTGGCTTGCCCGCGCGGCAAGTCCTTCGCTGGCGCACCCGATCCCTGCGCACTCCTGGGCACCTCTGCTTTTCTTTGCCCATGCGCTCGGCCCGTTCGCGCACCCATGCCCATGGCGGCTGGGCGCGCTGGCGAGCCTCGGGCTCTGGGGCGCGGTTCACGGGGGTCTGATACCGTCCTCGGGCGCGCCTCCCCGGGGTCCTTGGCGGTGGGGGCGGTTGTGTGGCCAGCGCCCAGATCGGGGGGCTGGGTTCCCGAAAGGCGAAACGCGACGTGAACGAGAACCGGATGCGGTCATTGCTTTCGAAGGTTCAGCAGGGCGAGATCTCCGTGGATGCCGCCGTCAAGGATCTCTCCCGTCTGCCTTTCGTCGATACCCAAAACGCCCGGGTCGATACCCATCGTGCACTGCGCCAGGGCATTCCCGAGGTGATCTTCGGGCTCGGTAAGACGACCGACCAGATCGCCGAGATCGGGGCGGCGCTCCGCGAAGCGGGCCAACCCGTCCTGGTGACCCGGATCGGTCCGGACGAGGCGGAGGCGGTCCAGCAGCTTCTTGGAGAAGGCGAATACGACGCGCCGGCGCAGCTTCTCGCCTACCGCGTGGGAGAGATGGAAATGCGGGGTCGGGGAACCATCGCCGTGGTCTCCGCGGGGACTGCGGATCAACCCGTGGCCGCCGAAGCGGCGGGGGTGGCCGAGTTCTTTGGCAATCGAGTCGACCGGCTGCAAGACGTTGGGGTCGCGGGGCTGCATCGGCTCCTGGCGGCCGAAGAACGCCTTCGGGAGGCCCGAGTCCTCATCGTTGTGGCGGGAATGGAAGGAGCGCTTCCCTCGGTGGTCGGAGGCCTGGTGGATAAGCCCGTGATCGCCGTGCCGACGAGTACGGGCTACGGGGTTTCCATGGGAGGACTCTCGGCGCTGCTGGGCATGCTCTCGAGCTGCGCCTCGAATGTCAGCGTGGTTAATATCGACAACGGATTCGGAGCCGCCTATGCCGCGACCCTCATCAACCGGCTCTAAGACCCGTTCCCGCTGGGCGAACCGGTCGGCCAACAAGAACCGAGTTCTTCATCTCGATCCCTTCTCGGGCATCGCGGGGAATATGTTCGTCGCCGCGCTCCTCGATCTCGGTCTCTCGCGCAAGGAACTCGAGGAGGGGCTTGCCGGGCTCGGTGTCGCTCACTCGCTCAAGCTCAGCCGGGTGCAGCGCGGGAGCCTGGCGGCGCGTTATCTGGAGGTGCGCGTTCCGGGCAGGCGGCGCCCGCGACGGGTTCGCAAGCCCCGGTCCGGCCACGTCCATTCCGAGGACGCCGGACATTCCCACGCCGCCCAGCACGCCGCCCAGCACGCCGCCCATCACGCCGCCCATGACCACGGACCCCATGGCGGCCATGGCGCCGAGGACGGCCACAGCCGTAGCTATTCCGAAATCGTGGACCTGCTCGGACAGGCGGAGCTCGAGGACGCAATCCGTCAACGCGCCCTGGCGATCTTTGAGGCCTTGGGACGCGCCGAGGCTCGGGTTCACGGTGTTTCCCTGGACAAGGTGCACTTTCACGAAGTGGGGGCGGTGGACGCCATCGTCGACGTGACCGCCGCGGCCATCGGCGTCGAGCGCCTGGGGATCGGGCGAATCACCAGCAGCCCCGTGGCCCTGGGCTACGGCTTTGTCGAGAGCAGCCACGGTCGCCTGCCCCTGCCGGCACCGGCGACCCTCGAACTGCTCAAGGGAATTCCCACGGTGCCTGCCAACGTCGAGTGGGAGACGGTGACCCCCACCGGCGCGGCGATTTTGCGGACCCTGGTCCATGAATATGAGGGCATGCCCGCGATGACGGTGGAAGCGATAGGGCTCGGGGCCGGGAACGATCGCCCGGGTGCGGTCCCCAACGTTCTCCGTGCGCTGATCGGTGAATCCAACGATGGTCTGGGGCGCGATCGGGTGGTGGTGCTCGAGTCGAACCTCGACGATCTGGTTCCCGAGCATTTCGATTATGTGATGGAGAGGCTCTTCGAGGCGGGCGCCCTCGATGTGTCGCTGCAGCATATTCAGATGAAGAAAAACCGCCCGGGTTTTCTGTTGCGGGTGATCGCCCAGACTGCGGATCGCATGGCGTTGGCGGGAATTCTCTTCGCCGAGTCCGGCACCCTGGGCGTGCGAAGCCAGGAGTGGGAGCGCCTGATCCTCGAGCGCGAAGAGGGCCGAGTCGAGACCCCATTTGGTCGCATCGCGGTCAAGTGGGTCCGGGATCCGGACGGGGCCCTCCAGGTTTCCGCCGAGTACGATGCTTGCAAGCGGGCGGCCCGCAAGGCGGGGGTCCCTCTCCGCGAGGTCGTTCGCTGTGCCGAGGCGGCTGCGCGCGAGAAGGGGCGCTGAAGATGGTTTTGGAGAACGAGGCGGTGGATGCCTCGGCCTTCGATCTCCCAGGCGACCCGGCGAGCCGGGTCGGGGTGCTCTGTGTGCACGGCCTCACGGGAACTCCCTACGAGGTTCGCCCCCTCGGACTGGCCTTGGCGGCCCGGGGCATGCGCGCTCGGGGTCCGCTGTTGCCCGGCCACGGCACTCGTCCCGAGGAATTGGCGGCCCTGGGATACGCGAGTTGGGTGGGGGCGGTGGAGGCCGAGTACCGGGCGCTGCGCGATGGGCACGAGTGGGTGGCGGTCCTGGGTCTCTCCCTGGGCGGGCTCTTGACCCTTGAACTCGCCAGCCGGGAACGCCCGGACGCCATCGCGGTGATTGGCACTCCCCTGGCTCTGCGCCCGCCGATCCCGCAACTGATCCCCCTGGCCAAGTACATCAAGCCCATGCTGGCCAAGGGCGAGGGCTCCGATATTCGCGACCCCGCCGCCCGGGCCAGGCACCCCGGCTACAAGCAGATGCCCCTGGCCAGCGTTCACGAGCTCGTGCGTCTTCAGCGCCGGGTGTCCGGGCGGCTCGGCGAGGTGCGCTCACCCGCGTTGGTGGCCCACGGAGCCCACGATCGCACGGCGGATCCTCGAGATGCCCAGCGGATTTTTCGCGAACTCGGTTCCTCGGTGAAGGAAGAACTGATTTGCCCGGAATCGGGCCACGTGGTCCCCGTGGATGTCGACGGCCCGTGGCTCGCGGAGAGAGTGGCGGATTTCATCGCGGACCAGTTGGCCGAAGCCGGCTTCCGACCCAACGCCTGACCGGGGCGGCCTGCTAATCTTTCGGATCAGGGAGTCCTTTCGGACGCTCCGGCAAAGCGAGTGAGGAGGAGCCAGGATGAGTCGACCGGCGGGTGGTCTTGAGGGCAGGGCGGTTTTGGTGACCGGTGGAGGAACCGGCATCGGCGCGGCCTGTGCGGCCGGCCTGGCCGCGGATGGCGCAGCGGTGACGATCTGTGGCCGTCGCGAAGAGGTTCTCGAAGAGGCTGCGGCGGAGATCGCGCAGCGGGCGGGCTGCGGAGGCAGCGTCCAGTACGCCGTGGCCGACGTGACCGACGAGGCGAGTGTGGCCGCCGCGGTGGCCCGGGCCCTCGAACCCACGGGCCGGCTCGACGGCTGCGTGGCCAACGCGGGGGGCGGTGGGGGGATGGGTCCCTACCCGGTGCTCGATACCGACGAGTTTCTCCGGGTCCTGCATTTGAACGTTCTGGGCACCATGCTCTGCGTGAAGCATGCCGGGCCGAAGATGGTCGCGGCGGGGGGCGGATCCTTCGTCGGGATGTCTTCCATTGCGGGGCATCTGCCCCATCCCTATTTCGGCGCGTACTGCGTGGGCAAGGCGGGAATCGAGGAGATGATGCGGAATTGCGCGAATGAGTTCGGCGCCCGGAAGGTGCGTTTCAACGCCATCCGTCCGGGATTTATTGCGACGGAGATTATGGAGGGGGTGCCCCGGGATAGCCCCACCTTCGCGAGTTATCTCGAGAACACACCGATGGAGGGGGTGGGCGACCCCGCCGACGTCGCCGATCTGGCCCGCTTTCTCGTGGGGGACGAGTCGCGTTGGATCACGGGCACCTGCATCAACGTGGATGGGGGGCATCACCTGCGCCGAGGTCCCGACTTCGGTCCCTTTCTCGAGCCGGCGCATGGCCGAGATGTAATGCAGGGCGAAGCCCCGAGCTAGGCCTCGGCCCTTCGACCAACGGAAGACCATGAAAGATCCCTGGGAGCCAGATATCTGCGGCCTCGATGAAGTGCCCGAAGGCGGGGCGCGGGGCTTTTCCGTGACGGGCGAGGACGGGGTGGCTCTGCGGCTCATCGTCGTGCGAAGGCTCGGGGATATCCGTGTTTACGAGAATCGATGTCCCCACCGGGGGACCCCTCTGGACTGGGCACCCGACCGCTTCCTCGACGAAACGGGTGAGTTCCTCGTGTGTTCGACCCACGCAGCGCTCTTTCGGATCGAGGACGGTGCGTGCGTGAGCGGGCCCTGCCCGGGAGAATTTCTGAAGGCTCGAAACTCCAGACTCTTCAATGGGCGGCTGCTTCTCACGGATTCCGCCGAGAAGTCGCCCCCCCCAGAGGACTGAGCTAGAACACGGAACCGGGCTATTCCCGGATTGCTAGGCTGGCTGTCTATTTCCCGAAGGAGTGTGAGATGAAGCGCGTGATTGCCCTGATCCTGACCGGTCTTCTTTGTATCGCAGCGTCGGCCGTGGCCGAGGAAACGCGTCCCTACCCGGTGACCGAAGAACGCGAAGCCTGCGCCGACTACGACCCCCTCCGCCGGCCCTTCTTCGGCGATACCCACGTGCATACGACGTATTCGTTCGATGCCAACTCTCAGGACACCCGCAATACGCCGCGAGATGCCTACCGCCTGGCCAAGGGAGAGAGAGTCGGGCTCCAGCCCTACGATGCCCAGGGAAAAGCCCAGCGTACGGCCAAGTTGCGCCGGCCCCTGGATTTCACAGCTCTGACCGATCACGCGGAGACCCTGGGTGAAGTTCGCATCTGTCGGGATGAGTCGTTGCCTGGAAGCGACTCGGATTTCTGCTGGACCTATCGGCTCGACCCCAGTCAGGGCTTCGCCCCCATCGCCTTTCGGGTTCTGCTCTCTCGGGAGCGCTTCCAATTCTGCGGTGAGAACGGAGAACTCTGCCGGGAACAGACGATGGCGGTCTGGCGCGACATACAGGAAGCGGCCGAGGAGGCTTACGACCGCACCTCTGAATGCGCCTTTACAAGTTTTGTGGGGTACGAGTGGACAGGGACGGCGGCTGGCGGGATCAACCTCCACCGCAATGTCATCTTTCGCAACGAAAGGGTGCCCAGCCTGCCTCCGAGTTGGGTCGATACGCCCTCCGCCTTCAATCTCTGGGAGCACCTCCAGCGGAAATGCGTCGACGGCATCGCGGGCTGCGATGCGCTCACGATTCCCCACAACTCGAACTTGAGCGGGCCGGGGCTGATTTTTGCTTCCGCGAAGATAGAGGGCGTGGAAGATTTGGATATGCCCGTAGACGCCGAAGAGGCTTCTCTCCGCCAGCGGTGGGAACCCCTGGTGGAGATTATGCAACACAAGGGAGATTCCGAGTGCCTCCTCGGTGGGGACACCACCGACGAGGCCTGTGGCTTCGAGAAACTTCCCTATAACAGCTTCGCCGGTGTCGGTCGGATCGCCGCGAATGGGGGACTCTCCCGGCTGGGCGCCGCCATGGCTCCCGATAAACGCGGCATGGTGCGTGAGGCCCTCAAGAAGGGTTTGGTTATCCAGGAGCAGGTCGGGGAGAACCCGCTCAAGTACGGGATCATCGCGAGTACGGACACTCACCTGGGCACCCCGGGCTTGACCATGGAAGATGAATCCAAGGGCCACGGCGGTGCCGGATCACGGAACGCCGCGGGCTTGCCCGACGATCTGGAATTCGGTCCCGGCGGTCTGGCGGTGATCTGGGCCGAAGAAAATTCCCGCGATGCGATTTTTGCCGGCATGCAGCGCCGGGAAGCCTATGGAACGAGTGGAACCCGGCCCGTGGTGCGCTTTTTCGGAGGCTGGGATTATTCGGACGATCTTTGCGGGAACGCCGATCTTGTCTCCCAGGGCTATGCCGGGGGAGTGCCCATGGGCGGAGACCTCAGCCAGGCTCCGGCCGGCGCCGGGGCACCGCGCTTCGTGGTGTCCGCGCTTCAGGATCCAGGGACGCCCAGTGTACCGGGCACGCCCCTCCAGCGAGTTCAGGTGGTCAAGGGCTGGGTCAAGGACGGCGCGGCCCACGAAAAGGTTTATGACGTGGCGGGCGGGGATAATGGCGCGAGCGTCGACACGTCGACCTGTGAGCGGAAGGGGGAGGGGGCGGGTTCCCTTTGCGCGGTCTGGCAGGATCCGGACTTCGATTCGAGGGAGGGCGCGTTCTATTACGCGCGTGTCCTGGAGAACCCCACCTGTCGCTGGAGCCAGCAGATCTGCGTGGACTCCGGGGTTTCCTGCGACGATCCCTCCACCATCGGTCCGGGGCTCGAGGGTTGCTGCAGCCAGGCCCATGTGGCCACGGTTCAGGAGCGCGCCTGGACATCGCCGATCTGGTACGCGCCCTGAGCCGGCGGCGAAACTAGTCCCTTCCTCGCTTCGGCGGACGAAGTCCCGAAGCCTCTGAGGCCCAACCCCTGGAGGCAACGCTCGGGCCAATGGTCGGGCTCGAGCCCGGAACCCTCGGTCGTGCTCGGGGCTCCCGTGCGGGTGCGGCGAAGTTGCTGCACGGCTGCTTATCGCCTGCGGCCCGGAGCGCGATCCTCCCGGTTCTCCTCAATGTGGACCCGCTTTCGTGCCGATAGGGAGAGAAGGACCCAACCCCCGTGGTGGGGGCATCGGCCAGCGGGCCGGTCTGTGATGACCCCGATTGAGGTCCATCGGGACGGCGGCGGTGCGCATGCGGCTGGCGAGAAAAATCGAGAAGCACCTGGGCTTTCGGGGCAACGCGGCTCCCGGCCCCGACGCCCTGGCACGCCTTTCCCCGGCGTTCGCCTGGATGCTCTTGGCGTGCGGAGTCCCCGCCGGTCTGCTTTGGCTCGGAGTTGATTTCTCCCTGGGGCAAGCGGTCGCTCCGGGTGCGGCGTTCCCTCTCAATGGGTCGCCCCGATCGGTCGAGGGCTTGGGCGTTGTCATTCGGGGCGCCTATATCCACACCATTCTCGAATGGATGACCCTTCTTGCCGCGATCTTCTTCTGTCTTCTGGCCTACGCGCGTTTTCGTCTGGTGCGCGACTACTCGCTGCCGATTCTGGGTCTGACCCTGGCACTCGCCGGCTTCATGACCGTCTCGCGCGGGCTCGTTGGGAACGGCCTGATCGCCGGCAATGCCGAGCAGGGGGCACTTCTTCCTCTGGCTTGGGTCACCACGCGAAGCTTGGTGGCGGGGCTCCTGTTGTTGGGGGTCAGCCTGGTCATCTGGAACGACAAGAAGAAGCACTTTTATGCCTCCTGTGCGTTTCTGGTTCTTGCCAGCGTTGGTGCGGGGTTGTTGGCCGATGGCCTGATCTTGAATTTTATGGGGCCGGATGGTGCCTCGGGTGGAAGCCAGGTGGCCGAACGTCTGGCCCAGCCCATCGAGTTCCTGCCCGCTCTGATCTATTTGGCGGGAGCGCTAATCATCTACCCCCGTTATCTCGCGGGCCGTTGGGACGCCTTGTCCATCGCATTTGCGCTTTCGTTGGTTCCCCACCTCGCGGCCGAGTTGTACACGACCTTTTTGTCGACGCAGATGCTCGACTCAGCTTTCAATATCGCGCATGCCCTGAACGCAGTGGCCTATCTGATTCCTGTGGGCGGCCTTCTCTACGACTATTTCTCGACCTTCCGCGAGCTGGAGCAAAAGACTGATCGGTTGAACGAGCAGAGTGAAAAGTTCAAAGCTCAGGCCAAGGCTCTCGATCAGGCGCGCAAGAAGGCCGAAGCGGCCAATCGGGCCAAGAGCGAGTTTCTTGCCAATATGAGCCACGAGATTCGCACTCCCCTGACCGCGATGGTGGGCTACGCCGAGTTGTTGACCCGGCCCAATCGGAAGTCCGGCGATCAGGAGGCCTGGATGAAGGGGCTTCGTCGTGGTTCGAACCACCTGCTCGCGCTGGTCAACGATATTCTGGACCTCTCCAAAATCGAGGCCGGGAAAATGAAGCTCTCTCTCGAGCCGCAATCCCCTCTTCAGATCGTGCGTCAGGTAGTTCAGTTGATGCGTCCCCAGGCCAAGGAGAAAATGCTCTACCTCTCCCTGGAGCTCGCCGGCAATCTCCCCAGGATCATAGAGACCGACGAAGTTCGTTTGCGGCAGGTTCTGGTGAACCTTGTTGGCAACGCGGTGAAGTTTACCGATACCGGCGGCATCACGATCAAGATGCAGATGCGCAAGCAGGGAAAGGATTCGGCCGTTCTGGAGATTTCGGTAAAGGACACGGGCATCGGAATTCCCGAAGATCAGCTTTCGGAGATTTTCTCGCCCTTCACCCAGGCGTCGGAACAATTGCACGAGGGGACGGGGCTGGGCCTGGATATTTCGATTCGCATGGCCGAGCTCTTGGGGGGCAATCTCTCGGTGCAGTCGAAGCTCGGAGACGGGAGTACCTTCGCCCTGGTTTTGGATGTAGGGCCGATGGCGGGCCTTGATATGGTTGAGCCCTCGGAACTGGCTCGGACACCCGACCCTTCCCTGGCCGCCAATGGCGCCCCGGAAACCGAACTCAGCCTCGAGGGGCGGCGAGTACTGGTTGTCGAAGACGGCCGAGACAACCAACGGATACTCCGTTTCCTGCTCGAGGAGGCCGGAGCCGAGGTCGACGTCGCAGAGGACGGAAAACAAGCCGTGGATCAGGTCGTCGCGAGCTCGAATACCTACGACCTGGTGCTGATGGATGTCCAGATGCCGGTGATGGACGGTTATGAGGCGACAGCAGAATTGAGGAGTCGGGGTTTTAGCAATCCGATTATCGCCATTACCGCCTACGCCCTGGCAAGAGATCTGAAGCGTTGTCTGGAAGTCGGCTGCAACGATTTTGTGACGAAGCCGCTGGTTCCCGGGCAGCTCCTGAATACCCTTGAGCGGTGGCTAGGGAAGCAGTCGCAGTATGCGAAAGTCGCGCCCGAGGTTGGCCAGGGAGATGCGAGCCGAGATGCGCGTTTCCAAAAGCTCGTGGACAAGTTTATTTCGACGATTCCCCAGAAGATCAAGGCCCTCGAAGATGCATTGAGTGGCCGAGATGATGAAGCTCTACCCACCTTGGTTCATCAGCTCAAGGGGTCGGCCGGGAGTTATGGCTTCGAGGAGATTAGTCTCCGGGCGCGCCGGTGCGAGCAGGCTCTTCGCCCGGAAGGAATCGACGATGAGGCATTTCGGCAAGTGAAAGACTTGATCGCGGGATTGAAGGACTTGGTCGCTAATCAAGAGGAAAAGCAGATTTCGGGTGAGGTCGATCCGACATGAAGGTTTTTTCAGCTAAGGGGAACGACGAGATGGTGTCAGCTGGTGAGTCCGAGAGGGTTCTTCTGATCGATGATGACCCGCATATTCATGATCTGGTTTCATTCCACCTGGAGAACCGGGTCGGGGGCGTGATCAGCGCAATGGACGCTCGTTCGGGGAAGTCTCTCGCGGTGCAGCAACGGCCCTCATTGATCCTTCTGGATATACAGATGCCCGATGAGGATGGCGTATCCCTTTGTAGGAGCCTTCAGAGATTGCCCGAAACTCGCGATATCCCCGTGGTATTCCTGACGGGTTGTGAGGAAGAGGCGCAACTCGCCGAAGCCTTCGATGCCGGGGCGGTGGACTACATCAAGAAACCCATCTGTCAGACCGAGTTGGTCGCTCGTGTTGGGGCGAGGTTGCGAGCCAAGTCGACTCTGGATCGAGTGCGCGAACAAGCCCGGGTCGACGGATTGACCGGACTCGGGAATCGAGCCGCTCTCGACGAGATGCTGGCTGAGAAGAGCCGGGAATGGGAGAAGGAAGGTTTTTGCTTCAGCTTGGCCATTCTCGATCTGGATCACTTCAAGCGGATTAACGATGACCGAGGCCATCAAGCAGGCGATTTGGTCCTCGCCGCCGCCGCCGCTGCATTCGGAAAGGTGAGTCGACCTTCGGATCGACTCTATCGCTATGGAGGCGACGAATTTGTCGCGATGATTCCCGGCGAGGATGCTCGGGATACCCTGCGAGTTGTGGAGAGGATGGTTGCCGCGGCGAGCGAGATTCGCTTCGACGCCCCCCACGAGGATATTCAGATCAGCTGTAGCGCAGGGGTGGTCAGCCCCGATGCGTCGCTCTCCATCTTTGAGTCCGCCCAGGTTCTCGAATTGGCCGACCGGGCGCTCTACCACGCCAAGCGCATGGGGAGAAATTGTGCCGTGGCCTACTCGGATTCCATGTGATCCGAGGGGCGCGCAGATGACCCGTTTAAGAGAGAGGACTTGCCCATGACACTCCCTTCAAAGCGATTTTCGGATCGGCCGATCCGCGTGCTCCTGGTCGGGAGCCTTGGGCAGGCGATGCGCGAGTTTTTGAAGGCCTCCCTCGAGCCTCAAGGAATGGTTGTCGAGGTCGAGTCCGAGAGCCTCGAGGCGATTGGTCCGGGGGCCGAAACCGAGTTCGATTGCGTTCTGGCGAGCGCCGACCCGGTCACCCTGGGAGAACTCTTCGTGCACGGCTCTACTCGTGTTCCGGTCATCGCGGTGAGCGAAGAGGCAAACCGGGGGGGGCGGCTTCGCGCCCTCGAGTCGGGTGCCCAGGAGTGCCTGGAGGCGCCCTTCGGGATCAGCGAATTGGTCGGCCGAATCCTTGCCCTTATTTCATCGGACCCGGGCTCTGGATTGACTCGGGAGGATGCGGCCTGGCCGAAAGATTTTGAGTACGCCCGGGAATTGAGGTTGGTGGACCGGAGCGACAGGAGTGTGTCCTTGACCCGGGGCGAGGACGCGATCTTGAACTGCCTGCTGTCCTCACCGGGGCAAGTGCTCGGCGCATCGGATTTGGCGCTCAGACTGTGGGGACCCGAGGGAGAGCGCAACACGGCGCGGGTGGAGGGCCTGGTCGCCAACCTCCGGCGAAAGCTCGACCGGGGGCACCCCCAGCGGGTAATCGAAGTGGTGGGCGCCGAGGGCTATTCCCTGGCTTCTGCTAGGCCCCTCCAGAGCCTCGGGGGCCTGGCATTGGGCCCCACCGGAGCTGCGGATCCGTCGCCCAGGCGTTGAGACCCGTGCCCTGTAATTGTAAAACTTTTTTGAAACGGTTAGTTGGAACTCTTCTCGGGACCCGTCCCTCGGGCGCGGGGAGAATTCTCCCTGGGCTCCATTGCGCTTGGGCGGCAGGCTTATATTCTGGTGGCACGATATGAGGACACGCCTTTCTCCGGTGGGGGATCAGGCGAGAGGAGCAAAATGACCGAATTCGAACGAGATCATGCGCAGAGGGCAGAGGGCGAGCAGGCCGGTGATTTGGCCCCCTCCGAAGAGGGGTCGATCAGTCGCCGGGCGCTTCTTGCGGGAACCGCGGCATTCGCCGTCGCGGCCTCAGCCCCCCAGGCCATGGCTGCGGGCCAGCACCACGACCACCACGACCATCACGAATCCAGCGGGGGCCACGCTGACCTGGTTCGCGCCGCAGGCGCCTGCGAAATCACGGGCGAACTTTGCCAGGCGCATTGTCAGTCGATGTTGGCAAAGGGCGACACGAGCCTCGCGGATTGTTCGCGGTCCGTGCATGAGATGATGGCCGGTTGTTCGGCTCTTATGAAATTGGCCGCGGTCAATTCTACGCACCTTCCCGCCATGGCCAAACTCTGTAGTCAGATCCTTGAGGACTGCAAGACTGCCTGTGACAAACATGAGAAGCACGACGAGTGCAAGGCCTGTGCGAAGGCTTGTGCGGCCTGCATCGAGGAGTGCAACAAGGTCGCGGCCTAGTCCGGGCTTCAGGATCCTGGGCTTTTCGAGAAGCCCTAAAAAAAGACCCCGCCGCGGTTTCCCGCGGCGGGGCTTTTTTCTTTGAACTCCGAGTCTGGCGAATGGTGCCCGCCAAGCCCGGAAATCGAATCGCCCGTTTGGGCGAGCCGATCGGTGCTACATCATTCCCGGCATTCCGCCCATACCACCGGGCATGCCACCGGGTGCTGCAGAGGCACCGCCTTCTTCCGGCTTCTCGGCGATCATGGCTTCGGTCGTGAGGAGCAGGCTAGCTACGCTAGCCGCGTTCTGGAGTGCCGTGCGAACCACCTTGGTCGGGTCGATGACACCGGCCTTGATGAGGTCCTCGTACTCCTCCTTGGCTGCGTTGAAGCCGTTGGCGCCCTTCAGCGACTTGACCTTGTCGACCACGATCGAACCCTCGATGCCTGCGTTCTCCGAGATGAATCGGAGAGGGGCTTCGATGGCTCGAGCGATGATGTTGACACCGGCCTGCTGCTCTTCGGGAAGCGAGAGCGAACCCAAAGCCTTCTGGGAGCGAAGAAGAGCAACTCCACCGCCAGGGACGATGCCCTCTTCGACGGCTGCGCGGGTCGCATGCAATGCGTCCTCGACCCGTGCCTTCTTCTCCTTCATCTCACTTTCCGTCGCAGCTCCGACCTTGACGACGGCAACACCGCCGACCAGTTTCGCGAGTCGCTCTTGGAGCTTCTCACGATCGTAGTCGGAGGAAGTGGACTCGATCTGGCTGCGGATTTCATTGACGCGGCCTTCGATGTCCTTCTTCGTTCCCGCACCATCGATGATGATGGTGTTGTCCTTGTCGATGCTGACGCGCTTGGCTTTGCCAAGATCCTTGACGGTCACGTTCTCAAGCTTGAGACCGAGCTCTTCGGCAATAACCTGTCCGCCGGAGAGAATCGCCATGTCCTGGAGCATTGCCTTGCGGCGATCGCCGAAGCCCGGAGCCTTAACGGCTGCCACGTTGATCGTGCCTCGGATCTTGTTAACGACGAGCGTGGCCAGAGCCTCACCCTCGATATCCTCGGCGATGATCAGGAGCGGCCGCCCCTGGCGAGCAACCTGCTCGAGTACGGGGAGCAGGTCCTTCATGTTGCTGATCTTCTTCTCGTTGAGGAGGATCAGGGGTTCTTCGAGCACGCATTCCATCGATTCGGGGTCCGTCACGAAATAGGGTGACAGGTAACCACGATCGAATTGCATGCCCTCAACCACGTCGAGTTCGGTCTGAAGGCTCTTACCTTCCTCAACTGTGATCACGCCTTCCTTACCGACCTTGTCCATCGCTTCCGCAATGATTCCACCGATGGTGGCGTCGCTGTTGGCCGAAATGGTACCGACCTGGGCGATTTCCTCGGCGCTGCGGGTGGGCTTGGAAAGTTTCCCAAGCTCGATGCTGATGGACTCGACGGCGGCGTCGATGCCGCGCTTGAGATCCATGGGGTTGATGCCGGCCACCACGAGCTTGCTGCCCTCACGGAAGATCGACTGAGCGAGAACCGTTGCGGTCGTCGTTCCGTCGCCAGCGACATCGGAAGTCTTACTTGCGACTTCCTTCACCATCTGTGCGCCCATGTTCTCAAATCGGTCTTCGAACTCGACTTCCTTGGCGACTGAGACACCGTCCTTGGTGACGGTGGGGGAGCCGAAGCTCTTCTCGATGATGACATTTCGGCCCTTGGGACCGAGGGTGACACGAACTGCATTGGCCAGTCCGTCGACGCCCGCGAGAATTTTCGCGCGAGCGTCCTGGTCGAAGAGAATTTCTTTGGACATTTGTATGCTTGCTCCTGACTACTCGAGGATTCCGAGGACGTCTTCCTCGCGAATGATGAGGTGTTCCTCGCTTTCGATGTTGACTTCGGTTCCCGCGTACTTGCTAAAGAGAACGCGGTCGCCCGGCTTGACTTCCAGAGGGGTCAAGTTTCCGTCATCGCCTACTTTTCCGTTACCGGTGGCGACAACCTTGCCCTCCTGGGGCTTTTCCTTGGCGGTGTCGGGGATGATGATTCCCCCGGCGGTCTTGGCTTCTTCGTCGACTCGCTTGACCAGGATTCGATCCTGGAGCGGACGGATCTTCATGCTCCATATCCTCGTTGGTATTAAGGACCGGCAAATACCGATCGTTGTTTTTCGGGAGGCCTGCGCGGGGATCGCGCGGACCGGGTGTTTTTGGCAGACGGAGTGTCCGACTGCCAAACGGCCGGCAATCTAGGTCTAGCCGGCAAGAGGTCAACCTCCGCCGGCAAAATAATTGGATTATTTTGAGACCCGCCGGCCTTCCGGTGGCTTGACTTTCGCCTTGATTTCGCGAAGCTAGGCCCTGCCGAGGCGAAATTGCAACGAAAGCGCCGTGGGAATTGACCCGGGATACGGAGTGCGGCCCCGTTGCCGCGCCTCGAGAGCGATCCAGAGACCGAACGAGACCGAACGAGAGCGAGGAGAGCGATCCATGGCCCTGACCCGTCGCCAGCGTGAAGTGTACGACTACATCTGCGAGTTCGTCGAGGAAAACGGGTATTCGCCCAGTCTCGAGGAGATCGGCGCCCACTTCGACCTCGCGTCCGTCGCCACCGTGCACAAGCACATCCAGCACCTGGTGAGCAAGGGACTGCTCAGGAAGGCGTGGAACCGCTCACGCTCTCTGGAACCGGTTCGCGAGGAGGCCTCCGACCTGCCCGAGGTGCCGCTTTTGGGCACGGTCGCCGCTGGGCTGCCCATCGAGGCCATCGAGGACCAGAACGAGCATATCCGGGTTCCCGCCCATCTCATGGGGCGGCCCCAGGACACCTTTGCGCTGAAGGTCAGGGGCGACTCCATGATCGAAGACCAGATTTGCGATGGCGACGTGGTCGTGGTGGAGAGCCGCTCCGAGGCGCGCAACGGGGAGACCGTGGTCGCCCTGGTGGGGGGCGACGAAGCGACCCTCAAGCGCTTCTACCGCGCGGGAGCCATGGTGAAATTGGTACCGGCCAACGCCACGATGCAGCCCATCGAGGTGCCCGCTGCGGATGTACAGATTCGCGGCGTGGTCCGAGGACTGATTCGGAGCTATTAGAAAAACTTTGCTAGCGTGATAGGGCCTTCCCCTGGGGCGTGTTGCCTCGGGACGGGGGCTGGACCGCGGGCTCTGGTGGGGCGAAAACCCTCCTCTGGAACCTCGCCGGATCGGCCGGGGTACTTGGGCGAGTTGGACGGATCAGGTGGGCCTCTCATTGGGGCCGATTCCCGGCCATGATTCCCCCCGCTGGGTGGGCTTCGGACAGGACAGCGGCGAGGCCGCTGATTGACCATGGACAAAGCGATGGAAGACGATCTTCGGCGGCTGGGCGGTTTGATCCGAGTGACTCGATGCATCCACTTTTCGACCTCTCTTCGCTACTGGCTCGAGGATCTCGGCGAGGAAGAGAATCGGAAGCGTTTCGGTCGCGATGCGGATCGCCATGGGCACAACTATCGACTCGAGATCACCGTCGAAGGCGAACCCGACCCCGATACAGGGATGGTCATCAACCTTTCCCAGATCAAGGATGTCGCTGAGCGCGAGATCATGTCGCGCTTCGACCATAAGGATCTGAACCTCGATACGGAGTTCTTCGAGAGGATTCCTCCGACCCCGGAGAATTTCGCCTCCCTGATTTTTCGACTTCTGGATGAGGCGCTGCCCGCTGGGCTTCTGGATAGAGTTCGCCTGCATCAGTCTGCGGACCTCTATGTCGACGTAACCCGGTCAGCACCATGATCTACATGACTCGTCGATATAGCCTCGCTGCGGCTCACGTTCTTGCCCAGCCCGCATTTACCGGGGATCAGAACGAGCGAATTTTTGGCAAGTGCGCGAACCCGGGTGGGCACGGCCACGACTATATGTTCGAAGTTTCCGTGAAGGGATCCTTTGAGGATGAAGTCGGCCAGATCATCGCCCCCGGACTGCTCGACGAAATCTTCGAGGAGACCGTTGCCCGGCGCTTCGCTCACCGTCTACTGAACGACGCAGAGCCCTTCGGCTCGTTGGTACCTACTGCGGAGAATATCGCCCGGGTATGCCGAGAACTCCTGGCCGAAGCCTTGAAAAGCCGAAGCACAGCGGAGTTGGCCCAGCTTCGAGTCACCGAAACACCCCGTAATTTTGCAGAGCAGGGAGAGTTACTATGAGCGATCCGATCGAAAGCCTGGTGACCAGCCTCTTGACTGAATTGGGAGAGGATCCGGGCCGTGACGGCCTTGAGCGAACCCCGATCCGCGTGGCTGCCGCCATGCGAAAATTCACCGACGGGTACCAGAAGGATCCGATTGAGATCCTGAATAACGCGCTTTTCAAGGTGGATTACGACGAGATGGTTCTCGTTCGGAATATCGACTTCTTCAGCCTCTGCGAGCATCACATGGTGCCCTTTTTCGGGCGAGTCCACGTGGGATATATCCCGAATGGTCAGGTCGTCGGCCTGTCGAAAATCCCCCGGTTGGTGGAGATGTTCTCGAGGAGGCTTCAGGTTCAGGAACGCCTGACGACCCAGGTCGCCGAAACCATCGAGGAGGTTTTGAGACCCAAGGGCGTCGGTGTTGTCGTCGAGTCCAAGCACCTCTGCATGATGATGCGCGGTGTGGAAAAGCAGAACACCTACGCGATTACCAGCTCCCTGCGCGGCGATTTCGAGAGCGACCCCAAGACGCGCCAGGAATTCATGGGATTCCTGCGTCAGAGCAGGGAAGCCTTCGTCTAGGGCTGGGCGGGGCAGGAGAGCCGAGGGCCTGTCAGCTCAGGGCAAACTCTTCACCGACCCATCCCTCGCTGAGGTTCCAGAGGCGACGGGCTGATTCCGAATCCAGAGCGTAGGAGGCGACCCCGGTGATCGAGTCATCATCGGTCGCGGGCTCCGCTACTTGGCAATTCTCGCAATAGAGGCCGCCAAGGCCCTCTAGAGAGTCCGAGGTGGCTGCCCAGGTTGAGGTCGCGGCGCCTGCTTCCACGGTCTTGAAGCTGGGGGGAGAATTTCCAGGCGCTGCTCGGCTCATGAGGTCCTGAATATCATCGGGCGTTAGGTAGCGGGCCAGCTCGGTCATGATCATCCCGGGATGGACCGCGATGGCACGGACTCCCGAGGCCGCCAATCGGCGATCGAGTTCGACGCTGAAAAGGATATTGGCGGTCTTTGACTGCCCATACGCCACCCACTTATCGTAATCGCGGCTCTCGAAGTGGGGGTCCTGCAAGTCTACGTCGGAGAGCCGGTGGCCCGCGGAACTCACGCTGATCACCCGGGCGCTTGTCCCAGCGCGAAGCGCTGGGACGAGGAGGCAGCTCAGCAGGTAATGGCCGATATGGTTTGTGGCCAGTTGCAACTCCCAGCCCTGGGACGTTCTCTCGAGGTTACAGCCCATGACGCCGGCGTTGTTGATCAGGATGTCGAGACTGCCCTCTTCGTCGAGGAAGCGGGCGGCACAGGCGCGCACACTTTCGAGGGAGGTCAATTCGAGTTCTGTGACGCTGACCTGTCGTTCTGAGCCCCCCGCTCGAATCGTTTCGGCGACAGCCTCAGCCTTGGCGAGATCCCTGGCAGCCAGGGTCACGTGGGCTCCGACGCTGGCCAGGGCGCGAGCTGTTTCGGCCCCCAACCCCCCCGAGGCGCCGGTGACCAGAGCGTGCTTGCCCGAAAGGTCTTGTCCCCGGAGGACTTCGTCGGTGGTCGTCTTTTCATCGAAGTTGTCGGACAAAAAAGGGATCCTCTCGGGGAGTTCTCGGGGCGAGGCGGTTCAGGAACCGGTGAGGATCAGCTCAGAATTGATGACGAGTTCACCGCGCCGTTCGAACTCGCTTCGCTGCTTGTCGAGCCACTCTTGGACCAGGCGGTTGCGTTTGGCGTTGAGCAGCCCATCTCGCAGAAGGTCGGCCGCCTTCGTGGTCTCTTCCTCGCTCGGTTCGCCCCGCTCGAGGAGTTCGATGAAGACTCGGCGCCCGCCGGCTTCGAAGGCCTGGGAGGCGGTGGGAGCGTCCGTTTGAAGTGCGAAGGCTGCAGCCATGACGTCGGGAGCTCCTCCCAGTCCGGGGATCAGTCCGTCTGAACGGCGGCTGATGGGGCCGGCGTAATTGGGGGTGAGCCCCTGGCTGGTGGCGGCCTGCTGAAGGCTGGCGCCTCCATCGATCTCGGCGAGAATGGCGTCGCCCACTCGGTCTGCCCGGTCGGTGGCAGCCCGGCGACTTGCGTCGCTTCGGGCCATCTCCGTGGCGACTTCCTCGAAGGGAACGACTCGGGCGGGCAATTTCTCGCTGACCTGGACGATATGGAAGCCAAAGGCGCTCTGGACGATCTCCGAGGTCTCGCCGGCTTCGAGGGAGAAGGCCGCGTTGTCGATCTCGGCCACGTTCATACCCCGGGCAAAGATTCCCAGGTCGCCTCCCTCATCACGGGACCCCGGGTCGTCTGAGACCTCACCGGCAACCGCCGCGAAATCTTCTCCGTCGACGATCCGCTGGCGAGCCGCCTCGGCCTTCCCTCGCGCCTCGGCCGTTTGGTCCTCACTGGCCTCAGGCCCGACCTGGATCAGAATATGCGCCGCGTGGACGCGGTCGGCTTCGCTGAAGCTCGCGATATTCTCCTGGTAGCGGAGCTTGAGAGTGTCTTCGTTCTCTGTCAGGAAGGATTGGAGTTCGTCGTCGGAGATCTCTTCGCCCTGGGGAAGCGCGTTTCTGTCGAGAGCCACGAAGAGGAAGCGAACGGTTTCTAGGTCGTAGAGCGCGAAGTCTCGGACTTCACTCTCGCTGACCGTGGCCTGGTCGTAGAGCAAACCGATCATTTTTTGAGAGAGGACGTCGCGTTCGACGGTCAGCAGAAAATTTCTTTCGTTGCCGAATTCGTATTGGGTAAACGCCTTGAAGGCGTCCAGGCTGAATTTTCCGTTCTCGTCGCGAAAGGAGCTGCTCTGCATGACGAGATCTTGAATTTCTTCCCGGCTCACACCCAGGCCGAGGTTATGGGCGGACTGGGCGAGCACGACGCCGTCGACCAGACTGCGCAGGGTCTGGGCATCGAGGAAGGGCGCCAGGGCGCGGGCGTCGTAATTCTCCCCGGCCTGCTCTCGATAGGATTCTTCCTGTCGGGTCCTCAGTCGCTGGTAGTCGCCCAGGTCGAGTTGGAAATCTCCCAGTTGCACGACGGTCTTTCCCGTGGGGGCGCCGGAGCCGGATTGGCCGCCACCTCCCATGAAGAAGACGAAGACCGCGCCGACGAAAGTCACGAGAAGCAGGGTCAGCCATCGTTGGCCCCTGCGGATCGATTCGAGCATGGAGCCACCCCCTCGGTTGGTTCTCACTAAAAATTATGATTCAGCACGCCAGCGCCAGACTCTGAGCGCTTCGGCCCCTCGGCGGGGGACTTTAGGCTTCTGTCGATCGCCGCGCGAGCTTAGGGGGCGATCGCGGACGGGGACTGGGGGAGAAGCAGGCGGCATTCGGTCCCCGGGCGAGCCCAGGTTCAGGGATTCTCGAGGCCGCATGCTTGAAGGGAAGGGGTCTGACTGTTATTTTGGCTCAGGAGCCCGGTTTAGAAATCAGCTTTCAATTCGGCAACTTAGCGAAAAGCCGGGCCGCGGCGTTTTTCATCTGGATCGCGACGGGCCTTCCGGCTGTAGCGAGGGGCAAAGGCCCCCGACTGCAGCCCGGAGAAACTGCGCGGGCAAGCACAATCGAAGGAGTTCCCAGCGTGATATTCGACACGATTCTCGGCTGGTTTTCCAGCGACCTTGCCATCGATCTGGGCACGGCGAATACCCTCGTTTATGTGAAGGGCCGTGGGATCGTCGTCTCCGAACCCAGCGTGGTGGCTGTTTCGAAGGATGGTCGCGGACCCGATAAGGTTCGCGCCGTCGGCAAGGCGGCCAAGGAAATGCTCGGCCGTACCCCTGGCCATATCGTTGCGATTCGCCCGATGAAGGACGGCGTGATCGCGGACTTCGAGATCACCGAGGCGATGCTTCGTTATTTCATCACCCGGGTCCATGATCGGAAGCGGATGGTGAGGCCTCGTATCGTCATCGCCGTGCCATCGGGAATCACCGAAGTCGAGAAGCGCGCGGTCAGGGAGAGCGCGATGCTCGCTGGGGCGCGCGAGGTCTACCTGATCGAGGAGCCCATGGCCGCTGCCATTGGTGCGGGGCTCCCGGTGACGGAACCCTCTGGCAACATGATCATCGATATTGGCGGCGGGACTACCGAGGTCGCTGTGATTTCGCTGTCGGGCATCGTCTATTCGAATTCCACCCGTGTGGGTGGTGACAAGATGGACGAGGCGATCATCAACTACGTCAAGCGGAAATACAACTTGCTGATTGGCGAGCGGACAGCCGAGTTGATCAAGATCAAGATCGGGACGGCCTATCCCACCGAGACCCAGGTGCATATGGAGATCAAGGGACGCGATCTCGTGGCCGGTGTTCCGAAGACTCTTGATATCAAGTCCGAGGAAGTCAGAGAGGCCCTGGCGGAGCCGATCAACGCGATTGTAGAAAGCGTGAAGATGGCTCTCGAGAGGACGCCTCCCGAGCTTTCGGCGGATATCGTCGACAAGGGGATTGTGATCGTCGGTGGCGGTTCGATGCTGATGAACCTCGATATCCTGCTTCGCGAGACCACGGGCCTTCCCGTGATGCTCGCCGAAGACCCGTTGACAGCAGTAGCGGTAGGGACGGGGCGCTGCCTCGACGAGCTTAAACTCCTGAAGGATGTGACGATTCGCTCCTAGGGTCGCTGCGTTGATGGTCGGGCGGCATTCTCCGCCCCTTCGAAGTTCGTCCCGATCGGCGAACGGGGAGCCATGTTCGGATTCCTGAAGAGAATGAGCGCGCCCATCGTCCTTGGTGCCCTGATTCTCGCGGCACTTTCGTCGATCGTGGGAGATCGTTCGGCGAGAGATCGCGAAGACCTGCCCTGGATTCAGGGTCTTCTCTTGGATATTACGGTTCCCTTCCAGAAGCTTCTGGCCGTGCCCGGGGATCTGATCGGTGGAGCCTGGGATTCCTATATCGACCTCGTCGACCTGGGAGCCGAGAACACCAGGCTCCAGGCGGAGTTGACTGACCTGGAGCAGGTCAACCTACAGTTGAGGGAAGCGCTTGTTTCGAGCGGTCATCTCGATCGCATTGTCGAGATGCGCGATGGGTTTGAGGTTCCCATGCTGCCCGCGGCGGTGGCGGGCCTGGACGTGAGCCCCTTCTTCCGTTCGATATTGATCGATCGTGGGAGCCAGCACGGTGTTCAAGCGGGTCACCCCGTTATCAACCACGAGGGGGTGGTGGGAGTCGTCACCCGAACATCGAGCCACGCCGCCAAGGTTTTGTTGATCTTCGATCGGCAGAGCGCGGCCGATGCGGTGATTCAGCGAAGTCGCACCCGGGGAACGATTCGAGGTCGGGGGACGAGTCAGCCGAATTTTGAGTACGAGGCGCGACGAGGAGACGTTGAGGTAGGCGACGTGGTGCTGACTTCAGGGCTTGGAGGCGTCTATCCAAAGGGCCTGAAGTTGGGGGAGGTGACCGAGGTCGCCGATCTCGGGGGGAGCCTGATGCAGAGCGCCTCGGTGAGCCCAGCGGTTGAGTTCGGCCGCTTGGAGCAGGTCTTCGTGATCTTGCGTCGGGGAACGGGGATGGAACTTCTCTACGAAACCGGGGAATTTTCCGATCCGGACCCCTCGCCCGAGCAGGCGGCCGAAGCTGGAGCCAGCCAGGCAGGGGAGGGGGGCTCTTCGTGAAGACTTTTCTGGCCCTCTTATTGGCGGGCCTGTGTGCCCTCATGCTCGAGGGGGTCCTGGCCCGGGTCTTTCCGCCTCCCTGGTGCCCGGATCTCGGATTTCTGGTCGTGGTCTCGATTGGTCTGTGTCTGCGGGGCCTGATCCCAGGTCTGCTCCTGGCGTATCTCCTGGGCTCGTCCATCGATGTGCTCTCAGGATCTCTCGCTGGGCTCCATGCCCTGCTCTGCGTCATCTCTTTTGTCAGTGCGTTCTTTGCGGCCAGCCAGCTGAACCTGAAGAGCACGCTTTCCCTGATGGCTTTTGTGGGGTCGCTCAGCTTTGTCTACGGCGTGCTCCTCTTTTTCATCTCCAGCCTTTTCGTCGAGAATATTGGCTTGAGCTGGCGCTGGATTCTCGAGAATTTCCTGCATGCGTGGATCAACGGTCTGACCGTTCCCTTCGTGGTTGAGGGGATAGGGCGGCTTGTGGCTTGGTCAGAGGATGACGATTCCCAGGAAAGGTCTCTCTATATAGACTCGCCCATGAGGCCTCTGTGATCGGGTTGGGTCGCGAAGACGAGCGGTTGCCCGGGGCCGAGGAGGCTCCGAGCGAGTTGCGCGTCGGGCTGATCGCGATTGTCATGATCATGGCTTTCCTGATCTTCGTGATCCGCCTCTTTCAATTGCAGATACTGGAAGGAGCGGATCTGGCCAGTCGGTCGCACCGGAATTCTGTGCGTACGCTCCGCTTGGAGGCGCCCCGGGGCGATATCGTCGACCGCGAAGGCCGCTCGTTGGCGACGACAAGGCCCGCCTACCGGGTCAGAGTGATCCCGAACGAGCTTCGGAACGCCGAGCGCGAATACCGTGTACTCGCGGAGTTCCTTGAGCGGGATTCCAGTGAGTTTGCCGAGGCCGTGGGCACGCCTCGAGGCCGTCGTCGTTTTCAGCCCGTCGCTCTCGAAACGGATCTCAGCTATTTCCAGCACGCTCAGGTGGAGAGTCATCGATATGCCCTCCCAGGAATCGTCACGGACACCACACCCCGGCGTCATTACCCGGGAAAGGCGAGTGCTGCTCACCTACTCGGGTCCATCGGGGAAATTGACTCCAAGAAGCTGGCCCTCGATATCACTCCCAAATATCGGGCCGGTGATGTCGTCGGGAAATCGGGTCTCGAGTCGAAGCACGAGTCGCATCTCCGGGGCAAGGTGGGCGGTCGTAATATCGTCGTGGACGTCGCTGGGCGCGAAATCGAGGTCATCGATGAAGTGCAGCCGATTCCCGGCGGGCGCATCGTCCTGACCCTCGACCTCGATCTTCAGCGTTCCGCCGAGGAAGCCTTTCGTTCGGTGCCCGGTCGCCGGGGGGGATTGGTGGCGCTTGACCCTCGGAACGGGGAGGTACTGGCTCTGGTCTCCGAGCCCGCCTACGACCCGAACGAGTTCGCTGGCGGGATCGATTCGGAAACCTGGCAGGGCCTGATCTCGGACGAGAGCAGGCCCCTGCGCAACCGCGCGGTTTCTGGGCAGTACCCCCCGGGCTCGACCTACAAAGCGGTGGTTGGTGTTGCGGGGCTCTCCGAAGGCGTCCTCGACCCCGAGGAGGAGGTCTTCTGTCCGGGTGAGTTCAGGCTCGGCAGGCATACCTATCGTTGCTGGAAGCGGGGAGGGCATGGAAACGTCGACCTGGACGAGGCCATGATGGGCAGCTGCGATGTCTATTTCTACAAGCTGGGGATCGAACTCGGTGTGGATACCATCGCGAAGTACGCCAAGAAATTCGGGCTGGGCCGGAAAACGGGTATTGAGTTGCAGGGAGAAATGCCAGGACTCGTACCCAGTCGTGAATGGAAGGAGAGGGCAAGAGGAGAGCGCTGGCTGAAGGGGGAAACCGTTTCGGCTTCGATCGGGCAGGGCTTTAATTTGGCGACCCCAGTGCAGTTGGCCCAGGCCTTTTCCATTCTCTCCAATGGGGGAACCCTGCACCGCCCCCATCTCATCAAGCGGTCGGAAGCATGGGATGGAAGCGCACGGGAGATTCCCGAGGCGAAGCCTTCCGAGGTCACCGATTTGGACCCGGAGGTGCTCGCGAGAATTAGCCAGAGTTTGGTCGCGACGGTGCAGGCGCCCGGGGGTACTGGGAGTGGCGCGCGGGTCGAGGGCGTTGTCGTTGGGGGAAAGACAGGCACCAGCCAGGTCGTCAGCCTCGAGCGCGTTCGCGGCCTGGCGCCCGACCAGATCCCCCTTCGGTACCGTGATCACGCACTATTCGTCGCCTTTGCACCCGAGGTGAATCCTGAAATCGTGGTGGCCGTGGTGGTTGAACACGCGCTGGGGGGCGGAGGCGCTTCGGCGGCACCCATCGCACAAAAAGTCTTGTCGACCTATTTCGAGAAGCACTCCGCTGCTGAGGCAGCGCCGGTCACCGCAGGCTTGGATCTCGAGTCGGGTGAAGTTCGCCATGATCCTGCCACGGCGGAGGCAGATGAATCGTGAGTCAATTCGACCGTCGGGCGATTCAAAATTTCGATTGGTTTTTCCTGGCCTTGATCCTGCTCCTCCTGCTGTTGGGATTGATCAACCTGATGTCCGCGGCGGCTGCCGGGGTTGAGGGGGGATCCTCCGGCGTCGTTCGTCGCCACATGATGGTGATGGGCGGGGCGGTTTTGGTCATGGGGGTGAGCGCTGCGGTGGACTATCGCCACGCGGAACGTTTTGCCCCGATGATTTTTCTGGGGTCTCTCTTACTTCTTGCCCTGACACTCGTGGTCGGCGTTATGACCCGTGGCGCCCAGGCTTGGCTCTTCAAGGGAGGCTCCTTTCAGCCTTCCGAATTCGCCAAGGTGGCCCTGGTCATCATGCTGGCCCGATATTTTCACAGGAATCCCCCCAGCACGATCCGCCGTTTGCGGCAATTGGTGGGGCCCCTGATGATCGCCGCACTCCCCATTGGGCTGATTCTGCTCCAAAGGGATCTAGGGGTTGCCATGCTGACTCTGCTGGTTGCTCTGACCTACCTCCCTCTCTTCCATATTCCCCTGCGCGCCTGGGCGGGCGTAGGAATGCTTGCGGTAGCCGGTTTGGCAGCGCTTTGGAGTTTTGGACTCAAGTCCTACCAGAAACAGAGGATTCTCGATTTCCTCGATCCGGCGCGAGACCCCCTCTCCTCGGGTTACCAGGCGATGCAGTCCAAGATTGCCGTGGGCTCGGGTGGATTCCTGGGTGCCGGGTGGCAGGAAGGAACCCAGACCCAGCTTCGTTTTTTGCCGACCCAACATACGGATTTCGTCTTTAGTGTCCTGGCCGAAGAATGGGGATTTGTCGGCAGTACTCTCGTGCTCTTCTTCTTCTTTGCACTGCTCTTGTGGGGGTTGTGGATCGCGCATAGTTCCAAAGACGGGTTCGGCGCGATGCTTGCTATCGGTCTCGTTGGGACGCTCTTCTGGCCTGCCATAATCAATATTGCCATGGTTCTGGGCCTTGCCCCGGTCATCGGGGTGCCCCTGCCGCTCTTCTCCTACGGTGGGTCTGCACTGATGTCCGCCGCGATTGCGCTGGGGCTGCTCCTGAATGTCTCGATGCGCCGATACGTGTTCTGAAGACAGGGAGCCCGTAGTGCTGGACCGGGCAGCCTGGTGCCGGTATGATGCCCCACTGCCCACAGGTGGACCGATAGTCCATGCTGGATGAGGAGTTCTGAGATGAGCGCACCCTGGATTACGTATCGCCCCGAATTGAAGGTTCTCGACTGCACCATCCGTGACGGCGGATTGGTCAATGAACACGCATTTGACGACGAGCTGGTTTCCGCGGTCCATAAGGCCTGCGTGGAGGGCGGCGTCGACTACATGGAAATCGGTTATAAGGCGTCAAAGAAGCTTTTCGCGCCGGGGAATTTCGGGGATTGGAAATTCTGCGATGAAGATCACATGCGACGCGTGCTCGGCGAAAACGACTCTTCGCTCAAGATCGCGGCGATGGCCGACGCCGAAAAGACCGACTACCACGAGGATATCCTTCCCGCGAACCAAAGCGTTCTCGACGTGATTCGGGTCGCGACCTATGTCCACCAACTCCCCGTCGCCGTCGAGATGATCAAGGACGCAGCGGATAAAGGCTACGAGGTCACCTGCAACCTGATGGCGATTTCAATCGCCCAGGAAGCGGAGATCGATCAGGCCCTCGAAGTCCTGAGAGAGACACCGGTGGGCACCGTGGTGGTTGTCGATAGCTTTGGCGCTCTCTACGGCGAACAGGTCGGTCGCTTGGTCGACAAGTACAGGGCGGCGCTGGAGGGAACGGGTAAGGAAGTCGGAATCCACGCCCACAATAATCAGCAACTCGCCTTCGCGAATACCATCGAATCCATCGTGCACGGCGCCAACCGAATCGATGCAACCGTCGCGGGAATGGGCCGTGGCGCGGGCAATTGTCCTATGGAACTCCTGATCGGTTTTCTGCGAAACCCCACCTACCGCCTGAGGCCCTTCCTCGAATTGCTCGAGCAGTATTTCGTCCCCCTCCAGGAAGAACTCAAGTGGGGCGCGCTGGTTCCCTACAACATTACGGGTCAGTTGAATCAGCATCCCCGCAGTGCCATCGCCTTGGTCGAAGGCGAAGACTGCAATAATTACGTCGAGTTCTACGACAAGATCGTCGCTGATCTTTGAGATCTGGGTGGGAGCCCGCGATTGTCGGATCTAGTTCGATGGGGTCGGCGTTCAAGCTCCGCCCGGCTCTAGCTCGGTGGGAGCCGATTGCATGGTTGAGTTGGAGATTTCACATTGGATCGCCGCTTCGACGCCTCGGGGCGGCGGATGAGCGCGCCCTCCGCTTCATCTCCCAAGAGTCGAGTGAGCGCCGAATCGGGCGGGACCGAGTCGAAGGTGGCCGCCTTCTTCGATATGGACAAGACCTTGATCTCCGAGAATTCGGGTTCGGTCTATATGAAGAGTCGCTACCGCGAAGGCAAGATCGGAGCCGTCCAGTTGGCTCGGGGTGCGTATGCCTACCTTCGCTACAAGCTGGGCCGGCTTGATCTCCTCGAGTCAACTCGAGGGCTGATGGTCCCCCTGGCAGGCCGGGAGGTAATGGAGGTCTGGGCCGAGGGGCAGTCGCTTTGCGAGGAGTCGATCTTCTCCCTGGTCTACCCTGGAGCCCTAGAGCGCGTTCGCCATCATCAGGCCCGAGGCGATCTGGTCTGCATTGTTTCGGGTTCGATGGGTTTCATCGTGGACCACGTGGCGGCGCATCTCGACATCGATCATGCGATCTACACTCGGGTGGAGGAGAGGGCGGGGCGCCTGACAGGGGAGGTCGTCGAACCCCTTTGTTTCGAGCGGGGAAAGCTTCACTGGCTGAGGGAGTTCATCCAGGAGCACGAAATCGATCTTGCGAGAAGCTGGTTCTACAGCGACTCGATCACCGACCTGCCCCTTCTGGAGGAGGTCGGGCACCCCATCGCGGTGAATCCCGACCCGCGGCTCGCTCGCCTGGCCCGACGGCGCGGCTGGCCGATCCGGCTCTTCGATCTCAACGACTCTCCCACAGGGCCGAGCGGGGAAGAGGCTCCCCCCGCTCCCAGTGTTCGCTCCTAGCCTCTGGCGGTGCCAGGGGCTTCGAACGTGGCCGGGCCGGGGGCGAAGATCAGAGGATTTTCTCGGCCATTTCCACGAAATTGGCCTTCGGTCGGACTCCGATGACCTGGTCGACGACCTGGCCGTTACGGAAACTGAGGACCGCGGGAATGGATCGAATCCCGAAATTGCCCGCGACGTGCTGAGAGTCGTCGACGTTGACCTTGACGATCTTGACGCGTCCCTCGTAATCGTCGGCGAGGTTCTTGATGATCGGCGCGATTTGCCGGCAGGGTTGGCACCACTCAGCCCAGAAATCGACGATGACCGGCGTTTCGGACTTGAGCACTTCCGATTCGAAGTTGCTGTCGGTGACGTCCAGAATTTCTGCCATGCTGGGGATCTCCTCGGGTTCAATGTGGCCCCCGAATATAGCAGGCCGGGCCCGGGTGTCGTTGCGGAGGTAGAGGGATTGGGGGCGCCGACGCGTTATTCTGGTCGCGGCCAGAGGGGACAGCAAGCGTTGTCCGAGAGCCACGAAGGGGCGCAGATGGGGCGAGTCGTGTTGTTGGAGGGGGATCTCACCGACCAGTCCGTGGACGCCATTGTCAACGCGGCCAACACATCGCTCGTGCTCGGTTCGGGGGTCGCCGGGGCGATCCGCGAGAAGGGGGGGGCGAGTATTCAGGCGGAGTGCGACGCCCAGAGCCCCGTCCAACTCGGGGAAGCGGCCCTGACGGCTGCCGGCCAGTTGCCGGCCCGCTTCGTCATTCATGCCGCAGGAATGCCCCTGGGCGGGAGCGCCGACGAGGCGAGTGTGGCTGCCTGCGTTCGAGCCAGCCTCGCCCTGGCCGCGCGCGAGGGGCTCCTGAGCATCGCTTTTCCGGCGATTGGGACCGGTGTCGGGGGGCTGGCGCTCCAGCGCTGCGCTGAGATCTCCCTCGAGGAGGCCCGAATCCACCTCGAGGGGGAGACCCCGCTCGAGGAAATCCGTTTCGTCCTTATGGGCGAGCCCTCCTATCGGATTTTCGAGATGGTGAACGATGCCGCCCGGGTGGCTGAGCAGATGGCTCGCTTGGAGAAAGGGCGCTGAAGCGCCCCCGGTGGTGGCCGGTCCAGAAGGCCGAGGTCGACGAGGAGAGATCTCGCGATCTATAGTGGGGGGAATCAGGAAGGGGGGATGCGATGATCGAATTTCAGCAGACCGCGGCGGCGATCTATTTGGCCGCGGGAATATTCTCCCTGCTCGGGCTGGCATTGCCGGCTCCTTGGCTTGGGCTTTTGGGTGTTCGTCTCCTGGCCCTGGGCGCCGGGGTCCAAGGGATCGCTTTCGCCAGCCTCCACCGGATGAGCCCGGTTCCCGATTTGAGCGACCTTCTCTATACGGTCTCGTTTTCCGCCTGGGCCGCGGTGCTCTCCTTGCTCTTGCTCATGTGGCGGTTGCGGCTCTCGGGGCTGACCGCCGCGGTCGGGCCCCTGGCTTTCTTGGCGGTCTTCCTGCCGAGCCTCGACGGCGTGCCCAGCACGGTTTCCGAGGCGCCCCTTCTGGAAGGGGCCGTGCCCCATGCCCATACTCTGCTCTCGAGTGCCGGGCTTGGGCTACTCGGGATTGCGGGTCTGGCCGGAGTCTTCTACCTCGCCGAACACCGGCGTTTGAAGAGCAGGAGGCGGGTGGGGCGTCGATTGGCTCTGCCTTCGCTCGAGGCCCTCGACAAAGTGGATACCGCGGCCCTGGTGGCGGGCTTCCCCTTGCTGACCCTGGGGCTGATCACCGGCTCGGCCTGGCTGCACGCTTCGAGTGGTTCGTTCTGGGTCTGGACCCCCCACGCGATTTGGACCCTGGTGGGCTGGGGGATTTACGCGACGATGACATTTGCGCGCTTTGCGGGGGGGCAAAGCGCCCGACAGGCGGCGGCTTCGTCGGTGGGAGGCTTTGTCTTTCTCTTCTTCGCAGTCATTGGTGTGGAACTGCTGAAATGAAAATCGTCCTGCTCGGGATGAATCACCGAAGTGCTCCGGTCGAAATCCGTGAGCATTTTGCGGTGGAAGAGGAGGCGCTTCCCGAGGCCTTGCAAGAGTTGGTGGCTCAGCCTGAGGTTTCGGAATGCGTGGTGGTCTCCACCTGCAATCGTGTCGAGGTCGTGGTTGCCACCCGGGAACCCGAAGGGGTCCGGGCGCATCTCGACAATTTCTTTAGCCGGGAGCTGGCGAGAAGCGAATCGCTGCCGGGCTCGGGGAAGCTGGGCGATTACACGTATTTTCACGCGGACGAGGCTGCTGTCAGTCATGTTTTCAGGGTGGCGGCGGCGATCGATTCCATGGTGGTGGGTGAACCCCAGATTCTGGGTCAGTTGAAGGACGCATACCGCTCCTCCGTCAAACACGGCAGCTGCGGTCCGATCCTTTCACGACTCTTTCAGCGAGCTTTCGCCACGGCAAAGCGGGTGAAGAACGAAACTCGGATCGCTGAACGTCCGGTTTCCGTGGCGCGAGTCGCGGTGGAACTCGCGCGCCAGATATTTGAGGGCCTCAACGACAAAAAGGCGTTGATGATTGGCGCGGGGGACATGATCGAGGCCGCGCTGGTCGCCCTGCAACGCGAGGGGCTGGAGTCGCTTCGGGTGGCCAATCGAACCCGGAGCCGCGCAGAAGCCCTGGCCGCTCGTTTCGGAGCCTCGGCCCATGACCTCGATGATCTCGACGAACTCCTGGCGGACAGCGATATCGTGCTTTCGTGCATTGGGGGTACCGGTTATTCGTTGGATACTCGTCGTGTGGCCAAGGCGCTCAAAGCGCGCCGGAACCAGCCGGTTTTTCTGATCGATATCGGGGTGCCTCGAAATATCGACCCCAGGGTCAACAATCTCGACAGCGCTTATCTCTACGATATCGACGACCTCCAAGAGATCGCTTATTCGAACGAAGAAGAGCGCCGTAGAGAATCCATCGAGGCGGAGAAGATCGTCGATGAGGAGCAGGAGCGATTGGCCGGCTGGATGGTCTCCCTCGCGGCGGTGCCGACTATTCGGCACCTTCGCGAGCGTGCGGACACAGTTCGCCAGCAGGAACTGGAGCGCTCTCTCTCGAAACTCGGCCTTTCGGATACTCAAGCCGAAGGCGTGTCTGCCCTGACCCGATCGATTGTGAACAAGATCCTTCATCATCCCCTGGCCCGACTCGGCGCCCAAACCGATCGAGAGGAGGGGCTCGCCGTGGTCGAAGAGGTTCGAGCGCTTTTTGCCCTGGATGATGCAGGAACCCCCGAAGGCGACGGCGAATCGTCCGAATGAAGGATATGCGTCGATGAAGACCGTTCGAGTGGCCACCCGAGGAAGTGATCTTGCGCTCGCCCAGGCCCATTATGTGGCGGATCGGATCCGGTCGGAACTCGGGTACGAGGCGGAACTCGTCATTGTCAGTACCACCGGAGACCGAATCCAGAACGTCTCCCTCGCGAAGATCGGGGGCAAGGGCCTCTTTATCAAGGAAATAGAGGAAGCCCTGCTCGACGATCGAGCCGATGTTGCGATTCATAGCGCCAAAGATTTGCCCAGCGAGATCGCGCCGGGCCTCGAGTTGGTGGCCTTTCCCGAGCGTGCCGACCCCAGAGACGCGTTGGTGGGGAAGGCGGGAACGACGGGGGTGGAGACCCTGCCGCAGGGTGCCCGAGTGGGAACCGGAAGCACTCGGCGAGCCGCTCTGCTCCTGGCGACCCGGCCGGATCTTGAGATCGTGCCCCTGCGCGGGAATGTGCCGACCCGCCTGGCCCGGCTTGAGAGCGACGACCTCCAGGCGGTGGTTTTGGCCTGTGCAGGCCTTGATCGACTCGGCCTGGATTCGACGATCAGCGAGCGCATTTCGCCGGATCTCCTGCTGCCCGCGGTCTGCCAGGGAATGTTGGCTCTGGAGAGCCGGCAAGGCGATCCCCTGGGCGAGGACCTCGCGCGTCTGAGCGTGCCCGAGAATCTCGTCGCGGCCCGGGCCGAGCGCGGGTTTCTGACTCGGCTGGGGGGGGATTGTACGGTTCCTCTGGCGGCGCATTGCGAGATTCAGCCCCAGGGTGGAGTCCGTTTGCGCGGTTTGGTTTCGAGCCTGAGCGGCCAAGAAATCGTGCGGGACGAAATCGAGGGGCCGGCTGAGGAGGCGGCGAGTCTCGGCCGTCTTCTGGCCGAGCGCGTCCTCGGCGATGGGGGTGATGCGATCCTCGAAGAGCTTCGACGCGTGGCGATGGAAGAGGACCGTCCGTGAAGCGCCGCTCCGATCGGGGACGGCTAATCCTGGTGGGCGCTGGCCCAGGGGACCCCGATCTGATTACTGTGCGCGGCGCTACGGCCCTTGGCCGAGCCGACGTTGCCCTCTACGACGAATTGGCGAGCGACGAAATTCTGGACTTGCTGCCCCGCCATGCCGAACGGATCAATGTGGGCAAGCGCGGACACGATGAGCCCACTTGGTCCCAGGAGGCAATCAATGAATTGATTGCCGAACGCGCGGGGCAGGGCCAGGTGGTGGTTCGTTTGAAGGGCGGAGACCCCTTCATCTTTGGCCGAGGGGGCGAGGAGGCCTCGGCTTGCGTGGCCCGAGGGATCCCCTTCGAAGTCGTTCCTGGGGTGAGTTCCGCGCTGGCGGCGCCCGCCTACGCGGGTATCCCTCTGACCGATCGACGTTACTCGGCGTCCTTCGCGGTGGTGACCGGGCATAAGGATCCGGGCGGTGCGGCCACGGCGACTCGCTGGCGCGACTTGGCGAGGGCGGCGGATACCTTGGTCATCTTGATGGGGATGCGAAACCTGCGGTCCCTGCTGGACGAGATTGTCGCGGGGGGAACGCCGCTGGAGACTCCGGCCGCCGCGGTCATGAACGGAACTCGGGCGGAGCAACGCGTCGAGCTCGCGACCCTGGAGACCCTGGCGGACGCGGTGGAGGCAAAGGGGCTGGGCGCCCCCTCGGTGATCGTGATCGGCCAGGTCGCGGCCCTGGGCGAGACGCTGAGCTGGTGGGAATCCTCTCCCCTCTTCGGTTTGGGGGCCCTGGTGAGCCGGGCCCCTCATCAGGCCAGGGAACTGGCGGCGGCCCTCAGGGCGGCGGGGGCGATTCCCTCTTTTCGCCCGCTCATCGATCTTGTTGCGGTGGAGGATCCCGGGGAGCGGGGGGTGATCGACACGAGCCTGGGGCGTTTGGCCGACTACGACGATCTGCTCTTTACCAGCTCCAATGCCGTGCGCTTTTTCCTCCATCACGTGGAGCGACTCGGGCTGGAGAGCTCTTTGCCGGGGCTCAACGCCCGCATCCTCTGCATCGGTCCGAGTACGGCGCGGGCGGTGACGGCGGCGGGGCTCCCGGTTCATTTCATGTTGTCCGGCGGGCGAGGCGATGCCGATTCCATGCTCTCCGAGCTACTTCGCTCCCACCCGCCCACGGGCCGTCGGGTTCTGATTCCCCGTTCGGATATCGCCCGGGATGCTCTTTCCCGGGGGTTGGCGGCGGCCGGTGCCCATGTTGATGCGGTCACCCATTACCGGAATATTCGCCCGGAGGTCGATGCGGCCGCCCTGGGTGCTGACCTGATCGGGGGCGCCCTGCCGCTGCTCCCATTCACCAGCCCATCGGCGGTGGAGCACTTTGCGGAGTTGCTCGATGAGGCGGCCCGGGACGCCTGTCAGCGGTGTATCATTTCTGCCATAGGGACGACGACGGCCGCAGCACTCGAGAGCATCGGGCTACCGCCTCAGGTCGTGCCCGAGCGTCCGGATGTCCGTGGAATGGTCGAGGCGTTGGAGAATTACGTCGCGAAGGGGCGAGAGACCGGAAGTCTGCCGTCAGGCTGGGGGGAGAAGAAGAAATGAGTTTTCCGAGAGACCGTCTGAGACGATTGCGGGGAAGTGAAACGTTGCGACGTATGGTGGCCGAGACTCGGCTCTCTCGGGACGACCTTCTGCTCCCACTCTTTGTCGTCGAGGGGAGTGGGGTGCGAGACCCCATCGCTTCCATGCCCGGTGTTTTTCGTTTCTCCGTCGACCGGGTGGTGGAAGAAGCCCGGCGGGTCTGCGACTTGGGAGTGCCGGGAATCATGCTCTTCGGCATCCCCGACGAGAAGGACGCCCGGGGAAGCGGGGCCGACCACGCCGATGGAGTGGTTCAGAGAGCGGTTGCGGCGATCAAGTCCGAGGTGTCGGAACTCTGTGTCATTACCGATGTTTGCCTCTGTGAGTACACGGACCACGGCCATTGCGGGGTGGTGGAGGGCGAGCGCGTCTTGAATGACCCCTCGGTGGAGCGTCTGGCATTGACGGCGCTCTCTCACGCCAGGGCGGGTGCTGATATGGTGGCGCCTTCGGACATGATGGATGGCCGGGTTGCGGCGATTCGTGCGGTACTGGACGAACACGCATTCGAAGACATTCCGATTCTTTCCTATGCAGCCAAATATTCGAGCGCTTTCTACGGACCCTTCCGGGATGCCGCGGAGAGCACGCCGCAATTTGGAGACCGCCGGGGCTATCAGATGGATCCGGCGAATCGTCGGGAGGCGATGCGCGAGCTCCGTTCGGATTTCGAGGAGGGGGCGGATATCCTGATGGTCAAGCCAGCCTTGTCCTATCTCGACATCATCGCCGAGGCGCGCCAATCCTTTGACCTGCCCATCGCGGCCTACCACGTTTCCGGCGAGTACTCGATGATTCAGGCCGCCGCTGCCAACGGCTGGATCGACGGAGAGCGAGCGATGCTCGAGGCGATGCTTTCGATCAAACGGGCCGGGGCGGATATTATCCTCACCTACGCGGCGGCCGATTTGGCCGCGGGTCTCAAGGCCTGAGCTTCTCGCCTTGCTCTGAAGGGGGCAGTCGTGGCTACGAGCTATAAAGTCGTCGAGTTGAGTAGCGTGGGCGAGGAAGAGATCGAAAAGACCTTGAACGAGTGGACCTCTCAAGGTTGGGCTTTCGACACCATGCAATTCGCCATGCGCGAGAGTTCCAAGCGACCCGCCATGGCGTTCCTGACCTTTACCCGTGAGGAAGAAGAGGCGATCTAGCCCCAGTCCGGGCCCGCCGCTCCAAAACAAAGGGGCCGCCTCCCGATGCGTCGGGAAGCGGCCCCTTGTTTTCTTTGAGTCCTGGTGATCAGGCGCTGGTGGGTTCGACCCGGTCGCCTCCCGGCAGAACGGGCTCGATCTCTTCAACCGAACTCGCGGAGGCCTCGGCCTTGGCCGACTTTTTCGCCGGCTTGGAGGCGGGCTTCTTCTTCGAATCCGAGAGCTTGACTCCAGTCGCCTGGGCGATTCGCTGAATCGTACTTCGCACGAGGGTGACGAATTCGGCGAGGTCGGGGATGACGTCGGGGTTGGCATTGAAGCCCCAGCAGACCTTTCCGTTGTAGCTCATCAACGCGATTCCCAATCCCATCTCGCCCAGTAGGGGAACCTGGGGAAAGAGGGAGAGGAGTTTGGCACCCTGGAGATAGAGCGGGAATTGGGGTCCCGGCACATTCGTCACGATCGAGTTGATCGGGCCACTGACCGATTGAGCGCCCAGGGAGAGCAGGCTGGCCGGAGCGGCCTCGGCGACCTTCATGATCATTTCGACGCCTAGGGCCTGGTTGGTTTCTTTCAAGTTCTGGGTGGTCTCGTGAATGCGCTTGAGCTGGAGCAAGGGGTCGGCTTCATCGATGGGGAGCCCAATGACCCAGGACGAGACCCGGTTGCCCATCTTGCCCTTTTCTTCTTCCTTGCGGATGCTGACCGGCGCCGAAATTTTGAATTCGAGATCTTCCGGGCGCGCACCCCGCATCTTGAGAAAGTCGCGAACGGCTCCCGTCACGATGGTAAGAACCACATCGTTGACCGAGCAGTCGAGTCCCTTGCGCAGGGCCTTGATGTCCGCGAGGGGCGTCTCCAGCCAGTCAAATTTTCGGTGCGGGCTGGGCGGCCCATTCATCGGGGTAGGGCTGGCCTTGAGTCCTTGGCCCAGGGTTTGCCAGAGGATCTTGGCCCGAGACGTAACTTCCGTGGCCAGGTCTTCGGTCTCGGCGACGAACGCGTTCACCCCCTTGAGAATCTGGAGAGGCAGGCTCGTCCGTCTCAGGACTTCGTCTCGCAGGAGTTCAGAGTTCGGCGGTGCCGGTCGGGGCACGAAATTCGGTGCTTCGACGATCTTGGGGGAAGGGTCGTCGGACATCATGATCTGGGCAATACCGACCCCCGAAGCGCCGTCGATCATGCAGTGATGAATCTTGGTGATGACTGCGAAGCGATCGTTCTCGAGTCCCTCGACGATCCACGTCTCCCAGAGGGGTCGAGTTCGATCGAGGGGCTGGGCCATGATGCGCGCGGAGAGCCTCTTGAGTTGGTCCTCGGTTCCGGGTTGGGGAAGCGCCGTGTGGCGCACGTGGTACTCGAGGCTGAAGTGTCGATCATCGACCCAGACGGCGTGGTTTTCGAAGGGGATGAAATGCAGCTTCTGGCGATAGCGCGGGATCAGGTGGAGGTAGCTCTCGGTGGCACGCTTGATCCTGTCGAAATCGATGCCCCCATTTTCACTTTTCAGCGCGGCGGCTTCGTAGATCAAGGTCGAAGAGACGTGCATGTGGCAGTTGGGAGTCTCCATCAAGAGAAAGCTGTTGTCTTGGGCGGAGAGTCGGTCCGAATACGTTTTGGTCATTTTTTCCTCTATTCCTGTGGGTCCGTTTCCCTCGGCTAAGCCGCTCGTGAAAGAGGTCTTCCCAAGGGTTGCGGGTGTTCTGCCCGAGTCGCCCGGGCCACTCGACTTACCGCCCCTAGGGCAGATAAGTGTGGGAAATCAGAGTGGACGGGGATGGGTTGGAAGGGTTGTGTTTGGGGCCGGCCGCGGCGTCCAGAGGAAAGAGTGGGAAGCGGGTAAGGAATCTGAAGCCGCCTCCCCAGGCGAGAACTTCCTCGCTCGCGGGGTTTTATGCGAGCGGCAGTCTAACCGAGGCCCTACCCGCGTCAATCTAAAACGGTGTAATGCAGCAACGCGATGCACTTAGGAACGCGTGGCTTGGGAATTATGCAGCGATACTTTCAATTGATGGCCGGGAGCACCTCGGCGGCCAGTTGTTCCAGAGAAGCGATGCGTTCGCTCTCGTCGGCTCCTGGTACCTGGGGGCGAACCACAAGCAGGTTCATCCTCAAGGTTTCCGCGTACTCCGCGAGACGTTCCTGCACGGCCTGGGAACTGCCGACGATGACACGCTCGCTGGCTGGGGCGGCTACGGCGCGTGCCACGGCGGCGGGCAGTTTGGCGGTTGAGCCCCCCGGTCGCCCCTCTCCTTCGATTGCATCCATGACTCGGCGGCAGGCCGCGGGGTTGTCCGAGACAAAAACCGTACGCATGATCGGACTTACCCAGCGACCGGGTGCGGAGGCCTCGCCCATAGCCTCCCGGTAGCGAGAAAGATTCTCACGAATTTGTGCAAACGTTTCGATTGGGGAGGCGAGATAGGGAAGCCCCCTTCGAGCGGCTTGGGCCAACCCCTTGGGCCCGAATGCGGCCACGGCCAGGGGGGGGTGGGGGGACTGATAGGGCGGAGGGATTCGCGTTGGCGCGGCTTCGCGCATGGATTCGAAGAGCGTGCCCTTCAGGCTGACCTCTTCTTCTCGCCATGCCGCAAGGATCAGGTCGAGTGCGGCGTCGAAACGCTGGCGCTTGGTCGCCTGATCGATGCCGAAGGCCGAGAAAAGGGGCGCCCGGAAACCCCGCCCCAACCCCACGATCACCCTTCCTCGGGAGAGGCGGTCGAGAGAGGCGATCTCTTCGGCGATTCGCAGGGGGTTGTGGATGGGGATCAGGAGCGACGTCGTCGCCAGTCGGATCTTTTTGGTGTGCGTCGCCAGGGCCGCGAGGGCGAGCAGCGGCGATGTATTGCCCCCTTGGGCGAAATGCATTTCGGGCATCCAAACCGAGTGAAGCCCGGCCCGGTCTGCTCGTTCCACCCAGTTCCTCGCCGCCTCCCACTCCAGGGTGTTGGACGAGCCGCCCACCGAAATTCCCAAGCGCAAGCCGTCGATGCCCCAATGCTCAAGGGCTTGCGTCCGGGTGGCGCCCGGCGCTTTATGGACGACCGGATTATTCATGCGAATTCCTTCCCGAGGCTTCCCTGGGTGAAACTCCGAGTGCGTAGGGGAGAATCGTCTCGAGCATATCGAGTTTGGCTCCCAGTGTTTGGCCGAGTCCCGAGAGGAGCCCGATCACGCGACCGAGGAGGATCAGGTGCTCGGGCACCCGGACCACGGGGTTTTCCCGAATCAGCCGGGGCAGTTCTTCTCCTGCTTCGCGCACGACTTCGGGGTCGACGTAGGTCTGGTTGCGCAGTCGCTTGGCCATATCGAGGAGGATCCATGCGATGGACTGAAGAGCTTCGGCAGAATTCGTTCGGGTTTTGAAGCCGAGCTTGACCAGCGCGTTTCCCATGGCTTTGGCATCGCCCTGGAGCAGCGCCCCGGCGAACTGGACGGTGCTCTGTCGAAAGGCCGGCGGCAATTCTTTGGCGAGTCCAAAGTCGAGAAAGACGACGGTTGCCGGGCAATCGTCTTCTCCTGGAGGGAGGACCATGAGATTGCCGGGGTGGGGATCGGCATGGAAGAAGCCTTCGACCAGGATCTGTTCGCAGTAGGCTTCGAGAAGGGTCTGCATCACGGAACTGGGTTCGATGCCAGCTCGCTCGAGAGCGGAGCGATCGCTGATCTTGATGCCTTCGACGAAATCACTCACGAGGACCCGGGTCGTCGTTAAATCCCAATGAATCTGGGGAACGCTGAGATCTGCCCGTCCCTCGAAAAAGCCCGCGACGCGCTCGGCGTTGATGCCCTCGCTACAGAAGTCGAGCTCCCTGGGCATGTGCTCCGAGAGTTCACCGATCAGGGGCATGAGGTCGAAGCCGCGCTCAATAACCCCCACGGCTCGGAAAAGGGCACGCAGGTTCGAGAGATCCGAATGGACGAGGTCGCGAATTTCGGGATATTGCACTTTGACCGCCACGTCCCGGCCATCCTGGAGCTTCGCCCGGTGAACCTGGGCGAGGGAAGCCGAGGCCACGCTCTGCTCATCGAACTCGGAAAATGCCTCGCTCAGGGGCATCCCGAGTTCGCGCTCCACTACGGCCCGGATCTCGGAGAAGGGGCGAGCCGGGACCCTGTCCTGGAGCTTGGAAAGCACCTCGATGTATTCCGGCGGCAACACGTCCGAACGCGAGCCGATGAACTGGCATCCCTTGAGCACCAGGCCGCGCAATTCGACGGCCAGCTTGAAGATGGCCTCGGCCGAGCGCCGGTTGAAACGGCTCCATCGCGCCTTCATCTCCTGGGGGGGCACGCGCCGGGCGGCCCATTGGTTGGCCTTGATGCCCAGGTAGATCCGGCCGAAGGTCGAAGCGATTCGACGAGCACGATGAGCCTGATCTGCGAGCAATCGAATCCTGGACCGAGCCATGACCGCCTCCAAGGCCAATCTACCCCAACCCGAGGCGGGTCGGGGAAGGCCTCGGTTTGAGAGTTCGTATGTTTTTCGCTTCACGGGCCCCCCGTTCTTCGCGTATGGTGATCGTATGAGGGAAGTCGGCGAAATTATGACCCCCCGGGTGGTTGCGATTGGGGCACAGGATCGGCTCCTGACGGTTGAGGACATCATGACCCTGGGGCGGTTGCGGCATCTGCCGGTGGTGCGCTCGGGGCAGCTCGTCGGGGTGATTTCCGAGAGCGATCTCCTGCGTGCCTCGCCCTCCTGCCTCGAACTCCAGGATGTGGATGAGCGCCGGAATTTCCTGAATTCCATCGAGGTATGGCAGGCGATGTCGAGCCCCCCCATCGTGATCGACGCGAAGGCCTCGCTTTTTCGTGCCGCAGATCTGATGCTCAAGAGGGAGATCGGCTGCTTGCCGGTGACCGACGACTCGGGAGAAATGCGAGGCATGCTCAGCCGAGAGGATGTCCTCGCGAGCATGTCGGGAAGGGGCTGAACCCCTGCGGGACGAGTTCAGTAAGGGGCGGCTCTGCCCGGACCGCCAAATTGCGCCTCCCTCCGGGGTATCGTATCCTACGGGGATCCGATCCAACCCCTCTGAGCGTCAGCCCGGGGGGCGGTGGGGCGCAGCCGGTACCCACTCGGCGGGCTCCTCGGGGAATTTGAGACCATTCAATTGGCGGGCCGGGCCAACCGGACCCAAGGCGAGGGCGAAATGACCGACACGATTCTGGTAGCAACCGACGGTTCCGCAGACGGCAACGCAGCAGAGCGGCTGGGCGTGAGCCTGGCGGGTCGCCTGCAATGCCGAGCCACGGGTATCACCGTGATCGAGGACGCCCGGGTGCAGATCCCCGACAGCCCCGGTCTGACGCTCCCTCCCTATCCCGAGCCCGACCTGACCGCTTATTTCCGCGCCCGGGCCGACGCCCTGGCGGCCCGATTTGCCGAGCGAGCCCGAGTCGAGGGGCTGGACGCGGGCTGCGAGATCGCCCAGGGGCGCGCGGACGATCGCATCGTCGAGAAGGCCCAGAGCTTCGATCTCCTGGTGATTGGCCGTGACGGCCGGCCGGCGGACGCCAAGGGAGCGCTGATCGGTTCGACCACCGAGTCGGTCATCCGAAAAACTTCGCGTTCCACCGTGGTGGTTCCCTTCGGGGCTTCGCTATCCGGACCCATCGTTCTGGGCTTCGACGGTTCGCCGGGGTCACGCATCGCGGCGGCGACGGCGGTGGAGTTGGCCAATAAGTTGGGCGAGTCGATTCACGTTTTCGTCGATTCCAAGGACAAGGGCCGGGCGGTCGCGCGTTTCGAAGAGGTACGGCAATTGCTCTCCGGGCTTGCCCAGCCCATCCGGGAGACCTCTTCGACCCTGGGTCGGCCCGATGTCAAGATCGTCGATACCGCTCGGGAAGCGGGGGCGGGCCTGATCGTCATGGGCGCGTACGGCCGCAACCGGATCACCGATTATTTCCTCGGCAGCAACGCTGCGGCCGTGGTGCGTACCGCGCCGGTCTCCGTCCTGCTCGCCCGCTAGAGGCGGCAGCATGGATGACGCCCGGCGAGGGGACACGGGTGAAAGCCCGGTGCCGGATCTTGCGGGCATGCCCCTGGCGCGGATTCGAGCGGCGGTGGACGCGCTCGAGAGCGAGGACCAGGCCATGCGCTGGGCCCGGGTACTCCAAGCCGACTCTCGGACCGGAGCGCGCGCTCTGGGGGGTCGAGTCGAGCGCAGGATCGATGCCCAACGGGCCGATCGGCTTCGGGTGGCGAGGCTTTTTGAGATTCGCGCTGGTCTCATGTCGGCGGATTGTCGCTGGATCGCCGGGGTCGACGAAGTCGGCGTCGGTCCCCTGGCCGGACCCGTGGTGGCGGCGGCGGTGGTGTTGCCCGAGAGCGTGATCTTGCCCGGGCTCGACGATTCCAAAAAACTATCCAAGGAAGCGCGAAAACGACTGGATCGCGCGATCCGCGAGCAGGCCGTGGGCTTCGCGATCGGAGAGGTCTCGGCGGTGGAAATCGATCGGATCAATATCTACCGGGCCGGTCTCGAGGCTATGCGGAGGGCTGCGGCCGCGCTCCTGGAAAAAACCCGCATCGACCACCTGCTGGTGGACGCCCGGACGATTCCCGATCTCTCCCTTCCCCAGACCCCCTTGGTTCACGGGGATTCCCTGGATGGGTCCATCGCGGCGGCTTCCATCGTTGCCAAGGTTTATCGTGATGGCCTGATGGAGAAACTCGAGAGCAAATATCCGGGTTATGGCTTAGCCCGAAACATGGGCTACGGGACGGCGGAACACATGGGGGCTCTCCGGCGCTTGGGTGCCTCTCCCGCACACCGCCAATCCTTCGCCCCAGTGGCCGCCGCTCTCGGGCGCTAGAGGATCGATATGCCGCGCTTTAGAGTCGAGCCCGAGGATTTCCGCGTCGATGAGATCCCCCTCTACGAGGCCACCGGTGAAGGTGGACATACGTTCCTGCGCATCGAGAAACGCCTGGCGACCAGCGATGGCGTGGCTCGGCAACTGGCCGCCGCCGCCGGGGTGCCCGCACGCGACGTGGGGTACGCGGGAAGAAAGGATCGCGGCGCCGTGACCACCCAGTGGATGTCGGTGCCCGATCTCGATCCAGTCGAGGCGGTGGAACTCGACCTGAAGGGGGCTCGGGTTCTCGAGGCGATCCGCCATCCGCACAAGCTGCGGACCGGGCAGTTGCGAGGGAACCATTTCCAGATCCGGGTTCGCGAGGTCGATGCAGAGGGAGAGCAGGCGGCACAAGACGCCCTGGCCCGGATTCTGGCTGAGGGCATGCCCAACCGCTTTGGCGCTCAACGCTTTGGCCAGGGCGGCCGCAATGCGGCGGTGGGTCGGGAATTGCTCGCCGGCCGACGCTCGATTCGAGATCGCCGGAAAGCGCGTTTTCTGCTCTCGGCTCTCCAATCCGAGGTCTTCAACCGGGTTTTGGAGGAGCGCTCCCTTCCCCTGGATGCGGTGGCCGAGGGGGATGTTGCTCAGGTGGTGGAATCGGGAGGGCTCTTCATCGTCGAGGACTCCGTCGTGGAAAACGAGCGCGCCCGCAATTTCGAGATCAGCGCCACGGGCCCGATTTTTGGAACCAAGATGATGGCTGCCTCGGGGGAGGTTGGCCGTTGGGAGTCCGAGATTATGAGCGCCATGGATATTCCTCTCGCCGAAGAGCTGAAGGCTCCCCGGGGTATCCGTCTGCCCGGTACTCGACGGGCTCTTCGCGTTCGCCCGCAGGGGCTCTGCCTGACTCGGGAGGAGGGCGCTCTTCTGCTCGAATTTGGCCTGCCCCCCGGCAGCTACGCGACGGTTCTGCTCACCGAACTCTTCAGCGAGCTGATCGAAGGCGGTGGATGATCCTCCACCGGTGAAACCCGGCGGAGACAGAGTTATGCTGCGCGTTTCGTCGCTGGCGAAGACTCGAGACCCCTTGCAAAAAAGGATGCCCCCATGCCCGTTCATTCAAGTCTTGCCGAACTCGTTGGTAACACTTCCCTGGTTCGACTGAATCGGGTGGCCGAAGGCCTGCCCGCCGAAGTCATCGTGAAGCTCGAGAGCAGGAACCCCTGCAATAGCGTGAAGGACCGCATTGGCTTGGCGATGATCGAGGCCGCCGAGGCCGACGGACTGATCACGCCCGGGGAGACGACGATCGTCGAGCCGACCAGCGGCAATACCGGGATCGCCCTGTGCTTCCTAGCCGCCGTCAAAGGGTATCAATGCGTCATCGTCATGCCGGATACCATGAGCCCCGAGCGCCGGGTGACCATGCGCGCCTTTGGGGCCAGGCTCGTGCTCACCGAGGGCGCCAAGGGGATGAAGGGGGCGATCGAAAAGGCGATGGAAATCCAGGATGCCTTGCCCAATTGTTTCATGCCCCAGCAATTCCGGAACCCCGCCAATCCGAAGGTTCATCTCGAGACCACCGGGCCCGAAATCTGGAACGATACCGACGGAGAGGTCGATGCCTTCGTGGCGGGGGTAGGCACGGGAGGCACCATCACGGGGGTCTCCCGATATATCAAGCCGAAGAAAGCTGGCTTCGAAGCGATTGCCGTGGAGCCCGCGGATAGCCCGGTTCTCTCGGGTGGCTCACCCGGTCCCCACAAGATCCAGGGGATCGGAGCCGGCTTTGTCCCGGATGTTCTCGACCCCGACCAAGTCGATGAGGTGATCTCGATTACCAATGACGAAGCGGTGGAAACCGCCCTGCGTCTCGCTCGGGAGGAGGGAATCCTGTGTGGGATCTCTTCCGGGGCCAACGTCGCCGCTGCACTGAAATACGCGGCCCGGGATGAGAATAAGGGAAAGAAGATCGTCACGATCGTGTGTGATTTTGGCGAACGTTACGTGCAAACCGTGCTCTTCGACTCGCTCCGTTACGACGGAAGCGACCCCATCGAGGCCTGAATCGAAGATGTCCCAGGGATCCAAGGGTCCTCGTTCGCCCCATTTGCCGGGGGGATCTCCGCCTTTGGCTGGGGAACTCGGCCCCGTGATCAGGACGTTCGGGGAGGCTCTTCCCCAAATCCATGCCTCGGCCTGGGTGGCGCCTGGGGCGGTGGTGGTCGGCGATGTGGAAATCGGCGAGGACTCGAGTATTTGGTATGGCGCGGTGGTCCGCGGGGATGTCCACCAGATTCGGATAGGCGCTCGCACGAATATCCAGGATCAGGCGACGGTCCATGTGACGCGTGGGCGCTTTGGCACTTCGATCGGAGACGAGGTGACGGTGGGACACCGCGCCGTGGTCCACGGATGCCAGGTTCGGGCGGGCGCCCTGATCGGAATCGGAGCCATCGTTCTCGACGGAGCCGAAGTGGGGGAGGGCGCGTTGGTCGCTGCGGGAGCCGTTGTTACCCCGGGCAGCAAAATTCCGGATGGGCAGCTAGCGGTGGGGATCCCCGCCCGGGGAGTGCGCACCTTGTCCGATGACGAACGTGAATTGCAGATCCAGCGGACCCTTGGGTACGTCGAGACGGCGAGGATTCACGCCCATGGGCGAGCTCTGGACCTCGCGGAACTCGTGAAGGGCGACGGTCGCGGCTGATGGCGGATGCCGAAAACGGAGCCGCTGGGGATCCCAACCTGCCGGAGGAGAAGATCGGGCGGGCCCAAAGAAAAATCCTCTCACGTCGACAGATTCTGGATGCCGCCAAAGTTGTTTTCTTTCGGGACGGCTTCATGGCCGCCAACCTGGATGAGGTGGCCGAGAACGCGGGCGTCGCCAAAGGGACGCTCTATCGCTACTTCGAGAGCAAGGCCGATCTCTACGTGGCGGTACTGGCGGATAATGGCGACGGCTTCACTCAACGCCTTGAGGAAGCAGTGGCCGGAGGCGAGCGGGGTCTGGAGAAACTCGAGCGCTTGAGCCAGTTCTACTACGACTACTGGATACGCCACCCCGAATATTTTCAGATCTTCTGGGCCATCGACAATCAGTCGGTCATCGGCGAATTGCCTCCCGAGGTCGTTGCCGAAGTCTCAAAGCTCTGGGAGCAGAACCTCTCAATCCTCAGCAAGGTGGTCAAACGAGCCATGGAGGAGGGGGATCTTGTCGACTGTGATCCCTGGGAGGTGGCCCAAATTCTCTGGACCACGGCGAATGCCCTGATCCAGGCCGATTCGATTCAGCCCCGGCGGGAGCTACGTCGCTTGCCCCTGGAGCAGGTCTTTCAGCACGCCATCCGCTACCTGCTGAGAGGTTTGGCGGCGCCCGGATCGAAGCTTCTCGGCTAGGGCCGGCTCCCCTCCGCCGTTCCCCGAGTTCTCAGTCGGCTCGCATGCCGGGAAGAATTCGGTAATAGCTCCCCAGCGACGTCGCGATCAGGGCGAGCAGGGCGCTGGCCAGGGGGCTTGTCCCGGAACGAGCGGCTTGCAGGGCGGCCTCTTCCTGTTCGGGCCCGGGTGGCCTGTCCAGGAGCGCGATCAGGTCGGGCAGGATCTGCAAAAAAGCAAAGAGGAAGAAGAAGACCACCAGATAGAAAAACCCGATGGTGAACCGCGGCCGGAAGGGCGGCGGGTTGCGCCTGGGAATACCGGATCTGGGTGGAGTTTTCTTTTCCGACATGATGCCCAAGGCTAAAGCTGGCCGAGGGCCCGGTCAACGCCATCATGCGCTCATCTCGGGAATCGGTACCATGGCGCCATGAGCGGAAAAACCAAGAATGAAGGCGAGCGCCGACTCGTCATCATCGACGGTGCGAATGCAATTTATCGTGCATTTTTCGCACTTCCCCCGAGTTTGCGGGCACCCGATGGCACGCCCACCAACGCATTGCTGGGCTTTGCCAATATGCTGACGAAGATCCTGCGCGAGGAGTCGCCCACCTGGGCGGCGGTTGCCTTCGACCCACGCGGTGGAAGCTTCAGGAATCGGATCTTCGAGGGGTATAAAGCGAATCGGGATGCCCAGCCCGAAGATCTCTCGCGTCAGATTCCGCTCCTGGCAGATCTTCTTGAGGCCTTTGGCATTCCACTCTTGGAGGTGAAGGATTTTGAAGCGGATGATGTGATTGCGACGCTCGTTGGCACGGTTCCAGACGACGCTTTCGTCAGCGTGATCTCCACCGACAAGGATTTGATGCAACTGGTGACCGACAAGGTCGAGTTGGTCGATTCGGGCAAGAGCCGGCGCTATGGCCCCGCCGAGGTCGAGGCACGATTTGGGGTTTCCCCGGAGAAGATCCTCGACGTGCGCTCACTGGTGGGCGACCCGAGCGACAATATTCCCGGGGTGAAGGGCATCGGTGAGAAGGGCGCGGCCAAGCTGATTCTCGAATGGGGCACCCTGGAGGAGCTCCTGGACAATGCGGATCAGGTCAAGGCCAAGCGTGCTCGGGAAGCGCTGATCGAGCAGCGGGCCGAAGCAGAACTCTCAAAAGAACTTTCCACCCTGCGTTACGACGTGCCCCTTCCCCAGCAACTCGACGAACTGGTCCTGCATGAAGCCGACCCCGAAAAACTCGCCGCGTTTTACCAGCGTATGGGTTTCAGCACCTTGCTGGCGGCATTGGGCGGCGAGAATGCAGGCGCCCCCGCCGATGCTGAGGGAGGCTCCTCGCGCCCCAGCGAGGTGGTTGTCGAGCGGGTGACCGAGGCGAAGGAATTCGCGGCCCGGGTGGCGAGCCTGTCGGCTCAGGAACCCCTGGCCATCCAGCTTTTGTGTACACCGGGGACCGCGGTTTCGGCTCGGCTGGTGGGCATGGCCATCGCTACCCGCCAGAACGAAGCGATCTATGTGCCCGTTCTGGGCGAAGATTGGCCAGCCGAAGCAGGCCTGGCCCCGGGTGAGTTGGTCGAGACCCTGGATTCGGCTTGGGTGTCAAAGGGCCAGGCGGGCCGCAGGTGGTTGGCCTTCGACGCCAAGCAAACCCAGTCGGTCCTGGGGGAGCTCGGGTTGGACCTGCCCGATCCCGTCGACGATCTCGAAATCGCAGGGAATCTGCTGGATCCCGGCAGCGCTTCCGGGCTGAGCCCCCTGGCGATCAAGCTCGGGGGTCTCGAAGTGGCCACCTGGGAGTCGCTGGCGGGCCGGGGCGCAAAGGCGACGCCCCCCGAGGCCGTTCCGGTGGACGACGCCGGGAAATGGGCGGGTGAGCAGGCGGCGGCACTCTGCGCCCTGGGCGGGGAGGCGGCGAAGCGAATCGCCGAGGACGGCTTGGAGGTGCTCTATCGCGAGGTTGAGTTGCCCCTGGCCGGAGTACTCAGCCGAATGGAGCGTGCCGGGGTGCGTATCGACGAGGCGACCCTCGGCGTGCTGCATACCGAATTCAGAGGCAAGCTCGATACTCTGGAAACGGAGATCTACGCGCTCGCCGGCGAGGAGTTCCTGATCAGCTCGACCAAGCAGCTGCAGGTGATCCTCTTCGAGAAGCTCCAGCTCCCGGTTATCAAGAAAACCAAGACCGGGTACTCGACGGCTGAGGCCGTTCTCGAGCAGTTGCGTGCGCATCACGAACTGCCCGGGCATATTCTCGACTACAGGAAGCTTTCGAAACTCGTCAGCACCTATGTGGACGCATTGCCTCCGCTGGTCAGCCCCCAGACGGGCCGAATTCACCCGAGCTTTCATCAACTGGGTGCGGCCACCGGCCGCATGTCGGCCTCGAACCCCAATGTGCAGAATATTCCGATCCGTGGTGGCGAGGGCGCGCGCATCCGCGAAGCCTTCGTGCCGGCCGAGGGGCTGACTCTCTTGGCTGCCGACTACTCCCAGGTCGAACTCCGGATCCTGGCCCATTATTCGGGGGACGAGAGTCTGATCGACGCTTTCACGAGTGGGCAGGATATCCACCGCAGAACGGCTGCAGAGGTCTGGGGGGTAGCGCTTGATGCGGTGAGCGACGAGCAGCGGGCCCGGGCCAAGGCGGTGAATTTCGGGATCATCTACGGATCGTCGGCCTTCGGTTTGGCCAACCAGTTGGGCATCGCGACGGGAGAGGCCCAGGAGACCATCGACGCGTATTTCGACCGTTACCGGGGGGTGCGCGGGTTTATCGATGAAACGATTCGTCGGGCCGGGGAAGAAGGCTATGTGAGCACCCTTCTCGGGCGGCGGCGCTACCTGCCGGAGCTCGCCAGTCGCAATCGGGTGCTCCGTCAGGCCGCCGAGCGCATGGCGGTGAATACTGTCATCCAGGGGTCGGCGGCTGATCTCATCAAGCGGGCCATGGTGGATGTGGCCGCTTCCCTCGCCGAGGGTTCGACCAGTACCCAGTTGATCATGCAGGTCCACGACGAACTGGTTTTTGAAGTGGCTGAGAAGGATGTGCCCGACCTGACCGAGTTGTTGCGGGAGCGTATGGAGAACGCCTTGGCGCTCAAGGTGCCGACGGTGGTGGACTTTGGCGTGGGAGCCAACTGGCGCGAGGCCCACTGAGGTTCTCGGCCGAGGTTTCGGCCGACACCGACCTCAGCCCCCGGAATCGGCCGTTTCGGCCTCGGGTCCAGGAGGCATGCTGGTCAGGCGGTCGTCGAGATAGCCCTCGGGCAGGGCGACGCGCTGGGTTCCTCCCTTTTTGCCCCGCTTGACGCGCATGGCTTCGGGCGGGAAGGGAACGTCGCCCGAGGCGTCGGCCAGGGCTTCTCTGAGTTGATCGAGGTTCTGGATCTGGATCAGCGCGGAGCGCCAGCGGGCACTTCCGGGGAAACCCTTGGTGTACCAGGTGGCGTGCTTGCGAAAGGAGAGAAGCCCGAGTCGCTCGCCGAACCAGTCGACCAGGCGCTCGGCGTGTTCGAGCATGGTCCGCCGCACCTCGCCGAAGGCGGGCGGGTTCGACGGGGAGCGTCCTTCGAAGACATCGGCGAGGTCCCGGAAAAGCCAGGGGCGCCCCAGGCAACCCCGGCCGACGACGACGCCGTCGCAGCCCGTTTCCCGCATCATTCGGAGAGCATCCCAGGCTTCCCAGATATCCCCGTTGCCCAGGACGGGAATGCTGGTGACGGCTTCTTTTAGCCGGCTGATGGCCTCCCAGTTGGCCTGTCCAGAGTAGAGGGCGGCGGCGGTTCGGGCGTGGAGGGCGACAGCCGCACAGCCTTCATCCTCGGCCACTCGCCCGGAATCCAGGTAGGTGAGGAGGTCGTCGTTGATCCCCATGCGGAATTTGATGGTGACCGGGATATCTCCGGCTTCGCGCACCGCCGCGCGCACGATATTGCCCAGCAATCGGGGGCGAACCGGAATGGCGGCGCCCCCTCCCTTGCGAGTGACCTTGCGGACAGGACAGCCGAAATTCATGTCGATGTGGTCGACCCGGTCCTCGGAGACGAGCAGGGCGACGGCTTTGCCCACGTATTCGGGGTCCACGCCGTAGAGCTGAAGACTGCGGGGAGATTCCGAAGGGTCGAAATCGGCGAGCTTCAGGGTCTTGGCATTTCGCTCCACCAGGGCCCGAGCGGTGATCATTTCACTGACGTAGAGCCCGGCGCCATATTCCCGGCAGACGGCCCGGAAGGGGGAATTGGTAATCCCTGCCATGGGGGCCAGGACGACGGGCACCGGCAATTCGATGGGCCCGATCCGGATAGGGGCGAACTCCCCCTTGGCGGCGGGCGCGACTCCCCGATTGATTTCTCCTACGTATTTTTCGTCCACGGCCCGAGTGGATACCCCATTCGTCCGGGAATGGGCGAGCGTTAGCCGAGGAAAATCTTCGACCCGTGGGGGTCAACGGGCCGGATCTATCCGAATCTCTTGATTATTTCGCTGAATCCTCCATCTTGGGGCCGCCCCCCGGCGCCCGCTATGAAAGCCCTGGGAGGGCCTATGGCCAAGCAGAAAGTCGCCTACGACGAGAAGGCGATTCAGACCCTGGATGCCCTCGAGCATATTCGACTGCGCACCGGGATGTATATCGGCCGCCTGGGCGACGGGAGCCATCCCCAGGATGGGATCTACGTCATGCTGAAGGAGGTCGTGGACAACTCCGTCGACGAATTCATCATGGGTGAAGGTCGGCGTGTGGAGATTGTTCGCGAGGGCGAAACCGTGAGCATTCGCGATTTTGGCCGGGGTATTCCCCTGGGCAAGGTCGTGGAGTGTGTCAGCCAGATCAATACCGGTGGCAAGTACAACGACGATGTCTTTCAGTTTTCCGTGGGCTTGAACGGCGTGGGGACGAAAGCGGTCAACGCGCTCTCCTGTGACTTCGAAGTGACGAGCTGGCGTGACAAGAAATTCGTCCGGGCTGAATTTGAGCGTGGGAGACTGCTCAAAGAAAAGAAGGGCAAGGCGAACGCGGCCGAGGCCAACGGGACTTTTGTTCGTTTTACCCCGGATCCCGAAATCTTCGGCGAGTACGCCTGGAACGAAGAGTTTATTGCGCATCGACTCCGATATTACGCCTACCTCAATAGCGGCCTCTCCTTGGCCTATAACGGGAAGACATACCGAAGCAAGAACGGTCTCTCCGATTTGCTATCCGACGAAATCGGCGAAGAGCCGCCGCTCTACGACATCGTCCATTGCCGGGAAGAGAAAATCGAGTTCGCCTTTACCCATGGGAACGCATATGGAGAGACCTATTTCTCGTTTGTGAATGGGCAGTACACCAACGACGGTGGGACCCATCAGAGCGCCTTTAGAGAGGGAGTGCTCAAGGGCGTCAACGAGTTCGCGAAAAAGAATTTCGCCGGCGAGGATGTGCGAGATGGCATCGTGGGTGCCGTTGCCGTGAAATTGCAGGATCCGGTCTTCGAAAGTCAGACGAAGAACAAGCTGGGTTCGACTGAGGTGCGCTCGTGGGTCGTCCCGGCGGTCAAGGAGCAGGTGGTTCGCTGGCTGCATGAAAATTCGGAAGCCGCCAAGAGCTTGCTCGAAAAAGTTGTCAATAATGAACGAATTCGGAAAGAGCTTGCGAATATCAAGAAGGACGCGCGGGAGCGCGCCAAGAAGGTTGCTATCCGCATTCCCAAGCTCACGGATTGCAAGGTTCATTTCGATGATACCAAGGGCGATCGCCGAGATGAGAGCACGATTTTCCTTTCCGAGGGCGATTCTGCGGCCGGCGTGATCGTGCCTACCCGAGATGTCTACACCCAGGCGATTTTCTCTCTACGGGGGAAACCGCTCAACTGTCATGGCCTCAAGCGCGATGCCATCTACAAAAACGAGGAGCTCTATAATTTGATGAGAGCCCTGGGGATAGAAGATGGGATCGAGGGGCTTCGATATAACCGGGTGGTGCTTGCCACCGATGCCGACGTCGATGGCATGCATATCCGCAACCTCCTCCTGACCTTCTTTCTGCGCTATTTCGAGGAGCTTGTCCTGAAGGATCACGTTTATATTCTCGAGACTCCGCTCTTCCGAGTCAGAGACAAGAAGGTCACGGAGTATTGCTATAGCGAGAAGGAGCGGGACGAAGCCATGGGCAGGATCCGCTCGGCCGAAGTGACTCGCTTCAAGGGGCTTGGAGAAATCAGCCCCAAGGAATTCGGCCAGTTCATTGGCGAGGGAATTAGGCTTGTCTCGGTCACAGTGAACAGTATCAGTGAGGTCAGCAAGACCTTGGATTTCTTCATGGGAAAGAATACCCCTGCCCGGCGCGAGTTCATCGTTGATAACCTACTGACGGATGTCGCTTGAGGCGTAAGGATTAGCGATGGCCCACCTCGAATCTTTGATGCAACGAAATTTCCTCGAGTACTCGAGCTATTTCGTACTCGATCGCGCTATCCCGGAACTGCGCGACGGGCTCAAGCCGGTGCAGCGTCGCATCCTGCATACGCTCTTCTCCATGAGCGATGGACGCTTTCACAAGGTGGCGAACGTGATCGGCGAGACGATGAAATTGCATCCCCACGGCGATGCTTCCATCGGGGATGCCCTGGTGGTCTTGGCGAACAAGGACTACTTCATCGAGAAGCAGGGCAATTTTGGGAACGTGATCACCGGCCATCGATCAGCAGCTTCGCGTTATATCGAATGTCGCCTGACCGACCTCGCGCTGGAGACCCTCTTTCATAAGTCGCTGACAGAATTTGTCCCGAGCTACGACGGTCGCAGCCCCGAGCCGATCCGATTGCCCGCGAAACTTCCGGTCATTCTGATGCTGGGTACAGAGGGCATAGCGGTGGGGATGGCGACCAAGCTCCTTCCCCATAATTTGGTGGAACTCTGGGAGGCCCAAATCGCGATTCTCGAGGGCAAGGGGGTGGAACTTTTCCCCGATTTTCCCCAGGGCGGACTGATGGATGTGGACGGATACGAGGACGGTCGAGGCAAGGTCGAGGTGCGGGCCCGGGTCAACGTTCGTGATAAGAAACACGTGGTCATCAGCGAAGTCCCTTACGGAACGACGACTGAGAGCCTCATCGCCTCCATCGAGGCCGCAGCCCAGAAGGGGCGGGTCAAGGTTTCGTCTATCGATGATTTCACAACGGATCACGTGGAGATCGATTTGACGCTGGCTCGGGGGGTCTCCGCCAAGGAGTTGGTCCCCCAGCTTTATGCCTATACGGATTGCTCCGTTTCGATTTCCTCCAATCTCACGGTGATTGACGACAGGAAACCGGTTCAGTTCACGGTGACCGATATTATCCAGGCCCTGACCGAACAGCTGAAAAATCAGCTCAAGCTCGAGCTCGAGTTTGACCGGAGTCAGATGGTCGACAAACAGCACTGGCTGACCCTCGAGCAGATCTTTGTCGAAAAGCGCGTCTACAAGCGTATTGAGGAGGCGACGACCGAAGAGTCAGTTCGCGACGAAGTCATGAAGGGGATGGCGAAGTTCAAGAAGCTTTTCGTTCGGCCTATGGTGGCCGACGACGTCAAGCGGCTTCTGGAGGTTCGGATTCGCCGAATCTCGGCCTACGATATCGAGAAGAACCGCCGGGACATCGACGAACTGGAAGCGCAGATTCAGGGCGTCGACAAAAAACTGAAGAACATGAAGAAAACGACCATCGGCTACGTGAAGGCGTTGATCAAGAAATACGGCGACCGCTTCCCGCGCCGAACTGAGATCACTCGGATCAAGGCAGTCGATAAGAAGGCCGTTGCTCGCCAGAATATCAAGCTGAGCTACGACAAGGATTCGGGCTTCTTTGGCAGCGATGTGCGCGGGCAGCAGTTCAAGATGTCCGTCTCCGAGTACGATCTGATCCTCGGAATCGCTTCGGACGGCACGTATCGCATCATGCCCCCACCGGAAAAAGTCCTCTTCGGCGGCAAATTGCTCTATTGCGAAGCCTTCGATCCAGATAAGGGGGCTGAGTTTACGGTGATCTACCGGGATAAGCAGAAGATCGCTTACGGAAAGCGAATTCGGATCGAGAAGTTCATCCGAAATCGGGAATACCAGCTCATCAAGGGCAAGGAAGGGAAGCTCGACCTGCTGCTGGAAGGGGACGCCCAGGGCACGCTGAAGATGGATTTCGTACCCGCCAAGCGCCAGCGCTTGAAAAAAGCGAACTACGACCTAGCCGAGCTCCAGTTCATCAGCCCCACGGCCAGGGGCTCACGGCTCGCGCCCAAGGCGGTGTCGAAGATGAAACTCGACACCTCTGCGGTGAAGAAGGCTGCGGCCAAAAGGACGGCGGCGAAGAAGACGCCCTCTCCGAAGCACTCCATCGACGACGACGGGCAAGGTGAACTTCTCTGAAGTGGCTGGCGGTGTCAGGGGACGACGCAGTCCAGCTTGTCGATGGCGTGCACCGGCGGGTTGCTCCCGCTCAGTAGCTCAGAGATGGCGCCGTAGACGAGTTGCTGCTGCTTGACCCGTCCAAGACCTTCGAAAGCATCCGACTCGACGCGGATTTCGAAATGCCCAACGCCTCCGGGTCTGACTTCGATCTCTGCGCCGGGAATCGCTTGGAGAATGGTTTCGTGAATCGTTTCCGCGATTTGGGCGCTGCTGAGGTTGGCCTGGACTTCGATGGGCATTCCGGTGAACTCTCTAGACGCCGCTTTTAGGGATTAGTAGCGCGGGGTTTCGGGATCGATTGCCAGGGACCAGGCATCGATCCCACCCGTGACATTATGAAGGTTGGTGAATCCCTGTCCGAGGAATTGCTGGCCGGCATTGACGCCCCTGGGTCCGTGATGGCAGATGAATACGATCTTCGTCTGCTTGGGCAATGCGCTCAGCCGCGTATATTCGGTCTCGTCGAGTAGGACGGCACCGTCGATGCGGGCGGTTTCGAATTCGCTCGGGGTTCGAACGTCGATGAACTCGAATTTATCTCCGCTCTCGAGAAGGGTCTTGAGTTCTTGAACGCTCATTTCACCCAGGTTGGGCGCGTTGGGATTGTCGACCTTGAAGCCTCGACCCTCGGCGGTTTCTACCAACTCGATTGTAATCCCGTTGGCGCGATCGGTGCTGAAGGGGTCGACCATCAGGGTGACACCGTTGGATTGCACCTCAACGTCCATCGCGCTCTTGGCTGCTACCGAGAGGCTAGTTTGCCAATCCTTGCTGACCGAGAGGTGGAGGTACTGATCGGGGCCGCCATTTTGGGCGGCCGCTTGGCGGAGAGCTTCTGCTGCATCATCCCCGATGTGGATTTCAGGAACTGTCGATGAGGGGGGCTCGACTCCAAAAGTGCCAAAGAGTTCCCCTCCGTCGGCCATCTCTGTGATGATGTCACAGCCCCCGATGAACTCGCCGTTGACGTAGAGCTGGGGAATCGTCGGCCAGGAGGAGTAGAGCTTGATGCCCTCTCGGACCTCGCCATCGGACAGAACGTCAACCGTTTCGTAGTCGTCGAGGTAGTTGTCCAGGATCGAAATCACCTTGGCGGAGAACCCGCATTGCGGGGCCTGGCGGTTGCCCTTCATGAAGAGCAGCACGGGGTGACTTTGGACCAATTGGTCGATTTTTTCGCGGACCGGTTCTTCAATGCTCGTCATGGTTCGTTGCTCCTGGGCTGAGCACGAGCAGGTCTAGCCTGGCTAACCGTGCCGAAAACATGGGCAGCTTAGCAGCGGTCCCGAGAGCTGGAAACCGGGGCTGATGGGGCTCAGCTGGTCAGCTGGATGAGGTCCGCGAGGATCTGGACGGCCTCAAGTTGTTGGGGAGAGGGCGGATCCTCGTCGGATGCGTCGGCTGAATCCTCGGACTCGGAGCCCTGGGTGTCGGCCGCTGCCAAATCGTTGGTCTTATCGCCCGAGGAGGAGGCCGCTGCTTCGGCGTTTTCTGATTCCTCGGCCGCGGGTTCGCCGTCCTTATTCTCTTTCTCGGCTGCCTCTTCCTCTTCTTGTTCCTTCATGAGTTCGGCGAGGTGGACGACGCCATTACGCTCGTCGGTTTTGGCGATTCGCTCACGGATCTTGATCAGGTCCTCATTGGTTTCGACCCGCTTATTCGAGCGAAGGGCGAGCTCCTGGATGAGCGCCGGAGTAATCGGTTGCCATGCGGGCCCGTCGGCCTTGGCGGTGTCGGCGATTTCGAGAAAAGATGTGATGGATTGGGTCGGCAGCGAGTAGGTCTGGTGAGCCTCTCCGAAATCATCGGTCCCGAAAATCGAGGGGATGATGACATCCGAGGCGACCCCTGTGTGCTGGGTAGAGCGACCTCCCGGTCGGAAGAAGAGAGCGGTGGTGACTTTCAATGCGCCAAGGCCCTCGGGCAGAGGCACCATGCTCTGGACGGTTCCCTTGCCGAAGCTGTGGTCGTCTCCCACGATCACGGCCCGACGATAATCCTTGAGGGCGCCCGCCACGATCTCCGAAGCCGACGCGCTGACCCTGGAAATCAGGACGACGAGAGGTCCGTCCCACGCAATGCGGGCGTTGGGGTCTCGGAGAACCTGAACCTGGGAAAAGGTGTCACGGGTGGCGACGATCCCGCCGTCCTCGATGAAGAGTCCCGCGATATCAACCGACGTTTCGAGGAGGCCCCCGCCATTCCGCGAGAGGTCCAGAACGAGGCCGACGGCCTTTTCTTCTTTGGCTTCATTCAGGAGGGCGGCGACATCCGAGGAACTCTGGCGTCCACCGGGTTCGTTTCCCCCGTAGAATGAAGGCAGCTCGAGTACGGCGATCTTCTGCTTCTCGCCCTCGATCTCGACTTCCTCGAAGCGAATCTTGGCAGCCTGCTCCTCGAGATTGATCTTGTCCCGGACGATGCTGACCTGGAAACGTTCGGTGGTTTCACCTTGGCGAAGCACGGTCAGGTGCACTGTCGTGCCGCGCTTGCCCCGAATCAGGCGCACGACATCGCGTAGATCCATGTCGATGATATCGACGGGTTCTGTGCCATCCTGGGCGACCGCGATGATCTTGTCCTGGGGCTCGAGCACTTTCAGACCGGCCGCTGCGCCTCCCGGAATAATCTTTTCCACCACGGAGTAGCCGTCCTTGGTGGAGAGGGCGACTCCGATCCCTTCCAGGGAGAGCCCCATGCTGATCTGGAAATCCTCCAGGACCTCCTGGGACAAATAGTTGGAGTGGGGGTCCAGGGCGGTGGCGAAGGCGTCGAGATATTCGGCGTAGAGATCCTCGTTGGTCTTTTCCTTGGCCCGCCGAGTCATCAACTCATAGCGATGGGTCAGCTTCTCCCTGGCCTCGGGGAGAGCCATGTCGGAACTCACATAATTCGACATCTGGAAATGGATCAATTTGCTGACGAGCTCATTTTGGGCTTCGGAGTTCGGAGCGAAGGCCCGCTTGTCCGGATCGATGATGAGGATCGCATCTGTATCGAGTTCGTAGTTCTCGTCAGCCAGCATCTCGGTGGCGAAATTCTGGAGGGACTCATACCGGCTCACCTGGTCGGTCTGGATCGCCAAAAGGGCCGAGCAGTCGTCGTCGCGGATCTGCTGGATGACCGCCCGCAATTGCTTCTTCAGCCCCTCGACCTCTTCGGCGAGGTAGAGGCTCTTGGAGGCGTCGAGACGCTTGACGTAATTGTCGACGATTCGCTGGCGAAGTTCGTCGTTTACGTAGTGGAAGCTGATGTGCTTGTGCAGCAGGGTTCGGCTGAGTTCCGGAATTCGGGAGCAGTTCAGCCGGGGCTGGCTTGAGGCGGCCTCGGAGGCTCCCGCGCCGGCTATGAGGCCGAGGGCGATGAGCAATCCGGCAGCGGTTCGGAGGTGCTTGATGCGTGAATTCATAGTTGGGGATGATAACAGCACGGGGAACCGTCGTCTGGAGGCTGGCTCAAGATTCCGCGCCCTGCGGAGCCCTCCCCAACGGATCGGGTGAGGGGCATTACGACTGAAGTTTTTTCCGTTTCTGCCCCTTAATTCCGCAGCTGGGGGAGCACCTGCTCGGCAAATAGCTGGGCCGGAACCCGGGTGTCCCGGCCAAAGAATTCCATCAATAAGCTGGTGCAGCCCAGGCTTCGGTGTCTTTCGATGCATTCGACGACCCTTTCGGGGTGTCCCCAGATCCCGTGTTCCTCGAGACTCGCGCCCATATGGCCCCCATAGATTTTGTTGGCCTTGGCTAGGGACGCTCTGGCCGCCTCCTCAGTTTCCTCGAGGATGACAACGCATTGCTGGGAAATCTGGATTTCTTCCGGATTCCGGCCCAATTCATCGCAGCGCTTGTGCAGGGCCTGGATCTTCTGACCGAGTTGAGACTGGGTGATGGCCATATTGTTCCAGATATCCGCCTCCCGGGCGGCGATTCCCATGAGGACCCGCTCCCCGGTTCCACCGATCAAGACCGGCGGCCTCCGGGGGGGCTTGGGTTCGCAGAGGGCCTCTTTGACCTGGAAATGCTCGCCCTCGAAGGTCGTGGTCTCTTCGGTCCACATGCTTTTCAGGATCTGGACGTATTCGTCGAGGCCCCGCATGCGCGAGCCCAGGGCTGGAAAAGGGTTGCCGTAGGCTTCGAACTCGGGTTGGAACCAGCCCGCGCCGAGCCCCATGATGACCCGCCCGCCGGCGATGTGGTCGATGGTGGCGACCTGCTTGGCAAGCATGGCGGGGTTCCTGAAGAAGGGAGGCGTGACCAGGGTGCCGAGTTGCAGGTTCTCGGTAACCGCCGCCACCGCGGTGAGCAGGCTCCAGCCCTCAAGGATCGGAATCCGGGGGTTGGGAACGCCATAGACGTGGTCGCAGACCCAGGCGGAGTCGAAACCGAGGCGGTCGAGTTCTACGGCGCAGGCCTTCGACTCGCTCCACTCGCGTTTGATCTGGGGGAGGGTGACACCAAAATGAAGGGGGTGGGTCATGGGGTTCTCCTCGGGCGTGGAGCGGGGGTTGAGTAATCCGTGAGTGACGGGTTTGGCGTGGTGCGGATTCAAGAGCGCGTCGGACTTCCCGGCGCCTTCGCCCTCCGGCCGTGCTCGGCGGAGATCTTCGCCGAAAACACCGGGTCTGGAAAGGTGGCCGGGCAGGGCTGTGAGCACCCCCGGGCCCACGCTCTTCCGCTATCCTCGTCATCCGCTCGTGATCGCCCCGGGCTGCGGCGCGGGGAAAGGGGCGGAGGCCCCACCCCACCCCCAAAAAAATCTCACCCACCCATTGAAACCCCTAGAGGCGGAGACCCGCGTAGCCGTGTCCGAATTCTACTACCAGCCGATCTTTGAATACGGCGAGTCCAGCACGCCCTTCCGGAAATTGACCTCGGATCATGTGTCGATCACCGAGTTCGAAGGGCAGAAGATCCTCAAGGTGGCCCCCGAAGGCCTTAGCCTCCTCGCTCGAGAGGCGATCCGGGACGTTTCGTTTCTGCTCCGGCCAACCCATCTCGAGCAGTTGGCCTCGATTCTCGACGATCCCGAGGCTTCGGATAACGATCGGTTCGTCGCCCTCGAGTTGCTCAAAAATGCGAACGTCGCCGCCGGGATGATCCTGCCCTCGTGCCAGGACACCGGGACGGCCATCGTCGTGGGCAAGAAGGGCCAGAACGTCTTCACGGGAGGCGGCGATGCCGAGGCCCTAGCCCGGGGTATCTACGATACCTACGCAAAGGAGAACCTTCGCTATTCCCAGAATGCGCCGCTCACTATGTACGAGGAGCAGAACACGGGCTCGAACCTCCCGGCGCAGATCGATCTCGAGGCCACCGATGGGGACGAGTACAAATTCCTCTTCATCACCAAGGGCGGCGGTTCGGCGAATAAGACCTTCCTCTTCCAGGAAACCAAGGCCCTGCTCAACCCGGCCTCCCTGCTCGAGTTCTTTTCCGAAAAGATCAGGTTGCTCGGAACGGCGGCGTGCCCTCCCTACCATCTCGCCGTCGTGGTCGGTGGCACCTCGGCCGAAGCCACCCTGAAGACGGTCAAACTCGCGAGCTGCCATTTCCTCGACGACCTTCCCTCCGAGGGCAACGCTCACGGGCGGGCCTTCCGCGACCGAGAACTCGAAGCCGAGATGCTCGAACTGACCCGGAAAGTCGGCATCGGCGCGCAATTCGGCGGGAAGTATTTCTGCCACGACGTCCGGGTGATCCGTCTGCCCCGGCACGGGGCCTCGTGTCCGGTGGGAATCGGCGTTTCGTGCTCGGCGGACCGACAAATTATCGGGAAGATCACGGCGGAGGGGATCTTTCTTGAGCAACTCGAGACCGATCCCGCACGCTTCCTCCCCGACCTCTCGGGCCTCGAGTTGGGGAACGAATCCGTGGCCATCGACCTCGATCAGCCCATGGATGCGATCCGGGCGGAGCTGGCTCAGCACCCGGTGACCACGCCCCTCAGCCTGACGGGGACCGTGGTGGTGGCTCGGGACGTCGCCCACGCTCGGCTCAAGGAGCGTCTGGATGTCGGCGAGGGCCTGCCCGACTACCTGAAGGAGCACATCGTCTACTACGCGGGACCGGCGAAGACGCCCGAGGGCTACGCCTCGGGCTCCTTTGGCCCGACCACCGCGGGTCGTATGGATTCCTACGTGGACCTCTTCATGGAAAACGGCGGCAGCTTCGTGACCCTGGCCAAGGGCAACCGATCCAAGGCCGTGACCAAGGCCTGCAAGAAACACGGGGGCTTCTATCTCGGCTCCGTGGGGGGCCCGGCGGCGATTCTCGCCCAGGATTGCATCAAGCGGGTCGAGGTTCTGGAGTTCGAAGAACTCGGGATGGAAGCCGTCTGGATGATCGAGGTCGAAAATTTCCCCGCCTTCATCATCGTGGATGATAAGGGCAACGACTTCTTCGCCGACCTCTGAGGGGAGGCTCCGTGGGGCTGATCGAGATCGCCGAGCTGGATGACCCGCGCCTCGAACTCTATCGGGATATCAAGGACCCCCAGATGCGCCGCCGGGAGGGCCTCTTCGTGGTGGAGGGGCGCTTCACTCTGCGCTGCCTGATCGAGGATTCGCCTTTCGCGCCCCTCTCGATCCTGGCGAGCCCCCCCGCTCGCCTGGCGCTGCAGGATGTTCTCGACGAACTCGACGCCGAGGTTCCGATTTATCAGGCGCCCAGCGAAGTTCTTCAGGAGTTGGCGGGTTTTCACCTGCATCGGGGCTGCCTGGCCCTGGGGCGCCGCCCGGACGATTTCGGGCTCGAGGAATTGGTCCGGGCCGCAACCCGGGCGGACGGTTCCTCCCTGCTCGTCGTGCTCGAGGGCCTGACGAATCACGACAATGTGGGCGGAGTTTTTCGAAACGCCATGGCGCTGGGGGCCGACGGGATTCTGGTTTGCCCGCGTTGTTGCGACCCCCTTTACCGCAAGGCGATCCGGACCTCCTTGGGCGGTTCGCTCTGCGTTCCCTTCGCCCGGGCCGAGGATTGGCCGGCGGGGCTTCGCCAACTCCAAGCGGCGGGCTATAGCGTGGTCGCCCTAGATCCCGAGGGCGAGTCCATCGCGGCGGCGGCGAGCCGGGGCCTGCCCCGCCGCAGCGCCCTCGTCTTGGGAACCGAGGGGGCCGGCATCAGCGAAGCGGTCCTAGAACTCGCCGATCTGCGGCTTAAGATCGGCATGGCGTCCGGAGTCGATTCGCTCAACGTGGCGACGGCTTCGGGGATCGCGCTGCACTATTTCCGGGAGGCTCTCGAGACGTGCGCCCCCTCCTGATCGTCAAGACCGGCGACACCCTGCCCGAAGTGGCCGCTCGCCGCGGCGACTTCGATCGCTGGATCCGCCAGGGTCTGGCGCTTTCGCGGTTGCCGGTCGAGACCGTCGAGGTGCATCGGGAGCAAGAACTCCCCCCGGTGGAATCGGTTGCCGGGGTGGTGGTGACGGGCTCCGCCGCGATGGTCTCGGAGCGCGAGGCCTGGAGCGAGCGCACCGCCCGCTGGCTCAAAGGCGCCGTGGAGGCCCGGGCCTGGATTTTGGGGATCTGTTACGGGCACCAATTGCTCGCCCACGGTTTTGGGGGGCGGGTGGGTCCGAATCCCCGGGGCCGCCAGATCGGGACCGTCGAGGTCGACCTCGAAGCCGAGCACGATCTTCTACTCGGCCGATTGCCCGCCCGGGCTCGGGTGCAGGCGACCCATGTCGAGGTGGTGCTCGCGTACCCGGACGGTGCCGTGCCCCTCGGTCGCAGCGCCCTGGATCCCCACCACGCGTTCCGTCTGGGCGATCGGGCTTGGGGGGTGCAATTCCACCCAGAGTTCGATGCCGATATCATGCGCGGCTACATCGACGGACGGCGTGACCTGATCGCCGGGGAGGGGGGCGACCCCGGAGCGCTGAAGGCGGCCTGCAGGGATTCCCCCGACGGCCGCACCCTCCTGGGCCGGTTCGGGGAGCTCGTCGAAGCGGCGGAGAGCGGCTCTCCCGCCGTCTGAGTCTCCGCTACCCGCCCGATCTTGCCCTTTTCCGAGGCGGGGATCCGCCCGATTCAGCCGGGTATCGGGACTCGACGGTGAGAGTGATTACTCTTAGAATAGTTGGATGGAATATCGAGTCGAAGAGTTGGCCACGGCGGCTGGAGTGCGGGTGGATACGGTTCGTTTCTACCAGTCCCGGGGACTGCTTCCCAAGCCGGGCCGCCGGGGCCGGGCTGCGATTTACGACGCCGAGCACCTGGCGCGCCTGCGCCGGATTCGTTCCCTGGTCGAGGAGGGTTTCAGCCTCGCCCAGATCGGGCGGGTGCTGAACGAGGATCCCCAAGGCCAGGCGGGGGATCCGATCCTGTCGGGGCTCGCGGCCCAGAGCTCGGCCCAGCGAACCTACTCTCGGGCCGAGTTGGCCGCCGAGGTCGGCATTCCCGAGGCCCTGGTTCAGGCGGTTGAGGCGGCGGGCCTGGGCGAAGCCCTGGAGATCGATGGCGAGCCCCGCTTCGTCGAGGCCGACCTCGAAATGGCCCGGGCGGCTCTGGGGATCCTCGGCGCGGGGTTTCCCCTGGACGCACTTCTTTCGCTCTCGACGCGCCATGCGGACCATGTTCGCGACGTCGCCGACGCGGCCATCGATCTCTTCGACGATCATATTCGCCGGGCCGAGGCCGAGGACGCGGCGATCACCCAGGCCTTTCACCGGCTCCTGCCCCAGATCACGCGGTTGGTGGCGCTGCATTTTCAGCGCACCCTGGTGAACCGCGCCCTGGATCGCTTGGCGGAGAGCGAGGCCGATCGCAAGCAGGATCTTGAGCGGGCGCTGGCCGCTACGCGCTCGAGTCGATTGGAAGTGGAATGGCGTTGAACGAAGCCCACTCGCCGATCCCGTCGGGTTTTGACGAGGCTCTGGCCGAATGCGTCGAACGCGCCCGGCGGAGTGGGGCCGCGCGCATTCTGTCCGTGGGGTTACCGGCTGGGAGCATCGATCCCCTGGACGCCTATGCGGGCTTCGCCACGGCGGATCGTTTTTTCTGGGGTCAGCGAGCCCGGGGTTTTTCTCTGGCGGCGCGGGGGGCGGTGGCGACCCTTGAGAACCCCGGTTCGGTCTCGGTGGCCCGTGCGATCGCCGGGGTGGGGAATTCCATGGCCGGGGTCTTCGCGGAGATGGACCGGGTGGGGCCCGCCGAACCGCTCTTCGTCGGCGGCTTCGCCTTCGACGGCCGGACGGCCGGGCAGGGCGAGTGGCAGGCTTTTCCCGCTGGGCGGATGGTGCTGCCCGAACTCCTGTTGCGGAACCGCGATGGAGAAAGCACCGCGACGTTCAACCTGCGGGTGGAACCCGGCGCGGCCATAGAGGCGCTGCGAACGCGCTTGGATGCCGAATTGAAAATTCTGGTGGGCCTGAGCGCGGCGGGTCAGGAAGGGCATCTATGCGACCCCGAGCCCGGCTCCAGCACTCAGGGAGCCGAATACCGGGTGGTCGCGGACCGCGCGCACTCGGTCTTCGAGGCCCAGGTGGCCTCGGCCCTGGAAGCGATTCGGGCTGGGAACCTTGAAAAAGTTGTGTTGGCGCGCTCGCTGCAAGTCTTTCATCCCGGCCGCTTCGCGATCCCGGGTTTTCTGGCCCAACTGGGCGCGCTCTATCCCCAGTGCACGGTGTTCGCGGTGGGCCGGGACGAGGATACCCTGGTCGCCGCCTCCCCCGAGCTGCTGGTTTCCCTCGATGGGGGGGAGGTCGAGGCCTGTGCCCTCGCGGGTTCTGCGGGTCGCGGACGTAGCCCGGAAGAGGACGTCGAACTCGGCTTGGCCCTGCGCGAAAGCAAGAAGGAGCAGGCCGAGCACGCGGCAGTGGCCCGGAGCATTCGCGCGGGCCTGACTTCCTGGACCGAGGACCTCGAGGAACCCGAGGCTCCCGAACTCATGCGCGTGGCGGGGATTCAGCACTTGGCCACCCCCTTCCGCGGCCGGCTCACCCGGGAACGGCGGGGGGCCTCGGTGCTCGATCTCGTCGCCGAGTTGCACCCCAGCCCGGCGGTGGCCGGGCTCCCCCGGGAGCCCGCCCTCGATTGGATCGCCCAGGGCGAGGGTTTGTCCCGGGGTTGGTACGCCGGACCGGTGGGTTGGGTGGGCGCCGAGGGAGAGGGCGAGTTCTGGCTGGCTCTGCGCTCGGCTCTCGTCCACAATGCCGCGCCCGAAGCCGGGGGCGGGGATTCCCAGGCCCGGCTTTTCGCGGGGGCGGGTTTGGTCGAAGGTTCGATTCCCCAGGCGGAGTTGGTGGAGACCCGACTCAAGTTGCGGGCCCTGCTGGCGCCCCTCACGGAGATCTAGATGGCCACGCATCCCCCCGATGACGGTTTCCAGGCTCGGCCCGACGAGGTCCGCGACTTTCTGGCGGCGTTCTTCGAGGAACTGGCGCTCAGCGGCGTGCGCGAGGTCTGCGTTTCGCCGGGCTCGCGGTCGACCCCCCTGGCGGTGGCCGCCCAGGGTCACTCGGCGCTTCGCTGCCGCCCGATTCTCGATGAGCGCTCGGCGGGCTTCTTTGCCCTGGGGCTGGCACGCCAGAGCGGGCAGCCGGTGGTCCTGATCTGTACGTCGGGGACGGCGGCGGCCAATTATTGGCCGGCGGTGGTGGAGGCGCACACCGCCCGGGTTCCCCTGCTCCTGCTCACCGCCGATCGCCCCCCGGAGTTGCGCGATTGGGGTGCGGGCCAGACCATCGATCAGTTGGGCCTCTACGGTGCCTACGTGCGGCGGTTCGTCGAGGTGCCCGTCCCCACTGGCGGCGCCCGGGCTCGGGGGTACGCGCGCACCCTCGCCTGTCGGGCGGTGGCCGAAGCCCGGGGCCGGCCCGCCGGCCCGGTTCATCTCAATTGGCCCTTGCGCGAGCCCTTGGAGGCCGGCGATTCGCCGACAGCGACACTGACAGCGACACCGACACCGGAGACCGAGGCTGAGGCTTTGCGCGGTCGCTCTCCCCAGGCCTGGGCCACGGTTTCGCCGCCGAGCGGCGAGCCCTCCGCCGCCGAGCGCTTGGCTCTGCTCGAGATCGCCCGGAAAGGCGAGCGCGGACTCGTGATCTGCGGTCCCCTGCCGCCGGATGCCGAGACCAGCGCCGCCATCGCCGACCTAGCACGACTCCTGGGTTGGCCCCTTTGGGCGGATCCCCTCTCCCAGTTGCGTCGGGGGCCCCATGTCACCACGGCCCCGGTGCTGGCCCACGGCGACCTGCTTTTGCGCGACGCCGAATTCGCCGAGCGCTGGGCGCCGGACGTGATCCTGCGCCTGGGCGATGCTCCGGTGAGCAAGGCTCTGCGTCTGGCTCTCGAGGCTCGGCCGCCCGAGCACTGGATCCTGGTCGATCCCGATCGGGTCTGGCACGACCCCAGCCACCTGGCCTCCCGGGTCGTGGTGGCCGACCCGGGTTGCCTTTGTCGCGCCCTGGCCGAGGACTGGCGCGAGGCCGGGCTGGACGAGCGCCAGGGGGATTACCGGGCGGGTTGGCTCGCCGCCGATGCCCGGGCCGCCGACGCCCTGGAGAATGCTTTGGCCCAGGAAACCGAACTCTACGAACCCGGGGCGGTGCGCGACGTGGTGGGCGGGCTTGGGCCCGACGCCACGCTCTACGTTTCCAATAGCATGCCGATTCGCGATCTCGACGCCTTCATGCCCCTGGGCGCCCAGCCGCTGCGACTCCACGGCCATCGCGGTGCCAGCGGGATCGACGGCTTGGTCTCCGGGGCGGCCGGGGCCGCCGCCGCCGATGGCGGCCCGGTGGTTCTGCTTACCGGCGATCTCGCGCTGCTCCACGACGTGGGAGGGCTGCGACTCGCCCAGTCCCTGCCCCAGGGCTTGACCATCGTGGTCCTGAACAATGATGGCGGCGGAATCTTCTCGTTCCTCCCGATCGCCCAGCGCGGCGAAGCCGTGGGCTTCGAGACTTTCTTTCGCACCCCCCACGGTCTCGACCTCGCGCATCTCGGCCCGCTTCACGACGCGGAGTTCACCCGAGTGCGCGACGCCGAGGAATTGCGCAAGATCCTGGCGCGCCCCTGGACGGGGCCGGGCCTGCGTTTGATCGAGGTGCCCGTGGACCGCGACGGGAACGTCAAGCGTTTCCGCGAACTCGCCGCCCTGGCGGCCTCGGCGGGGGGGGAAGCCTAGGTGGAGCACGCGACGCCGGGGGACGCGGAGAGGGCGCGGATCTCCGCCGGGGAACTCTCCCTCGGCGTGGTCAGTCGCGGCGCGCCGGCCTCGCCCCCGGTGATCGTCCTGCACGGTTTTACCGGTTCGGCGGAAAGCATGGAGGGCGTTGCCCGGGCCCTGGCGTCGGATTGCCGAGTGCACGCCCTGGAATTGGTGGGGCATGGGGCCAGCGACGCCCCCGACGATGTTGCGGCCTACGCCATGGATCGCTGCGCCGACCAGGTGGTGGCGGCGATGGATGCATTGGGGATTCGCCAGGGGCATTTCGTGGGCTACTCCATGGGCGCCCGCGCGGCCCTCTCCCTGGCGATCCGGGCTCCCCACCGGGTGGGCTCACTCGCCCTGATTGGCGTCTCCCCGGGCTTCGTCGACGAGTCCGAACGGTCCGAGCGAATCGCCGCCGACCGGAGCCTGGCCGAACAGATTCTCAGCGGGGGGATCGAGGCCTTCGTCGATCGCTGGATGGCGCTTCCGCTTTTTGCGAGCCAGGAACGTCTGGGCGCCGAGGCGCTCGCCCAGGCCAGAGCCCAGCGCCTGGCCGCGAACCCCGTGGGCCTGGCCAATAGCCTTCGTGGGATGGGGACCGGGGCCATGCCGCCCCTGTGGCCCGTACTGCCCGAATTGGACCTGCCCGTTCTCCTGGTGGTTGGCCGGGAGGACGAGAAATTTTCTGCCCTGGCGAACCGGCTACTCGGTTCCTTTCCCCAGGCCGAACTCCTCGAAATCGCCGAGGCGGGGCACGCCGCCCACCTCGAGCGTCCCCAGGCCTTCGAGGCCGGGTATCGACAATTTCTTCGCTCGGTGCTTCACGCTGGCGGTGAGACGAAGCTTTGATTTTGAGTCCCGGGGACGGACCCCAGGCCCAGGCACTTTGATGCAATTCAATTCCACCCCAAACGAGGCCCGGCCGACGCCGGGTGAGAAGAGGCTCCCATGAGTACTGTCGACTGGAAGGTTATCCACGAATACGAGGACATCCGCTTTGAACAGAGCGGCGATGGCATCGCCCGGGTAACGATTTGTCGCCCGGAAAAACGCAATGCTTTCCGGCCCGAGACCACCGCTGAATTGATCGATGCCTTTACCCGGGTCCGCGAGATGCCCGATATTGGCGTGGTGCTCTTCACCGGCGAGGGCGACGAGGCCTTTTGCTCCGGGGGCGACCAGAGCGTCCGCGGCGACGCGGGCTATGTCGGAGGCGACGGCGTGCCGCGCCTCAACGTTCTCGACCTGCAGAAACTGATTCGCTTCATGCCCAAGCCCGTGATCGCCCTGGTGGCCGGGTATGCCATCGGCGGAGGGCACGTGCTTCACCTGGTCTGCGACCTCACCCTCGCGGCGGAGAACGCGCGCTTCGGTCAGACCGGCCCCAAGGTGGGCAGCTTCGACGGCGGCATCGGGTCGTCGTATATGGCGCGCATCGTGGGTCAGAAGAAGGCCCGAGAGATCTGGTTTCTGTGTCGCCAATACGGGGCGCAGGAGGCCGAGGAGATGGGCCTAGTGAACGCGGTGGTGCCCGTAGCCGAACTCCAGGAAGCCGGAGTGGCTTGGGCCCGAGAGATTCTCGAGCACAGCCCCTTGGCGATTCGGCTCATCAAGCGCTCGATGAACGCGGATTGCGACGGCCAGATCGGTCTCCAGGAGTTGGCCGGCGACGCCACCATGCTCTTCTACATGAACGAGGAAGCTCAGGAGGGTCGCAACGCCTTCAATGAAAAGCGCAAGCCGGATTTCTCGCGCTTTCCCTGGCGGCCATGAGTTCCGAGGATGAATCCGTCGCCGCTGGCCCCGGCGAGCCCCGCCCGGCGGGTTGGCGGGTCTGGTGGATCGCCGCGCGCCCGCGGACCCTTCCGGTTGCGGTGGGCCCGGTGATGGTGGGCACTGCGGTGGCGGCGGGCCGGGGCGAGTCGCACTGGCCGGCGGCCCTGGCGGCCCTGGTTGGGGCGTTGCTCCTGCAGATCGCATCGAACCTGGCGAACGACCTTTTCGATTTTGAAAAGGGCGCCGACGGCGACGATCGGATCGGCCCGGCCCGGGCCGCCCAGTCGGGCTGGCTCACGGTTGCCCAATTGCGCGCGGGGGTGGCCGTGGTTCTGGCCGGGGCGGTGGGCGTCGGTCTCTATCTGACCTGGCTCGCGGGTTGGCCCGTGGTGGTGGCGGGTGGGGTCTCCATGATCGCGGCCCTGGCGTATACCGGCGGGCCCTGGCCCTTCGGCTACAAGGGGTGGGGGGACGCCGCGGTCTTTCTCTTCTTCGGCGTGGTCGCCGTGGTGGGGACCGATTATGTCCAGGCCCTGAACTTCTCTCGGGAGGCCTTCCTCGCGTGTTTGCCCGTGGGTGCTCTGGCCACCGCGATTCTCGTGGTGAACAACGTGCGCGATATCGACAGCGATCGGCGGGTGGGCAAGCTCACTCTGGCGGTGCGCTTGGGTCGCCGGGGGGGCGTCGCCGAATACGCGGGGCTGCTGGTTCTGGCCTACGCCACCTTGCCTCTCTTTATTCTGGTCGCCGACCGTTCCGCCTGGGTGCTGCTCCCGCTCTTGACCCTGCCGCGGGCGCTCTCGCTCTACCGAACCGTCGGGAGGGAAGTTTTGGGGCCGCCCCTGAACGCGGCCCTGGCGGGAACCGCTCAACTCGGCTTCCTGTTCAGTCTGCTCCTGGCGGCGGGCTGGCTCTTGTGAAGATTAGGCGCGTTCGTCTCTCTCCTTACCGCCTCCCCCTGGTCTCCCCGTTGCAGACGGCCCATGGCCTTCTCCACGAGCGGAGGGGTTGGCTGCTCGAACTCGAGGACGATGCCGGGGCGGTGGGTCGTGGGGACGCCTGTCCCTTCCCCGGGCTGCCCCTGGCCGGTGGCCAGGCCGGGCGCGGGTTCGGAATGGAGAGTTGGGCCCGTTCGGGCGACTGCCTTCGCGGGTGGGCTCCCCGGCTTTTGGGGGAAAGCGCGGCTTCCCGGGCCGGGCTGCTCGGAGAATGGGACGCTTCGCTCCCCGACGCGCCCGCCGGGCGCTTCGCCGTGGAGTCGGCCCTGCTCGAACTCGCAGCCCTCACGGCCTCGTGTTCCGTGGCCAAGCTCCTCGCCGACCAGGACGGGGGTCGGCCTCGGGCCGCGGTGCCCGTGAGCGCCCTGATCGGCGCCTCTGCGGAATCCGAGATCCGCGCCGAGGTCCGGGAGTTGCGCCCGGCGGGCTTCTCCACATTTAAACTCAAGGTGGGCGCGAAGAGCGTGGCCGAGGATCGGCGAAGGGTGACGGCCCTGCGCGAGGCCCTCGGTCCGGAGCCTCGGATTCGTCTCGATGCCAATGGCGCCTGGAGCCGGGAGCAAGCGCGTTCGCTCTGGCCGGATCTCGCGCCCCTGGGCGTCGAACTCGTCGAGCAGCCCGTGGCCGCCGACGATCTCCCCGGGCTCGCTGAATTGTCCCGCGCCGGCGGCGCGCGGGTTGCGGCGGATGAAGCCCTGGCCGAGCCCGGCGGTCCGGCGGAGGTCTTGGCCGCCCGGGCGGCGGATTGTCTGGTTCTCAAACCGGCGGCGCTCGGGGGCCTGACCTCGGCTCTGACCCTGGCCCAGCGCGCCCGGCGCGCCGGGATCGATTGCTTCGTGACCCACATGATGGATTCGGCCTTCGGGGTGGCGGCGGCCGCACACCTGGCTGCGGCGCTCCCGGCCGGGGGTCCCCACCACGGTCTGGCGAGCGCGGGCCTCTTCGCCTTCGATCTCGCTCCGCCGCCTCGGATCGAGGGGGGGCGACTCGAACTCGCCGCCGGGCCGGGTTGGGGGATCGAACTCGACGCCGCTGGGATGGCTCGCGCCCGTCTGGCCGAGGCGATGGAGTTCGGGGCATGATGTCGGCCAACGAGACCGTTTCCTGGCTTGCCGAGCGCGCCGCCCGGGATCCCGCACGGGTGGCCCTACGGTTCGGGTCCTCCTCGGTGCGCTACGACGAACTCCACCGGGAAGCGCGCGCCCTGGGGTCGGATCTGGCCCGGCTGGACATCGGCCCGGGCGACGTGGTGGCGACGCGGATCGATAACGGCGAGGCGTTTCCGCGCCTGCTCTGGGCCCTGGCCGAGAGGGGGGCGGTGCTCCTCCCGCTGAACCTCCGACTTCGATCCGAGGAGGCCGCCTATATCGTCGCCGACGCCGGCGCCTGTCTGCTCGTGGACGCCGGGGGCGAGGCCGGGGAGGGGGCCGCCCAGGTGGCCGCGCGCGCCGGGCATCTGCCCCGGGCGCGGATGCGCGACCTTCGTCTCGAGGCGCTGCCCCCGGCCGGCGATTTTCGGCGCCCGGGGCCGCGAGCCCGGGACGAAGCCCAGGGCGCGTTGGCCCTGATCTATACGTCGGGGACCACGGGAAGGCCCAAGGGCGCGATCCTCACCCCCGCCGCCTTTCGCGCCAGCGCCCGGGCCTCGGCATCCCTGCTCGGCACCGGCCCGGACGATTGTTGGCTCGCGTGCATGCCGCTCTTTCATGTCGGGGGGCTCTCGATCCTCCTGCGCGCGGCGCTCGCGGGCTCTTCGGTGGAGGTCCAGCAGGGCTTCGACGCCGGGGCGGTCGCGGCTGCCCTCGAGAGCGGGACGGTGACCGGGGTTTCCCTGGTGGCCACCATGTTGCGACGTCTGCTCGAGGCCCGGGGCGAGCGGCCAGCCCCGGAAACTCTGCGCTGGCTTCTCCTCGGCGGCGGGCCGGCCCCGGCCGAACTGCTCGAGCGGGCGCATGCCCTGGGCTATCCCCTGGCCCCCACCTACGGGCTGACCGAGGCGGCCTCCCAGGTCGCGACCCGGCTTCCCGAGGATACGGCGCCGCCCCTGGGTGAGCGTCTCCAGCCGCTTCCGGGGACGGAGATCAAGATCGCGGGCGCCGCCGGCGAGCGCCTGCCGGCGGGTCGAGCGGGGGAGATCTGGGTTCGGGGCGAGACCCTGATGCTCGGCTATCTCGGCCAACCCGAGGCGACGGCCCGGGCTCTGGAGGGCGGCTGGCTCCACACCGGAGATCTGGGAACTCTCGACGCCCAGGGCGGGTTGGCGGTTCTCGACCGACGAGACGACCTGATCGTTTCCGGGGGCGAGAATATCTACCCGGCAGAAGTCGAGGCGGTGCTGGCCGAGCACCCCGGTGTTCTCGAAGCGGCGGTGGTGGCCGAGCCCGACCCCGAATACGGTGCGCGGCCGGTGGCGTGGTGGGTGGCTCGGGAGCCCGGCGGCGAGATCGACGATCTCGCCGAGTATTGCCGGGCCCGGCTCGCCGGGTACAAGGTGCCCCGACGTTTCGTGGCGATCCATGCGCTGCCCCGCAACGCGGCAGGGAAGGTGCTTCGCCGGGAATTGCGCGGGCGGTCTTCGGGGGAGAACGGTGGCTCGGAGGCCCCGGGTTAGGGGGCCTGGAGGAATAGGCCCGGGGTCAGGAGGCCTTGAGGTCGGCGACCACGTCGGCCCATTGGGTCGGGTCCGGGGCGCGATTGTGCGTGAGACTCACGCCGTCCGCGATGCCCTCGAGTCGGGCCTTCAGTTTGCCGGCGATCTCCTTGCGCGGCCCCACCACGGCGATGGCTTCGAGAATTTCGTCGCTGATCAGCGCGCTCATATCATCCCAGCGGCCGCGCTTGGACATCTGGTTGAGTTCCACGTGAACTTCCCCCCAGCCGTGGGCTTCCAGGGTGGGCAGGTAGGCGGGGGTGGATCCGTAGAAGGCCAACTGCTTGCGGGCGGCGTCCTTGACCCTTTCGAATTCCTCTTCCTCGTCGGCGGTGACGACCAGGGTGGCGCAGAGGATTTCGAGGTCGTCGATCTTGCGTCCGCTCTTGTCGAGCCCCCTTTGCAGGGCGGGAAGGGTATTGGTGAGCAGGGAGTGCCGGCTATTGAAGGGGTGGGCGATGAAGCCATCGGCGACTTCGCCGGCGATCTCGGTCATCAGCGGCCCGAACCCGCCGGTGAGGATCGGCGGCGGTCCGAAGGGATTCGGACCGGGGTTGAAGGCAGGAATCATCAGGGTGTGGCGGTAGAACTCGCCGCGAAAATCGAGCTCGGCCTTGCCCTCCCAACAATCGAAGATCGCCTTGATGGCCAGGACAATCTCGCGCATGCGCGCGGCGGGCTTCGACCAGGGCATGCTGAAGCGGTGCATGATGTGGGGGCGGACCTGGGAGCCGAGGCCCAGGAAAAAACGACCTCCGGTGATGTTCTGGGTGCCGTAGGCGAGGTTCGCGAGGTTCATGGGGTTGCGAGCGAACGCGATGGCGATGGCCGTCCCCAGGCGCAGGTTCTTCGTGTGTTCCGAAGCCACCGCCAGGGGCAGAAAGGGGTCGTGCTTGGCCTCGAAGCTGAACGCGCCGTCGTAGCCGATTTCCTCGAGATGCGGGTAGAGGGTGCGGGCGTCTCGGGGATCTTCGAGGGGGGCGGTGGTGTAGACCTGCATGGACGTTCTCCGTGACACTGAATCGGGGGCGGGCTTCGCGGGATTGCGCGGGGCCTTGGCCAGTGGCTCCCGGAAGGGCGCGGGAGGGGGAAGGCGCGCATTCTAGCGGCTTCCTTCGGCCTTGCCTCTTTGCCGAACAGGTGTACGCCTTTGTCGTTTCTTCGTTGAACCCGGGCGGATTCAGCGGGTTCAGGGCGCGCGGCACGCACCGACCCAGGCGGCGAGAAACGCGTCGCCGGCGGGCCCCGACAATTTTTCCGGGTGCCACTGGACGCCGATTTCCAGCGTCGGCCCGCGACTCTCGATGGCTTCGATGACGCCATCCTCGGCCCGGGCGCAGGGGCGCATGCCCGGGCCCACCGCGGCGATGCACTGGTGGTGAAGGCTGTTGACGTCGGTCCGCCGAGTGCCGAGAAGCTCGGCCAGACGCGAGTCGTCGTCGATCTCGATGGCGTGGCGCCCGAGAGGCTCGGGCAGTTGGTGCTCGCTGGCGGAGGGCAGATCCAGGGGAATATGGTGGTGGAGATCGCCTCCCGCCTCCAGGGCCATCAACTGGGCGCCGTAGCAGATCCCGAGAATGGGCAGCCCGCGCTGGCGCGCGGCGGCGAGCAGGGCGCGGTCGAAAGCCACCAAGTCGGGGGAGGCGAGATCGAAGGGAATTTCGGCGGGGTAGGGGCGGTGGGGCTCAAAATCGTCCCCCCCTGGAAGCACCAGGGCGTCGATGGCCGCCACCGCGCGTTCGGGGTGGGCTCCGGGCGGCAGCAGCAGGGGGTCGGCCCCGGCGGTGGCGAGGGCATCGCCGTACCGGCGGTCGAGGTAGACGTAGTCCCGGCCCTCGCGCCAGCGGCCGCGGTGGTCGAGGCAGGTTGAGATTCCGACGGTAAAAGCCATGTCCCGAGTATAGGCGGGTGGCCCCGCGCCGCGGTTCTGGCATTCTCTTGCAGCCAATGGCCAGAGTACTCATCGTAGGTTGTGGATATGTAGGGGGCGCGCTCGCCGAGCGCCTGGTGGGCGAGGGTGACGAGGTCTTCGGCCTGCGTCGGGATCCGTCGTCGTTGCCCAAGGGCGTCATCGGGCTGGCGGGCGATGTGGCCGAGCCCGGGGGGCTGGGTGCCCTCCCCGATGGACTCGACTCGGTGGTCTACGCCGTGGGAGCCAAGCAGCGCGACGAGGGAGCCTACCGTCGGTCGTACCTCGACGGTCTCGGGCATGTCATTCGTATCCTGGGGGACGAGGGGCAGAACCCCTCGCGCTTCGTTTTTACCTCGAGCACCTCGGTCTACGGCCAGACTCGGGGCGAGTGGGTGGACGAATCCTCGCCCACCCATCCCCGGGGTTTTCCGGGGGAGATCATGCTCAGCGCCGAGCGCGTGCTCCACGGCAGCCGTTTCCCGAGCACGGTGCTGCGCCTGGGTGGAATTTATGGGCCCGGACGCACCCGGCTCATCGACCGCGTTCGCGCCGGTGAGGCGGTGACCCGCAGCGAACCCCCGGCGTTTACCAACCGCATTCATCGGGACGATGCCGCCGGCGCCATCGCCCATATCCTTGCCCTGGAGGACCCCCAGGAAACCTACCTGGGCGTGGACACCGAGCCGGCAGATTCGAGCGAGGTCTTGGGCTGGGTCGCCGAGCAACTCGGGGTGGAGCGGGCGCCGGCTTCCCAAGGGCCGCCCGAATCGGGTCGGCGCTGCAGCGGTCGAGCCCTGGTCGAGAGTGGCTATCGCTTCGTCTACCCGAGCTTCCGTGAGGGCTACGCCGGGCTCATGAAAACCCGGGCTGCGGGGGCCGCATGACCCGGGTTGGGGGCGGCCCAGAGTCCGCTTCCCCGCCCCCCCCCGATCCGCCTCGATCCCGCCGCCTGGGCTACAGCCTCGCCCTCGCCGGGATCGCGCTTCTGGGAAGCCTGGTGGCCGCGGAGTTGACCCTCCAAGTGCTGGCCGCCGTAGCGGCCCAAACGGTGGACCGTGGCCAGGCGGCATGGATCGGTGAGGAGGGAATCACCGTCCTCAGCGTGGGCGATTCCCATACCTTCGGCCTGCCGCTCCCGGCGGAGGAGAGTTATCCCGCCCAACTCGAGGCGGCCCTGAGCCGGCATCACCCCGAGTTCGACTTTCAGGTCGTCAACATGGGGATTCCCGGGGCGAACAGCAGCTTTGTGGCCAATCGCCTGGAGCGCCAGCTCTTTCAGTTGCGCCCCGACCTGGTGATCGTCTGGGTGGGCGTGAACAATATCTGGAACGTGGTGGAAACCCGGGCCTGGCAACGACCCGATCGTTGGCTGCCCCTGCGTCAGGCACTGCTGAACTCGAAGCTCTTTCGCTTCGGGTCGATCCTCTGGTTCAGCGCGACCGGCCATCAATACGACGCCGCCGTGCGCGGGGGATGGTTTGAGGGTGAGCGACGACCCTCGGGTCACCTGGGGAAGGGCAAGCGACTCAAGGACCCCAGCGGAAGCTTGGCGCCGGATTTGCGCCGCATGGTCGAACTGGCCCGCAGCCTGGAGACGCCGATTATTTTCGTCACCTATCCGCTGGCGGGCGCCGAGGACATCAATCGCACGATCCGGGCGACCGGGGGGCAACTCGGCGTGGCGGTCATCGACAGCTCGGTTGCTCTGGAGCGAGCCTTTCGAGCGGGACACCTGCGGCCCGAACTCATCGACGAGCGCTCGGGTCCCCATCCCTCGGCGCTCCTCTACCGTTATCTGGTGGAGGATATGTTGGCCGAGGTCGAGGCCGAGCTCTCGGCCTGGCACGGGATCGAGTGGTCCTCCCCGGGGACTTTACCCGCCTCCCCTCGACCCGGGTCATGAACTGGGCTTTCCTCGTCGGGCCCTAGGTTCGCTCGACTTCGGGTTTCCCCCCCACTCCTTTCGTTACTCCGCAAGAGGTTCGCCATGCCCCGACCGCCCGACTTCAGTGCTCCCGTCGCCGCCATGCCGGGCGCTGTCTACTCGCCCTTTGCGGATCGCTTGCACGATCATCCGGGTCCGGTCTTTCCCCTGCACGTGGGCGACACCTGGCTCGAGCCCGGGGAGGGAATGCGGATGCAGGACATCGCCTCGGCGGAGCATCCGGGGCTTCACCAATACTGCGATACCCGGGGCCTGCCCCCGCTCGTCGATGCCCTGGTGGAGCGGTCCCGGAGGGCGAGCGGGCTGACCTGGGAACGCGAATCCGTGCTCGTCGCCGCGGGTGCCACCGCGGGTCTGGCCTGCGCGGTGGGCGCCGTGGCGTCCCCGGGCGACGAGGTGCTGATTCTCGCCCCCTTCTGGCCCCTGATCCGGGGCATCGTCCAGGCCACCGGGGCCACCGCCATCGAGGTGCCCTTCTACGACCGGGTGGACTCGGTGGAAACGGCCCTGGAGGCGGTGAGAGCCCGGGCGAGCGAGCGCACCGTGGCCCTCTACGTATCCACCCCCTCAAATCCCACGGGCCGGGTGCTGCCCGGGTCCTGGCTCGAGGCCCTGGCCGAACTCGCCCGGGAGCGCGATTGGCGCATTCTAGCCGACGAGGTCTACGCGGATTTCGTCTACCACGGCGAGCACGTGCCCCTGGCGCCCTTCGCCCCGGAGCGGACCCTTTCGGCGCATTCGTTTTCCAAGGCCTTCGGCATGGCGGGCAATCGCGTGGGCTACCTGGTGGGCCCCGAGGCTTGGATCGACCAGGCGCAAAAGCTCGGTACCCACAGTTTCTATAACGCCCCGGTGCCCTGCCAGGTGGCGGCGCTTCGGGCCTTGGAGGCCGGCGCGGATTGGCAGCGCGACGCTCGGGCGCAGTACCAATCCGTCGGTTCGGCGGCGGCCGATCTTTTGGGGCTGAGCCCGCCCGAGGGTTCGACCTTTCTCTTCGTCGATGTCGCCGGCAAACTCGATGAGCGCGGGTTGCCGGGCCTGCTCGAGGATTGTTTCGAGGAGGGCGTGTTGGTGGCCCCGGGTTCTTCGTCGGGCAGCGATTACGCCGACTGGGTGCGCCTTTGTTATACCGCGATGCCCCCCGAGCCGACCCTCGAGGGCGTCGGGCGTTTGGCGCGTCTGCTCGCTGGGCGCTGAGAACCGCCGGGGCTTGTATGACCGCCGGGGCTTGTACGACCGCCGGGTTCAGTCCGCGGGATCCGGTCGGGTGCGCACGCCGGCGAGAAAACGGATGAACCCATCGGGCAGTCCGTGCTCCCGAGCGCCTTGGAGAAGATGCTCGACGTAGCCGGCGTAGGGGAGTTGCTCGGGGTCGGGCGATTCCCAGAGGTAGACCTGGGCGTTATGCCATTGCCCCGCGTCGTCGCGCACCCGGCAGGGCGTCCGCCGATAGCCGGGTTCGAAACCGTCGAGAGCCGTCCAGGCCGTCGCGGGAATCGACCACACCACACCCCAGGCGACGCTCCCCGGTTCGGGAATCAGGTTGGCTTTGCCCGACCCGTCCGCCGAGGGCTTGTTGAAGACGAGCCGGTGGGCGTCGAGTTCGGCCACCGCCACCGGCTGGGGGTGGGGGATGCGCTCGGCCAAGCGCCGGGTGCTCAGGTTCGACCCGTAGGCGAAATACAGTTCGCGCATGCCGGGCAGGATGCGCGAAAAGTTTTCAGAGTTCCAGCCGCTCCGGGCTTGCGCCCATCGGCCGGGAAAAAATGAATTCTTCGGCCTTCCCGATTGAACGCGCCCGAGCTTGGCCGTATCGTGGGCGGGGTGCACATCCATCGGAGCAACCGGGTCGAATCGTTGGTGTCCGGGCTCACCCGGGTGGTGGCCCAGCCCCAGGCCGACCCCCTCGCCCCCGAGTGCATCGTGGTTCAGGGCCGGGGCATGGAACGCTGGCTTTCCCTTGAGCTTTCGAACCGCCTGGGGGTTCTGGGGAACCCGAAATTCCCCTTTCTTCGCGCCTTTCTTCGCGACATCCTGGGGAAAGTTCTCGAAGATGATCTCTCCCTGCCCGGGCGCCCTCGGGTCGACGATGCCTTCGAACCCGGACGGCTCATGTGGTCCATCGCCGAGTTGCTCGGGGAACTCGCTGGGGAGCCAAGTTTCCGCCCGGTCCAGGATTACCTCGGTGGCGAGACCCGGGGCGAAAAGGCGCTTGCGCTCGCTCGCCGAATCGCCGAGAGCTTCGACCACTACGCAATCTATCGGCCCGAATGGGTTCTCGCGTGGGAACGCGGAGAGCCGGTCCGGGAGCCCGGACTCTCGCGCCGAGACGAAGCCTGGCAAGCGGAACTCTGGCGGGCCCTGGTGGCGCGCCACGGTTCGGTTCATCTGGCCCGGCGGATCGAGTCCTTTCTCGCCGTGCTGGATTCGGGTTCCCTCGCGCCCGGCACCGTCCCCGACCGGGTCAGTCTCTTTGGCGTCGCGACCCTGCCGCCGCTTTTTCTCAGCGCCCTGGCCGGTCTCGGCCAAGTCACGGAGATGCACCTCTTCGTGCTGAGCCCTTCCCGGGAATATTGGGGACAGATCCGCAGCGCTCGGGAACAGATTCGGGAAAGCCGCGTGCGCGGTGAAGCGCCCGGGGACATGCATTTCGAGGAAGGCCACCCGCTGCTCGCCTCCCTCGGCCGACTCGGTCGGGATTTTCAGGAGATCATCGAGGCGAGCGTCGACTATCAGGAAAGCGACGAGGATCTCTACCTCGATCCGCTCTCGGAGACCGAGGGCCCGGGCTGCATGCTCTACGCCTTGCAATCCGACATCCTGCATCTGCGCGATCGTGGCGGCTTCGAGACGGGCGACTCACCCCTTGCCCTCGCGGCCGATGATCGTTCGATTCAGGTCCACGCCTGCCACGGTCCCATGCGCGAGGCCGAAATTTTGCGCGACCAACTGCTCGATCTCTTCGAGACCGACCCCTCCCTTGAGCCGAGGGATGTCATCGTGATGACCCCCGATGTCGACACCTATGCCCCCTTCATCGAGGCGGCCTTTGGCGCCGAGGTCGGCGCCGGCGGTCATCAGGCGATTCCCTGCCGGGTGGCCGATCGCGGCGCGCGCTCGGTCTTCGAGGTGGTGGAAGCCTTCTTTCGCCTGCTCGATGTCCTGGCCGGGCGTCTTTCCGCCAGCGCGGTTCTCGATCTGCTCGGAGCCGGGTGCATCCGCGAGCGCTTCGGCTTGGTGGAGGCGGACGAGCCGACCCTTCGCGACTGGATTCTCGGAGCGGGGGTGGGCTGGGGAATCGACGCGGAGCATCGGGTTCGGGAGGGCCAGCCGCCGGCCGAGGAGAATACCTGGCGCTTTGGCCTCGATCGCCTCTTCCTCGGCTACGCCATGGCGGACGGGCCCGAGAGCCTTTTTTCCGGGGTTCGCCCCCATGAGGGCGCTCAGGGCGCCGAGGCGGCGCTTCTCGGGCGCCTGGGCGATTTCACCCGGGCTCTTTTCGACTTTCATGGCCGGGCCGAAAAGCCCCTTCGCCCCGCTCAGTGGCGGGGCCTGCTCGCGGCCCTCGTGGAGTCCATGATCGAGACCGACAGCGAGACGGCGCATCAGCGACAGCTGATCCTCGAGGCCCTGGACGAGATCGTTCGGGCCGCCGAGCAGGGCAAATTCGAGGATGAACTCTCCCTGAGCTCCATGCGCGAACAACTCGAAGCCGGCATCGCGGACAAGCGGCCTTCGGGGGGCTTCTTGGCGGGCGGTGTCACCTTCTGCGAACTGGTCCCCATGCGAACGGTTCCCTTTCGCGTGGTCTGCCTGATGGGGCTCGGAGATGTCGAGTTCCCCCGGATCCGGCGCCGTCTGGGCTTCGACCTGATCGGCCGTCGCCCGCGCCCGGGCGACCGCAGCTCCCGAGAGGATGACCGCTACCTATTTTTGGAGGCGTTGCTCTCGGCGCGGGATTATTTCCTCGTGACGTACAAGGGGCAGAACCCCCGGGACAACGAGTCCCTTCCCCCCTCGGTGGTCGTCGGCGAATTGCTCGACCACCTCGATCGTGCCTTCGTCCCCGATGCCGGTGCCCGCACAATCCGGGAAGCCGTGACCGTCACGCACCGACTCCAGCCCTTCAATCCCGTCTACTTCAGCGCCGGGGAAGGCGACTCCCGCCTCTTCAGTTATTCGGCCACGGGCTGTGCAGGCGCCGTGGCCTTGGCGGCGCCGCGCTCGGAACCGGATCGTTTCATTCCGGTTCCGCTTTCCGAGCCCGCCGAAACCGGCGATGCCCTCGAACTCGACGAGCTCATCGACTTCTATCGGAACCCGGCGCGCTCCCTGCTCCGCAACCGCCTGCGCATTTTTCTCGCCGAGGACGGCGATGCCGCCCCGGATCGCGAGCCCGCCGAACTCGCCGGGCTCGATCGCTGGCGGGTCGGCGACGAACTCGTTGCCCGCCGGCTTCTGGGCGAATCCTCGGAGCGCGATGGCCCTCGGATTCGGGGCCTTGGGATTCTTCCCCTGGGCGCGGCGGGACGGGTTGCCTACGAGGGGGTGGAACAGGAAGCCGAAAGCTTGGCCGCTCGGGCCCGGGAGGTCTCCGGGGGCGGGTCGCTGGAAACCCTTGAATTCGATCTGCGCGAAGCCGGTCTGCCCCTGGTGGGAAGACTCGACGGGATCGGGGACGGCGTGCGTGTCCATGCGCGCTTTTCACGGCTCGAGGGGACCTGGGAAATCGAGGAATGGATTCGCCACCTGGCGCTCTGCGCGGCGCGGCCCGAAGGGGGCGGGGCCCTGACCCACCTCGTGGCGCGCCCTTCGGAAAAGAAGAAGAACGGCATCCATGTGCGCTTCGGCTTCGTGGAAGACGCCGGGGCGCAACTCGAAAAGCTCGTGGCGATCTACCGGCGCGGGCAGTCCAGTCCGCTGCCCTTCTTCCCCCGGACCTCTCGCAAATACGCGCTCACCCTTCGCAATTCAAAACAGGGAGATCCCGAAGGGCACGCCACCAACGATGCCTACAGTGCCTGGCGAAGCGATGACGCAAACGCCGCTTCGGGGCAGGCCTCTTTCTGGAGCCGGGGCGAGGGAGAGGATGTTCATTTTGCCCGGGTCTTCGCCGGGCAGGACCCCCTGGCGGTCTCCTGGCGGCCCGATCCCGGTACGCCTGGCGATGGCTTTCGCAGCCTGGCCCGGGGAGTGTTCGACCCTCTCCTGATTCACCGCGAGGGGGGCGATTGATGGCGTCGATGGAACCCTTCGAGGTGCCCCTGGACGGCACTCGCCTCGTCGAAGCGAGCGCGGGCACGGGCAAGACCTTCACCCTGACAACCTTGTACCTCCGCCTGCTTGTCGAGCAGGGCCGGCGAGTCGACGAGATCCTTGTGGTCACTTTCACCAAGGCCGCCGCCGCCGAACTGCGCCAACGGATTCGCGACCGCCTGCGCGAGGCCGTCGAAGTCTTCGAGGGTTTCCGGGCCGCGCGCCCCTCGAAGCGCGCCGAGGGGTCGGTGCTCAAGCGCCTCGCCGAGGGCAGCGCCGAGCGCGGAACCCTGGACAAGGATCACACCCACCTTGTCGAGGGCCTGCGGAGTTTCGACGAGGCCAAGATTTCGACGATCCACGGGTTCTGCGACGGCGTTCTCGAGGAGAATGCTTTTGAGAGCGGCGCGGCCTTCGAAACCGAACTCGTGACCGATGACTCGCCCTTGATGGACGAGATCGTCGCCGATTACTGGACCCGGGAACTCTTCGACGCGCCCCGGGATTTTCTGGCCTGGGTCGAGTCCGGGGGCGGGCGCACGGCCAAGGCGCTTTCGAAGTTGGCCCGGGCGGTGCTCTCGCCGCCCGGCACCGTGGTGCTCCCCGGGGAGGTGACCCCGGTGGACGAGGCGATGGAAGCCTTGGCCCCGGAGTGGGAGGCCGCCTTCAACGCCTCCCTAGCCGCCTGGCGGGTCAGCGGCGATGAGGCCATCAAAATTCTGCTCGAGGCCGCCGAGCAGAAGGTTCTCAAGGGAAATATGTACGCGGCAAAATTCGAAGCCGGCTGGCGCGCCGACATCGAGGCGCTGTTGGCCCGGCCGGTACCGGGCGCAACCCTGGGCACGAAGAGCAGCCCGAACCGGTTTCTGAAACTGGCGACCCGGGGCATCGAGAAGGGCGTTCGAAAGGACCAAAGCGCGCCCGAGCATCCGCTCTTCGAAGCGTTCGAGCGCTTCGCCGGGTTGGACGCCGAATACGGAGAACTCCAGGAGACCCGGTGGCTGAACCTACAGATCGCGTTGGTGGGTTTTGTTCGGGAGCAATTGGTTCGCCGCCAACGCGAGCGGCGAACCCGAACCTTCGACAGCTTGCTGACGGATTTCGCCGAGGCCCTGAGAGGGCCTTCCGGAGAGGCCCTGGCCCAGAGCGTTCTCGATCGGCATCCCGTGGCCCTGATCGACGAGTTCCAGGATACGGACCCGGTCCAATACGAAATCTTTAAGAGCATTTGGGGCGGGACCGAGGGCTCGCTCTTCATGATCGGCGACCCGAAGCAGGCGATCTATGCGTTTCGCGGAGCGGATATTTTCGCCTACATCGACGCCAAGCGGAGCGCTGGGGACCGGGTCGATACCCTGGACAAGAATTGGCGCTCGGATCCCGATTTGATCCGTGCGGTCAACGGGATCTTCAAGCGGAGGCCGCTGCCTTTCATCTTCGACGAGATTCCCTTTCACCCCGCCCAGGTGCCGAAGGGGAAGAGCGAGAGCATGCGGGCCGAGGACGGGGCCGGGGCGGCGCTGCGTTTTCTCCTTCTGGGGCGAGACGAGGGCAAGAAGAGCCTCGATGGGAAGAAGGGGGCGGAGTCCATCGGCCGGGGCATCGCGGCGGATATCGCGAGCCTGCTGGCCTCCCGAGCCCCGATGGCCACGGGCGGCGCGGTCGATGGGGAAGAGCGCGAGTCCTGCCCGGTGGGTGCCGGCGATATCGCGATCCTCTGCCGCACGAAGAAAACGGGGCGGGTCCTCGCCGAGGCGTTGCACGGTCGGGGCATTCCCAACGTGCTGCGGGTGGACGACAGCATCTTCGACACCGCCGAAGCCTCGGATTTTCAGGCCCTGTTGGCGGCGGCCGCGGATCCCAGCGACGGCCGGGGGCTTCGCGAGGCCCTTGCCACGCCGCTGGTCGGTGTGTCGGCTGAGCAGCTTGTCGGCTTGGCCGAGGATCCCGAGGCCTGGGAGGTCTGGCTCGCCCGGGCCCGGGGCTGGGAGCGTTGTTGGCAGCGCGGCGGCGCCATCGCGCTGCTCCAGTTGATCTTCGATGACCACGGCACCCAGGGCCGATTGCTGGCTTCGCCGGGCGGCGAACGCCGGCTCACGAATTTTCTGCAACTCGCCGAGTTGGTGCAGAAGGCCGCCCAAAAGGGGAACCTCGGCCCCCGAGCGCTTCACGCCTGGCTCCGGCGAATGCGCATCGACGCCCGGGCTCGGGATGAGGGTGCGGTGGAAGACGCGTTGATCCGGCTCGAGAGCGATGCCGACGCGGTCCAGATTCTGACGATTCACGGCAGCAAGGGGCTGCAATACCCCGTGGTCTACTGCCCGGACCTTTGGGAGGGCAAGCTGCTGGGCAACGACGACCAGGCCCGGCCGCGCTTTCACGACCCCGAAGCGGAACACCGCCTCACCCTGGACCTCGGGAGTCCGGACCAGTCCCGGGCGACCAACCGGATGCGCTGGGAGACCCTGGCTGAAAATCGGCGGCTTCTCTACGTCGCCCTGACCCGGGCCCGGCATCGCTTGGTGGTGGCCTGGGGCGCTTTCAACAACACCGGATCCTCGGCCCTGGGCCTCCTCCTTCACCCGCCGCCGGGCATCGAGGACTTCACTCCCGAGACCAGCGACGAACTCGAGAAAGCGGCGAACAAGCACACGAAGGAACTCGGCGACGACGAGATCCGGGAGGCGTTGCTCGCGGCGGGCTCGGCGGCGGGGGGGGCCATCGCGGTGGAGACCCTGGCGGACGCCCGTCCGGAGGCCGATGGGTCCGAGTTGTCTCCGGCAAAGGCCGCCGGGGAAGGGCTGGTGGCGCGCCAGGGGAAGCGGGTGCTGGGCAGCCGCTGGCGGCTTTCGAGTTTTTCGGGTCTGGTGGCCGCCGGGGCTGGGTCGGGCGGGGCTTCCCGGGCGGATACCCATCCCTCGAGCCAGGGCCTGGATTACGACGACGCCGTTTCGGGTGAGCCCGGGGGCGGGGCTCCGAGTTCCGAGGACGAGGAAAAAGTCAGGCTCCACGCGTTCCCCGCCGGCGCCGGCCCGGGCACGATGATTCACGAGGTTTTCGAGCACATCGATTTCGGCTCCTCGGAACCGGCGCGCCTCGACGCGGAGATTCGTCAGGCCCTGGGGCGCCACGGCTTGGCGGCGGATCTGGCCCCGCTGCTTGCCGACGGCATTCGCGATGTGCTGGCCACGCCCCTGGGCGGCCCCCTCGGTGATTTTGAATTGGCCGGCCTGGCCCGTGCGGACCGGGTGGACGAGATGGAATTCACGCTTCCCGTCGCGCATGGGGGAGGCGAAGCGCTGACGGCTGGGCGTCTTGCCCAGGCTTTCGCCGAACACGGGGAGAGCGAATGGATCCGCGCCTACGCGCAAAGAGTGGGCGAATTCGCCTTCTCGGCGCTTCGCGGGCATCTGCGCGGCTTCATCGATCTCACTTTTCGCCACGACGGCCGCTTTTACCTCGTCGACTACAAGTCGAACAAGCTCGGCGAGCGGCCCGGGGATTATGGCCCGGAGGCGATGCAATTGAGCATGACGGCCAAGGATTACGTGCTCCAATACCATCTCTATGCCCTGGCGCTTCACCGCCACCTGGCCCGGCGGCTGCCGGGCTACGACTACGACGCCCATATGGGCGGGGCCTACTACCTCTTCGTGCGCGGCATGTCCCCGGGCACGGGAGCCGAGCGCGGGGTCTTCTACGACCGACCTCCCCGGGCCCTGATCGAGGCGCTTTCCGCCTGCCTCGGCGATGGCCCGCCGGCGGGATCGGGCGAGGTGACGGCTTGATTCCCGAACTCGAGAAGCTTCGCAGCGCCGGCGCTCTTTCGGCCCTCGATGAACACTTCGCCGAAACCCTGGGAAGACTGACCGGGGAGAAGCGCGGGGAAGTGCTGTTGGCTGCGGGTCTGGCGAGTCGCCGGGTTGGAGCGGGGCATGTCTGCCTCGATCTGCCGCGCTTTGTGGCCGAGGGCTCTTTATTGGCTGAGGGCTCGCGGTTGATCGAGGGCTCGCTGCTGGACGAAGGCGGCGAACCGCAATGGGATCCACCGACTCTCGAAGCTTGGCTCGAAATTCTGTCCACCAGCGAGATGATCGAAAGCCTCGACGCCGGGCCCTCGCCGGATTGGCCGGCGGCTCTTCCCTCGAGCGCCCCCCTGGTCCTTGATTCCTCGGGCCGTCTTTACTTGCGTCGGTACTGGAGCGACGAGAAGAGCCTTGCTCAGGGCCTGCGGGCCAGGATCGCGGAGGGGCAGGGCGCCGCCGCCCTGGACGAAGCGGTTCTCGGCGAGGGCCTGGACCGGCTCTTCGGCGAGGAGAGCGCGCCGGGATCCGACCTTCAACGCCGGGCTGCCGAGGGCGCCCTGCGCTCGCGTTTTTTCGTGATCTCCGGGGGGCCGGGCACGGGCAAGACCTCGACGGTCATCAAGATCCTGGCGCTCCTGGCCGAGCAGGCCCTGGCCCAGGGCGAAGCGCCGCCCCGGGTGCAGATGGTGGCGCCCACGGGCAAGGCGGCGGCCCATCTCCAGGGCTCGGTGCAGCGAAGCCTCGAGGCCCTGGATTGCGCCGAAGCCGTGAAGGCCGCGGTGCCCATTGCCGCGTCCACCATTCACCGCTGCCTCGGGCGGCGGGGCGGGACGGCCCATCGTTTCCGCCACGGCGCCGACAACCCCCTCGAACTCGATGTGCTGCTCGTCGACGAGGCCTCGATGGTCGACCTCGCCCTGATGACCCGACTCGTGGAGGCCCTGCCCGCCGAGGCTCGGTTGATCCTGCTCGGCGATCGCGACCAGTTGGCCTCGGTGGAAGCGGGCTCGGTGCTCGGCGATATCGGGCGAGGGCCCGGGGGCGAGCCCGTCGACGCGCCGGATTCCGTGGTCCATCTCACGCGCAACTACCGCTTCTCTTCCCAGGGCGGCCTCGAGGAATTGACTCGCCTGATCAACGCGGGCGACGCCCCAGGCACCCTCGCGCTCCTCGCCGATGAGGATCGGCCCGAGGTTCGTCTGGTGGAGCCGTCGCCCGGGGGTGGCTGGGGGGAGGCGCTCTCCGGGGCGATCCGGTCGGGCTACGCCGAGTTTTGTGAACAGACTTCGCCCGAGGGACGCATGCGCGCGCTGGACGGTTTTCGGGTTCTCTGCGCGCATCGCCGTGGTCGCGGGGGCGTGGACGCGCTCAACGCCGAGGCCGAGCGCTTGCTCGGCCTCGGGGGGAGCCTGGATCTGGCGGCGGCCAACCCTCCGGTTCGCCCCATCGGTATTATCCGCAACGATTACGAGCTCGAACTCTACAACGGGGATGTGGGCATCGTCTGCTCGGATCCCGAGGCCCCGGAGCGGGGACCGCGGGTCTTCTTCCTCGCCCCGGATGGCAGCGCCCGCTGGTATTCCCCTCTGAGCATCGGGGCGGCGGAGACGGTTTTTGCGACCACGGTGCACAAGAGTCAGGGGTCGGAGTTCGCCGAGGTGGCGGTGGTGCTGCCCGAGGAGGCCTCGCCGATTCTGTCCCGGGAACTCATCTACACGGCGGTGAGCCGAGCGAGGGAGCGGGTGACCCTTTTCAGCTCGGCCGAGGTGCTGAGCGCGGCCATCGGCCGGCGCATCGAGCGCAGTTCGGGCTTGTCCGAGGCGCTCTGGGGCTGAGCTCGAGTGGGGGCTTCAGACCGGGCGAGTTGTTCGGCCGGAGCCCCGGCGCTAGCTTGCCCGGTGATGGAGGCTTCCGACATCTCGGGCGAGGGTGTCGTCGTGGCCCACTACGGGATCGCGGTGGCGTTGCGCCTCGAGAGTGGCGAGACGGGCCGGGTGCGCCTACGTCGCCGGCAATCCGTGCGCGTGGGCGATCGCGTCGTCGTCGAGGCGGGAATGCTGACGGAGGTGCGACCCGCCCGGGGCGTTCTCAGCCGTCGAGACAGCCATGGCCGGGTGCGCTCGGTGGCCGCGAATCTCGACGCCCTCGGGATCGTGCTGGCTCCGCGCCCCGAGTCTCCCCTGGGATTCGTGGATCGTGGTCTGGTCGCCGCCCGGGCGTCGGGGCTCGAGGCCCGGGTCGTGGTCAACAAGGCCGACCTGCCCGGGGCCGAGGCGCTGCACGGGGAAATGGCCGAGAGCTATTCCGCGGCGGCGGAGATCGTGCTGGTTTCGGCGAAGACGGGGGCGGGACTCGACGAGTTGCGGGCATGGCTCGAGCCGGGCCACCGCGCGGTTTTTGTCGGGACTTCGGGGGTCGGCAAGAGTTCGATCCTCAATGCCCTGTTGCCCGACCTCGACCTCTCGGTGGGCGAGATCAATGAGACGAGCGGCCTCGGTCGCCACATCACCAGCACCGCGACCCTGCATCGGCTCGCAGAGGGCGGTGAGTTGATCGACACCCCGGGATTCCGAGATTTCGGCCCGGTGGAGGTTTCCCCCACCGAGTTGGCCGCCTTTTTCCCGGGCTTTGAGGGCTTCGTCGACCGGGGGTGTCGCTTCCGCGACTGTCTTCACCGCACGGAGCCCGGCTGCGCGGTTCTGGCGGCGGTGGAGTCGGATCAGATCTCGGCCCGGCGCCACCAAGCGTACCTTGCCCTGCTTGCCGAATTGCAGAAAAGCCCGGCATCGAGTCGCTAGGGGCTTTCGCTGGACCCGCCGAAAAGAGCCCGGGCAGCTGGCTTCCAGGCTTGCGGAATTGTCAGGGGGTTTCTTTCTGGTAGCCTCGGTCGGTTCGTCAAGCATTTGCCCCGCCCCCCTGCGAGGTCAGCCGTGAACATTGCACTCAGGACTCTCTGCGTAGTCGTCACGGGAGTTGTCCTTGGGCTGGGAGGGTCATTTATGGCCCAGGCGGGTCCCCCGGGCGTCTTGGACGATCCCCACGCCGTCGGCAAGGGCACCGTCGAGATCATTCTGGCCACGTCTGCGGCCGAGCAGGCGGGTGAGAAGGGGCTCCACGGCCCAATTTTCGACCTCACCGTGGGGGTCGTGGACGGTCTCGATTTTCTGCTCGTCGCCGAGGGTTTCTTCGTGGTGGGCTCGGGTGAGCCGACCCAAGACGACGGCGCTGTGGTCAGCGGGTTGAAGTGGCAGCCCATCGCGGGTCCCGATTGGAACGCCGCCTGGACCCCAGTCGCAATCTTCGAGCTCGCCGGCGAAAACCGCGTCGGGATTTCCAATGCCATCCAGATCGAGCGGACCCTGGGCCGCTTCGCGCTCGGGGTGGACGCCAGTTATACGTGGCTCAACGACGGCGAAGACATTTGGCGAGGGGGCCTCTACGGGCTCTACAGCGCGACGGATCGCCTGGTCCTGCTCTCCGAGGTCTGGTTCGAGCGTTCGCCCGAATGCTTCGATGTGGCGACGCTCTGTGTGAACCAAACCGAGGTGAGCGGACGGGCGACGGATTTTGCGGTCAACGTCGGCTTCGACTGGGCGATGCTGGATGCCGTTCACATGCTGGGATCCGCGGGGACCGGGATTGATTCGGATGGCCGGGAGCGGATCGAGTGGCAGGCCTTCTTTGGCTTCCAATACATCTGGGGCTCGGGCGGAGAAGACCCGGCTCCCCTGGCTTTCCTGGAGCCCCGTTCGTTCTGAGCCGGCGGCTTCGCGCCGACTCGCCTAGTCGAGTTCTTCGGGCTCGGCAAAATCGCCCGGGCGCTCGAAGCTGACGCGTCCGATCTTGGCGCCGCGCAATTCGCGCAGCAAGATGTCCGCCGCACGCTCCTCGTCGACGACGCCCCCGCGCTGGAGAAAACCGCGCTTGCGCCCGAGGGCCTCGAGGATGGCGGGTCCGGATTCGGGAATCGTTTCGAGCTTGTAGCGCGCGGCCAAGGGCTCCGGGTAGCGCTCGGCCAGGAAGCGCGCGGCGAAGAAGGCCACATCACGCACCTCGAAGGCGGTTTCGCGAATCGCGCCCGAGGCCGCCAACCGGTAGGCACCCTCCTGGTCGGCGAGCTTGGGCCAGAGCACGCCCGGGGTATCGGAGAGGGAGACGCCCCCGTCGAGGTGGAATTGCTGCTGGCGGCGGGTGACGGCGGGCTGATCGCCGACCTTGGCGATGCGGCGGCCGACGATGGTGTTGATCAACGTGGATTTGCCCACGTTGGGGATCCCGACGACCATACAGCGGACGCTCTTTCCCGTTCCCCGGCGATGGGGAGCCAGGGTCTTGCAGAGGCCCGGGATGCGCCGAGCATCGCCGGCGTCGGTGGCGGAAATGCTCAGGGCCGGGGCGCCGGCCTCCTCGGAGAGGGCGGCGAGCCATTCCTCGGTGACCCGGGGGTCGGCCAGGTCGCTCTTGTTGAGCAGCGGAATCGCCGGGGTCTCGCCCCGGAGTTCGGCCAGCATGGGGTTTCGGCTCGATCGCGGCAGGCGCGCGTCGAGCACTTCGATGACCACGTCGATCCGCGCCAGGGTTTCGGCGAGTTCACGCCTCGCCTTGTTCATGTGCCCCGGAAACCAGTTGATCGTCATCGCTTCGTCGCGTCCCCTCTGACCGGAACCATAGCGGTCACGGCCCGGGCGGCGTTATTCTCCCATTTCGAGGAGGCGAGGGGAATGGACGAGTTGATCCGCGAAATTTTGGCCCGGCCGGAGGCGGGGGGCGAGGTGACCGTGCGCGGCTGGCTGCGCACCGCGCGCCACGCGAAGAAAGTGTCCTTTCTCGAGGTTTTCGATGGGTCCTGCATGGCTGGGATTCAGGCCGTTGCCGGCCCGGAGTGCGCTCGTTTCGAGGACGAGGTCCGGGGCCTGGGGACCGGCTGCGCCGTGGAGGCGGTGGGAGAATTGGTGGATTCCCCCGGTCAGGGACAGCGCTTCGAATTGCATGCCCGGGAAGTCAGGCTCGTGGGGGGCGTGGACGACGATTACCCGCTCCAGAAAAAACGTCACGGTTTCGAGTTCCTCCGCACCATCGCCCACCTGCGGCCCCGGACGAACACCCTTGGCGCGGTCTTGCGGGTGCGCGACGCGGCGAGCCGGGCCATCGACGATTTCTTTCACGAGCGGGGCTTCGTGCAATTGCACTCGCCGGTGATCACCCTGTCCGACGCCGAGGGGGCCGGGGACATGTTCCGGGTGTCCACCCTCGACCCTTCGAATCCGCCCCGGGACGACCAGGGAGCGGTGGACTACAAGCAGGATTTCTTCGAGGCGCCGAGTTACCTCACGGTTTCGGGGCAATTGGAAGCCGAGATCGGCGCCCTGGCGCTATCGCGGGTCTACACCTTCGGCCCCACCTTTCGTGCGGAGAACTCGAATACCAGCCGCCATCTGGCGGAGTTCTGGATGGTCGAACCCGAGGTGGCCTTTTGTGAGATCGAGGGCCTGGCGGATTTGGCGGAGGATTTTCTGAAGTCGGTCTTTCGCCAGGTGGGTGAAAAATGCGAGGACGACCTTGCCTTCTTCGACGCCCGCATCGACGACAGCGTGCTTTCCACCCTCGAACACGTCATCGAGCAACCCTTCGAGCGCATTACCTACACCGAGGCCGTCGAGATCCTCGAGGCGTCCGGGCGAAAATTCGAATTCCCGGTGAGTTGGGGGGCGGACCTGCAGAGCGAGCACGAGCGCTTCCTCACTGAGGAGCATTTCGGTAAGCCGCTCATCGTGACCGGCTACCCCAAGGGCATCAAGGCGTTTTATATGTACTGCAACGACGACGACCAGACCGTCGCCGCCATGGATGTGCTGGTGCCGCGGATCGGTGAGATCATCGGCGGTTCCCAACGCGAGCATCGGCTGGATGTCCTCAAGCGGAGAATCGCCGATCAGGGATTGCCCGAGGAAGAGTATTGGTGGTACCTCGACCTTCGACGTTTCGGCTCGGTGCCCCACGCGGGTTTTGGTCTCGGCTTCGAGCGGCTGGTGCAGTTCATGACCGGGATGGCCAATATTCGCGATGTGATCCCCTTTCCCCGGGTGCCCGGCAACGCGTCCTTCTAGCCCGGTTTTAGGCCACGCAGTAGAAATCGATCCCCTCGCGAAGCGCCAGGGCGGCCAGGGTCGCCCTGATCTCGGCCCGGGGTCCGGGGCCGGCCACGCTCACGAGTAGGGGGTGCCGGGGGAGTTCCGGGATCGATTCCGGGGGCACCACCGGGGCCCCGTGAATGACCTGGCCGAGTCTTCGCGGGTGAACCTCGACGATATGCGAAGGGGATTTGCCCAGGTGGAGCAGGGCCCGGCGAAGCGCCCGACCCGTCGCCCCGTAGCCCCAGAGCAAGTAGCGCTCGGACCCGGCCAGGGGCCCGCTCGCCAGGTGAGCGGCCTTGCAGGCGGTGAAGCGTTCGAGGGTGTATTCCAGAGCCTGGCGCGAGAGCCGCGCCGGGCCGTCGCGCCAACCGAGCAACCGGCGGGGGTGAACGGCCAGGGCATGGTCGGCGGCGAGGAGGCGCAGGAGCAGGTCGTAGTCCTCGGGCCAACCCATCGCGCGGTATCCGAACGCGCGCAGGATTTCGCTGCGGAGCATGAGGGTGGGGTGGGCGATGGGGCACTCGATGAAGGCATCTCGGGCCACGCTCTCGGGTTCCACGAGACGGTTGAGCCATTTTTCGTAGCGCTGGCGCCCGGGGTTGTGGGCGCCTCGGGGAAAGGTGCGCACTCGGGTGCCCAGGCCCGCGAGTTCGGGTTGGCTCTCGAGTTGACTCAGTTGGGCGGCGAGGCGATCCCGATGCATCCAGTCGTCGGCGTCCATGCGGGCGGTGAATTCGGCTTGGCAGTGCTCGAGCCCGGCGTTCAGCGCGGCGACGAGTCCGGCCCGGGGTCGCGAGATCAGGACGAAGCGCGGGTCGGCGTCCCGGGCGGCCTCCACTAGGCCCGGGCCCGGGTCGCTCGAGCCGTCGTCGACGGCGATGCACTCCCAACGGGTTTCGGTTTGGCGCTGGATGCTGCGCAGGCAGGAGGCGAGGGTTTCGGCGGCATTGTAGAAGGGCAATAGGATCGAGATGCGGGGCGTCGCCGCACCCGGGGATATCCCTGCTAGCGGGCGAAAATCGGGCTCGACCACGCGGCGCCTTCGCCTTCGGTAGTGACGCGCACATAATGGTATTCGCCGGGTCGCAGGGCGGGGATCTCGCGTTCGAGAGTCCAGCGGGTGCGATGATCCACCGGGACGGCCACGCTGGCTCCGCTGCGAATCAGATCGACGCTCACGATGGGCTCGGGGGCGACGATCTCGACCCGCAGTCGTTGATTCCCGGCTTCCTCTCCCCGGGCGCCCTCGACGAAACTGCCCATGGGTGCGGCGTCGAGTTCGACCCGCAGGTAGATGCGCGCTCCATTGGTGGCGTAGACCCGGCGCGCCCGCAGCGCTTCGAGCACGCCTTCCCGGGTCAACTCCGGGGTAAAAATGGCGGCGAGGCCCGCGCTCTGGCCCGCCTCTCGAATTCCGGGATGGCCGTCGTGGCTATCCCCACTCCCCAGGAAGCCCAGGCGATAGCCGGCGTTCAGCGCGTCGCGCACGTAGTTGCCGGGAACCGGGTCGTAGATCGGAAGCGGGGAGTCCGGGGCCTCGCTGCTGCCGTGCACCGAGACGATTTCGGTGAGGGGTTCGAGGACGGGATCCGGCGGATAGAGCCAATTGGTCGCCACGGGCCCTCCCGCCGAGTGGTGGGCGAAGGTCAGGGCGGTCTGGCCGCCCAGGGCATCCCAGAGTTGGGCGGGGGTCTGGTAGCGGGGATCCATGCTCGAGTAGACCTCGCCCTGGTCGCTGAAATAGAGAACGTGACGATGACCATGAAGCCAACTCGTCCACTCATAGCCGAGCAGGGCGACGAAGCGACCGGGTTGGTTGAACGCGCTCACCGCCTCGCGGGTCTGGCTCCAGAATTCCGGCTGGCCATCGAGGGCCTTCATTCCCCAATGGTCGTGGTCGGTCAGCGCGGCGACGTCGAGGGCGGCCACGTCTCGGGCGTAGGCAAAATATTGTCGGGGGGTGCCGGTGCCATCGGAGAGCAGGGAGTGGCCGTGGAGATCGCCCCAGGCGATGCGCGGAGCTTCCGCCGCGACCACCACGGGGTTGGAGATCGCGGTCAGGCCCTCGAGTTCGCCCTCGCCCACGGCTTCGAGGCGGTAGACCCCGGGCTCTTCCACCTTGAATTCCAGGGTTCGGCGGCCTCCGAAGATCCCGCCCAATTCGATGACCGGGGGCGCGATAAGACCGGGGGGCGGATCGGTGAGAACCACGCGCCCCTCGGCCACCGGACTCAGGCTGCGGTGTCGGTCGAGCGCGGCGACGGTGAGCCGTAGGGTTTCGCCCGGGCGGGCGGTGGTGGGCAGGGTCAGCCGAAGCTGCCGGGGCGGTCCGCCGACGATGTCGATCCTCGGGGAGTGTTCGATGAAGGCGCGAACCCCGTCCCCGTCGCCATCCACGGCGATGTAGATGGGGGTTTGCTCCTCGGCGTAGCGATCGATTTTTGCGCCTTCACTGCCGGCTCCGTAGACGAAATGGAAGGTCTCCCCGGCTTCGAGGGGTCGGCCGTGGACCCAGGCGATGAGCATGCCGGGGTTGCGGTCGTCGAGTTCGATTTCGACGCCCTGGGGAATTTCGGTGACCTCGCTGAAGCCGGGGGCATCGGGAAAGCGCGCCTGGGGTGGGTCCCACTCCCAGAATGGGGAGGGCTGGAGGAAGATCGCGCCGTCCTCGGAGATGCCCAGGGGCCCGGTTTCGAAGACGATCTCCAGGCGCTCCCGGGTTCCCGCCACATGGGTGTGGTCCGAGGCGAGCCGCCAGGCCCGTCCGCCCCCGTCCGAGGGGCTCCGGGGCGTGGCCATGTCCTCGCGCAACATCGCCTCGGTCTCAAGCTTGGCGTCGGGAGAGAGCCCCTCTCGGGGGTCGGGGCCGCCGCCGGCCTCGGCCTGGGCGCTTGGCCCACCCGGGGACTCGGGGACATTTCCGGCTTCGCAGCCTCCGAGCAGGCTCCAACAAAGGAGGGCCAGCGGGAGGGAAAGTGCCTTCAGAATTCTCGAAGAGTGACCGATTTCCATTTCCAGGCCGACGGGTTAGCACATATTGCCCGGGAATCGCGGGGGGCTGCCGCCCGCCCGGCGGTTCTTCGGTAGGATCGCGGCCCAGGGACGGCCCTCATCATCGTAGTGACGCGGGAGAACGCGGGTTCATGGCAAGCTTGACAGGCAATCGTGTGCCGCTGATTACAGGTGCTCTGGCGGTCCTGCTCGTGGCCGCTTCGGTTTGGCCCACGGCCACGCCCGAGGGCGCAGCGATCCACGCCGAACGCACTCGGGAAGAGGCGCTGGAGTTCTACCGCGGTCACCGCGCGGTCACCCTGACCGCCGGGGACAGGATCCTCATCGGATCCGAGTACGCCGATTATATCGACGGGCGCAGGACCGATGGCGCCGCCGGGCGCCCCTCGGCCGCGGCGCGGGCGCGTAGCCAGGCGCAATTCGATGCTCTGGCGGACGAGGCCCGAGAGGCTCGGAGCGAGGTAAGCCGGGCCTGGCGCTTTGCCGTGAATCCCGGGGATCCGGTGAGTTCCAAATTTTTCGCCTACGCGTTCTTTCACAATGAAGCCTTCGCCTTCGCCCTTTCCCTGGCCTTTCTGGTGGTGGCCGGGGCGGGTCTCGAAGCGGCGTGGGGATCGCTCCTCTTTGCGCTCTTCTGTTTTTCCGCGGTTTTCGTATCGGCCTTCGCCCAGGCGGGGTTCGCGCCCCAGGGCGATCCGCCGCTGGCGGGGATGAGCGGATTGCTCAGCGCCTTGCTCGTGGCGTATTTGATTCGTGGCTGGGGAGGGCGTTTTCTCGTCCCGGGCTGGCTACTGCTTCCGCTCTGGTTCTTCGCCGAGTACGTCGTCGTCCGCGGTGCCTACTTAGACCGGGTCGAGGGATTGCCCCTGGCCGCTCACGCCGCGGGACTCGGGGTGGGGGTGTTCTTGGTCGCGGGATTCGGCGCCCTGGGCTTGGAGCGCCGACGCGCGGAGCGGTCGGATCCCAGTCGTTCGTCGGAAAACCCCGCGCTGGCGCTGGCCCGCCGGGCCTTGGCGGATGGCCAGCACGACGCCGCTTGGAGCGCCCTGTCCCGGGCGGCCGAGGAAGATCCGAAGGACGATGCGCTGGCCCACGCCTGGTGGCGCTTGGCCTGTGATCAGGACCGCGCGGGCGAGGTGGTTCAGGTCATTCTCCTGAGGATCCGCGCCGAATTGCGCGGGGGGGATCTCGACCAGGCGCTGGGGTATTGGTTCGAAATCGTTCAGCACGCCCCCCAGGCCCAGGTCGAGGCGCGCATGACCACTCGCCTGGCGGAGTCTCTCCTCGAGCGGGGCGAGGCGGCGGGAGCCCGGGAGGCTCTGCGTTGGGCGCTGGAGGATTCCGAGGGGCTCACCACCGCGCTGGCTCAGCGCGTGGTGCGGAGCGCTCGCGATCTCGACCCCAAAATCGCCGAGGCCGCGGCCCGGGTGGCCCTGGCGGATGCCCAACTCGACCCGGATTCTCGCGAAGAATTGGAATCTTTGGTGAGGGGAGGCTCGAGTCCCTTGGCCGAGGCCGGCGAGCCCGTGTCCGTGTCCGAGGGCGACGGGGTTCTCGACCTCGACCAACCCGTGGAACCCGAGCGCCTCGAGGTCGCATCGGGGGACGAGAGCGAAATCGTGGAACTCGATTCGCCCGAAGGCGTCGCCCTGGCGCTGGCCGGCGTGGAGGGCGAAGCCTTCGATCCGCCGGTTTTTGAAGAGGCTTCCTTTGAGGATCTCGGATTGGTGGAGGATGAGCCCGGCACGGAGCCCGAGCTTGCCCCGTTGCTCCTCGACGATTCCCCTGGGCTCTCCCTGGAGAGTCTCGGGGGCGAAGGGGCCGAGGGACTCTCGGGTGAGCGCGAGGCGTGGGAGGAGCCCGGAGAGTTCGAGACTTTGGCCGATCCATCCTCCGATTTGCACTCGACCCCGGCCCTAGACCCGACGCTCAACCCGACCTCAGATTTCAGTGAGGCGCTGGCTTCGGAAGGTCTGAACGAATCCGATCTGATTGACGCGACCATCCTCGCGGACGCCGACCTGTTGGACGCCGAGGCCCTGGAGGCGGAAGCCTTGGAAGGCGAGGAACCCCTGATCGAAGCCGATGAGGCGCTCCCCCTCGACCCGGCGCCCGGGGGTTCCGGTTCGACCCGGAGTGCCAAGGTGCTCGACGCTGTGCCCCTCGCCATGGGGGCTGAATTTCTCGAGGTCGAGATCGTGGGCCGCGGCCGCGGCCGGATCCCCTACGGGCGGGTTGAGGCGTTGGCGGTGGGTGCGGTGGCGGGCCTTTCGGCGCGTCCGGTGCTGGTTCTCGATCTGGTTCTCAACTGGACGAGCGAACTCGACGAACCGCTCAAGGTCATCCGGCTCCGGGGAAACGACTTCGACCCCATCGCGCTGGTTCCCCAGGCCGCGAGCCCCCTCGAGGCCCTGAAGCAGTTGATCACCACGCTCGCCCAGGGCAGCGCCGCCGAGTGCTTGCCGAGTCCTTCGGCGGTGGCCGGCGAGCCCTTCCGACGCTTCGAGGGTTTGGCGGAATTCGAAGCGGAGACCCTGGGAATCACTCCCTAGTCGGCGCCCCCGGCCGGCGGGCGTAGATCCCAGACGAGTAGGCCCGGATCGCTGACCCGGGGCTCGCCGAGCTGGGCGGCCAGGCTCGAGAGTAGGGAGTCGCTGGGGGCGGGGAGCAAGCCGCCGTAGCGTTGGTGGCGTTCCATGAAGGCGGCCTGGGCTTTATCGAAGGGACCCGGCCCATCCGCGCCGTAGAGCCAGCGCCAGTAGGCCGCGGTCTCGCCGGCGATGTCCAGGTGGACCACCAGGTAGTCGGCCCCCGACGTCTCGCGCCAGTCGGGCCGCTGGAAGGCGATATAGGGGCCATGGGGGATGCGGGGAAATTCTCCGGGCAGCGGGGCGACCCAGGACTCCACACCGTGCTGGGCCTGGTAATGGCGATAGAGGTGCCGGGTTCGGGTGGTCAGCGCCGGGACTTCCACCAGGCGTAGCCCGGCTCTTTCGCCCGCCGGGAGCGCCGCGAGTTCGCGGTAGAAATTTGGGGTTTCGGGCCACGGGATCTCGAAGCTCGGCAGGGCCCGCATGGAGAGGTAGGTGTTGGCGTGCTCGGGAACCCGTGGATTCCCCGGGCCAAGGGGCCCGGCAAGCCAGAGGGCGGCGGCCAGAGCCGCGGCGCCCCAGGCGGGAGCCGAGGCGCTGAGCCCAGGGACGCGCCCGAGGAGACCGACCCAACCGCTCCCGGCCAGCAGACAGAGCGGAACCAACCCGGGCATCGCGTAGCGCGCATACGCGTAGGCGTCGCCATAGGGCTGAACCAGGGCGATGGTCAGGGGCGGGCCCAGGGCGGCGAAACCGAGGAGGATCCCCACGTGACGCCGGTGACGGAGCAAGCCCAGGAGGCCTGCCCCAGCCAGGCCGGCCAAGAGCACGAACCCCGCTCGGGTTCCCGTGGCCAGGCTCGCGACGTCCAGGGGGCCGAAGGCGCCGTAGTACTCCTCTCGGGTCTTGGTGTCGAGGAAGGCCGCCAGGGATTCGTGGGCCGGCCAATAACTGAGCAGGCAGAGAATGCCAGCGAATGCCAGGGCTCCGGCCAGGTGAAGCGCCGCTCGCCGGGAGGCCGAACGCGAGTGGGCCGGCTCGAGGACGAAGGCGAGCATGGCCCCGAGATAGAGCGGCAACACGATGCCCAGGGCGGTGGGGTGGGCCCAGGGGAGCAGGGCGGTCAGGACCACGATCCATGCGCCCGCTCGGGGGTCGCGGTGGGCCCGGCGTTCCCAGGAGGCCAGGCAGTGGTAGAGCAGCAGGGAGAGCAGGGCGACCAACGAGTAGATCCGGCCGAAATGCGCGTAGAAGATCAGGAGGGGCGAGACCGCGACCAGGGCCGTGGCGGCCAGAGCGGCGCTTTCGCCCAGGGGGCGCCGGGCGATGGGAAAGACAACGAGGAGCAGGACGGCGCCGGGGATCCAGGCGGGGGCGCGGATCACCCAGTGGCTGTCGCCGAAGAGGTCCATGAGCCCGCGTTGGAGCAGGGGCAGGGCCAGGCCTCCGCCGGTTCCGCTGAAGCGGCCGAGGATCTCGGAGTAGCCGCCGAGCATGTCGCGCAGGCTGTGCAGTTCGTCGCCGAAGAGCAGCGCGGGCCCCACGTCGGCCAGGCGAAGCCAGAGACCCGCGACCCATAGGCCGGCGAGGAGAACCCGCGCGTGGGTGGACTCGGGTAGCCAGGGCAGTCGAGCTTGGTGCGGTGGGGTGCGGGTCAAGGTCCGGACCTCGGCAGCTCCTCTGAAAACGCGGGGACGCCGGGAAGTCTAGCCCCGCCGCCGTCTTGGAAGCAATCCCACCCCCTGGCACGCCGGTTGCTTCTAAGGATTTCGGGCGGGTCGGTTGCGGTCGTGCCCGAAGGGTCTCGGGTCCGTGGGCGAGGCCGGATCTTGGAGATCTCGGGCGGAGGAAAACCATGCAAGGGTTGGGGTGGAGGGGTGGCATCGCGCGCAGGGGCGGCCCGGGGGCGAGGTCCATACTCGCCCTGGCGCAATGTTTTTTTCTGGTCGCGTCGACGAGTTGCGTACCCCTGGGCGCGAGCCCGCCGCAGCCGGGGGTTCTCGAATACGCCCGGCCGCTTTTTCTCGAACTGCCCCAGGGCCGAGTGAATGTGGCGGGTGGCAACCTCGTACTTCGTCGCCGGGACTTTTCCCTGGATACCTTCTTCGGGACCCTGGAGGTGGGGGCGGTTTACAACTCGGCGACCCGCCAGTGGGCCTGGCCCTTTGCCATGAGCTACGACGGCGAGACCTTTGTCGACGAGACCGGGGCTGTGCACGACCTCGGGACCCTGGCCCCGGGAGCGGCGGTCCCGGGGACCCATTGGGTCAAGCTGGACGACCAACGTGTCAAGACCAAGGGGGGCTACGTCTATCATTTCGGGATTTTTCATCAACTGGTGGCCATGACCGGCACTCATGGAATGCGCCCGGCGCTGATCTATGCCTGGGAGTTCGTCGACGGGCGATTGGGCGCGACCGGGGTGAGCCAATGCCGCGCCGGATACCCGTGCCGGCCGGTCTACGACATCGAATACGACGACCGGGGGTGTGTGAGCGGCCTCGAGGATAGGGCGGGGCGCCGAGCCGAATTCGAAAACGACCCGGCGTGCCGTCCCGAGGTGGCTCGGGATGCCCTCGATGGTGCGAGGGGTTGGCCCGGTGGGCGCTACGCGTATTCCCAGGGTCTCCTCGAGTCGTATACGAATAGCGAGGGGGAACGCGTGGAATTCGAGTACGCCTCGGGGCGCTTGGCGTCGGCGCGTCGGATGGGCGCGGGTGAGGGGGCAACAAGTTTTCGCTACGGCTACGACCCCCAGGTCGAGCTCTTCTTTACCCTGGTGGAAGACGTGCGTGGGGGGCGGAGCGTCTACCGCTACGACGCCGACCACCGGCTCCACACGGCGCGCGACGCCGCCGGTGGGGAGACCACCCTCAGTTGGTCGGGGCGGAGGCCCCTCTCGAGGCTGGCGCCCGACGGCACCCGGACCCGGTGGGTCTTCCAGGACGACGACCCGGTCGAGGTCGAGTCGTCCTCGGGAAATATTATCGCTTACGCGTACGCCCCCGAGGCCCAGAATTGGCGGCGGCCCCTCCAACGACCGCTGGCCCAGGTCTCGGATTCCCTGGGCATGGTCGAGGCTCGGAGTTACGACGCCCGGGGGTACCCCCTGAGCGTCACCAACGGAGAGGGGGAGACCCGCTGGCACTATCACGACGAAGAGGGGCTCCTGAGTATTCTGCGCGAGGCCTCGGGAGTGGAGACCGGGTTCTACGATTACGGGGAACACGGTCACGCGACCCGATTCGTACAGGGCGCCTCGGAGTACCATCGCCGCTACGACAGCGTGGGGAACCTTCTCGAGGGTCCCGGCAGCGATGAGGTTCTTTCGCCCGGGCGTCCGGGCATTCGCCGCAGAGTTTTCGACGAGGACCGCAACGTGGTCTTGGTGGAACTGGCGGGAAAGAGCACCCTGGACGCATCCATGGAGGAGAGCGCCGAACTCGCTCTCCACTACCGGAGCGATGGCCGGGTCGCGATGATCGAGCGCCCCTACGGCGGGGACGCCGTGTTCGACTACGACGGGGCCGGTCGTCTGGCGTCGCGCCGGGAACGCGTGGATGGTGCCTGGCAGAGCCAGACCTACGAGTACGCCGACTCCGGTGATCTTGCGGCCATCGAATTGGCCAACGGGATGCGCACCGAACTTCTCCGGGACGTCATGGGAAGGCCCATTCGATTTGATTATCTGGACGCAGGGGGGCTCGAGCAGCGGGTCGATCTCGGCTGGGAAGCCGGCCGCCTCGACTTCCTGATCGACAGTCGTCGGCCGGGGATGGAGGTCTACGGCTATGACGCCGCTGGGCGCCCGGCCTTCGTGGGGTTTCCCGAGGGCGAGGTTCTCCGGCGGGAATACGATGCGCGGTCCCGGGAAATCCAGCGACAATTTCATTCGCATATCCACTCGCCGGCCTGGCGCACTCTCGGGTTCGCCTACGACCGGGCCGATCGCCGGGTGGGGGTCACCGACCAGGGCGAAGAAGTCCTCGGGCGGCACTTTGACGAGGGGCGATTGGTTGAGGAGACCTACGGGAACGGTCTCCACCGTGAATACCTGTACGACTCGGGGACTGGGAGGCTCGCGAGGACGGTTCTCTGGGAGGCGGACTGGAACCGGGTTGCCCGAACAGAACTTTCCTGGAGCGATTGTGAGATCGCTTCGACCTGCCTGTCCGCGACAACCGAAATCGAGGGGGCCGCCTCGGGCGGCCTTGGGGGTCTGTACAGCGAGGAGGTCTACACCCTCGCTCCGCGCCCGGGTCTGCTCGGGTCGCCCGAGGGCTACGGCCCCAGGTTGCGAGCTTGGGAGGCGACCGGGCCCGGGTCCGAGAGTTTTGGGATGATGGGCGAGTACGCTTTCGATGCCCTGGGCAATTGGCTCGGGGTGGCCACGGAGACCGCTCCGAAGATTCAATTCGAGTACAACGCCGAGAGGAACAGGCTTCTTGCCTCCCTCGGAGCCGATGCCCACGACTACGTTTGGGACGAGTCCGGTTTTCTTCTCCGCCGGGACGAAACCGATTTCCGTTGGAACGCCGCCGGGCTCCTCGAGGGCATCGGGGATTCCATCCAACTCCAGTGGGATTCCCTCGGGCGTCCGCTTTCGGTTTCCACCCCCGATGGCACCCGGCGCATGCTCTTCGGAGGAAGCATGGTGGGAGATGCCGCGCGGCAGCCGCTTTCCCTCGAAGTCGAGGGCGTCCAGATTCGCTTTGCCACCGGGGAGCGCGTCTATCAGCACAAGGATTTTCGCGGGAACGTGCAGATGGTGTCCGACGGTGAGGGGCAGTTGGTTGAATTCTATGGGTACGGCCCCTTTGGTCTCGCGAGCGCCTACGGGGATTCGGTGGGAGGGCGCAATTTCGCCGGGGGGCGGTCTTTGGGGGAGTTTCTGATCCTGGGAAGACGGGTCTACGACCCCCAGGCGGGCCGATTCATCTCCCCCGACAGCCGCTACAACCCCTTGAACCAATTCGCCTACACCCTGGGAAACCCCGTGAGCTTCTGGGACCCAGGGGGTGAGGCGGCTGAGTTGAGTCCCCTGAGCGAGAGCGGTGAGGTGGCGAGTCAAGCCGCTCGGGCGATCCTCGAGTTGGGCGCCGAGGCCTTTGGCGCCGGGCTGGACCTGGGGAGTGTGCCCCTGCTGGTGCTCGGACTTTCCTTCATGGTCTTTGCCACCGTGGCCGCCCTGGCGGTGATCTACTGCTTCAACGAATCGGCCGGGGGAGTGGTCTCCATTATCGATCTGTCGAGTGGCTCGGGGGATGCGGTGGCAGGCTCGGGGGGTGTGGCTGCGGGTTCGGAGATCGTCGCCTGCTCACCGCTCACCTTGGCCGGGCCTGGGGAGGGAGGCTGGCCCATGGCCCTGATCGTGCCCGGCCAGTTTGCCCTGGCCGCGCTTCTGCTCGGCTGGCACCGCAAGCGGCGGGGGCGGCGATGCGAACCCGGCCCGGGGTGAGGCTCTTCGAGAGCACCCACGATTCTGCGCAGACCGCGCCCTAGCGTTGCTTGAGGACGCGCCCGGCCACGGCATCCAGGGCCTTGGCATTTTCGGGATCGAGTTCGCCGTGGGTGATGATGGTTCCTTCGAGGGCGGTGTCGTCGCCCGAGGGACATTGGGCGGGTCGCTCCGCCATGCGTGGGGCCAGGGCTCGGACGAGGCCCTTGGCACTCGCGACGTTTTGGCGCATGACCGAGAGGATCGCTTCGACATCGACGTTCTCGTGGTCGGGGTGCCAACAATCGTAGTCGGTCACCATGGCCACGCTGCAGTAGGGGATTTCGGCTTCTCGGGCGAGCTTGGCCTCGGGCATATTCGTCATTCCGATGACGTCACAACCCCATTGCCGGTAGAGCTCGGACTCGGCCAGGGTTGAGAATTGAGGCCCCTCCATGGCGAGGTAGGTGCCTCCCCGGCGATACGCGATGCCCTGGGCTCGGCAGGCGTCCTCGCACCAGTCACCGAGTCGCGGATTGACCGGGTGGGCCATGGACACGTGGGCGACGATGGACGCGTCGAAAAAGGTTTTTGCCCGGGCGAAGGTGCGATCGATGAATTGATCGACGATCACGTAGGTGCCCGGGTGTAGCTCCTCGCGGAATGAGCCGACCGAGGAGAGCGAGAGGATATCGGTGGCCCCGGCCCGCTTCAGCACGTCAATATTGGCGCGGTAGTTGACCTTTGAGGGGTTCAGCTGATGGCGGCGACCGTGCCGGGGGAGCAGCGCGACGCGGACCCCCGCGAGTTCGCCGAAGAGGACGTCGTCCGAGGGCTCTCCCCACGGACTTTCGAGATGCCGCCATTTGGGATTTTTGAGGTCCTCAAGATCGTAGACACCGCTGCCTCCGATGATGGCGAGGAGTGGGGCCGGATGAAGATCAGGCATGGGCTTGCCCTTCGTGATGGGTTGTCGGTTGAAGAATCGGAGCCGAGAAAATCGGCGCGGCATGCTTCCCACCGGATGGCGCGGATGATGGCCGGATTGATTGCCCAGGGCAAGGCTCGGGTGGGGCCCCGGGCTAATGGGCTTGGTTATATTCCGGCGAGCGGATCGATGGCGGGATGGATAGCGCCGGAGGGGGAAAAATGCGTTTCGGAATCAACGGCACGGGATTGGTTCAGAAGGCCTCGGTGGAGGCCATTACCGAGCACGCCGAACAGGCGCGAGCGGACGGTTTCAAGAGTTATTGGCTGGCCGAACACCCAACGGGTGGCCTCGATGCCATCACCACTCTGGCCCTGGCAGGGCAATCGGTGCCCGACATCGAACTCGGCACGGCGGTGGTGCCCACATTCCCCCGGCACCCCATGGCCCTGGCGGGCCAGGCCCTGACCGCCCTCAGCGTGCTGCCCGGTCGCTTTACCCTGGGCATCGGCCTCTCCCACGCGCCCATGATGGCCCAATTGGGGATCGGGTTTGAAAAGCCGATTCGCCATCTCAGGGAATTCCTCTCGGTCCTGGTTCCCCTGCTCGAAGAGGGGCGGGTTTCCTACTCGGGGGAGACCCTGGCGTGCGAAGCCCAGGTCTTCGGCCCGCCGGAAGAGGCCTGCCCGGTGGTGGTGGCGGCTCTGGGCCCCCAGGCTCTGAGGGTGGCCGGGGCGCGCACGCAGGGGACGACCCTGGCCTGGGTAGGCCCGAGGACGATCCGCGAACACATTGCGCCGGTGATTGGCGAGGCGGCGGCGAAGGCTGGAAAAGGGCCCCCGCGGATTATCGCCACCCTACCGGTCTGTATTACCGAGGACGAGGAGACCGTGCGCGAACAGGTGGCTCGGGGTCTTTCGATGTACGGGAAGTTGCCCTCGTATCGCGCCATGTTTGATCGGGAGGGTGTCGAGGGCCCGGGAGACCTGGTTCTGGCGGGGAGTGAGGGGCGGGTGGCCGAAGCCCTGGGTGCCCTCGCCGAGGCCGGGGTCACCGATTTTGCGGCGTCGGAATTCGTCCGCAGCAGCGATGAGTTCGAGCGGACTCGGGCGTTCCTCAAACACTCCATGGCGGACTACGCCTAGGCCGGGGTGTGAAGGGGCTGGTGGGATCACGGAGTGAGCCCAACCCGCTAGACCACGTAGAGGCCGAGGTAGATGAGCCCGGCGCCGAAGATCAGCGACACGACTCCCAGGGCGCGCAGGGCAGCGGCGCTCATCGCTCGCTCGACCCATTCGTAGAGAGCGAGCGCGAGATCCTGGGAGAACTGGGGAAAGATCAGAAAGCCCAAGGCCACCCCGCTGGCGAGGGCGCCCCAGATCCAGATGAGGATCGGCAGGAGGCCGTCGCCCACGGGCAGACTCAGGGCGAAGAAGCCCAGGCCGCCGATGACGAGGCCCGAAAGACGGACCGAGCGGCGGGAGCCGAGGAGCTTTCGCCAGGCCGCGAGTGTGCGCTCCGGGGAGAGCACCAAGGGGAATCGAAAGAGGAGGGTCAGAGCGCCCAGAGCTACGCAGAAGACCCCGAGAGAGCTCATGGTCATCCTCCTTGGGCCGCGCGGAGTGGCAACGGGTTACGAAGCCCCTCGTCTGGAATCCGTGCCGGGCGACGACCGCGGGCAACGTCACGCCTTGGAGCATAGGCTAGCGGACTGCCGAAGCGAGGCCTCCACAGTCCGGGCCGGGCGCATAGCGCTCCTGGGGCGCGGCTTGTAGCTTTCTGGGGAGAGCCCGGCAACGGCGAGCAGTCGGTTGCCGCCCGGGCCGAACGAAAGGAAACCCGTGTTCCGAAAGATGCTTATCCCATCCCTGCTCATCCTGGCCGCCTGCTCGGAGGGGGAGCCAGAATTCCGTACCTCCTCGGTGCGCCGGGCGGTGGAAATCGTGGCGGTGGGCGAGCAGCCCGGGGCGGACTGCACCGCGTTGGGCCCGATCGCCATGCCCGAGCAGGATCTCAGCTCCCTGGGCGGGGCGACCGGAGGCGCCGAGGTGGATTTTTTCCACGACCTGACCCGCAAGGCACTCCGCATGGAGGCGAACCTCGTGATCCCCACCGGCGAGGTTGAGGCCGCCGACGCGGCCGCTTCCGGAGAAGTCTTTAACGCTCAGGCCTATCGCTGCCCGCGCTAGAACCCGCAGCCTCAAATACCCCGGCCCGAAGAGAAGCCTGTGGGCGGCGAGATCAATTCGGGTCGCGTAGGCCCTCGATGAACGGCTTCACCGCCTCGATGCCCTTCTCTTCGATCAGCCGGATCGTCTGAGTTCCGATCACGGCGAGATCCGCGCGGCCAATGAGGTGGTCGACGTCGGCGCGGTCCTTGACGCCAAAGCCCAGGGCCAGGGGAAGGTCGGTCGCGGCGCGACAGCGGGCCAGATAGACGTCGAGTTCCTCGTCGAAATGAGTATCGGATCCTGTGACGCCCCGGCGGGCCACGCAGTAGACGAGGCCTTCAGCGACATCGGCGATGAGTTTCATGCGGGCATCGTCGGTTGTGGGCGTGTAGATGAAGATCGGCGCGAGGTTCCGGGAATGCATGGCTTCGAGGTACTCGCCGGCTTCTTCGGGGGGCAGATCGGGGACGATTGCACCGTAGAGACCTGCGTCGGCCATGCGCTGGGCGAAGGCCTCGAGGCCATATGTGAAGAGGATGTTGTAGTAGGTCATCAGTATGAACGAGATGTCGAAGCGGCGAGCGCATTCTTCGGCGAATTGCAGGCAGCGTTCGACCGTCGATCCCTCGTCGAGGGATTGCTGATTGGCCCGCAGGATCACCGGGCCGTCGGCGGTGGGCTCGGAGAAGGGGATTTGCAACTCCATCACTTCGACGCCCGCCTCGACCATGGCCTCCACCACCCGCATCCCATCTTCGAAGGAGGGATGCCCCACGACGATATGCGTCATCAGCAGGATGTCTCGATCCTTCTTCTTCGCGCGAATAGCACCTTCGAGGGGTGTGTTATTTGACATCCGAATCGTCTCCGCGCGCCGCGTACTCGGCCGCTTTGTCCTGAATGAATTGGCGCCATTTGGGGTCGTCGAAGGCATCCGCGACGGTGAAGATGTCTTTGTCGCCCCTGCCTGACTGATTGATCAGGATCACGTCGTCCTTGGAGAGTTTTGGTGCGTCCTTGAAGGCCTGGACGAAACCGTGGGACGATTCGAGTGCTGGGATCAATCCCTCTTTTTGGATGGTCAAGGAGAGCGCCTCGATCACTTCGGTATCGTTGGCCGCTTCGAAACGTACACGCCCGTTCTCGCTCAAATTCGAGAGAATTGGGGAAACCCCGACGTAGTCGAGCCCCGCCGCGACGCTATGGGTCTCGCGCATCTGGCCGTCGCCGTCTTGCAGGAAGAAGGTTTTGTAGCCCTGGGCGACGCCGATGGTGGCATCGTCCGAGGCGAGCCGCGCGGCATGCCGCCCGGTGGAGAGGCCGTGCCCCCCTGCTTCGACCCCCACGAGTTCCACGTCGGCATCGTCGAGGAAGCCGCTGAAGATACCCATGGCATTTGAGCCCCCGCCTACGCAGGCGTAGACCGCCGACGGAAGAGTGCCCCGCTCCTCGAGGATCTGGGCCCGGGCCTCTTCCCCGATCAGGGATTGGAACCAGGTCACCATTTCCGGGAAGGGGTGGGGACCGCAGGCGGTGCCAAGGGCGTAGTGGGTATCGTCCATGTTGGTGACCCAGTCGCGAAAGGCCTCGTTGATCGCATCTTTCAGGGTGCGCGTGCCGTCGGTGACGGGGACGACCTTCGCACCGAGCCGCTCCATCCAGAAGACGTTTGGGCGTTGTCGCCGCACGTCGACCTCGCCCATATAGATCGTGCAGTCGAAGCCGAATTTGGCGGCCATGGTGGCGGTGGCCACGCCGTGTTGCCCAGCACCCGTTTCTGCGATGACCCGGGTCTTGCCCATGCGTTTCATCAGCAGGCCCTGGCCGATCACGTTATTTGCCTTGTGGGCACCCGTGTGGTTGAGGTCTTCGCGCTTGATGTAGATCTGGGCGCCGCCGAAATGCTGGGTCAGGTTCTCGGCATAGGTCAGCGGAGTGGGGCGACCCGAGTAGGTCGACATCAATCGCTTGTACCCTTCCCAGAAAGCGGGGTCACTGCGAGCATCGCCGTAGGCCGCGCGCAGTTCGGCGAAGGTCGTGGCGAGGATCTCGGGGATAAAGGAGCCTCCGAACTCGCCGAAGTAGCCCGCTTTCGTATTTGTTTCAGCCATGCTGTGGCGTCTCCAGGGTTTGGGAGAAAACGAGTTCATCGGTGCGACAACGAAGCTCGGAATAGACGGTGTTCGGAGCGCCGGGGAAGTGCACGCGCCGCTTGACCAACAAGATGGGGGTGCCGGGCTGGAGTTCGAGGTGCCCGGCGCTGGCGGGATCGCAGTTCGCGACTCGGAAATTTTGCCCCGCGCTCTCGGCACGGAGCCGGAAATGCTGGTCGGCGAGTTGGGAGAGCGAGCGCCCCTCCAGGGGAATGCCATCGAGCCCGGCAAAGAGTTCGATATCGAACCAGAGTGCTTCGAGCAGGGCAGGCGTGCCCTCTGCTCGGGATAAACGTTGCAGGGTCCAGGCCTCTCGGCCCGCAAAGGGGTTTTCGGGGTCGGGCTCCACGCGCTGGCGCCTCACGGGCTCGACAATGCTCGTGGTCACGGCGAGTCCGGATTTGGCGAAGGAGGCCATGGTTCCGGCGAGGGAGAGCGCGTCGATCTCGTCGGGGGGGTGGATGACGAAGGTGCCCGAGCCCCGTCGCCGTTCGAGGCAGCGTTGCCGGACTAGGAGGTCCGTGGCTTGCCGGACGGTGGGGCGACCGATGCCGAAGGTGCGCGAGAGTTCGGGCTCCGAGGGGATGCGATCCCCGGCCGGGTATTCGCCCGCACGAATCCGCTCGCGGAGCAGGTCGGCGAGTTGGTGATAGAGAGGAACCCGGGAATCGGCGTTGAGAACGGACACGAGGGAAGGGTGACGGGTTTGAATAAGTTGTCAAGACAACTTGTCAGAAAAGGGATCAGGACGTGGCTGAAAGTGGCCTGGGAAGCGCTTTAGCCTCCGCCCCCATGAAAAGCGTCCCTCGAGCCGCCAGTCTGGGCCCGGCCTCAGTCGTAAATAGGAAAATAGGTGTTGAAGGCGGCCTCGGTGAAATCTCCGGGGTCGTTGAAGCGGCGATGACGGTCGAGCCCGCCGATGGCTGCCATGTCGGTCTCGGTCAGCTCGAAGTCGAAGAGCGCGAGGTTTTCCACCAGGCGATGGGGACGGCTGGTTTTGGGAACGATGGAGGTTCCGCGCTGAAGGCCCCAGCGCAGGACGACCTGGGCCGGGCTGCGTCCGAGCCGGCGGGCGATGGAGCGGACGGCCTCCTGCTCGATGATGGCCTCGTGGGCCTCGGCCATGTTGAGGGCGAAATAAGACTGTGCCCCCAGGGGTGAGAATCCGGTGACGGCGATGCCCGATTCCCGGCAGAAGCGCAGGAGCTTCTCCTGGCACAGGTAGGGATGCAGCTCGACCTGGAGAACCGCGGGAGGCGTATCGGCGGCGTTGACGAGATCTCGCAAGAGGGAAGTCCCGAAATTGCAGACCCCGATATCCCGGACCAAGCCTTCGCGCACCAGTTCCTCCATGGCCTGCCAGGTCTCGAGCAGGGGGACCGAGTCGGGTTCGATTCGCGGTTCGGCTCCCTCGGGGTCGTATACCCATTCGGGGGGGTAGCGCGTGGCGAAGGGCACGAATCGCGTCGCGATGGGAAAGTGCATGAGGTAGAGGTCGAGGTAATCGAGTTGGAGGTCCGCGAGGCTCCGCAGCAGGGCAGGGCGGACGTGCTCTGCCCGGTGGTAGGTATTCCAGAGCTTCGAGGTGATCCAAAGCGCGTCTCGGTCCACGGCGCCCGTCGCCATGGCCCGCCGAAGCCCCTCCCCGGCTTCGCTCTCGTTACCGTAGTCGCAGGCGCTGTCGAAATGCCGGTAGCCCGCATTGACCGCCGCCACCACGGCGTCCGCGGTGTTCTCGGGCTCGATCTTCCAGAGGCCCAGGCCCACCATGGGCAGGTCGTGACCGCTCCTCAGTGTCTGATATCGCATGGGCCTCCCTCTCGGCGGGTTCTATAGGACGCGCCGTGGAGAGAAGCAGACCCCACGGACCCCGGGTCTCGGGAGTTCCCCGCCGGGGATCCGGATCTCAGGCCCCCCGGGCCCAGGGGTCGGATCGACATTCTTTTCGCCTCCTCGGTAAAAATGCCCCTTTGGTGAGCCGAAATTCCTCGGATTTTCGACTTGTTGATCAGAAGCCAAAAACAAGAACGGAGCGCGGGTCGAATTCGGCCTCCTCCCCAAGAGCGCCGGAAAGGTCCTGATCATCATGAGTCCCCTCGAGTTTTCTCGCTACAACGCCCAGCTCAGTGCAGCTTCCTCTCCCGCCCAGATGGGCAGCCAGGCTGGGCTCTCTCCCGCCGCCGCGGACTTGATCTTCGCTCGGGGGACGGCCGTTTCGTCGTTCGCCCGACCCGAAACGAATTTCTGGGAAAGGCCGATCTCCTCGCCCACCCCGTTGAGTATCGTAACCCGTGAAGGAGAGCTGGGGGAGGAAAATTCCGTCGGCGGATCGCGACGGACGTCCCGAGAGTTCGTGGCTAAGTTGGCCGAACAGTCGCTCCAGCACCGAGCCGTTAATCATCCCTATCTCGAGGCTCTCGGCTCCGGGGATCTGCCGGATATGCACTGGGCCCTCGCCGATTTCGCCCGGCACTACCACGGTTACTCCAAAGAATTCCCGCGCTACCTCACCGCTGTGATTTCACGCCTTGAGGATCCCTCCCATCGTGCGGGCCTGATGGAGAACCTCACCGAAGAGTCGGGCGTCTATGAAGCCGAGGAACTCGCGGAACTCGACGAGATCGGAATCCAGTCCGATTGGATTGTCGGCAAGCCCCATCCCGTCCTCTTTACCCGCTTCTGCAAAGCCATGGGCGTCGATGAAGAGGACCTGCTCGACGTGTCCGATCAGATCGTCTGTTGGCGAGAGATGTTTCTCTCCCTGCTCACCAGCGGGACGCCGGCCGAGGCCGTCGGAGCGCTCGGTCTGGGAACCGAGAATATCGTCAGCACGATTTATCAGCCCTTCTGCTCGGCGATTGATGGCCTCTCGGACTTGAGCCCGAGAGATACCGTCTTCTTCCCCCTGCATACGGCGGTGGACGACCATCACCAGGAAACCCTGCAAGGGATCGCGGCCGATCTGGCCGTCGATGAGGACAGTCGGTCAGAACTCCGCCGAGGCATGCTGAAGGCTCTCAGCCTCCGGTCCTCTTTTTGGGACTGGATGTATAGCCGAGCTCTGTCGCCCCAGACCGCAGACCAGATTCTCTAAATAAGACCGATCCCGAGGACAAAACAATGACTAAGCCCATCTCAGAATCCGTAATTCAGTTGATCGACCGAGCCGAAGCTCGCCAGCCGCTTGGAGTCGAAGCCTCGCCGAGCGATTGGGTGCGGCCGACGACATCCAGCGGGAAGAGCCTCTACAGCAACAAGAACGATCGCCTGAAGATCGACTTCTCTGTGGAGCGAGCCGCTTTCCCCGAAGCTCAGACCGTAGACCCCCGAATTATCGAGATTGCCCCGGGAAGCTGCAATGAGCGCCATAAGCATGCGCATGAGTCGCTCTTCTTTGTCCTCGAAGGAAGCGGCGAGGTTTTGGTGGGAGAGAACTGGAACCCGGTCAAGAAGGGCGATCTCGCCTTTGTTCCCCGCTGGATCATGCACCAGACGCGAAACAACTCGGAGGACGAGCCCATGCGCGTCCTCGCCGTCACGGATTTCGGGTTTACCTCGGCGGTCTTGGGCGATTATGACCGCCGCACGAGGCTGGCCCTCGCGGGCGCCGATGCCAGCGCGTGAGCTTTCATTTTAAGAAGCCTATCTGACGCTGTTCGAAACTCCCCCCGAGCGCCCGGTCGATTTGGGACGACTCTTGGAGGCGGGGCTTCCGGAGGCGCCGGAAGCCCCGTCGCGATCGCCTGGGCTGGGTTCGATGTTTGCGCTGGGCCCATCCCCTGGGCTTCGACCCGGGTCCGTCTATAGGCCCTTGCAGAGATCCTCGAGTACGGGGTAATCGCAGAGATCTCGGCCGGTCTTGATTTCTCCCTTTTCGAAGCGCTCCCAGGGGAGTAGCCAGTATTGGCTCGGCACCTGCTCTCGGAGGCGGTTTCCCAGGGGCGTGGAGACGTAGAGGAGACGTCGGTTGGGGAAGTCCAGGGTCTCTTTCAGCCAGGGGGTGAAAATACGCTCTTGTAGTAGGCGAGCGTAGCTTCCGTCTTCAAGCGCGCGATTAAAACCTTCGACCACAGCATCGTAAAGGGCCTGGTTTTCTTGGTTGACGTAATAGATCCAAGCCGCGGGGTGAACGATGTGGATATAGGGATCGATCGTGACCGAATCGTATTGGTTGTTTCCCGAATTGCATTCCGACTCAACGCTCGTGATGCTTCTCGGGAAATAGTCGACCCGACCCTCGTTGAGCAGGTTGTAGGTCAAGGTCGTTTCGATCTCGAAAGTGGGAAGGCCCGCTTGCTTGAGTATGCGGGCGTCGGTCCAGCCCTGGCCCTGGATGGCGATGAAATTTTTGAGATCTTCGAGGTTGTAGACGTTTTTGAAACGGTCAGCCGACAAGCTGTTTACGCAGGCCACACGCAGGCCCAATAGTCCGCCGGTCACGGGGACGGTTGTCGCCTGGAGTCCCTGGATGCCCTGGCTGCCCAGGCCGGTCAACATGATATTGACGCCATCGGGGTTGGATTTCGAAGGGCCCAAGGAGCCGGCAATATCCCGACCTCCTCGCGAGCTATCAGAGATGCTCTGGCTGTAGCCGAGCTCATGCTTGACCCCGCTTTTGGCCATGATGAGCTTGAGCATCGCGTAGGCCAGGGTGTTCTCTCCGTAAGAAGAATCCACGCGATGAAGCACTACGGGCAGGGTGTCTGCGGGGAGTGCTCTGATCTCATCTGAGGTCAGGATCAGGTCGGAGTCTCCCTGCTTACGGACCTGGATTTTGTCTTGGATGATATACGCGCCGAAGAGCACGATCGCGAAGCTCGCCAGGAGGGAAAAGAATTGAGGGCTGCGTTGGATCAGGATTTTCATAGAATTGTGGACATTTCTTTGTAGCTCGGGCATAGCCGGGTGCGAGGCATCACATTACGTGGCTTGGAACAATGAAGTAGATCGCCAGGACTGTGGCCAACAGGTACGCGGGCAGGAGGCCCAGTTTTAGGACGGATGCGATGCGTTCGCCCCATTCAGGGGGGACGTGATCGGTTAATTCGTCTGCGGTTGCCGCATAGAGAATCCCTGTGTAGACGATGATCTGGATCTGTCCGCTGAAGCCACCCAGGGCGGATACCGGCAAGATCTCCGCGAGGTAGACCGAGTTGGCCGCAGCGGAAACCACCGCGCCCAGGATCAGGTCATCGCGGCTTCTCGAAATCGCCAGGGCAAGGACACAGAGTCCGATGGCCAGAAAATAACCGAGAAAGCTTGGGACGAATTCGAGGTGGCCGCGCCGCCGCATCTCGATGAGCCCGTTGACGACCGGTACCTGGTAGACCACGCCACTGTCGAGGCCTGGCATCCCCAGGTTGCCCACAATGCTCATTGCGCCCGAAACCAAGTCCAGGGATCCCATGTGCCAGTCATAGAGAATCAACTCGGGATGGACGTAGCTGTTCAGTCGGTCGACGCTGAATGCAATCGAGTTCTCCATGGGGTTCGACATTCCGATCCGAATACGAAGAAGTTGACTGTCAAAGGGATAATCAGACAAAATCCAGGGGTTGATGACCTTGTTTCGGACCGCATAGAGTCGCCACTCGAGATCGCCGAAGTTCTGTTGGCTGATCAGTTCGAAGCGGGTGATATCGCTATTGTGGATCGCGTTGAGCACCCTTAAGGAGTCGCTCGGGTTCTCCCCTGCGGATTTTCGCCATACCGTGGAGAGGTAAAACTGGGCATTGAAGGAGTTGCCCAGGAGGTCGAGTTCGTCGATAGCCGTGACGTACAGGCCCAGTTGTAAGGTTCCCGGCGGAGGCTGGGGGGTTGGTTGGGGAGGGGCGGGAATTCCTTGGATCTGGCCCGTTGTGGTCTGCGGGGAGTCGGCAAGGCTCGGGAATACGGGCAGGAAAGCGGCCGTCGCCATGATGAGGAAGACCCAGGCTGCGGTCCGCGGCCACTCGGCGGCGCTCTGAAAACCGCCCCCGGACGGGCCTCTGTCGACCAATCTGGATGGCATTCCGTCCGTCGTCTCCCTGTTCGAGTGTCGCCTTCCGCGCCTTCCGCGCATTCAGCGTCGGCGATGGCCTTGAGTCTAGTCCGAGGCGGTGGCCCACGGTAGAGGCGGCAAACCTTCAGGGGTTTTGCCCGGGACTCTCCACGTCTCCGGAGCCGAAGGGGCCCGCCCCTCTCCAGGCGCCTATCCTGATGGGGGACTCCATTTTGCTGCGGCCCCGCAATCAGTTGAGCCTCTTCCATTCAATCCGTTCATTGGACCGATGGCTCCCGGGAGGTCGCTGATGACACGGGGTCGCGATCGGCATCAGGGGCCTCCCGGAGGATCCCCAGTCCACATCAGCAGGCCGCTACCCGTCGTAGGCGTTAAGATGCCTTCCGGTAAGACAAAGGGGAGTGTGGCCAGGCACTATGTATCTTTCGAAAAGTGAGGGCTTGAGATACGCCACCTGTGCCTCCCTCTATTTCGCCCAGGGAATCCCGAAGGGGCTGCTGAATATCGCCATGCCGGCGTGGCTTGCGAGTCAGGGCATGAGCGCCTCGGCCATCGCTTCTTATCTGGCCATCATCGCTTTGCCGTGGGTCTTCAAGCTGACCACCGGCCCGCTCATGGATCGTTTTCAATTCCCGGCGATGGGGTTACGTAGACCCTGGGCCCTAGGCGCGCAGTTGGGTATGACGATCTCCTTGTGCGGCCTTGTGGTGATCGAAGATCCGACCTTGCAAATGACAGCCCTGACCGCGCTCGCCGCACTCGTTCAGGCCTTTGCCGCGACGCAGGACGTCGCAGTAGATGGCATGGCGATCAACCTGGTGCCCGAATCCCAGCATGGTCGCATCAACGCCTTTATGAGTTTCGGAAAAGCCATTGGATGGGCCGGTGCAGCGGCTGTGAGTGGTGTAATGCTGACCACAGTAGGGCTGGCGACCACCGCGCTCCTGGCGGCGGCCGTTTCGGCGTTGATCTTGATCGGATTTCTCTTTGTTTTAGAACGAGAAGGCGAACGCCGATTTCCGTGGAGCAAGGGGGAATATCACGGAGCTGCCACGGCGCCTGTATCGATTACTTCGTTAGTGCGGTCGTTGAATCAAGTTCTATGGAACCGACTAAGCCTGATCGTTTTTCTGATTCTTTTTTTTCATGGCCTGGTCAACGGCTATGGCGACGCGTTGATGCCGATTGCCGCGGTTCAACTCTTTGGCTTTAGCACAGAGCAGTGGTCGAATCTGGTGGCCACCATGGGCCTATTGGGAGCCTTTATCGCGTTGGGAATCGGGCCATTTATCGACAAGTTTGGCATCAAGAAAATGTCGGTTATTACGACCGCGGTGGTATTCGTGCATGCACTCATCTTGGCTCAGACCGAAAGCCTATGGGTCGACGAAACCTACGTACTTGTCATGCTCTCGATCTGGGTGCTGCTGGATCCGGTGGCCATGGTCTGTGTGATTGCCATCGGGATGAGCATCTGTGCGAAAGAGGTGTCGGCAACGCAGTTCGCTGTCTACATGTCGGCAGCCAATCTGGGCCTCTCCCTGGGCTCCAAGCTCTTTGGTATTGTCTCGGAAAGAGCGGACTATTCGGACAGTTACTTGTTGTTGGCACTCTTGATCGCTTTCATGCTCGGGATACTGGCGCTCTTTAATAAGCCGCAATTGGAGCGCGAGTTGGAGCATGTCGGCGAAAGTGGCAGAAAGCTCTAGGGAAGTTGGGCCCGACAGGTCACCCGATCGCTACCCCGGTGCATTCAACCCCTGAACTAGAGCTGAGAGAGAATCGGAACGGTGGGTACAGCTAGAGTATCCCCGAGTTGTTTGTCCCCGATGATGCCCTGGAAGAAACGACTTCCCATCAAGTCCGCGAAGTAGTCGGCGCCAGGGTAGTAGACGATGGCAACCTGCTCGAAATCCACATCACCCTCCAACCTGACGGCGCTTCCGATATGTATCGGACCGTGGGCAAGAGCGGCCATTCGGGTCAGCATTTGGATCCCATAGCCGGTATTGGCGGCTTGCTGAGCCGAGTTGCCCGGCTGGCTTAGGTTGAAGATCACGACCGCTTCGGAGTTCACCGCGGCCAGGCTACGAAGGGCTGCACTGCGTTCCGAAAGCATTTCGTATTCCGCCGAGGGCTCTGCCGGTTTAGGCAGGGCCTCGAGAGGCGCGGCGCCCAAATTCCCCTTGGCGATGTCCGCGAGGCGCAGGGCGAGGAGTGCCTGGGGTAGGGCTAGGTTCAGGAGCGGGTTCCTTTGCATGCCGTGAGAGTAAGACTGGCTAAAAACCGAGAGTGCATCCCTGTAGTCGGAGCCCTGAGACGCGCTTTCGTAGGCGTCTCTCGAGGGGTACTCCGTCAGGATTACTGCGTTCCATTGCGCAGGCTCAAGGCGACTCGACGCGACAGTAAATCCAGCCTGGCCAGCGTAGATCAACTTCCCTTTTCCGTCGTTCTTGATGGCTTGAGTCAATCGGCTGATGTCAGGGATGAGTTCCCTGCCTTTTTCGGCCTCAAGAAATGTGATGACATGAAGAGAGGAGGTCGAATGCAGAACCGATTGCCTGTCCTGGGCAGCGCCGCGACGGGCGTCGAGATACCGAAGGTGCTGCCAAGCCAACAGGCACGCGATCAGCCCAAGCGCGACGAGGATGAACTTCATCGGTGAACATTTCCTTTCGTGGAGGTTTTCGGTGCGGAAAGATCTCGCCCCGAGTATACCGCTTGATCAGGACTTCTCGTGGGAGGCCAATGAGTGAGGGGCTCGATCAAGAATCACATCTATTTTGGCGAGAAGTATCGTGTGGGATAAATTGTAATTGTGATCTTTTGAAGCGCCCCTAAGCTTCTCAATTGTGCTCCCCAGGAAAATGAATCAATGAGACGAATCTCGATCTCACTAGCCGGGCGATCTCTCGACTCCTTCACTAAGTCTCCTGCCCGAGGGAAATACCATGGCGAATGAAGCAGGGGGTGAGAGGCTGCAAGTCATTCTTCAAGCTGTGCCCGGTTGGGAATTGCCCTCGGACGCAGTTCAGCCTCTAGAAGGGGGAATTACCAACCTGAATTATCTCGTCCGCCGTGGCGAAGAGCGATTCGTAGTGCGCGTGGGTGGTATGAATACCCATCTACTCGGAATCGAGCGAAATCGAGAGTACGAGATCAGCTGCATCGCGGCTGATTTGGGTATCGGCGCTGAGGTCTACGCCTTTCTGCCAGACCATGGGGCCATGGTCACTCATTTCGTCGAGGGCGACGCCGTTTCGGCAGAGCGCGCCGCTGACCGCAGTGTGATGCGGCGAATTATGACTACGGTCCGTCGTTACCATGATGGGCCGGCTTTTCCTGGTTCTTTTTCCGTCTTTCAGATTTTCCGCACCTACGAGCAACTGGCTTTGGAACGTGGGGTCGTGTTCCCCCCGTCAGCGGCGACGGCGCTCGGGCACGCTCGTGCCGTTGAACAGGCATTGGGTCCGGTGGCCGATCCCGTGCCCTGCCACAACGACTTGCTCGCCGCCAATTTTCTCGAAGACGGGGAAACTATCCGTCTTCTGGATTGGGAATATGGCGGTATGGGCGACCGCTTCTTTGATCTGGGCAATTTTGCTGCGAATCAGGGTTTGGACTCGGTGGGCTGCCAGGCTCTGGTAGAGGCATATTTCGGCGAAGTGAAAGACCGCCACTTGGCTCATATTTACCTGATGCGAACCATGTCCAATTTGCGGGAATCGTTCTGGGGCTTTCTCCAGAGCGGAATCTCCAGCCTCGAATTCGACTTTCTTGACTATGCCCACAGCCATCTCGCGCGAGTTATGGACGATGTGACCAGCCCGCAGATGGTGGAGTGGCAGGCCGCAGTTGAGGTGCGCTGAGTTCGAAGGATTCGGCTGATATTTCTCTTCGGATGAGTCAGCGCGGGACTGACCCGTAGTGTCCGGAGTAGGTGTGAACGCATTTGGGCTCGATTTCACTCCGCTCTTGAAATCCCGGAGTCCCAAAATATCGATCGGCTGCGATTGCACTGAGGTCGTAGGCGCAGGGCTCGTTCAATACGAGCTGAGCCATGATCACGCCCATGGTTGGGCTTTGCACGATGCCATGACCGCAGAAGCCTGCAGTATGGTAGAGACCGTCGATTCCCGGGATTGTGCCCGATAGAGGGCTGCCGTTGGGTGTGAACGTCATAATGCCTTGAGTAATGCTGTATTTGACGTTTTCGAGAAAAGGAAATCGATGTAGAGCGCTTTCAAGCAGGTAGGCAACCGCCGGGTTGTCCCGCGCGGCGCGCATTTGGCTCATTCTGAAATTGTCGTCCAATTCGGCCATGTCCCGGAGAACGGGGCCGTCCTCGTAGATACCGACGATGAGCCCCCCGGCTTCCGGGCGCGAGTAGATCCGCCCGTCATAATCCCGGACGGCCGGGCTCATGCGGTCTATGGGGTAATCGCCGTTGGGGTGAGTTGTGAGGTAGACGTGTTCGATACCCACGGTCTGAAGAACCTGGCCCACTCGCTCAGCCATGACATGGGCCCAGGGCCCACAGGCCAGTACCACCTGGTCGGCGTAAATCGGACCCTGATCGGTTTGCACCCCTCGAGCGCGACTCTTTTCGACGATGACATCGCGGACGGGACGATTTTGAAGAATCTTGCCCCCATTTCTTCGCGCCATCTGGGCGTAGCTCATGGTGAGTTCGTGGGGCAGGATATGCCCATCGCTGGGGGTATGACTCGCTAGGAGGACGTCGTCGGATTTCATATAGGGCAGCAGCCTGGCGGTCTCTTCGGCGGTGATTAAGTCAACTTCGAGTCCACTGCCTGCACCCAGGTCCACATGGTTTTGGGTGTCCTCGACTCGCGCTTCTGTCGTGGCCAGTCGGAGGCTTCCGGTTTCAACAAAGATCTCTTGGCCGGTTTGTGCCTCGAGTTCCCGGACTACGTTGAGTCCGTCCACGAGAATCTGTGTCGCGCTGGGGGTTTTTCGTACTTGCCCCAGGAGCCCGGCAGCCTGGCCTGTTGAGCCTGCGCCGAGTTGCTGTCGCTCGACCAAGGTCACCGAGGCGCCTCGTTGGGAGAGTTGGTAGGCCGTGGACAATCCCGCGACCCCTCCTCCCACGATGATCACGTCGGTTCCCGTCATTCGACTTCAGTCGCCTCAGCCGCAAGGGCAGGGGGGGAAGTTTTGGGGAGCGATCGATCCAAGAAGTCGAAAGCTCGATCAAGCGGTTCGACCTCGAAGCGAGCCCCTGAGATGTGGCCGCCTCCGGTCTCGAAGAGTTCGACGCTGACTCCGGCTGCCCCGAGCGCATCGCGCATACGCCGGGAGTGCTCGACATTCACGATCCAGTCGTCTCGCCCATGATAGAGAAATGTGGGGGGAAAGTCGGAGTCGGCTGCGACTAGAGGCGAAGCCTCTTCGTAAATCAGTGGGATTTCTTCGGGGCTTCCCCCTAGAAATGCTTGCACAGGTCGGGCGCCTCCGAGCAGGCGAAGATCGGAGGGACCTGCTCCGGCAACGCAGGCCTGAACGGTGGCCGGTACGTCGGCGCACCGGGAGTCGGCAGCTGCCAGGTCGGGGCGCGCCGCAGCCAGCAGGCTCAGGTGCCCGCCTGCAGAGTACCCCCAGAGTGCGATTCGATCGGGGTCGATGTCTAGGGCTTCGGAATTCGCCCGAACCCAGCAAACCGCGTCGAGCACGTCGATCAACTGGGCGGGGTAGCGGTGCTCGGGTGCGAGCCGATACTCGATATTGAGCGCGGCATATCCGCGCTCAACCGCCTTGTCTGCGACTCGCTCCATGCGACTTCGGTTGCCTCGCGCCCAACTGCCCCCATGCACGAGAATGACCGCTGGTAGCGGTCCATCCGCCTGGGGGCGATGAAGATCCAGGACTCGGTGGGGATCGTCCTTGTGATAAGGAAGGTCGCGACGGATTTCCGACCCAGGGTGGCCGGGGTCAGTACCGTGCGGGGTTCGCATGCCCGAACAGGCAGCGCTTCCCGCAACGAGGATGCCGAGGCTAATATGAGCGGCGACGCCAAGAAAGGAAGGCCTCTTGAGCCGACGAGTTCTGCCTCTCACGAGTCCCGTTATGAGCCCGAGGAAGAGCAGGGTCGAAATTCCTGGGCTAGGCGTGGCTATCATCCCCGAAACTGTGGGGTCTATTGAGCTGGGGAAGAAGATTTCTACCATCGGTTTTCAGAGTTACCCTTCGGGCTGAGCGAGTAGTCGGCTCCCCGCCATACTAGGAGTCGTCTTCGCTAGGCTTACCGTGCTTGCCGGTAGACTTCTCGTTCAATCTCAAAGAACAGGTCGAGGGACCTGCTGTCGCCGAAGGGGAGGATCTGGCTGAGATAAGACCCTCCGACACCCGCCTCCATGTCGATCCAGAAAAAGCTGTTGGCCAGCCCGGCCCACATGAGGGTTCCCGCCGGCCTTCCAGTTTCGCAGGGCGTCTCGTTGATCTGAAAAGTCAGGCCCCAGGATTTTGGCTCGCCGGGAAAAAACTCCGCGTCGTTGGAGTAGGCGGGTGCAGCTGTCTTGAGCGGACAGACGCGTAGGTCGCCGATCTGGTTAGTCACCATCTCAGCCACGGTCGTCTCCTTGAGGAGTTGCTCGCCCTCCAAGGTGCCTCGGTTGAGCATCATACGGATAAACCGTCCATAGTCCGACATGGTCGAATGCAGTCCGCCGCCGCCCATTTCGTATTCGGGCTTAGCCGGCTCGTTCGGCTCCGCGCAAACCAGCGCACCATTTTTTTCGCGTGTGTGCAAACCCGCCGTACGCTCGAGCATGGATGGCGTGTGGGAGAACGCAGTGTCCTTCATTCCCAGCGGACCCGTAAGGTTCTGCTCAAAGTAGGAACCAAGAGTGAGGCCCGAAGCGGCTTCGACCATCTTTCCTGTCCAGTCGATTCCGGTGCCGTACTCCCAGCGAGTTCCCGGATCGAAGGCGAGGGGGGCCCGCAATGCGGCGTTCTTAAGAGAAAAAAGACTGGGTGTCTCTGTTGCTTGGCGCCAACGCACATCGTTCTCGTTCCAAATTTCGTAGACGAAGCCCGATGTATGTGTCAGGAGCTGGCGCAGTGTGACAGGAGTTTTTGGCGGTCGAGTTTGTGGCTGGCCGTCGGTGTCGAAACCCGAAAGAACCTGGACTTCGCCTAACCAGGGAATTACCTCACTTGCTGGCGAATCGAGGGATAATTTCCCTTGCTCTACCAGCTGCATCGCTGCGGCACCTGTAATTGCTTTGGTCATCGAGTGGATCGCGCCGACGGTATCGATGGTCATCGCGACGTTCGAACCGAGGACGCGCTCTCCCGCCGCCCCTTCCCATCGAACTCCTGAATGGTCGACAACGGTTGCGCTCGCTCCGGGAGCAGCCCCTGCCGCGACGCCTTCCTGTAAAATCCGATCAAAATTACTCATGGGGGTGTTCGCTCCTGGGAGGTTGGCGAAGTAGAGAAGAACGCTCGACTCAGATGCTCTCTGCCTGGAGGGAGGCTACCCTACGCGAGCGAAAGTGCGATTAATCCTGTTTGGAGACGAATTATGAAGATTCTGAAGTGGTTCGGCATTTTGGCTGCCGCCTATATCGTTTTGGTTGTGCTCTTCGAGACGTTATTTCTCGGGCTCTATCAACCGAAGCTCGAGGGTACGGAGCTACCGATGCTTGTTATCACAACGACGGATGATTCGGGTGCCTCTAGCGACCGGCGGCTGGCGCGCTTCGATACCGATGGCAAAATCTACGTTTCCGCACATCACTGGACGCGAGGCTGGCATAGCCGAGCGCTCGGAAACCCCAATGTGCAAGTCGAGATGGATGGCGCGATAGGGGACTATTTGGCTGTGTCGGTCACTGACGAGGAGTTTGACCGGGTGGCCAGAGAGCACCCGATCCCGATCCGGTTTGTGGTCATGATGGGATTTCCGCCAGAGCGCGAGATTCTAAGGCTGGATCCGTCCATCTGAAGCGTTGGACCCATTTCCCTGGGGTCATGCGAGATCTGGATCCGCAGCTGAATGGATAGGGGCTGGCTGGCTCTCCGGCTGAGAGCGTCCTCTCAGCGGGGTGGTTCCCCGCGACTCGGAGAACTGAAAGAGGGGAAGGCTCAGTCCGGGAGACCTCTGGGCAAGTTGAGGTCGTAAATTCGAGCCGCGGTCGCGTAAAAGACGCCATTCTTCTGGATTGAATCGAGTCCTTCTGCCGAGGCGATCCGCTTGAACGCATTCCAGAGGTTCCCGTAGGAACAAGACACTTTGTCGACGGGAAAATTGGATTCGAACATGCTTCGATCGCTTCCAAATGCGTTCAGCGCGAAACGCAGCCAGGGCGACCAGGCGGAAGCCAGCGCTTCTGATGAGGGCGAGGGGTGTGCCCGGTCTTCAAAACCGAAGCCGTAGATCGGCATGCCGCAACCGCCGAGTTTGACAACAACGTTCGTGCAGGCTGCGACCTGCTCGAGGCCTTGCCGCCAGACGTCGAAGACCTCGGTTCCGTGGAGGCCGGCATAGGGACCAATGCCCAGCGGGCCGCCGATATGGTCGAGCACAATCGTTGTCTCAGGAAAAGTACGGGCAAGATCAGCGACCTCGTTCAGCTGTTCGTGGTACCCCCAGCACTCGAAAATTAGACCCCGCTTCGCAAGTTCGGCGAAGCCCGTCCTGAAATCTTCGCGGCCAAGGAGGCCCTCGAGGGCGCGAGTGGGATGGTGATTCCGCGGAACGTCGGCGGATGTGTGAAAGCCGTGGGCTTGGCGGATGCCTCGGAATCGTGAACTCCCGGTCGCCAGGGCGTCGAGGGCGATCGCCACTTCGGGGCCAAGGGTGAGATCCGCAAAGCCGATGATCCCACCGCAGCAACGCAGTCCTTCGCCGAACAAGTCGGCGGCGGCCATGGCCCTAACACCTTGCACAAATTCAATTTCACCGACCGGAGCTGTTGGCCCGCCCTCCGCTCGATACATAGAAAGGCATTCGACGAAGACGGTGTCGAATACGCGATGCCCCGAGCGCACGATGTCGTCGATGAGGTCGTCACCGAGATACCGACGATGAGCTGGCGCAACCTCGCTGTAATCCTCGGCATTACGTCGATCCCAGAGATGGTGGTGAGGGTCGAGAATCGCCTGGCGAGGATCGAGGGGGGGCTCGGCTCCCGCCGCGTGCCACTCGTCTAGTGTCTTACCGTCTCGATCGATTTTCGCGATGGGCATGACCGCCTCCTGGGTCTTCTGAGATCGGGGCACCGCGGAGCCGTTCTATTCGCCAGATGCTCTTGCCGTGGTTGGTCGTTTCCACGACTTAAATCGTGTTGATCTTCTCAAGGGGAGTGATGAGCGAGCTTTGCTGGGTGGAGGAGACGAGTCAGAAGCCAGGTGAGGAGAGGCGTATCCGCAGGCCACCTCCGGCGCCGAACTCGGAACTGTACTGGCCGTAGAGCGAGATGTGGCGCGTCACGATGAACTCGGCCCCAGAAGCCCACTCCCAACCCGTCTCGGTGTCGTACTGAGTGTCGGCGAATCCAACGAGGCGGCGAGTAATCGAAACTTCCTTTTCTGCGCTCCAGCGGAAACTTTTATCCGTGCCGACCCACACGCTTGTATGGATATTGAGAGGCAAGAGCCAACTCAGGCCGAAGACGCCCCGCACGTCCTTTTCGCCGTCGGCCTCGCTGTAGGCATTCACACCGAGGAAGGGACTGAGGTAGCGGTTGATGTAGTAACTGTACGACCCAGTGACATCGTAGTCGCCGTCGTCGTAGCCGACCTCCCAGCCCAGTCCGAAAATGTTGCGTGTATTCGAGATCTCTGCCGAACCTTGGGCCATTTGGCTGAGGGCGCTCGCGGAGCCGAAGGCATACCACGAGTCGTCGTAGAGGCTGGGTCGTACCGCGAGAGTGGCGGCGTCGACTTCAGTGCCCTCGTAGTGGACGATCCGCTCCATACCGCTCTTCATGTGATAGAGGATATGACAGTGAAAAAACCAGTCCTTCTCTTCGTTGGCGTCGAATTCGATCACCGTAGTTTGCATGGGGGCGACGTCGACGGTGTGTTTCAAAGGCGCGTGGGTTCCCTGTCCGTTGAGAACACGAAAAAAATGGCCATGGAGATGCATGGGGTGATTCATCATCGTGCGGTTGGACATTTCGAAGCGAACGCGCTCTCCCTTTTTGATGCGAATCGTGTTCGAGGGATGGAGAGTTTCTCCGTTCATGCTCCAGACGTATCGGTCCATGTCTCCGGTCAGGTTAATCTTCACCACCCGGGTGGGCCGCACTCCCTTGATGGTCGTGTCGTCTGGAGCGCGCAGCCTCGAATAGGGCGGCCCTGGCCGTTCGGTCTTGGCTTCGGCCCCAGTGCCGCTGCCTTGCCCCATCGCCCCCATCGCCCCCATCCCAGGGCTTTTCTTTTTGGGGGAGGCGGTCTCAGGGATGGGCTCGCTGGGAGGTAGCAGCGCGACGTCGCCACCGACGTCCCACGCGGTTCGCCGCATGGCACGGATATAGCCCGCGTTCATCGCGTTTTGGTAGTAATCGGGCTTGGGAACTTCCGGGGCTACCAGGAGGTCTCCCTTTCCGATGATGGCGTCTACATGGCCGGAGCCGTCTTGTGCCGTGGCGCGGAAACCCGAGGCGCCCTCGGTCGGCACGGTAATGAGAACGTCGTAGGTTTCCGCAACGGCGATGAGCAACCTATCGAGCTCAAAGGGTTCGACATCTTTTCCATCGGCAGCGACGACTGTCATGGGCCCGCCGGCGAATTGCACGTAGAAATAGCTTCCCGATGCCGCGTTGATAATTCGCAGGCGCACCGTTTCTCCGGGTTCGGCAAAAAAATCGGGGTCCGTTTTTCCGTTGATCAGAAACCGGTCGTAGGCGACGTCAGAAATCTCGTTATCCGGCATGCTTTCCCATTCGCGGCGGAGAAAATCGCCAAGGCGATTTCGTCGGAGTGCACCCCAGAGACTCTGGTTGGAGTTGCGTTCGATGGCGTACCACTCGTTGCCGCTCTTGAGGAGTCCCGCCACGCGTTCTGGGTTCTCGTCGGTCCAGTCCGAGAGGACCACCACTTGTTCGCGGTCGGCGGGGTGGCGCTCTCCGTTCCGGGGGTGAATGACGATGGATCCGTAGACCCCGCGTTGTTCTTGGAGGCCGCTGTGGGAGTGGTACCAATAGGTTCCTGCCTGCCTGATTGGGAACTCGTAGGTGAAATCACTGTGTGGGGGGATCCCGGGGAAACTGACGGCGGGAACCCCGTCCTGTCCGGGTGGGACCAACAGGCCGTGCCAATGCACGGACGAGGGGACATCTAGGTCGTTGTGGACATGAATGCGGGCCACGTCTCCCTCGGTGAACTCGAGGGTGGGCCCGGGGATTTGGCCGTTGACCGTAAGGGCCTCAACGGGCTTTCCCGTAAAGTTGACCTCGCCCGTGGCGATTGTGAGTTGGGCTTCGACGACTGCCGAGCGCGCATCTCCGGCTGGGGCGGCGAGGGCTGCGGTGATGAGAGCTACGACCAGTGTTTTCAACATGGACTGCGTGCCTCCAGCAAGGTTGACCGACCTGTATTCCCGCAGCCAAAGATAGCGGATCAGAGAATTCTGGTTCCGAGGGCTCAAGCGAAGGTCTCACCATGAGCAGAACCCGATGCTGTTCGAAGTCGCGAGGCGTCGCTATTCGGTGTAGCTAGCGCGGGAGAATCTGGCGGGACGGATCTATGGGTTCGCCGGCCGCTTAGCCCAGCGAAGGCTGTTCGTGAGCCCGAATATGATGAGGAATAGGGCCAGAAGGAGGCGGGGGTCGCCAGCCTGAAACCAGGGATCGGCCGGGAAGGCGATGGTCTTGTTCATCGCCGCGATCTTGAACTCATGAGGGCCGCGAAAATCCGGGTTTCCGGCGATTTCGAGCATGTCCCGACGGCTTCGATAGCGCATCAGGCCTGCGGTGGTCCATTGGTTCGCTCCTTCGATTCCCCAGATGTCGAGGGCGGGGGCGGTCGCTTGACCGAAGAGGACGGGATGTGAAGCGCGCTTTAGGAGTTCGGGATACATATGCTCCATGTAGCGGTCCATCAGGTCCTGAGCTGTGGCGTCCTTAGGTACGCCCTCCATTTTTGGTGGTGGATTATTGATTTCGATGAGGTTGACCATGACGAAGTCGTCGCCGGTGTCGGATTCGAGGAAATGGCGGATCTTGGCGATGTCTTCAGGGGCAGCGTCGCTGGCCTCGGCACTCCGCAGCACGGTTTCAATTTCGGCGGTGGTGAGGGGTCCCTTGAAGGATGTGTACCAGCCGAAAAAGGCAAGCCAGGCGACCATCAGTGTCAGCCAGGCGGTGCGCGGACGGATCATGAATATGCCTCCAATTTGGGCCGTGGAATTCCGGGCCTGCGATCAAAATGACACTAGCCCACAGGCCCATAGAGAGGCGCGCTCCTGGTCCGGCAGTCCGCTCGTTTTCCTCCGCCTCTCCCCAACCCCGAGGCGGGGGCAGAGGTGGAACTGGGCCGACCCTGAGACCTCCCGGCCGGTCTTCGGACCCCTCAGCACGATGAGATGGCGATTTTCGAGATCCACTGGATTTCGAGCGACACCATCGGGAATTCGGGTCCACATACCCTACACCTGACAATTCAGGTTCCCGTTGAGAAGTGGGGCCAGACCAAGGAGATCGATATGGGATTGAGTCAGGCCGCCGAACGCGACCTCCCGAAATGGATCGGCTGGTACCTGGGGCGGGCGCTTGTTGGACTCACTCTGCTTTCGTTCCTGGGGTTGATCCCCGGTTCGGCATGGGGCCTGTCCTATATCATTGCCCCTGGTGCCACGTTCGAGTCCGTTTCGACTCCATCGCTGCCGTTAACTGGACAATTCGAACTCACGGCCTGGGGAGTCTGTGCCAATCCCTGTGAGCCCGATGCCTATGCGATCACAGATGTTGTCCTGGCTGGGGGAGGTCAGACGCTTTCCAGCGGGGTGGTCGAGCCCATCTTTGCGGGGTCGGTATTCGAATCTCCTGCTTTTGAAGTTTTACCGAACGGGAGCGTTGTGACCGGTGAGTTCACTATCGAGCGGACTATTACCTCCGAGGGGACTCTGAGCGGCGATCCCCACAATCACGACTATTTCCAGACCTACAGCGAAATTCTCTTCGGTCCCCTGGCTTTTATCACCGGAGACCCACGAGAAGTTATCTTCTCGACTCCTCGTGGTGAGTGGCCCGTTGAGGTCACCCTCGCCTATGCCGTGATCGAAAGAACCGGCACCGCGCTCTCGGGATATGACGGGAGTGGGACGCTCTATTCGAATGAAATCGTCGACCTGCAGAGCACCGCGATAGGCCAGGTGATATTCACCGCACATCCGGTCCCCGAGCCCAGTACCGGTCTTCTTGTTTTGATGGGGTTGTTCGGGTTTGGGTGGCGGCGCGCCAGATAGGGCAGGGGCCTGCCAGCGTCGGTTCCTGAGCCACGGTTTCCAGTGGCCTTTGTTGGCCTATGGAACAAAACTCAATCATTGAGCGAGCAAGGAATGCGAGAGGTCTATAGTTGGGTCATTGGAGGGACCAAATTCTGCGCTCCCTGCAGGAATTCTACGGGCGAATTGCCTAAGATGATCGGAACCGATGGCCGGGTCGCCGGCAGAGGAGACCCAAGATGAACCGAGCGGTTGCTTTGGCTTCGCTGGCCTTTCTGGTCCTGCCCCTTTCCGGCTGTCTGATGCTTGCCGCCGGGACAGCCGGGGTGGTGGGGTATCAAATGGGCACCAATGACCAGCCCATAGGTGACCAGGTCGACGATGCGTCGGTCACGACGGCGGTGAAGGCTAGCCTTTTGGCCGAGCGCGGCGTCGAATCTTTGCGAGTTCACGTCGAGACGCTCGATGGTGTCGTCACTCTCGAGGGTAGTTTGCCCGATGAGGCGATGATCGAACGCGCTGTAAAAGCTACGCGAGCGACCAGTGGCGTTCGGTCCGTGGATTCGAAACTGACTCTCATACCCTAGCGATACCCGAGACCTGCAGAACCCGGGTGTTGAGTTCTGCAGAGAAGTGGTCTCCACTTCTAAGGTCGGAAAGGGTCTGAGCTCTTTCGTCGCGTCCCTTCTCCCGGCCTATTGGGGAGTAGAGGGATCCTTGGCGGCTTCGGCGGGAGGCGTCGCTTCTGCCGGCGGATCCGCGGGCGTGGCATCGCTGGCTGAATCAGGCTTGGCCGCCGAATCGTTCTCGGGAGTTTCGATGGGCGTCAGGCCCTTACCTCTATTTTCCACGGCTTTGGTGAGGCCAAAGCCTGAACTCCGCCAGCGCTGAGCCGAATCCGCCGTAAAGGAGTTTTGCTTCCAGGCGAGTGTGGCTTCGAGATCAAAGCCGCGGCTATGCCAATCCTGGGCGCTCTTCGGATCGAATCCCTTTTTCGCCCACGCTTGAGCATCCGCGGCGCTGAAGCCATCAGCCTTCCAGGCCGCGATTTCATCTTGGGTCATATCACCCCACGGAGGTGTGGAAGCACATCCGACAAAAAATGCGGCAAATGCGATGGCAACGACGCGTAGGAAACTAGATCTGGACATGTCGAACTCTCCTATTGGCGGTTGTCGGCGAGGCGAAATGCTGACTCAACTGAAGAGAGCATAGGGGAAAAGCGATGCCATGCCTCTCTCTAATAAGGCCTGCTTTTCTGCAGAAGATCAGGCGTTCAGGATGGGTGGTGTCGTACACAACTGCCTGAGGCCATAAATCCTGAGTTCTGGGAGTAGCTCTGGATTCCAAGCCAGAGACATTCGCGTTTATGCGACGGTTTCGTCTCCGAGAAGCTCAGATGTCGTAGACCCCAAATTCGTGGGGGTCAGTTCCGAGCACTCGGCAGACTTGTTCGACGACGCTCCGTTCGGCCGGACTGAAATCCAGATCTGCATGGCCCACTGCAAGACAAGCGCGAATCAGCGTGCCGGCTTCCTCTGTTGTACCCCGGAACTTCGAGAGCTTTGCCATCAGTCCTTCACGCCCAGCGACCGGGTCTTCACTCAGCTGTCGCGCATACTGATCGTAGGTTGCCACCGCAGAGTTTCGATCCACCGGCTGTAGATGCGTGAGGCGCCCGAGGATTCTCTCGCGGGTGACCAACTCGGATCGGTGCTGATCGCGATCTGCCGTAGCAACCAATGCGACGCCGGCCATCAGGAGATCGACGAAGGCCTTCTGTTGTGACCGTTCGCGGAACCCGGCCAGAACTCCGCTAATTTTTTTCAAGATACCCTCAAGCACGGTGCAAATATTAGCAAAGCATGGGCGTCTAGGTTCGGAAGGTTCTACGCGCCGGGAACGGCGCCTGCAGGGCCGTTCCCGGCAAGCTCTTCGGTTATTGCCGCACGTCGTACCGGAGCCCGGCCTTAGAGTCCTATCTGCGGTCTAGGGTGTCTCCCGAAATGCTTCAGGAGTTAAGAGATGAGACAAACGGACACGGATCCGAGCGCACAGAGCTTTCGCTGAAGTCGGTATTCGGGAGCGCGCATTGCTTGAGTAACGGGAATTATCCTTGGGCTTTGTGGGCTTCTACTTGCTCCTGCGGGTACCTTCGCATCGCCCACGGCCATCAGCGAGATTTTTGCATTGGCTGATGTCGAAAACAGCTGTCCCGATGGCGGCACGGAGTACGGCTCAGTCGAGTGCGCTGTGAAAAATCCCACGCTCTACGTGGTTGAGGGTCGTGCGCGTTCGGCCTCTGGACACTTCGCGGCGTCCTACGCGAGCCAAGGTTTCAACCTCAACGACGGGACCGGAGGTCTCTTTATCAAAACGCGGGAGAACAGCGATCTCGAGGTAGAGCGGGGCGACCGCCTTCGTGTGACGGGCATGAGCGGTTGCACCTGGGGGACCTTGTCGCTCCCTGATATCGTCGTCGAGGATGCAGCAGGCAAGGGTCCCGTGGTATGCGCTCCGCGCCAAGTGGGGTAACTGACACACGCCCCTTCAATCGATGGAGACCCGGAGGTGACACCCAACGGGTGTGATTGCCTTACCCCCTTTTCCGTCACCGAAGGCGATGTCATAACTGTTCGGGGTACTGCAGTCGCCGACCTGGCCGATGATGGCGAATACGGATTCAAGCTCTTCCTAGATGACGCTTCAGGGGTGGCTCAAATTTCCATCGACGCGAAATCCGGGGTTCGTGTGCAGAAGATCCGTGACCGTCTTTTGACGGACGGCGAAGACTTTTGCGTCACCAGGGTTGTGGGCCAGTTCGCTGGCGTGAATTTTGAGGTTTTTCCGCGTACGACTCGGGATATCCGCCGCGCCCGGCCCAAGCGTGACGATCCCTGCCACCGCTGAGGGGCACTCGTGACGTCTGACGGGGAACCCGTTGGCTGATCGTATCAATCAGTGTTGGAGTGTGACCCCCATCATGACCAGATTTCGTGTGTAGCTCTGCCCCGAGAAATTTGAGTCGCGATCATCGTAGGTATAGGTCAAGTTCAGCTGAACCCTTTGCGAAAGTCGGTAGTCCGCCCCTAGAGAAAATCGGAAGCCGTCGTCGTCCCGCTTCGAGCCCACGTAGTCGGCGTTGTAATACGAGAAGTCTCCTTTGAGGTCGAGTCCCCGAGTGAGCTCGTGATCTATCCCTATGGTTCCGATGGAATAGAAGATGCCGCCCGCAATGGGGTTCGTGGAGTCCATGACTTCTCGGGAGCCCGTCAGCCTTACGGTGGTGAGTTCACTGGCTTTCCACGTCAGGTCGACGCCGAAAGAGACGCCAGAGACATCTTCGAACTGGGTGCTCTGATAATCCTGATCGAGGTATCCGACAAATGCCTCACCCGAGATCAGATTCGTGATCTCGGAGGAGATACCCGCGGCGACACGGTAGCCCTCGGAATCCTGGGTCACCCGAGTTCCGGGTACGGCGGGGGGAGGGAGAGGAGCACTTAAATTGTTGAAGTCAGTTTTAGTATTTGTTCCGCGCACGAAAGCCTCGTAGCCCGGTGAGAATGAATATCCGATTTGACCCGTCAGGCTGTAGACCTCACGGTTGCGGTACTTCTGGCTGGCCTCGTCGTATTCGTAGACTTGCAGGTTGGCGACCATGGACAAGTCGACCTTGTTGACCCTGTAGCTGCCCGCTGTACTCGCCTGGATGAGATCGTATTGCACAGGATCAGGCGAGTTGATCGGGCCGTTGATGCCGCCGCGCGGGTCAGTGAGCTGCTGATAACCAACCATTGCCCCAAGATCGGCGTTCTCGAGCACGTCGAGTGTCCCCGCTCCCCCGACGCCCCAATTCAGATTGTCCTGGGAACTGTGCTCGGAATAGATGCGCGAAGAAAGGAACCCACCGAGTTGGAGTGCGTGACGCGACCAGTCCGATTCGAGGGCGAGAGAAGGATCCACTTGGAAACGGGCGGAACTCAACTCATTCGTCTCTGTAGCGAGGAGATTGCCATCGTAGCCCGTCAATAAGGCAAGCTTGGGGTACGCGGTAAAACCGCCGAGCTTCGTCCCCATGGCTTCGTCGTTCGGGGCGACTCGGTCGGTCACGCCATAGAGCACAGGCAACCCCTGGGCCAAGGCTACGGGAGCGATGATAAGCCAAGCCAGAAAGTAAATGGCCAACGCCGCGAACAGAGCGGGCCAAAGGCGAATGGCATTATTTGAAAGGAGCCGACTCTTATTCACGCGAAATCCTCTTTGGTGAAACCAGAGCTTAAAGCAAGAGGGAGTCGGGAGGAAAGTTTTCGGTTGCCAGGCCGACATTTTTCCCGGCAGGCGATCCTCGTGCGCCAGAGTATGATGAGCAGAGGCACAGATAGGAGCCTGGAATCGCCCGGCTAGTCGAAGGATTGGTCAAGAAGAGGCAGGCCCTTTGTCTCGATTGAGGCTCTCATCCGGAGATTTCGCTGAGCCGCTTCGATCTATTATCGAAAGAATCTACGAATCAGATGGAGAGGATAATTCCCCTCGACTACCGTCTAGGGTCAGAAATCTAAGCCTATCAACGTAAGGGAACGCTCGATGGCACTCACCTATCTGGATAGAAATACGCCTGTGGAAGAGGTCGTTAAGGCGCTCAGGCGGGATGGCGCTGTGGCCGTCACCGGGTTGGCCCAACCCGATCTGGTGGATGCCGTAGTCGCTGAGTTGCGGCCGAATTTAGACGCTGCTGCCCTCGCGGAACAAAGCGCCTTTGACGGTACGAAGACTCGACGCTTTGGGGCGATCATGCGCGCCGCACCGAGCGCCGCTGGACTTGTTGATCACGACCTGGTCGTTGCCTTGGCCGACGAATTTCTTCTTCCGCATTGCGCGACTTACCAGGCAAGTAGCCTGACGGCGATTGAAATCTTACCGGGCGAGGGCGCACAGGCTCTGCATAGGGACGATTCGCTCTATCCCATCGAGCTTGCGGGTACGGAATTGCAATTGAGTGTGATGTGGGCCTTGAGTGATTTTACTAAGGAAAACGGTGGCACTCGCGTAGTGCCGGGCTCGCATCGTTTTATTCGATCCTGGCATTTGCCGGACCTTTCAAGTTGGGAAGCGGCGATTATGCCAAGGGGTTCAGCGCTTTTTTATCTCGGTTCGACCTGGCACGGTGGAGGCGCAAACGTGAGCAAGGCTATGCGCACCGGGCTCATCAATACCTACTGTCTGGGTTGGCTGCGTCAAGAAGCGAATCAGTACCTGGAGACTCCGCCGGAGGTCGCGAGTAAATTTGGTCCGCGTCTGCGGGCTCTGCTCGGCTACACCCCTCACGGTTGTGGCGATGATGAGATTGGGAGTTTCGAGGGCGAGTGCGCGGGGTGGCTGGATACCCCGCCAGAATCGGCCTGGCGGGATGGCCGTGGGCAGATTGGTAGCGTCGCAGATGTTAAGACTCAATCCGATAATTGAGTCGGATCTCATTTCTCGGAGGGGACAGAGCGTTTAGGGCTGCAGTAGTGCTTTCTGCCAGCCTTCCGTCGACTGGGTATAAGCGACCCGTTCATGCATGCGGTCCCTGCTACCGAACCACAACTCGATAAAGTCCGGGACAAGGCAATAGCCGGTCCAGTAGTCCGGGGCAGGAACCTCGTCTGGATAAGATTTCTCAACGGATGCGACGGCGTTGGTGAGTGCGGCTTTACTCTCCAGAGACTGGGACTGGGCAGAGGCGAGGATCATCACCTGTCCTGCGCGCGGTCGCGATGCGAAGTCGAGTTCCGCGTGTTCCCGGGCAAGCATGACTACCCGACCATCTACCCGTGCCTGGGCCTCTATGGGCTCCCAGTAAAAAGACACGGAAGCATAAGGCGCTGCTTCGAGATCCTGCCCTTTGCCACTACGCCTATCGGTGAAGAAGACCAGTCCCTTAGCGTCCAAGCTTTTTAGAAGCACCGTGCGTGTGGACGGGCGACCGGCGCGATTAACCGTCGCCAGAGTCATAGCGTTCATATTGCGCTTGCCGCTGTCTTCGGCGCGGGCCAGAGTGGCGCTTAGAGCATCAATGGCTTCCGTATAGACATTCACATTCATCATCCGAAAAATCCTGACTCAAAAGTTTCAGCGCCGATGATATCGCGGAACACAGAGCAGAACGTCTCCTAGACTCCGAGCCAGTCTCTTTTGGGCAACTTCTTGAGGGGCTTTGCCAGGCCGTATGGCCGCTCGTCATGAGTGCTCGAGGCCGCTTTGCATCCAGTCGGAGATGGGCCGGAGTCTGTCCGGTCATGTGCCAGATCCAGCTCAAGTGGTCTAAGTCTTCTGATCAGGCGAGTCTGCGAAAGCCCAGAAAACCGCTAGACTCGTTTTGTGGTTGGTGTGGCTACCGCGGAGGGTTCCCGGGCGTCAGCGGGCCCTCCCGGCTCACCGGGCGGCGGTACCGGTTCCTTTAGTCCCTGGATCGCGGTCTTCTTCGCAGCCGTTGTTTTCGCTTCAGCATTCCTGATATTTCTGGTCCAGCCCATGGTGGGCAAGCGAATTCTCCCGTGGTTCGGGGGTGCGCCCACGGTTTGGATCCTCTGCCTGGCCTTTTACCAGAGCGCGCTCTTTCTGGGATATGCGTACGCGCACTGCCTGATCCGTTTCGTGCCTATCCGTGCGCAGGTTGCGATTCACGCCCTGATGTCGGCTGCTGCAATGGCAGTTCTTCCGGTGCTGCCGGGTGAAGGGTGGCAGCCTGCAGCGGCGGCCGATCCAGGCTTACGAATCGTGGTAATGCTCGCGGTCAACGTAGGGCTGCCCTTCATAGTGCTCGCTGCGACGGGCCCGCTCACCCAGGCTTGGTTCGTGTCTGTCGCGCCCGGCCGATCACCTTATGGCCTCTACGCGGTATCGAACCTCGGTTCGCTCATGGCCCTGCTCGGCTATCCCTTTGTGCTGGAGCCGGTATTCTCACTGTCCAGGACAGGCGTCTTCTGGTCAGCGGCATTCGCCTTGACCGCGGCATCCGTGCTGGTGTGTGCGGCGCTCGCGGCGCGTGCCAGCTTTCGCGGGGGCGGCCGACTGGATCCACCCGGGCCGGATGCGCGGCGCCCGGCAGCCTCGCGAATCGCGTTGTGGGTTCTGTTGCCGGCCTGTGCGGTGATTTTGCTGATGGGCGTTACAAATGAGCTCTGCTTGGACCTTGCGAGTGTTCCTTTCCTCTGGGTTCTCCCACTCTGCGTGTATCTTCTGACCTTCATAGTTTGCTTCGGCACCGTGCGAGTCTATCGGAGGGCACTCTTCGTCTTCTGGACCGCACTGCCAATCGTTCTGCCAGCGATGATCTCTATGCTCGGCATCGGAGGCGGCGTGATCGGCCGAGTGGCCGCCACGATCCAATTTCAGATTGGTGTGTTCGCTTGGCTTCTTTTCGGTGGATGCATGGTGCTGCACGGCGAGTTGTATCGCCTCCGGCCAGATCCTCGTTTGCTGACTACGTTCTATTTGTGCCTCTCGGGAGGGGGAGCGCTCGGCGGGCTATTCGTCGGTCTCGCGGCACCGCTGGTCTTCGCAGACTATCACGAGCTTCAACTCAGCCTTAGCTTGGGTGTTTTCCTGCTCCTGGCCGCATGTTGGAATGATACGGTTGGCTGGCTTCATCGCGGTGTGGCTGGTTGGAAGTGGGTTGTGGCGGTGACGCCAACTGTGATCCTACTCGGTGTCTGGGCTTCGAGCGCCGTATCGCGTCCAGGCGAGGTGATCCGACAGGAGAGGTCGTTCTTCGGAGTTCTGCGTGTCCTCGACGAAGGCTCCGGTCGCCGCGCGCAAAGGCAACTCTATAGCGGGACGACCCTGCACGGCACCCAGTTTCAGAAATGGAAGCAGAGGCCGAGTTCCTATTACGGAACTCAAGCCGGGATTGGGATCGCGCTCTTGGCACGCCCGGAGGGATTGGACACCGAAATTGGTGTCGTAGGGCTTGGGATTGGGACGCTCGCTGCGTATGGACGTCCCGGTGATCGCTTTCGATTTTATGAAATCGATCGGTCGGTCATTCAGATCAGTCGGGATGAGGAACTATTCACGTACCTGTCGAATACGTTGGGAGAGGTCGAAATTATCGAGGGGGATGGCCGGGTTAGGTTGGCTGCAGAGCTCGATCAGCGAGATGGTCCACTCTTCGACATCCTCGTAGTCGATGCGTTCAGTAGCGACGCCATCCCGGTCCACCTGCTCACCCGTGAAGCTTTCGAGATCTACGCTCGGGTGATTGGTAAGGGTCTTTTGGCGGTTCACGCGTCAAGCCAGCACTTGGATCTTGTTCCGGTAATCGCTCGCGTGGGGCAGAGCATCGGCTTTGACGTGCTCGGTATAAGAAACGAGAATTTTCCCAGCAGGTTGACCAAAGATTCGATCTGGATGTTTCTCAGTCTCGACCGGAGCAGGATTTCTGGGCTGGAGCGTCTCGTAAAGCGGAGGGCGGGAATACTGGATTCGGGTGCGCTTGAGGCCTTCCGAATCGGTCCGCAGAGAACCCGACCGGCTCCCCTCTGGACGGACGATTACAGCGATCTACTCCGGGTTGTGCGGCCAATGGGGAGCCCGGCTCGGAAGCCCTAGCTTCCTCGAAAGGCTTCGCGGGGGAGGCTTCTGTGTAGAGATCCGAAGCGCTAGCGATCTTTACGGTGAAATAGGCGTGTCTCGGACTCGCGTACCGAAAGTGAGGGGCGTGCGTTAGGGCAGGGGATCTCGGTCTACCATCGGGTACTGGTAGACGGCTTCTGCGGATCGCATCATCTCGGGCACATCCAGAAAATCAAAAAGCCCCTAGGCTCGCCCCAGATACGCTGACCATGCTTCGAGTAATAGGCGAGTTCGCTGGTAGCCATCGCGACCCGGCTCAGGGCCCCCAATAGGCCGAGTTCGGCTAATTCACGCGTGGCGTGGGGAAGGCGTTGATGCCAACCCCGAGTTCGCTGAGGGCCGACGACGACTCGTAGACAGTGACTTCGCCCACGCCGGCGTCGTGGAGCGACAAGGCCAGGGCCATACCTCCAATTCCACCGCCGACGAGAAGGGGGCCTAGGAGAGACGCGTACTGTCCGAGCATATTATAAAATCCGAAATAAGATGCAGACCGCTCTTCGGGAACCAGGCTGAGGAAATAGGAACGGCTCAAAGATTGAATCCCGCCCTGGCCGATACCCACCAATGTTCCAAGAAGAAAAAGTGGATTGATGGCGAGGCCGGCCACCGAGAAGGAGTGGGATGGCATGGCCGCTCCATATCCGACGACAACGAAATAAAGCGCCATGCCGGCGAACAGAAACGGACGTGGGCCGTATCGCTGACCGAGCCAGGTGATGAGGAGAGTTGAGGGGACACCAACCAGTTGGACCAAGATCAGGGTCTCGAGAATCGCTCCCGTTTGGTACCCCAGCGTCTTAGCGTAATTGCTCGCAATCGAGATCACGGTGTTGACACCGTCGAGATAAAGAAGGTAGGCGATCAGGAACCACCAGAGTTCGGGCTGCTCTCTGATTGCTCGAAACGTGGATCGCGTCGCGCTGAGAACATTTCCCGTTCGCCTGGGTGAGTGAATTTTCTCGGGAACGCGTAGGACTAGGGGGGTAGGGTGAAGAGAGCCCGCCAAATTGCCGCCACGACGAAGATGATGTGCATCGCCGTCATTTTCTCGGCCACGCCGAAATTGCGATGCTCCTGGAGGAAGAAGGTTGCTGTCACAAAGAGGATTGCCCCGCCGAGGTACCCCGCTGCAAACCCGATCCCGGAAACGATATGTGAAGAATTTCGGTCGCTGACTTCGGGGAGAAGGGAATTGTAGAGGATAGAGGCACCGTAGTAGCCAACCGTCCCGATGAAAAAAGTGAGGCCCGCCCAAACCCAATGCCCTCGATCAATGAGAACAAGCCCAAAGACGGCCACGATGCCCAGGAGAGCGAAGGCGGCCAGCCAGTTTTTTCGATTTCTCCCACCCTCCGCGAGCGAGCCCAAGAATGGCGCGAGAACCGCTCCAACCAGACTCGCGCCCGAGACGAAGATTCCGTACTAAAAGGTTTCCTGTGCCGGGGAGAGCCCCGCAGCCCAGTAGGTCTCGAGAATAATCGGAAAGAAGGCGGCGAGCATACAGAGGGCGTATGCGCTGGCAGCCCAGTCGTAGAAAGCCCAAGCGAGTGCACCGGGGGGGAGCCTGTTTAACCTCAAAGTCCCCGTCTCCTCGCGAGTCGCCGAACTCGGGTTGAGAGTTCTGAATGCCGCATCCGTTTTCTGTGCGCCCGAACTCAGTCGAGAAATAGCCCCCCATCGAACAACTGCTCGGCGCTCAGCTGACCTGCGTTACCAATCGGGTTGCCTTGGCGTGCGTTGAAGCCGACTTCGATCGTGCCGCGCGCTGGGATGGACGCGGCCCAGCCAAGGCCGCTGACGGTGTATTCGTAGAATCCGTCGCCGAGATCTCGACTCGCGATCTCGACTCCCCACGGCGCTCCCGAGATCTCGTGCGAACTCCGGAATCGGAAGCTCCAGGAATCACGGGCGATGTCGGTCTCATTCTTAACCGTCAGTTGAGCTGTGAATCCCTCCCACCAGAGAGATCCCCCGACCTCGACGCCAAGTTCGGAAGGCGAGGGCTCGGGGTTCGACGGCTCTTCCACGCTGCCCGTGGGACTCTCAGGCGGGTTACCCCCAGGATTTTGGTCTAGCGCAGCTGCCGCCGAGTCGTTTTCGGCGTCACCGGCATTCGTGTCTGCGCTCGGATCCGCAAGGTCTTGGGAGTCTCCCTCTTCGGGGACAGGAATCTCGGAAATAACGGTATCGCTGCCTCCGGTATCGGGGACCAGGGGATCGGCATCCCGAATCAGGTCGAACCGACCGTTTCCCCCGAGCACGTGGTCGAATTGAAGGCTCGATCCAGTAACGATCTGTGCGAAGGTCTGCGACCCGGACCAGGACTTGGCCGCAGCGCTAACCAGACTCTCTTGGCCGCCGGTGGAATCGTTTGAGAGATCCCAGAACATCATTCCGCCGAGCCCTCGTGCTAGCGCCCATTCGGACTTCAGTGACACGGTGCCAGGCGTCTCGAACGAGCTGAAGACACTCCCGGCGCTGTCGTACACGTATGCCGCCTGTGCGTTGTCGTCCCAGAAGAGCGTCCAAGAGCTGTTGGGGGCCTGGAGTCGGACCAGCAGGTCCTTGTAGTCGTACATCCCTGGGCTATCCCAGAAGCTCCCGGGCGCAGGGCCTGCAGCAGGCTCTTTATAGCCTCCGTCCTGGCCTTCGGCCGCACCACTCCAGGCACGCGTGTAGAGCGGAACGCCGAGCACGAGCTTCGATGGCGGTACTCCGGCGTCGAGGTAGAGCCCTATGGCGGTTGTCACGTCATAGCCGTCCGGGTCGGCTTGCATCGCAGCCTGATGTCCCGTCGTGCTTTCCCAACTACCGTGGAAGTCGTAAGTCATGACGTTAAAGAAATCTACCAGGGGTTCGAGGCCCGCGAGATTGAAGCTTTCCACCTTCTCGTAGCCCGCTGGTGAAGCGACGGAAATCTCGTACCTACGACCCGTATCCTGGGTGAGCTCATCGAGTTTCGAGCGAACTCTCGAAAGGAAGAGTGCGTAGTTAGCACCGTCTTGGGAGCTCGCTGAATTTTCCGGGAGCCCACCTCCGCCTGGGTACTCCCAGTCGAAATCAACACCGTCGAAGATTGGATAGCTTTCGAGGAATGCCTTTACGGACTCGGCGGCGTGCTCGCGCCCCGTCTCGTTCGCCAGTACCGAGCTGAAGTGCGTCGATAGCGTCCAACCTCCGATCGCGATACTCACGCGGAGGTCAGGGTGGCGCTCCTTGAGCTGAGCGATCTGCCCAAAATTCCCCCAGGTGGCATCGTCGAATGCCGGCTGGCCCGGGTAAAGCCCCTCGGCATCGCGTATGCCCGAGACCGATTGCTCCGCCGTAAAGAGAACTTCCACTGCGGCCCACGGGTCAAAGAGCGTGACGTCGCCATTTTCAGTGAAGTTTGCGAAGGCGTAGATCAGGTGGGAGAGTTCGTCTGCAGGGACATCCTTGATCCGGTAGTCACGCCCGTAGATACCCCATTCGGGAAAGTAGGCAGCCAGCACAGCTCCCTCTATCGGCGCCGGAGGGGTAGAGTTCGCCGGGATATCAGTTTCGTCTTCGGCAGGAGTTGCCACGGGGTCTGCCACGGGATCGAGCACGGGATCTGCCAGCGGATCTGCAACGGGGTCCGTCACTGGATTCGCCGTCGGGTCAAGGGGGTCCACGAGGGGAGCCATGGGATCCTGGAATTCGTCTGCCGGTAAAATTGCGCTGCGGTCCAGGCAGAAGCCGAAAGTGGTCGAAGCGCCAGCCGCGAGCCGGGCATTCCACGATTCTCCTACGACTCTCCATGTCTGTTCGCTCGGGCTGGATTCGGGGTGGGCGTGGTGTGTGTGGGATGTCATTCGAGAGTCCCACGCGGTTGTCACCGTACCCGGGAGTTCCACATGCGCCTCCCAAACCACGTCCTGATCTGCATGATTGGTGACGACGCCCTCTCCACAGGCGCCGCTGCCCCAGTCATCTGTCAGGTTCAGCTCGACTGTGAGACCGGAAAGGCCCGGGGCAGGCGATGCCGGATCGGCCGTGGTTTCGGGTTCAAGCACCGGCATCGGCGAACTTTCCGGTAGGTTCTCTCCCACACCGCCGCCGGAAACGATATCGCTGCAGCCGTAAAAAGCCTCCGGGCTGTCGCTCCGTTGCCACACAAAGTACAGGATCGCCGGTTCATCTCGCTCGGGAAGCGCTACACGGAACTCGTAGTGAGGGGCGCCTGCGATCTCGGGGTAGGAGACCTCTCCCGAGTCGTGAACAAGGTCAAGATCGTCCCAGCGAAGACGGTCCGTTGACGGGTCGAAGCCTTCGCGGGTCAAGTAGAACCGGAAATATTGTGCGGCGTGCGGTGCGGTTGCGTAGAAGGTCAGCGTGGTGAGACCGTCGGCATCGGGGGCGAGCGCCGTGACGGGCCAGTCGCCGGGTTCGTCAAACGCAACATATTTTTCGCGGCCCGCGCTGCAGAGTTGGCCATCGGGGATCTGCTGCTGATGAGCGCCGTCCACGGCACCGAGATTGACCTCCATCCAGTCGTAGAGAGCCTGGGGATTTGTACCCCACGCCTGTTCGCACATGGGATCATCAAGATCGGAAAAGCGGCAATTGAAGGTCCGTGAGGGAGGATTCTCGCTGGTGCCATGCGCATGTACTGGTTCAACTCGCACAAAAGCGAAGCTCACAAAGAGTGCTGTCGCGAGCAGGCTACGTATGAAAAATATCTTGAAAATTCGTGAACGGTTGCACGTCATAATTCTTCTCCGGTCAGCCTTCGAAAAATTCCGTCTCTCCCGACGCTGCTTGCGCGGCCCGGGAGGACATCGACTGGAATGGATTCCGAGTACGCTCGTCCGGTTCCACGTGTTCGCATTCAGCGCGTAGCCCGAGGGGCTTACCCGTGGGAGCAGTCGCACCGGAGCAGCAGTGCGGGGGCATGCTCGTGGGGGAGTTCGTCGTCAACAACGCGGAATAGTTTCGAAAAAAGACGGGCCCCTTATTTTTCGGTTCGAGTGTTCGGTGCGCGCCCGGGTCCACCCACCGAACGACCGGTGAGCAAGGTCTGTGCTACTCCACCGAACGTGATGAATTCTAGCCACCCCACGCTTCAGATTCTTGCTCTCCCGGCGATGAGGGTTTTTCTTTTGGCTAGGTTCAGCATGCTCTTCGGACGTGCTCTGATTGCCGCCATGCTCTCGTATCACATCTTTCTAATTACCGATTCTTACGCAGCACTCGGCCTTTTGGGCCTGATTGAGTTTCTCCCCGTCATTCCCTTATCGTTGCTGGGCGGAGCGTTGGCCGACCGGTTTAACCGGAAGACGCTCCTGATTTTGACTGCGAGTGGATCTCTAGTGGGTGCGCTTTTTCTCACGTATCTAGGTGAGCGAAACCCTGAGTCGGTCACGGGGCTATTCGGTGCCGCTTTCGGCCTGGCTTTTATTAATGCCTTCTCACGTCCGGCAGCGAGCGCTCTGCTGCCGAATCTCGTGCCGAGGCGAATTTTTCAGAATGCTTCTGTTGTCAACTCGAGCGTCGTTCAAGTCGCTTTTATTTCTGGCCCCATTGCTATGGGATTTCTTATGTCCTGGCGTGGATTCGGAGCGCCCTACGCCCTGGCGGTTCTTTTTTACGCACTCACAATTATTTTTCTCCTTCGACTCTCTGCGCCAGAAAGCCGAGCTGAAAGGGGAGACATCTCTTGGCGAGCTGTTCGTGAAGGCATCTCTTTCGTCTGGAATCACCAGCCTATTCTGGGGTCGATCAGCCTGGACATGTTCGCGGTCATCTTCGCTGGCGCAACGGCGCTCCTCCCGGTATACGCCGATGAAATTCTTCAGGTCGGGCCGGAGGGGTACGGCTTCTTGAGATCCGCCATGGCGGTGGGCACACTCGCGATGGCTGTGATCCTGATGACACTCAAGCCCTTCGATCGACCGGGACGTGCACTTCTCGTCGCGGTCTTCCTCTTCGGCATTGCGACCATCACCTTCGGATTTTCGCGATCGATGACGCTCTCCGTGGTTGCTTTCATCGTGGCGGGCATGGCAGACCAAGTCAGCATGACCGCGCGTTCGGTCATCCTTCAACTCTCTACGCCCGACTCATTGAGAGGGCGTGTCAGTGCGGTCAATTTTATTTTTATCGGTGCGTCGAATGAGCTCGGTGATGCTGAGTCGGGATTTCTGGCTTCTTTTACCAGCGCCACGTTCTCCGTCGTATCGGGGGGGGTCGCTTGCCTGGGTGTTCTTGGGTGGGTGGCCTTCCGAATGCCCGAACTGCGAAATTACAGGCCGAAAGAGGTCAGTGCGTCCAGCTCCCAATAGTCAAACATCGCCGCTCCGACTCTGGGGACAGTGGGCTTGCTCGATCTCGCTCGATCCGAGGATTGCCTGGATGAGAGTGGGGTAGGGGGAGGCAGCCTGGGTCGAGGGCCAGCGGCGTTTTCTTGGGTGTGTTCCCCGGTTTGACCTATTGGTTCTCGGGGCCGAAATAGCGGTCCGTGGCGCGCACTGGGAGCCCATCGAGGCTTTGTGTGCGACTACTCACTTTCTCGACCCATACGTCTTTGTCTGCTTTGGCGTGATAGTCGGTGAGCGTCGCGCGCTCTTTTTCCAATCGCATGAGTGGGACACCCCATCCGCAACTGGTCTGGATACTTTCGATGGCGATATCGAAGATCTGGCGGGTACCGGGGAGGATTTCGAAATGGGTGGAGAGCTCGGCCCACGCGCTATCCAGGGGCAGGACGGGAACGCCCCGGCCGTAAAGTCTCAGGATTAGGGCCGGGTTGTCAAAATTGCAGAACATGAGGGTGATGCGGCCATCGGCTTCTAGATGTGCATGGGTTTCATTTCCGGATCCGCCTAGGTCCAGATAGGCGGTTTGAGTAGGAGAAAGTACTCGGAATGTATCGAGCCCCTTAGGGCTCAGATTGATCTTTCCCTCTCCGGCCGCCGTCGAGACGAAGAAAACAGGTTGTCCCAGTATAAAGTCTATGTGCTTCTGGCTTAGTGAATCAAAAAATTCGGACATGCAAACCCCTGTGTCTATATGTGCTCTCATGCGCGCTTTGGGATCTTCGATTGAAGTAGCTCTGGACTCTTGAGCTCGCGATTGGATAAAAGAGTATCGCAAATAGCAAGTTCAAAGGCCATTCTGGATGCTAGGGCCGAAAGCATCGAAATGATCGACAAGGGTAGATCCAAGGAGTTGCTCTGGGACCACGAAGACAAATAGGATCGCAATGCCCATGAAGGTTGTAGCGATAGGCAGGCACCGATGAGAAGGTCGACAACAGTATAAAAAGGAATACTCATGATGAGGTCCTAGTGGACGGCCGGGCATGAAAGCGAAAGCGACCTAGATTCCGAGTCGTTCGAACTCACAAGCTCTCACGGCACGATTAGAGCGGACTGAGGCCAGTCGATCGGGTGGAAATCGCTGGACGAGCCGGGGTCGAGAGAATGCGGGAGCCAGCGGCGAAAGAGACCCGTCGTGCTGGGAGGGGCAGGAGAACCCGGAGCCTCAGCGCTGGCGTCGCCCTCGACCTGAGAGACCAAGGAGGCCAAGGCCCAGAAGAAGTCCCGTGCTGGGCTCGGGGACGGCGAAGGTCGCATGGAAGCCGACGACATCATGGTTTTCGCCGTGGCCTCCAGTCTGGGCAGACCAACCGAAGGTGGCCGTATCGAGTGCCGAGAGGTCAACGGCGTAGTTGAGCGCACCGGTGGTTGCATTGGTGTGGGTATTTCTCACGGTGACCGCCAGGTTGTTGCCGGTGGTGGCATCGTGGACGAGGCCCACATCGTAGGCCCAAGGGTCCGGACTTCCTATGCTGCTCAAGTCGACGCAGGATCCGACTTGCGATCCATTATTGAAGACGGCGAGTCCAAAGTCGACGCCGCAGGAGTCGAAGTTGTTGTAGGTGTCGAACGTCACGGAAAGGAAATCTGTACCGAGTCCCTGGCCCTGGATGAAGGTGTCCGCGCCGACACCGATCTCCTAGATGTGAAAGGCCATGCCGTCGGCACCCGACCCGTTGGGGTAGGGGGCCATAGGGCGGGCTGATGCCCGTGTCTGTGACCCAGTAAGCTCCGAGGCCGCCACCGTTGACCAGCGACATATCCGGGGTTTGGCCTGCTCTTTGTCCGGCCGGAGCGAGGGGGCATGAAATTGGGTGGAGCCGAGTCGGAATCCCCGCGGGATCGGGGTGAGGTCCAGGGGTTGGCGCCGCCAGCGCCGGCCAAGGGGGCTAGTGCCTGGGCTCGAAGGTGAATCCTGCGTAGCCTTTATCCTTCACATCATTGATGCGTTGGTAGTAGATGCTGCCGCCGAGGTAGACGGAAAAGTACCGGGGTTTGCCGGGAATATTCGCTCCGGTCCACCAGGAGTCGGTGCGGGGGAAGAGGGTGATGTTGGCGAGTGCGCTGACTTCGTTCGCCCAAGCGTCCTCGCTTTCCACCGTGGGTTCGATGCTGCCCAGACTCTGATCTCTCAAATGTTGCAAGCAGTGGCCGATCCAGCTCATCTGTCGCTCGGCTCCGAGTGGCATGTTGTAGAAGACCCCGGGTGAGCCGGGGCCGTGGATCATGAACATGTTGGGGAAGTCGTTGATCGTGATGCCGAGATAGTTGTGGAATCGGTCGGTCCACCTTTCCCTCAGGCTCTTGCCTCCGCGGCCCTTGGGGTTGAGGCGCAACATCGAGCCGCTGATGGCGTCATATCCAGTCGCGAGTACGAGCATGTCAATGGGGTGCTCGCCCGATCGGGTCACGACGTTCGTCTCCGTGAATCGCTCGATGGGGTCCTCTCGCAGGTCGATGAGGCTTACGTTGTCGCGGTTATAGGTTTCGAAATAGCCATTCTCGAGGATCGGGCGCTTGGTGATCACGAAGAAGTCGGGAAGCAGCTTTTCCGCGGTCTCCGGGTCGTCCACGATTTCGCGGATCTTCGCTCGCACGAAGTCGGCGAGGGAAAGGTTGGCTTCCTCGCTGGTCGCGATGTCGCTGTAGAGTTCCAAGAAGAAGTTGAAGCCACCCCTTTTCCATAATCTTTCGTACAACGCCTCACGCTGCTCAGGGGTGTCGTCAAGAGCGGATCGCTCCTGATTGTCCATGGGAAAGCCTCCAACATTCCCGTTCATCTTCTCGCGGAGGAAATCCCAATTCTCTCTGGCGTGCGCCATCTCTTCGGCGGTGATGGGGCGATTGCCGGCGGGAAACGCGTATTGCGGCGTGCGCTGGAGGACCGTTACGTGGGCAGCCTCCCGGGCGATCTCGGGGATCGACTGGATCCCCGACGAACCTGTGCCGAGTACGGCGACCCGTTTACCCTCGAAAGAAACTGGCTCATGGGGCCATTGGCCGGTGTGGTAGCACTCGCCGGCGAAGTCCTGGATCCCGGGGATGTCAGGCTTATTCGTCGTGGAGAGTGCTCCCACCGCGCAGATCAGGAACTGGGCCGAGGCGCGGGCGCCGGTATGAGTTTCAATCGTCCAGCGTTGCGTCGCTTCGTCGTAGCGGGCGTCTTCTACCCAGGTCTCAAATTGAATGTCCCGGCGGAAGTCGAATCGATCGGCAACGTGCTCCAGGTAGGTGAGGACCGCGGACTGATCGGATTGCGTCTCGGCCCACTCCCACTCGTTCATGAGTTCTTCCGAGAAGGTGTAACAGTAGAAGGGGCTGCCGGGTCCATCGACTCGAGCGCCCGGGTAACGGTTATACCACCATGTACCACCGATATCGCTGGCGCCGTCGTAGACTCGGACCGAAAGCCCCATCTCGCGAAGGTGGTGGAGGGCGTACATGCCACTAACGCCGGCTCCGATGACCACCACGTCATAGTGCTCAGTCGTTTCATCCTTCATGCTGTTCCCCTGTGAGCTTGAATATTGGGCGGCCTCAATCCGTCCACCAGACTATGCCGCTGGCCGAGCCATCTGTCGCGTCAGCCCAAGTATTGCTTTTTAAAACCGGGGACAGTCGAGTCGAGAGCTTGGGGAGCATGATGAAATCAAAGGGATACTGGCGGAATGACTCTGATGGCGATTGTGTTTCTGCTCAAGCCTGTCGGCGCGAAGAGCTGTGAAGCCGAGTGGGGGTTGACGGCGAGCCTCTCAAGTTTCGCGTCCTGGGTTTCTCGACAGATCGCCCGGAGGCCCTAGAAGCCCTGGGAGCCCCTAAGGCGACCTCGGGGAGTAGCGGAAAGGGGCTTAGGCCCATCCTACGCAGGTTTCCAACCGGGTAGAATGGGCCTTTGGCTTTCCTATCGGCCGACTCGACCCAGTTTCTCAGCGAGGCTAACTCCTGTGGGCTCTTGGGCCTGCTTAAGGCGCTTGCGGTAGAGGCGGATAACCTTATTGCGTAGAGAAATGAAGCGTGCGACGTCAAATTCTGCTTCGAGATCTGCAATCTGAGTATCCAACTCCTCCTTTGCTTCCTGAAGTTCGACAACGTCCCCAATAACCGGCCCATAAGGGTTGAAGTGGCAATATTGAATATTCTCAAACTCCCAACCGTGGTGGATGTAGTGGGAGGCCATTGCATCAGAAAATTGCTGTGCGCATCCCGCATGGGTTGCGTCTGTTACGACGATCGATGCCGAGCCGCCCGTTCCAACGACATCGGCCGATGCTTTCCAGGGCGCACCGTCGGGTCCGCTCGGAAAGGCCGAAGCGACCGATGAGAGCATCATCGTGAGGGTAAAGGCGACAAATATTGAAAGTTTGGATTTGAGATTCATTGGGGTGGACTCCTTGGCATTGGTGAGGGTTCGCGTTTCAAGCGCCGGCGGAATACCGACTCTTCCCTCTACTGCAAATGCCGTACCGAGAATCTAAGTGCCTAATATCAAAGGGTTTAATGGTATCGAGGACCGAACCTGGGCCGGGAGAGACAACTTTTGAGGTCACTGATCTTTTCACTTTGCATCAAATATCTCGTAAACATCTGATATTAAATAGATATTTTATTCATCGATAAAAATTGACTGACCTCAAAAGTAGACAAAGCGGTGCCGGAGGCCTGATGTCGGCCCCGGGCAACGCGTCCTCGGTGCCCGGGAGCAAGCCAAGCCGTCGACGTGGTCAATCAGAGGCTTCGGCCAGGCTGAACGGAGTGCATCGGTGCGAATCTCATCCCGGAGCACTTGCCGGTAGGCCGTGTCGGGGTTTTTCGAACGAGCCTCCCGATGACGGCGTGGCCCGCTCCCAGAAGTCCATGACGTGTTTCCCACCGCCGGCCGGTTCGGTGCCCTTGGAACGAATCACAGCCGCAGTCCGCTCATTTCGAGCTTCAGTAGGTAGAGGGGCAGCCGGTTAAACAGGGCTCAGCCCCCCCCCCCCTGATTTTCGTGCTGTACTCCTCCGAGCTCTCTGATATTGGGCATGAGCTCGACGTCGAATCCGCGCACTGAGTGAGACAAAAGAGTCCCAAGCTGAACGGTGGATATCGAAAGGGGATCAAGAGAGTGAGCGATCCTTTGTCCGTGGAGTTCCTTTAGCCAGCTGGCGCCGTCTCTGTAGGCGGTCGCGGATGCTGAGCCAGAGGTTGGATTGAATTCCCATGGTTCTGGAAACAAGATTGGCAGTTCAGTCTAGATTTTTTGCGACCTGGGCTTGAGGGGCCTCATACTTGTCCCCGGTATAACTCCCGTAAGTGAGGCGTTTCGGAGGCCTCGTCACAGAGTCTCGAAGCACGAAATTTTGCTACACATCTCTCTATGACAATTCGAATCTCGAGGTCTCTCTGCTTCGTTCTGTTCAGCTTTGCTCTGAGCACGATCTTTCTTTCTCAGGGTTGCTCGGAGGAAGCACCCACCGGGCCTTCGGGCGCGGCCTCCTCTCACGCCGCCGCTGCTTCTCCCACACCGGAAAACAGTGAGACCCTCCCCTCCGGTCTCATTATCAGCAAGATCGTCGAGGGCGATGGGGCCTCTCCGGGCGCCACCGACATGGTAGAGGTCCACTACCACGGAACCTTCCCCGACGGACGGGTTTTCGACAGCAGCGTGGAGCGGGGTCAGCCCGCAAGCTTCCCGCTCAACCGAGTAATCAAATGCTGGACCGAGGGGTTGCAGCTTATGAAGGTTGGCGGCAAGGCCCTGCTCATTTGTCCGCCGGATATCGCCTACGGCCCACGTGGTCGACCTCCCAAGATTCCCGGGAACTCCACCCTGCACTTCGAGGTAGAGCTGCTCGCTCTCCCCTGAATGAAATGAAAAAATCCGCGACTCGGAGATCCGGGAAGAACGCCGAGTGAATCACCTGCCCCGAAGAAAAGAGGGGTTCCTTCCCGTGGTTCACGAAAGCTGTCCATAGGAAATTTCTTCAATCGCACAGGTCTTTCAGCAAGTTGCTTCCTGAGCCCTGAGGACTATTTCGCGTAGAAAACTCTTTGTAGGGGAGATGACATGACCGAACCGACTTATCTGCCACTATTGAACTCGATCGCTGTGAACGAAGGCAAAGGCGAAGCCCTTCTTAATGCTTGGGCCGATGCGACCCATGATTCAGCGCTCGAGCAGGCGCTTCGATTTGTTGCGATCCGAGAGGGCGAACATCATTGGGCTTTCGCTAAGCGTATGTGCGAGCTCGGCCACTCGGTTTGCGAGGAGACGGCCTTTTTGGTCTTTAAGGATTTCGACGAACTCCTTGCCTTTGTTTCCTCAGATGCGAGCGATGCCGAAAAGATCGCTCGCGCCGATAATGGGGACGGGGGCGAAGGACCCGACGTCTTTTCGAGTTTCTTCAATGACACCACCATCGACCCACAGACAGGTGAACTCCTTGGGCGTTATATCGCCGAAGAGCGGGATAGCGGCCGGCGACTGAAGGCGGAATACGATCGGATCTCCGCTGGGAGCGAAGCCTCAGCGCATCCCTGAAGAGCCCAGGCCGAAACTTGGGCACAACGTCCGAGTGTGGCCGGTGCGTCAATTCTCGATTGAGTGCTTCCGGGCGGACTGGCCGCTACGAACGGGCGGCGGTGGTATGGAGCGAGCGCACGAGGACTGAAAATAGGCTCCGGGAAAGAGTGGGTGATTCAGGTTTGATGAGTAGCGTCGAGCAAAAGGATGAACGAGCTCGGGTAGTGCTGTTCGCTTCCTGGTTGCTCGCCGCGACCGCGACTCTCGGTAGCTTGTTCTTCAGCGAAGTTATGCAACTCCCGCCATGTTCTCTGTGCTGGGTACAGCGAATTTTCATGTTCCCCTTGGCGATAATCTTGCTCGTGGGCCTCTTTCCGCTTGATACGAGTGTCGTGCGCTATGCGCTGCCGTTGGCGCTTTGTGGGATTGCGGTATCGCTCTACCATACGCTTCTACAAGTCGGGATCATTCCCGAGACGGCGGCGCCTTGTCAGCAAGGGGTCTCTTGCTCAAGCGTTTCGTACGAGCTCTTCGGTTTTGTGTCCATCCCGATGTTGTCTCTGCTGGCTTTTTTGGGCGTTTCGGGCCTGCTGTTGACCTTGAAAAGGAGTGAACTCAAGTGAAGACCCACCGCATGGTGATAGGGGCTCTGGCGCTGCTCTTGGCCGGTTTTGCGACTGCGACCTATGTCTACAGAGGGCAACTCTCAGACGAAATCAGCGCGAAGGCGCAGGCTCCGGATTCGCCTCTCGAACGCAGCTACTCGATCAGCACTGGCCCCGCCGACGCGAAAGTGGTGCTCGTTGAATTCTTTGATCCAGCCTGCGAAACATGTCGAGTTTTCTCGGGGCACGTGAAGTCACTACTCGCATCCCACCCGGGGAAGGTGCGGCTCGTGTTGCGCTACGCACCTTTTCACCAGGGCGCCGATACCATGGTTTTGATTCTTGAGGCCGCACGGAAGCAGGGCAAGTTCTGGGAAACCCTCGAGGTGATGTACGCGACTCAGCCGCAGTGGGCGAGTCACCACCATCCCCGGCCCGATTTAATCTGGCAATTTCTCCCCTCGGCGGGAGTGAATGTAGATTTGATTCGGCGCGATCTCAACGATCCCGAGCTGCAGGCGATTTTGAACCAGGATATGGCGGACGCGAAGACACTGGGGGTTCAGCGAACGCCTCAGTTCTTCGTCAACGGAAAGCCGCTGATGAACTTTGGGTATCGACAGTTGAAGTCCCTACTCGATTCAGAGGTTGCAGCCCAGTATTGATGACACTGGGCGAAAAGAGGGCTCTCGGGCGTCGATTAGGTCGACGCTCTTGGAAGGAATCGAACGTTTGATCGACCAACCGTCCGAATAGGGAAAGGCGAGGGAAGGGGGCTCGAAGACGATCTTGCTCACCCCAGGACTCCTCCTTCCTTTAGCCTGCAAGGATCGCGTTCGCCCACCCCTCAGCGGCTGTGTCCCAATTGAGATACGCGTGGGAGTGGCCAGCGTTGATATCTCGCCAGAGGCGTTGAATGGGTTCGCTCTCCTGGAGGGCGCCGCCTCCGCTGGCTTCAAACACCCTTTGGGTCGCACGAGTCGCAAGCTGCGCGACGAAAGCGGTGTCCCTTGTGACTTGTGCGCACCAGGTGGGTTCGGGGGGGCGTTTGGCAGCGATGCGCGCGTCGATATCGGCGGCGGTCCTCTCCAAGAGGAGTCGGGCCGCGTAGACTTCGGCGGAAGACTCTGCCAGTCGGTTTTTGGCAGAGCCCATATCGGATTGCCGGCTTAGCGAAGTAATGAGTACGCGTTCCGTGAGGCGTTCCCGGAACCGTGTCAGCGCCGCCTCCGCAGCACCCAAGAGCGGCCCTGCGATCACCGCCACCCCAAAATCTATGCACGCCCCCAGCGTCTCTTCGAAGGGCCGAGCGCGATGATCCGGCACGAATACGTCTTGGGCCACGACGTCCTTGCTCCCGGTGCCCTTCAATCCGGCGACATGCCAGTTGTCGACGATTTCGACTTCATTTTTCGGAACGCAACAGAGAAGGAGTCCGCCGGCTCCCCCACCGCCATCGCGGACGGCGCCGAGAAGAAGCCAATCCGCCGCGTCGCAACCCGAGGCGAAGGACCACTTGCCCGAGAGCCGAAGGCCTCCGTCGGCCGTAGTGGCCTTTCCAACAGGTGCCAGGGAGGCCGCGGTCAGGGTCTCGGGGTCCGCCCAAACCTCCTCCTGTGCAGCCTGCGGGTAATAGGTGAGCATGGCATTGTGTGCGCTCCAGACAAATTGGCACCACGCCGTCGAGACGCATCCAGCCGCGAGGCGGGAGGTCAACTGTATGTGGGTCGAGGCACCGAGTGCTGATCCGCCGAACTCGTGGGGCTGAAGCGCCCGAGTGAGTCCGCTTTCGATCAGGTCATCGACGGTCGACTTGGGCATCTGCCGTAGCGCTTCGGCTTCGTGGGCACGCTCGGCCAGGGCGGGAAGCAGCGTATCGGCACGCGCAATAAGAGTGGCTTCATCCATGCCGATGAGCGTAGACTCATCGACCGGTCGCTGCCATCGGACGCGGCTCCCGTTTATTCGTTTGACGGGCCGAAGTTCAAGGCGTCGTTACGCTGTCCGTGGAGTTCGCGCGCCGGTCCGGGAGTTAGGAAAAACCCCGGCTTCTGGGCTCCCGACCCTCAGCCTACCGCCGTTGCCGAACCCCACGGGGCCATCGGGAGGACTTCGGAGTAATTCGACGACGAGGGGAATGGGGGGACTATTTGTCTAGCTCCGGGTGGCTCAACCGTTCTCGCCGAGACCTCGGCCGAAGCCGTCAAAGTAGGCGATGCTTTCGCCGTCGTCTTGGAACCCCTTTTTCGAGAGTTCGGTGTAGCCGGCCTTCAAATACCCACAGATCAGTAGGGACAATCTATGTCGCGCCTTGAGCGAAAATCTTATGCCGAACTGACCACCGAACAAAAAGAGGCCTTCGATAAGGTTGTAGCCGATCGCCCTGTCCAACCTACGGATGGGCACATCGGTGGGCCCTTCGACATCTGGATCCGGAACCCTGAATTAGGGCAACGCTTGGTAGGGCTTGGGGGTCTTTTCCGTTTTCGCACATCGGTCGATCGCCGCTATGTCGAACTCGCGATCCTGGTCACGGGTCAATTCTGGCAGGCCCAGTTTGAGTGGTGGGCGCATGAGCCAATGGCACGCGAAGCTGGCGTACCCGAGGGCATTATCCAGTCAATTAAAGCTGGCGAAGCGCCAAGCCTCAGCGATGAAGGCGATAAAGCCGCTTATGCCCTGGCCAACGAACTTCACCGAACTCACAAGCTAAGTGACGAAACCTTCGCTGCTGCGAAAGTCCAATTCGGTGAAACGGGCGTTGCAGAACTCATAGGCCTTTGCGGTTTTTATGGGCTCGTCTCGATGACCCTGAATGGGTTCGACGTAGGCCTGCCCGAGGGAGCTACAGCGCCGTTTTCGAAGTGAATGTGATGGCAGCGCAAGGGCGCCAAGAATTGTCGGAGTGACAGGGAGCGCCGGTGCTCCATGAGGACCTCAGCCGATAGAATGCGCTGGCGACTACCAGTTTCTGGCTGGAAGCCCTGGGTGTGGGCCATCGCCCCTGACATAATGGTGGGCGATAAAGCTCTCTCCCCCCGAAGCCAGATGGAAAATCACGTCGTTGGGCTGGCTAAAGGAGAGCATGTGATCGCCAGTCATTGCGAGCAGGGTGCCGACCATCACTCGTCCGATCATGCCGTGTGACACTACCGCGATTCTTTGGTGATCGAGGGCCAGAGTTTCCTCGAGGAAGGGTGCTACTCGCTCGATCATGTCAGGATAGTTTTCGCAGTTGGGCCCGCGATAATGAAACTGGTCCTCCTGCCACGCGTTGAACTCTTCGGCCCACTTGTTGGCCACCTGATCCCACATTTCACCGCTCCAGTCACCACAGTCCCATTCTTTAATGCGGTGATCGAATGAGACCTCTAGCCCAAGGTGCTCATTAATGATCTCAGCGGTCTGTCGCGTCCGGTCTAAGGGTGAGGCGACTATGTGTTCAATTCCAAGCTGAGAGAGAAAACGACCGTTTGTGTCAGCTTGTCTTTTGCCCAACTCAGTCAGGTCAGAGTTCCATTGACCCTGCATTCGGCGAATCGCGTTCCACTCTGTTTGTCCATGTCTGACGAAATACAAATCTTTCACAGTCTCCCCTTCTCAGCCGAGACGAGTTCGTGATCACCGAGTAGAAAAAGAATCGGGCCAGAAGCATTGAGTGAACGCTTAGAGGCTACCCGAATCGCCCGAACTCTGGGGCTCCGGCACAAAGTCCGGCCATGCGCGCCGTGGTTATTTTTGGTGCACATGCCTGTAAGAGCTGGTCCGAGCCGCCACTGAATCAGTGGGAAGCGAGCGACTGTATCTGGGCGAGCCCGGGTTCCACAAGCGATGGTCGACACTCTCGCGGCTCTGATCTTTTTCAACTCGAAGAGGCGGGCGAGGCGTTTAGCTCGATGCGAGGGCGACTCTCGCCGCGTAGGGCGGGGGTCCGCCGCGCTGACCACGCGACTTCAGCTTGAGGACCGTGCAAGTAATCGGCGCGTACCAAGGTTGGAGACGCCCTACACCCCGTTCAAAGGCAGGCCTCTTCATAACCTCAGATGCCCAGTTCCGAATCTTCGGATAGTTTCGGAAATCTATAACACCCGTGCGCGACATCAGGAAATATTGCACGAACCAGGCGATGTCCGCGAACGAGTAGTCGTCGCCGACCAACCAGCGATGCTCAGACAATTCGGATTCTATCCGGTCTAAGAAGGCAAAAAGCGATGTTTCTGCCTCGAGGACCTCTTCCTCCGAAAATCCGGCAGTGGCCCGCTGGTGAAATTCCGCCGCGCCGGTATCCGCGGTTTGCTTCTCAAGGTAGTTCTGCATCTCTTCGGATGATTTTTTCCCGCCCAGAGCTACCGCATACATGTAGGTCTTGATGACGCCGTTGTGATTCTCGGTTGCCTCGTCCATCGATCCGTCGACCCTGCGCCTCTCGGTAGGGTCAGTTGGATAGAGAGGCGAATCGGGGAATTGCTCCTCGAGATATCGCAAGATGTCGATTGACTCTGTGATAACTACACCGTCGTGGACCAGGGCCGGAACGAGACCCGCTGGGTTGGTTCGGAAGTACGCGTCTCTGGTATTGGCTCGCGCGAGTAAATTGATCGAGTGCGCCACGAAATCGAGGTCTTTTTCCCCAAGCGCCAGAGCCACGCGCTGGGCGCAGTTGGAGAGGAAAAAGTGATAGAGATGAATTCCCTTCATCGAACGGATCTCGGGATCCTCTGCGTCGCGAATAGGCATTTGGGGGACTCCCTCGGGCGATTTTCCGTCTTGGGCGAAGTTTTCCTTGGAGCTCCGCCTCCGAAATGAACAGGTTTTATAAAGTCGTGCTTGAAAAGACGCGTGATGCGTCACTTTCGTAGGCCTGTATGCGCGAAACCTTATTGGGTGGCGGCGAGGCCTTTCCAAGCTCGCGCCGCAATCTCGGGCGACTCAGAAGTCTAGAAGGCATGGGTAAACAACCTAAACGCATCCAATCCAGATTCGTGGACAACCCAAGAATGGCTCTCATGAGAGAGAAGGAAGTGAGTCGCTGGCTGAAGGCCTGGAAGTTCGCGCGGGTCCGATCCGGGCCGAACGCCATCCAATCTGGGAGTCGGGAAGATCCAAGTAACTGTTTATATTACGTATTTAATTGGAGACGAGACTAATCTTAGAGTAAGCTCTAAGCTTGATCCCGGCTTCAAGCGCGCCAAAGCCCATGCTCCCCCACCACCCTCAGTCGACCCTTTCAAAGTTCAAGCCAGAATGAGAGGCCAGGATGCCCGCTGCCACCGCCCACGACTCGAACAACCCCGACCCGCCCCTCGGCCGGCGTGAGCGCCGAAAACTCGAGGTGCGGACTCGCATCTACGCCGCCGCCCGGAGACTGTTTTCGAAACAAGGCATCGAGGCGACAACGGTTGACGAAATTGCAGAAGCCGCCGATGTCGCGCCGGCCACCTTCTTCAATCACTTTCAGAACAAGCAAGCCATTGTGGCCCTGATGACGGGTGAAGTCGTCGAACATATTCATGCAATGATCGTCGAATCGTTGGTTGGAAATGGGTCGAGCTTCGAACGTATTCGCCGATTCATCGCGCGGGCTGCTGAAGATATTTCAGCAAGCCGAGGCGGCGCGCGTGTGACCCTCGTCGAATTCATGCGTCTCGACGCCACTCCGAACGTTCCGCATCCGTATCTCGACCGACTCTTCGAACCCATCGTTGCACTCATCGAAAACGGGCAAGCTGCAGGCGAGATTCGAACAGATCGTGAAGCTGAGTTCTTGGCCCAGATGGCCGTGGGCATGATCAACTCGGCTGTCACTAATTGGCTCGCGCACCCCGACTATCCAATTGAGGCGAGTCTCATCGAGGCCACCGAATTCGCGATCGAGACGCTACGCCCAGAAGCTTAAGCTAAAGAAAACGCACCTGGCAAAAATGCCAGCCTCTGAACTCCTGAGATCAACCCGAAAGGACACCTCCCGTGACTCGGAAATTCAGCGCCGAAGATATTGACATTGACTACGGCCATGCTGCTGCATGGAACTCTGAGATGCCCGAGAGGACGCGCTGGTTGCGTGAAAATGCACCAGTCTTCTGGAGTGAAAAGACCGACGCCTTTATTATCACTCGCTTCGAAGACGTGGTGCATGCTTCAAAAAACAACGACGTGTTCTGTTCGGGCGAGGGTGTTCTGCCTGGAAAGCTGAGCCCCAAAATCGGACTCATCGATGAGGACGAACCACGCCACGGTGAAATGCGCGGCCTCATCAACAGAGGTTTTACCCCGCGCATGGTTCGGAAATGGGAAGAGGTATTTCAAAAGATCACCGACGAAGCGATTAATGAAGTCGCGAATAAGGGGGAATGCGATTTCGTCGAAGACATCGCTGTGCCGCTTCCTCTTATTCTAATCGCGGAGATGATTGGGATTCGTAAAGAGGATCGAAAACGTTTTCACCACTGGTCCGACGCCATGATTAGCGCCCAGGGGAATATGGATAACCCCGAAATCATCGCGAAGTCGGGAGCAGCAGCGATGGAGTATATGACCTACGTGACTGCTGTGATCGAGGATCGACGCAAGGATCCTAAGGACGATCTGATCAGTATCTTGGTGCGGGCCAAGGACGACGGCGTACTTGTCGAACATGCCCGGGATCAGGCTGAAGACCTTGACTCTACGCTTGGTAGGTCGGAAGAGCATACCTCGATGAATAACGACGAACTCATCAAGATGAGCATCTTGTTGATGGTCGCGGGTAATGAGACGACTCGAAACGGTCTTTCGGGCGGAATGCAGCTCTTGATCGAGAACCCCGACGCGAGGCAGCGACTTATCGAGGACCCCTCGCTGATTCCCAACGCGGTGGAAGAGATGCTTCGCCTAGTCTCGCCTGTCCTTTCTTTTCTCCGGACGGCGACCCAGGACACGGAAATGCGCGGCGTTCCCATCAAGCAAGGCGAGAAGATTCTGATGATGTACGGTTCGGCAAACCGCGATCCGGAAGAGTTCGAAAATCCTGATATCTTCGATATCGATCGTGAACCGCATCACCTCGCGTTTGGGATCGGCAACCACTTTTGTCTCGGCGCTAACCTGGCTCGAATGGAAATGCGTGTCGCCTTGAGCGAGTTGCTTCGCCGAGTCCCCGACATGGAGTACTCGGCCCATGGGCCCGAGATGGGGTCCTCGGCACTGGTAAGAAGCGTTCAGCACATGAATGTCAAGTTCTCGCCGGAAGACTCGCGGTAAGAGGATATCGGAGGCAAGCCCGGGATAAAGTCAGCCGGCGAATAGATTCGACTTGCTATAGTGCGCACCCATGCCCTTCGATGTCACCGATTTTAAAACGCTAATGGAACTCGAGCCGCACGGGCCCGACGTCTTTGTTGGCGTCGGCCCGCCCTACCCGTGGGGCCGTGTTTACGGCGGCCAAGTCGTCGCGCAGGCGTTACGCGCCGCATGCGCGACCGTTGATGATTGGTTCCAAGTGCACTCGCTGCATTCCTATTTCATTCGTGGCGGGGACTATGATGAGCCAATTCGGTATGAAGTCGATCGAATTCGAAACGGCCGATCTTTTCTGACAAGACGAGTAGTGGCTCGTCAGTCGATGGGTCCGATTCTGAACTTGTCCGCTTCGTTTCAGATTCGCGAGGACGAGGCCGACGTGCAGGAATGCGCGATGCCTAAAGATTTGCCGCAGCCTGAAGATCTTCGTCCTTCCGAATGGGGTCCGATTCTCCTGACTCGACGACTCAAAAAGGAGGGGCCCCGGGCGCTGGCTTGGGTTCGTGTGGAAGGTGAAATCGGCGAAGACCCGGTCGCCCAGTCCTGCGCGCTTGCGTACACCTCAGATGAGCTACCAACCGATGCGGCAAGTCGATCTCATCCGCTGACGGCCACCCTGGGTGACGGGCCCGGGGACTACGGGGAGACCTTTGTTGGAGCAAGCCTCGACCATTCGATCTGGTTTCACCGCCCTGGCCGCATCGACGATTGGGTGCTGCACGACTTTCAAGGTCACGGCGTCGTTGGTGCACGTGGGCTCACGGTTGGCCAACTCTACAGTCGTAGCGGGTTGCATCTTGCAACTGTGGCCCAAGAGATTTTAATTAGAGAACGCACGCGTTAAATAGACATCTACTTAGGTAGACGTCTCGTTGGGCGTCGGGTGCAGAGTCTTTCCAGCGACGAGTTTTGGAGTCCGACAGACTCGCTAGCGGCAACCCAGCGCTGGGGGCTAATAACGATGCGTCGCCTTGATTGTAAAAGGCTAAAGCACTTGAGTTGGCTTTGGCTAGAACCGTCCGGCGCGGGGGGTATGCTGAACCTCTAGGGGGATTCTCGCCGCGTGGAGTGCCTGGGCGAGAAAGGGGGAAGTCGCTCAGGAGGCTTCCTCGCTAACGCCCAGTTGCGTGATCAACAAAGCGCCGCCCGCCATTGCGACGCCCTTCAAGAAAAAGGAAAGCTGTATGCCCTGCATCTGGGGATCGGTGGCGGTGACCATCAGGACACCGTGGACGACAATGGTGACCGGTACGAGAAAAATGAAGATCAGCCAGCCGCCTAGTCGTGGGTTCTTGTTTAATAAGATCATTGCCGCGCCAGCGAGCTCGACCACGCCCGAGATTGCGACCCAGAATTCGCGAAAAGGAATCGACTCGTGCATCAAACTCACATAGCCCGAGACGTCGGTGAAGTGGGTCACCCCGGAGGTAAAGAAAATGAAGGTAAACATGAGGCGCGCGATCACGAGAATAGACGAATGGCGGGGTAGGCTAGCTTCGATATTCATGTGCGGGATTCCCTCGTTTTTAGCGCGCGACGGGTCAGAGGTGAAAATCGGTTCGAAAGCTTTGCGAGGAACCGAGAGTAGGGTGTTCCGGCTGTCTTTGAGAGGAGAGTGCGGTTGGAAGAGTTTCTTGAGTTTTTATCGATACCCTGTCGTGGATTCAGGGTTATAGCCACAGTCTTCTAAAACGAGCTGCGCAAGGAGCTGCTCGACGCCGCTTGGACTTAGATAAAAATGGTTCCTTCATTGTAACGATGAAGGGCGGCTTTCAGCGAAGCTGCGGAATCAAGCTGGCGGGGCTGGCCTAGAAAAGGCTGATAGATATAAGAGGTTTCAGTGGGTCGATGAGAGTGGCGTGCCTCGATGGCCCATTGAACGAGCTGGCTACGCGATTGAATCAGGTCCGCAGAATATTGGCGACGGCCTGACTCCTGGCCAGCACGAGTCGCCGGAATTTCGACCTCGACGTCCAGAACCGCATCGCGGCGGAAGAAGCCCCATACGAATGTGGCGCGGCGATGAGGAGAGGCGTTCGCGAAAGACCCGTGCAGGCACTGACGATTGCAAACGACGACATCACCACGCTCGCAGAGCATCGGCACTGCGTCGGGTAAACGAGTCGACCCCGCATTGGCTTGAACCAACTCCGGAATGTTGATGCGGCCGTCTTTGTGACTTCCGGGAACAAGCCACAGGGCATTGGCCGGAGTCGTGGGGTAGAACTGGGCCATGAAATTGAAGCCGTGAATCTCGGGGTGCCAGTCTGGTCGCTCCCAATGAGTCGTGCCGTCCTGGTGCCACGCGACGGCTGCGCCCAAGCCCGGTTCCTTCAAGAAAATTGTGTCGTTGTAGGGAACGAAATCGGGTCCATTCAAGGCCTCGGCAACTTTGAGAAGCTGCGGATGGGCCGAGAGCCTGAGGGCGGACGGCATATGCTGGAAAAGGCCAAGGATCAAAAAAATCGTTTCGGCCTTGGTCTGGGGGCTGATGGAGGGCCCATTCATGGCCACCGGGTGCCGACCGTTCAAGAGCTCGGTTCCTCCCCAGGGATCCGAGAGGGCCGGAGCCCAGAGGAATTGCGGATTTGCGCCGTCCCCCAGCGCAGGTTGCCCCTCTCGGTCGGTCTCGCTCCCCGCTTCGGCTGGGGCGCGCCTGAGCAATTCCTGCAGGTCGGTATCGAATTCCGACAACTCTTCAGAATCGATCAGTTGCTCGAAAACATAGAAACCTGTCCGGTTATAGGCCTCCAGAATGTCGGAGGCGAGTTCACCCGCGTCATCAAAGCGGAGCCGTCCCCGATTGCCTAATGATTCAGCGCGCTCAGCACCCTCTGACCAATAGAGTGCTTCATCCTCTACCGTGCTCTTGGAAAGGGCAGGGCTGGTCTTGCCTTCAAGCTGATCCATCGGGGTTCCTCGGGTGATCCGTTTCGGTGAAAGGGAGAGAGTAGGGCATTCAAGCTATTCGGCGGTAGGGTATTTGGCTTCGGCTTTCCTGAGTCCTCGAGCCCAACGTCCGGGTATGGATCTGAGTCGAAGGCCTTACCGGGAAGCATTATGGGTTTCTGCCCGAGGATTTAGCAGGACCTTGGGTGATCCCGGCTACTTTTCGTCGACCTCTGATTCGTTGGTCTCACGGCCATTCGCTGATGCGAGTTCGAAGTTGACGTGCAATGCAAGGGCTTCCAGCATGATGCGGGGCTGGTGAAGGAACTTGTTCCCAGGCCCGTAACGAAATTTCTCAATCCTTTGGATGAGCCGGCTCCAAGCAATCGTCTGCTCGATCCGCGAGAGGCCGGCCCCCGGACAGATTCGAGGTCGCTCAGCTTTCGTCCGAGTGCCCGAAGGCCCCGAGAGCTTCCAGCTGGCTGGTCATCTGCTCTCTGGAGAGCTTGTTACGGGGACCTCTCCCGTATAGGACGGGCATGACCTGAAAATTCCCCCACTCGGCGAGCTGGGGGATGTCTTCACGGGGAAAACCAAGAATTGTGGCGAGGACAATTTGGGGAAGCGGTCGGGCGAACTCCGAAACGAATTCGACCTTTCCGCGCTCGATCCAACGGTCGAGAAGCTGATCCGCGGCGCGGGTAATCATGGCGCTGTGTCGAGTCGCGCCCGGGCCAACCCAGGGATCGGTGAGTTCCTGGCGGTGGGCACGGGAGAACTCCTGGGTGGGGCGAATGGTGGCCATTGAGACGATCATGGCGTTCATCGCCCCGGGAAGCTTGTGCTCGGTGCTGGCGCGATTGGCCTCTTCGACAGCCGGGCGGACCGAGTCGATGGCGGCGGTGAGAAGCGTCTTGAAACGCTCGGGGTCCTTGACCACGCGAGCGATATCCGAGCACTTGCTGAGGACGAACGCGTCGCTCCCTAGTGCGATCCCTTCTGGGCAGATCGAGCGGAGATGGGCGATTATCTACGGCACCCGCAGCCAAGTAGGAGACGCATGCCCGATACAACCGTCCGAAACAAGCAACGCGCACGCGAGGTTATCGAAAAGATCGTGAACGGTGGCGATGTGGAACTGGCCGATGAGTACTATCGCGAGGACTATATCCAACACAATCCGGCTGTTGGCCAGGGCCGCGAGGCGCTTAAAAAGGTACTGCGCGCCATGCACTCTCTCGAGGAGCCGATGCATGTGGAAATCAAGCTGATCAATGCTGAAGATGACATGGTATGGCTCCTGCTCGAGTGGTCAGGAGGCAGCCTCTCCGAGAGAATGCCTCGTATCGAGCAGACCGCAGAGATCTTTCGTATGGAGGACGGCATGATGGCCGAGCACTGGGATGTATTGCAGATGACGCGGCCGGAAGCCTAAGCGTGGCCACCTTACTCGCTCATATCCAAGTAAAGGAGGGCCGAGAGGCCGAGTTCGAGGCTATCGCGGCCAAACTCTACGGCGAGACCCATCGCAACGAAACCGGCTGCCTGCGCTACGAGTACTGGCGAGGGGCCGAGCCCGGCTTCTACTATTCGCTGCTCTCCTTCGACGACTTCCACGGCTTTCTTCGCCATCAGGTAAGTGATCACCATGAGGAGGCTTCGCCGGGCATTCGCGATATCTGTATCGATGTGAAGCTCGAGTGGGTAGATCCCATAGGTGAGTCTTCTCCGCTACCCGCCACTCGGATGCAGGAGATTCCCGAAGGGGCGGACGAGAAGACCATGCTCTATCACAAACTCTTCGCGGCGGTCACCCAGGCGTGGTGGCGAAAAGAATAGGAAGTGCGATCTGCTGGGTATAGGCACTATGCTAAAGCACTAAGGGGAGCCTCGACGGGATGAGTTTAACCTGGGCGCATCGCGCGGGGTCTGCTGCGGTCTAACCGAGACTTCTGCGAACGATCATTGAGACTACCGAGCGGGAGGCGGGAAGTGGATCTGTTTAAGCCGGGGCCGGAATCGGCTCGTGCTCAATTGCGAGCGCTGACGATGGTCGCTCGCTCCGCGCCGAATGGCCTCGCGCGTCCTCAGCGAGCAATGCTCGATGCGGTTCAGCAAGTGCTTTTCGAATCAGATTTCGATCTTGAGGGCCTCGAGTCAATCGACGACGTCGCATTGCGGCAGGCCTTTCATGACCCAGCCGAGGCGCGACAACTGATTCGGTTTATGATCCTGACGGCCATCGCCGAAGGCCCACCAACTCTCGAGCAATCGAGACTCATCATTGGCTTCTCAAAGGCACTGAAAGTCGATGAGCCCGCAGTCGGAGTGATCTCCAATCTTGCGAAGAATCGAATGCTCCGATTTCGCCTCGGCTTTGCGCGCCGCGCGCATGTTCGAACCTATTTGCGAAACTCCAAGAAATTGCTGGGCGGAGTCTTCCCCGTGATCAAAGCAATTCTTCGCTTTCGCGGAGTATTGGGTCCGGATGAGGAACTGGTCAGCCGTTTTCGTGCATTGGGCGATTTGCCACTCGGGACACTTGGCCGTGAGTTCCACGACCACTGTCGAGATGCAGAAATCGGATTCAGCGGCGAGAGGGGTGGCTTCCCGCTTGGGGCGGTCTACCACGATTTTTCTCACGTGCTGAGCGGGTATGACATCTCACCCGAAGGGGAAATCAAAAACGCAGGATTCCAAGCTGGATTTTGCAATGGGGATGAGGACTTCTTTACGACCCTCTTCGCGAATCTTATCCACACGGCTGGCATCAACCTCACGCCCTTCGAGATGCCGGTTGTTCTCGGGCGGATCGCCCAGGGCACACTCGCCGTCGATTGGCTCAGGGAAATTAGACGCGGCTCGAAAATGAGCGTCGACCTCGGCGACAACTGGATTTTCTGGGACTTTGTGGCCCTGCCGATCGACGTGGCTCGGGAAAAGCTGGGAGTCCAGCCGAACTCCGCATGATCCACGACTATTTGGCGGAAACACTTTCTCTAATTCCGCTGTCCTGACCCTGCTTGTTGGGTTCCTAACTGGAGGGTTTAGCGGAAGTCCAGGCCCTTGAACTTGCCCGAGTTCCGCCACTTATTCAGGTACTTGAAGAAGGCGACAGGCCCGCGGGGGTGGCCCATGGCCTGGCCGAGGAGACCCCCTTCATGGCCTTCGTTGTTGTAGTAGCCGGGGGTGCACTTCGAGAGCATGTTGCTCATGCGCGCACGGGTGCCGCCGCCGCGGCCCAGCAATTCGAGCCAATCGTCCTGCGCCCTTTGAGTGACCTCTATCTCTTTGAGGTCCTTGTCCATGGCGTGCCGGATCATCATCGCGATGGTGAGCCCGGACTCCGTAAAGTTGTGAGGCACGTTTGAGAGCAGCGCCGCCCCCTGGAAGCCACCCAGAATGAACATGTTCGGGAAGCCGTGAACGTGGATGCCGTGCAGCGAGCGCATGCCCCCATCCCAGGCCTCCGAGAGCTTTAAGCCGTGGCTGCCGGTGACGTCGAAGCCGTTTCGGCTCGTCTGGTCCGTGCCGACCTCGAAGCCCGAGGCGTAGATGATGCAGTCGAGTTCGTATTCTTTGCCTGCGACGACGACGCCCTTTTTGGTAACACCTTCGACTCCTTTGCCGTTCGTGTCGACAAGGTTGGTTCCCGGCTCGTTGTAGGCCTGAAGATATTCGTCGTGGAAGCACGGTCGCTTACAGAGTTGGCGGTACCACGCCTTCAAATTTTGCGCAGTCTCCCGATCCTCGACGACCGTATCCGCGCGGCTTCGGATTTCGTTCATCTTCTCATGGTCGAGATCTTCGAAAGCCGCCATCATGTTTTTGGGCGTCATTTTGTAGAAGGGCAACGAGAAAATCCGGCTGCGGATGCGGCGGGAGAGATCGGTCCAGCCGTCCTGGACGAGATCTTCCTTCGGCATACGCAAGCCTATGGCTTGGTTGGCAGTGAAGTTCTCAAGCCACTTCTGCTGCCAGCCGGGCTCTTTGACCTCTCGCTCAAACCAGTCCATGTCGGTGGGGCCGTTTCCGCGGACGTCCACGGAAGAGGGCGTGCGCTGAAAGACATAGAGCTCGCCGCAGGCCTTCGCGAGATGCGGCACGCACTGAACTGAAGTTGCTCCCGTGCCGATGATCCCCACTTTTTTGTCCGCGAGGTTGGACATGCGCGTGCCAGAGGGGTCGCCGCCGGTGTAGTCGTAGTCCCAGCGGCTGGTGTGGAAGGAGTGCCCTTCGAACGAGTCGACTCCCTCGAGGCCGGGAAGCTTCGGCACGTGCAGGGGGCCGGTGCCGATCGTGATGTACTGCGCCGTGAATGCGTCACCGCGGTTGGTGCGCACGGTCCACACCGAACGCTCGGCGTCCCACTCAATGTCGTTTACCTCGGTGTGAAAAAGCGCGTTCTCGTAGAGCCCAAAATGCTTGCCGATGCGCCGGGAGTGCTCGAGGATCTCGGGCGCGTGCGCGTACTTCTCAGTCGGCACGTGTCCGGTCTCTTCGAGCAGAGGCATGTAGACAAAGGAGGCGGTGTCGCACTGGGCACCCGGGTAGCGGTTCCAGTACCAGGTTCCGCCGAAGTCGCCCGCCTTGTCGATTACGCGGATGTTCTCGACACCCGCCTCCTTGAGGCGTGCCCCGGTGATCAGCCCCGCGAAGCCGCCGCCGATCAGGGCTACGTCGACGTGATCCGTGACCGGCTCGCGCGCGATCACCGGCATGTACGGGTCATCGATATAGTGCGAGAGGGCGGTGCCTGCGAGCCGCAGATATTGCTCGTTGCCGTCCGGGCGCAATCGTTTCTCGCGCTCTTCGGCATACCTGGCGCGGATCGCTTGCTTGTCGATGGGGTTGTTGGCAGTCATGGTGGCTCCTTTCGTGTCACACGGTTTGGCGCCGACCAGTCGTTGGGGCCCTAAAAGGGCGCTATGCCCAGCAACGGTAGTCGGACTAGCCTCTAGAGAGCATAGGATATTTATTTCTACCGCTGGAGTCATCGGGTGCGGAAAGTGGTCCCCCGAGCGGACGCGGTTTTGCTCGCGGCCACTCAGTCTCACTGCCGTGTTACTTCGGCCTGGCAGTGAACCTGGAGATCGTCGACCTCACGATGGTCGTTTTGGGTCCGTCGCCATGAATCTCGACGGGTATCCCGCACCTTTAAAGTATTGGGGCGAGACCGGCAGCCTGTGTCTCTAGAGATGAGGCAGGATTGGGACCGTGAGCGACGAGAGGTCATCGCCGAGCTGCTTGTCCGGAAAAATCCCTTGGTAGAACTCGCTCGTGATCATCTGACCAAAAAACTCCACTCCCGGATAGTAGACGATGATGACCCGGTCAAAATCAGCCTCGCCTTCGAGCGTAACCGACTCTCCGATGTGCAGCGGTCCTGCACCGGCTTCGGCGAATAGCGCGAACATCTCGGCGCCGTAAGCGGCGTTGGCCTCGCGCTGTTCAGCAGTTCCATTTTTCGAAAAATTGAAGATAATCATCCCGTTGCGCCCGTATTCGAGATTCTCTCGCAGAGCAGTGGCGAATGTCTCCATACGCGAGCGGGCCTCGGGGGGAGCTTTGGCCAGGAATTCTTCCAGACCCGGTACTTTCTTGAAGGGGTAACGCGCGGGCTCCCTGCGGACAATTTGCGAAACTCTCTGTCCCAGGAGAATCGCCGGAAGTGCAAGGTTGACCCCGGCGCTGCGCTTCATGCCTAGTGAATAGATGTTCGTGAAACGGGCTTCGAGCTCGTGACGTTCGACGCTCGTCGAGTCCGCCTCCCAGGCAGCACGATTCGGATATTGGGTGATCACGAATGCCTCCCAGTCGTCGGGAGGAAGCTGGCTCGACGTTCGGCCGTTGACCACCGTTTTGCCAGCATAGATGACCTCAGCTCCGGATTTCTGGACCCCATTGACGAATTCGCGGACGCCGCTCAGCAATTCCTGATCCGGAGCTAGCTTCAAGGCGCTGACGACGTGGAATGCCTGCCCCGAATAGAAGAGATCCTGGCGATCCCCAGCGAGGTTTCGACGAATTTCGAGATAGCGAAATTCCTGGATGCAGATCGCGACGAGCACGACCAAAACAATGACGGAAATCAATCCCAAGACTAGTTTCAAGCTGCCGTCTCCTCTGTCAAGAGCACCGCGTATTCTAATGCTTTTTGGCCCTTCTTCCCTGAAAAGATGGTTTCCCACACTCAAGCCATGGTTCTGAAGCAAAGCGGGCCTGGGGCGAAAAAAATTGGGACTCCGATTATTCCGAAGAAAGTTTTCGCCTTGGCACGTGGCGCACGGGGCTGGTCAGCCGTGCCTGAAATATTGCGGGTCAGGTCGTCCTGGTTCTCACAACTGCCAAGACCGCCCGCGTCATTTCCGGCCCAGAGAGTGAGAGCGGGGCGTTTGACCGCCTCGAGTCCGGCTCGCGCCGCAGTCTTCACCCCGTCCAACGCCTTGATGACCGACCGAAACACGCGGACACCGGCGATGTAGATCCGACTCGGGAATGAAACATCGTAGGCCGTCTCAGTTTCCGGCGGGATCCACCGTAGAAGGGAAGCTGTTGCCCAGAAACGCGACTAATTGGGGGAACGGATCTCCTCGCTCACATCGCTGTCTTCGTCCTCGGGGTAGGGGGCCTTGTCAAGGAAACAAACGATGGATTCGATAAAGCTCAAGACAGAGGCCGCCCCCCTTTTGGTTGTAGTTGAGGCGAAGAGGGCCGAGAGCAGAGTCAGATTACGCCCTCGTTGCGAACATAGCCTTTCACGCCAATGCGGGGACTGGAGAGTGCACGAACGGCGTCCCGGATGCTGCCCGGAGCGGGACGATACTCGCCAGCGAGTCAGGCTTCAGCGGTAAGCTCATTCGGCATGTGTCGTCCATTATAGTCCGCGAGAATCATCCGAGAATGGCGGTAGCGATGTCGATCAAGCGCTTGTCGCTGCCGCGCGGGCCGATCAGGCTGACCCCCAGCGGTGCGCCATAAACTTCGGCCAATGGCAGCGTAATCTGTGGCAAACCGCTGTTGCCCGACAAGCACAAGAGCATCAGGGCATGCTCGCGGAAGGATTGGAGGGTTTCCTCGCTTTCACTTTTTAAAGGTGCACAGCTTGGGACAGTCGGCAGGACGAGTAATCCGTCGCGACCAATCCACTCTTCAAGCTTCAGCCGCACGTCGAGCCGGTCGCCATTGGCTTTATCAAAATCTTCTTTGGTCAGCGACTCACCAAACTCGAACCGCTCCTTGATTCCGGGGCCAAGATCGGGACTGCGGCTCGTAATCCAGGGCCCGAGTGTCTGCCAGGCTTCATAGGCCTGACATTCGCGGAAGGCCCAAAAAGCCTTGTCTAGATCAAAGGGCAGAGCGAAGAACTCGCGCTCATCGTCGAAATAGTTCTCTATCCGTTCGGCGGATTTGGCATAGGCCATGTAGTCCTCATCTCCCAGCAACAGGACATCGAGGTCCGGGCTGGAAATCAGACGGTTCAGTGGCATGTCGTCTTCATCGTCGTCCAGAACAACGTCACCCACCGCTGCATAGGTCTCCACATCCTTGGCGAACCAGCCGAATACATCGAAGCTCGGTGCCAGCGGCAAGGTGCGGTCGAGTGATACGCGACCATGACTGGTGCGGAGGCCGATCAAGCCGCAATAGGAGGCCGGTGCTCGCACCGATCCACCAGTATCAGAGCCCGTTGCCACATCGACAATGCCGTTGGAAATCAGCGAGGCGGAACCAGAGGATGAGCCGCCGGTTATGCGGTCGGGTGCTGCGCCATTCATCGGAGCACCATAGTGTTTGTTGATGCCATTGAGGGAAAAGCAAAGCTCTTCGCACTGGCTCTTTCCGGCAATTGAAATTCCGGCATCGAGAAGTTTCTGAACCACCGACTGGGTTTCCGTATCCGGTTCGGCCTCGGCGAGACGGCTCGGCTGCCCCCAGCCGTTGGGGTAACCGGCCACTTGGAAAATGTCCTTGACGGCCAGTGTCTGACCCGCCAGTGGACCGCTTTGAGCGTGCTTTACGTCCACCTCGGGATAATCGCACCAGGCTTTCAATTCCGGATTTTTCATTTTCGCCTCACCCTATTCACTCTGGCCCGTTACGCCAGCCTCGCTCTCTGCACTGCAATAAACAAGTCGGTCGCTCCAGCCCTCTTGACTGGGCCCCCCTTTGCCAAGACGGCCCAACAAGAATTCGGCGACGTCTTTAACCCTATCACCATCACCTGACTGTCGTCACAGCCCTGGGTGCCACGTCGCCGACCGGATGGCAAAGAGAGCTTGGGGAGATTCTTTCGGACCCTAGCTCGACGGATGGAGCTGCCCGATTTAGGAATCGCTGGTGGTTTCCCGAAGGCGATTGGGATATACCCTCATGGCGTAAGGGTCAGGTCCGGATGCGGCGAGTTCTCAACTTAAGTCGTTAGACTGTTGCGTTTCCAACTTGTCCTCGACTGCTTTGGGTGCGACTGCGCCCGAGTTCTTGGGTGCGTAGAAATATGATCTTCAAACGAGTAGGAGATTGTTTTGATACCCAGTATCCCTGCTTTGCGTTTCTTTTGCTTTCTTGCGATGTCAATCGTCGGGCTGGCTGTTGGCTGTAGCTCCTCAGTCAACACTAATAATGACGAAGTCCTCCCTCCCAATATTTTGTTTATCATTATGGACGATGTTGGAATCGACCAGATGACAACATTTGGCTATGGCGGTCTCGGAGCTCATGAGGAGCCCGCCAATCCACCCTTGCAGCCGTTTGACCGCGCTCCTCAGTTGCCCAATATCGACACCATCGGAGAGCAGGGGGCGCTCTTTCGCAACGCCTGGTCGATGCCAGCGTGCTCTACCAGTCGCGCGGTATTTTTTACGGGCCGGTATCCGTTGCGCACTCGAGTGCTAGGTGCACTGGGCCAGTACGATCTTGCCAATTACCAGGTGTCGCCCTATGAGCTCACAATGCCCAAGTTGTTGAAAGGGCGCGGCTACGAGAATGCGTTGTTCGGTAAATTCCACATTGGGCTGCAGGAAAATAATCCTTTCACGGAGGCCATGGTTAGCAAGCTGGGCTGGGATTATTATTACGGCTGGCTGGACGAAACCGGCGACCCCTCCTCGATCGACACTTCGGCAGGCCTGGGCCAAGACTACGAGGGTCGCTACATGTGCGGATTTGTACCCAGCGAAGGGCAGGACGCGTCCTTCGGGGCCGACTCAGGGGCTTGTTACACCGGAGTCGGGCCTGATGAATGCTCTGAGATGGTAACCGAGGGCGGTATCCCGCCGGGTCGTGCCTGTCGCGACAAAGGCGGAATCTTGGACCCAAGACGGTCGTGCACCACGCCGACCCCTCCCAATATCCATGACGGCTTCAGCAACGTGAGTGCGCATTACGTCAGTTCCCAGCTTTGGATCAACGACGAGGAAGGTCAGGCAATACGGGTACCGATCACGGATATTCGTGCGCGCACTTTCCGTGGCATTGTCCCGGTGGACGGCGCGATCGATTGGATAAAGAGTCGACCGGCGGATACGCCATGGTCGGCGACTGTCAGTTTCGCCTCGGTACATACCCCGGTGATGCAACCTCCACAGGCGCTTTTGTCCGAGGATGCTGCGGCAGTTAGTGGATTGCTCTGTGCGGCACCCGAGGGGGCGTCAACTGAGCTAGAGAACCAGGTCTTGGTGGAGCAACGTGAACTCACCACGCTGATGGTCGAGGCAATCGACACGGAACTATCTCGGCTCCTGGTCTCGATTGGAGCGGCTACGCTCGACGACAACCAGTCTTTGGTGCTCAACCCAAATAGCAATACTCTGATCGTCATTGTCGGTGACAACGGCACGCTCGGGTATTCAGTGAAGTTGCCGTTCGATCCGACCCGTGCCAAGGGAACGGCCTACCAAACGGGTGTCTGGGTGCCATTGATTGTGGCGGGACCGATGGTCAACGATCCCAACCGCGAAGTTGGCAATATGGTGAACATCGCTGACCTCTACCAATTGTTCGCCGAAGTGGCTGGCATCGAGAATGTGCACGACGTTGTGCCGCGTCCGTTGGATTCCGCACCGATGCTGCCGTACCTCACTACCCCCGGTGTCGAGAGCCAACGCGAATACAACTTCACTCAAGTGGGCAATAATCACCAAGCTGGAGGCACAATCAATCAGCCCTGCACTTTTGTTTCGAGCTGTAGCCAAATACCCGTTTCTAAATCAGTCTGTCACGATAATGGCGGAACTTGGTGGGGGGTGAATCCCGATCAGTCGGGTGTCCCCACTGACGGCTACGCCCACTGCTGTGAAGTGAACCAGTACCTCTATGACCAAGGTGAGCCGATGTTTGCGCTGGCCCCGTTGTCTGCCGAGGCGATACGAAATGATCTCTATAAGGTCGTGCGGAATCATTATGTTGGCGATGCGGAACCGGCCGAAGCGGATTATCCGACTTGCGATTCGAGCACCGTTACTGAGTTCTATCGCATTAACGAAAACAGACACAATCCAAAGATTGATAGACAAGCGGATAACCTGATTAATCCCGACACTGGTTTGCCGGATGCTACTGTGGAAAAAGCGATTTTTGCGGACTTAGTGCAGCAGTTGAATTTGATTGATGACAGTGTCCAGCCCTGCCCACCCGGTCCGCCCGCGGGTTATTTCGCCAGTGTCGATGGGAATCAGGATGGTGTCGTAGATGGTCAAGATCTTGAGAATCTGAGTGGGTTCGCCGAAGCCGGTGGCAGTAGCTGGTACGATATAGATGAAACAGGGACGACGAACTCGGAAGACTATGCGCTGGTGAACGATTACCTAGGCATTCAATGCCTATCCGAGTAAGTGTTCAGGCAGTCCTGGCACCTACGATGAATTCGGAGAATTGGGGGTCGGGACTCATCGTAGGGATCAGGAAAAACGCCCAGTCTGATCTACGGGGATGAGACATTCAGCCTCGGCTCCAGCACAACATCCAGATATAGGCATTCTGGGTAAACCCTATCGAGCCCATGGCTTTGGCGGCTCGACGGGGAGAGGGCAGGGCGCTCTAGCCGTCTTCTGGACTGACGCGTGGGTATCCGAATTTTGGTGAATGCTTCGGGCCAATCCCATTCCGGGCGAGCAGTGTGCTCCAGGAGCGGGCAGGGGCCGTCCACGAGGGTCGCCGTCGCGCCCAGGGCGGAACTGGCTACGAGTTTTCCGAAGCAATTCGATCGAACGCCCACCCCCGGATGTTGTGTCGGAAGGGGTCCGGAATGTCCTATCCTCTCGGATCATGGCGGAAGCACAAATAGCGACTTCACTTGGGATCGTCCTTTTGGTGGCGCTCTCGACACACGTCTTTTACCGGCGTCCGCCGGCAGCTTTGTGGCCAGCACTCCCCCTTGTCTTCTTCTCTGCGTTGATATTCTCGATCGGAGACCTGTTCGCGAATGTCTGGCCCAACAATTCAGCGATCCGCTTGGTCGGAATGCTCATGGTCTATACCGGCCTACTGACCATCGCCCCGGGCTGGTGGTTCTTTACAATAGGTTTCTCGAAGATGGTGGGCTATCGGAAGGTCGCCTTTAGGTCTGGCCTGCCTGTACTCGTCGCGATCAATGCCCTGCTCTGGATCGGCTTGGTCACGAATCCCTGGCACGGTCAGTTCATGGAAATACGGCCCCTTGCGAGAAGTGAGTACGGACCGCTGTGGTACATGACTGCTGCCGTCAACTACATTGCTCTTTGCACGGCGATGTTCGTCCATGCTCGAGAGGGATTCTTCGTACAGGACCCGACGATCCGATCCCAGTGCCGATTCCTTGTCGCGGCGGTTGCTGTTCCGATGTCGATGAACATGGTCTACGTGTTCAGCCCGGTCGCTCTTTCCTACGACCCAACGGCGCTCGGATATGCCCTGAGCTGTCTCCTTTTCCTGTTCGCGGTAGAGCGTCGCGACTTGTTCGTCCTTGAGCGAGTTTCTCTTCCTAGCGTGCTCGACCATGACGCCGACCCTATCCTGATCATCACCCGCCACCAACAGTTGCTCTACGCGAATCCGAACGCAGAACAACTATTCGACCAGGGGGAGTTGAACCCCGGAGCTCCGATTGGTGAACTCCTCGAATTTAGTGTGCCTAGCTTTTCCCTGGCAGAAGCCGACCACAGCGAGAGGCAAGGGGAAGAGCATCTATTTACGTCACAATCTGGAGTTCAACGCGTCGTCCTGATTGAAGTCTCCGTCGTCGAGAAGAGTCGTGGCGTTGAAGCGGGACTGTGTCTGCGGATGAGAGACCGGACTGCGCTCCGCACCGCCCTAAATGAATCTGAGGAACATCTCTCATTACTGCAGGCACTCGACCTCGCGATTGGAGAGGGCATTCTCTTTAGGGATCTGAGCGGCACGATTCGCTATGTCAACGATGCCTTCGCGAACCTTTGGGGGATGTCGACTGGGGAGATGCTGGAGCTCGGCCAGGGCCTACAAGATCATCTGGTGCCGATGCTACGCGAGGCACTTCCAAAAGCCGGACAGCAGATGTGGGATCACGAGGATTCGATCTTCGATTCGTCCCGAACGGAGTTGTTCGATATTTCCATGCTTGACGGAAGGATTCTTGAGGTAAGGATATTGCCTATCTCGACCGAGCAGGGGTTTCTCGGGAGGGCGTGGCGAATGACGGATGTCACGCGGGCGCGGCAAGAGTCCCAGGCCATGATTCAGTCCCAGAAGTTGGAAGGGCTAGGTCTTCTTGCAGGAGGTATCGCTCACGACTTCAACAACCTTCTCATGACGGTCCTAGGAAATACGGAACTCGCGCGTGAGGATGCTCATCCTGATTCGCCGATTCAAGGAGCCCTTTCGGACGTTGAGACGGCGGCCACAACCGCCGCGGAACTCACCAGCCAGCTCCTGGCCTATGCGGGCAAGACAACATTCATAACCGAGAGCTTGGACCTCTCTTTTCTCGTGCGTGACGTAGCTGGCCTGATCTCCGTAACTATCCCCAAGAACATCGAAATTGACTTCGCCCTAGAGAAGGAACTCCCGCTCGTCCGTGGCGGATCAGCACAGCTTCGCCAAGTATTGATGAATCTGCTGACGAATGCGTCCGATGCGATAGGCGCGGCCGGGGGCAAGATCGAGATCGGTACGGGGATCGGAAGGCCCTCGCCAATGAGCGGCGCTAGCGCGTTCATTGAGCACGGGAAGATCTCAGGAGAGGTTGTCCACGTCACAGTTCGTGATAGTGGGGAGGGAATGAACGCCGAAACGCTGACGAAGATCTTCGATCCCTTTTTCACAACGAAGTTCGCTGGACGCGGGCTCGGACTGGCGGCCACACGCGGTATCCTTGACAGCCATGAAGGCCAGCTCAGAATCGAGACAGAGTTGGGGGTCGGCAGTCGGTTCACCTTCTTGCTGCCGATTCAAGAGGCTACCCGTCCATCCTTGATCGACGCCGATCTCAAAGTGGGGCCAGAGATTTTCGAGAATCGAGACGTGCTCATCGTCGACGATGAAGAATCTATTCGTACGATTCTGAAAAAACATCTCTCCGCAGTCGGCTTCAATATCCACCTCGCTTCGAACGGAGAACAGGCGCTCGCCAAAGCCGAAGAAGTTGGATCGGAACTCAGTCTCGTGGTCTTGGACATCACAATGCCGGGCCGCAGTGGAGTTGAAATTTGGTCAGAGTTGAGAAAAAGACGAGCTGAACTGCCCATCATTATGTCTAGTGGCCACCCCGAGGAGGCGCTCGACCAACTGGAGGGCTGGAATCCTGCTCACGATGGATTCATCCAAAAGCCCTATCGGAATCGAACGCTTCTCAAAGAAGTCGCGGCTATCTTGAGTCTCGGCGAGTCGTGAGCGAGTGACGCGAACTGCGTCGCGGGTCCATCCATGGGAGCCGAAGCTAATGCCCATGCCGGGACGCTTAGCAGGGGGACACCTTGAATTTCTTCTCCTCCGGTAAAACGCTCTCAACGTCCCAGGCATGAGCCCGCTACCTCGGGTTCGCTTGGAGACGTTCTCGCTCCCTAGACCAGTTCCTCGAAATAGCTCCTGAGACTCGTTTTCCCCCGGGTGGGCCCGACGCCATCAACCTCGCCCGAAGTGACAATGAATTTTGCCAGGTCACCGAATTGCCGGTTGAGTATGCCGATAAAGCGCGCGAGCCCGTACGCGAGCCAGAGCGGAATGATCGTCACTTTGACCGGTAGGCCGACCACGTCGAAGGCCAGCTCGGCGACCTCGCGTTGGCTGAGAATATCTGGCCCACCGGCCTCGACCACCAGATCTTCTCCTTCTGCTGCATCGACGCAAACAGCCGCTAGGTCAGCACCGTGGATAGGGTTGAAGCGGTTCGTGCCGTCGCCGACGAGTAGGACACGCCCGCGCTTGGCCATGTCCAGCACTGCTCCCATGTCCGAGAAATATCCGGAGGGCCGGACGATCGCGTACTCGAGGCCCGACCGCTCGAGGTCGTTGACCACGCGCTCATGAGCCTTGGTGATCGCAAGATCGGCAATCTGCTCGGCGCCGAGCATCGAGACGTAAACGAATTTACGTACATCGCTATCCCGACAGAGTTCGATCAGGTTGCGATTCGCCTGGTAGTCCACCTGTTCGAAAGTGAGACCGTCGCGCTGGCGTGAGATGCCGATAGACGAGAAGAGAATGTCGACTGGCCCCGCGCAGAGCCCCGAGAGAGTTTCTGGCTTCGTGGCTTCCCCAATGAAGACCTCGTCGACTGCCCCACGAGAAATCGCCGGTGCGGTGAATGGGCCGGGCCTCTCGAGGCTCGCCATGCTGCGCGTAAGTGCACGCACCCAATAACCGCGGTTCTTGAACTCCTGGGCCACAAATTTCCCCAGGTAGCCGGTGACTCCAGCCACGACCACGTGCTTCGGACTGTCTACGACTGGGCTCTCTTCTTCTCTTTTAGGCACTCTGGCTCCTTGGTGGCGAGGAGGCGGTTACGTGAGGACGGCTCAGGCGTGCACGCCGCGGGACAAAGGATCAAGCCACGACGATACGGTTGTTGACCCGTTCTACACGTGTCGTCAGTGGGATTGAAACGAGGTCAGCCGCAGGCCCTTCGCCCAGCATTTCAAGGACACTCGTCTTGTCTTCATCGGTCAGGGCATCCAACGCCCCTTGTGCGCGCTGCAAGAGCCAAATGTGGTAGAGGTTCGCGGCACCCTCTCGTTTTTCGCCTTGGTAGAGAACTGTTTCTGTAGGCAGGACGGCGTCAATATTCTCCGCATCGAAGACATAGCCTTTTTGCAGGGGAATCCGTTCCACAGCTTTGTTATAGGCGAGTGCCCCCAGAACAAAGTTCTCTGCATAGAGGTTCGAGATGTAGTGAAGGAGTCTTAGCGCGGTCTCAGGCACCTCATCGCCGTCAGGATATTCAATGGCCCGATCGTAAAATTCCGGTGACTGAACTTCGGGAACAATCATGTGCTCTACCCACCTGAAAACCCTCGGCGCATTTGCCTGCATCAATTGCAGGCCTGCGGGGTCTCGTCCCATGTGGGCGTGCAGAGCACCCATGATGGCGTAGTCCGCCGCCGACGGATGCCCGCCCAGAAACCAGGGGTGTGAAATGAGGTGGGTTTCCATGAGAGCCAGCAAACCGAGGTATTCACGATCAAGGCGGGATTTGGTTTCGTCAGTGGGAGTAGGGAATAATCCACGGCCCAGGATATTGCCAGCAATGATGTTCCCGTATTTCATCAGCTCTTCGTTTGTACCCTGCGGTTTGAAAGAACGACCAAAATCCATTTTTACAAAAGTTGTATTTTCTTCGTCGAACAGCCAGCGATGCTGGATCGCCAGTATCAGGAGACCTTCGCTGGCAAGCAGCTCCATCAGGTGAACAAAAATCTTTTGACGCGGGGTCGAGGGGATGGCCGGCAGGTCCGGAAAACGCCCTTCGAGATAGTCCAGAATCTCCACCGTATCCTGAACGACCTCACCCTCTGGTGTCAGGATCTGTGGAATCTTTGCCGTTCCCGAGATCGGCCTGACTTTGCCCCGAAAGTCAGGATGACTGGGCAGTCGCTCAACGAAAGGGATGCCCTTCTTTCGCAGATAACCTCTGGTCTTTGCGGTGTAGTAGGACGCATAGGCGCCGAAGAGTGTGTAGTGGTCTGCCATGGTTAATTCCTCAAAAGACAAGTCAGGCAATTCTGTTCTGAGGGGGCCGACCATGCAACGCCTCTAACCCGTGACGGACTCCCTTGTGACTGAGTCTAGCGTTCGGGTAGGAGCGGGGCACGACGATCGAAATGTCGGGAAGGGCAATCCAGGAGTCATCCTGAATGAGCCAGCCGTTGGGCTAGCTACCTTATTCGTTTAGCGGGCAACCGAAGCAATATCTCGACTCTATCGCCTCGTTGTTGGGTGGAGATGCGGGCCTCGCCGCAACCGAACTGATCGTGGCGCGAACTGTAGAGCCAGACCGAGAGGCTTTCAGGCTGGGGCGGACCGTCTGCCGCCCAAAGCGATCCAACGTTTCAGAATGCCGTCATCGCTCTGCCTTCTCAAGAAATAGAGCCTTCGGCGAGCCCGGCCCGGAGCGGGCTTCGCTCTCGCTCAACCCCACTTAGATATATACCCCGTGAGGGGCGAAGTTCTGTGAGCGGAGTGCCGGGAAGAGGTTGTCTGAGGTACATATTGCGTCAGGTTGAGCATCCCTATTTGATGGAGAGTGAACAGTGAACAGACAGAGTTTTGCCGGATTGTTTGATATCAGTCGTTTGACGCTGGGTGGTGGAGGTATTGGCCAGGTTTGGGGTGAGACGTCGCAGGAAGAAGCTGTCGCGACTGTTCGTTCTGCCTACGAGAACGGTATAAATTGTTTCGATATGGCGCCCCTGTATGGCCGTGGGGAAGCCGAGACAGTTATGGGCTTGGCGTTCCCCAATGGGTATCCAGATGAAGTTCACCTGACGACAAAATGCATGCTGGGCGCCATCGAGGGTCCACTCATGGAGCAGGCTCTATTCGATTCGTTAGACATGAGCCTTAAGCGGATGAAACGCGATTCGGTAGACGTCTATCTTTTGCACGGATATGTCATACCGGATAACTGGACGTCACCTCTCAGGGGAGATGCGTTGGCCAGAATAGCGGTTGAGTGGACCACCTACTGCAACCACGTGATTCCAGCGTTTGAGAGCCTCAAGAGTAGCGGCCGAATTAGTGCCTGGGGAATTACTGCGGCCAGTACCCAAGTGACAAATCTGGAAGCGATTGAATCAGTCAAACCTCCGGACGTGGTGCAATGCATTACCAACCTTCTGGACTCGCCCGGCAGCATGGCGGTTTCAGATGAGTCGCCTGATCCGCGTGGTGTCATTTCTGCTGCGAGAAAAAAAGGCGTAGGTGTGATGGGGATACGTGCCGTGGCGGCAGGATCTCTGACAGACAGAATCGACCGAGCAGTAAAAGAGAACTCTGCAGAATCGTTCGATTTTGATCGCGCTGGGCGGTTTCGGCAGTTAGCAGCGGATCTGAATACAACACCAGCAAAGCTAGCGCACCAGTACGCCCTCACGATGGATGGGGTTGATACGGTGGTCCTTGGAGTGAAGAATCGCGAAGAGTTGCTCGAATGTATTGAAGCTGAAGCACTAGCCAATCTATCCGCTGAAGTCGTCGAACTAATCGATGAGACTGTGGCATAACGTTGACAAGTTCAGTCCAAGCTCTGTAGTGCACAGAATGACTAGGCTGGCATTTGGCACAACGTTTGTCCGAAAACACCTGCAGCAGTGGCCCCAGAGTATGTCAGCGTCTGCCTGCAAGGAGTTGCAGATTTCGTCTGCTGCCGACGACGCAAAATAGAGTTTTCTCTCGATGGCGGGCGAGGGATCTCTTTCCATGTTCAGCCTAGAGGCCGGGCATCCCTTGTGAAATTCCGATCCTTCATCGTCCAAGATCATGGAGGTGAGCACATTATCCTCAGGGCAAGAGTGATCTAAGCTCGGTTCAACTAAGACATCTCGTCTGAAATTGGGCCTTATAGGGCGGATTGGCTAGCCCGCTATTCCCCTTCCCGTACCTTCCGTTCGACGATTGCACGCAACTCATCGAAGGTCAGTTCGCCGTCGAATAAGGCCCTCAAGGCGCGGCCGAATGGGCGGCGAGGCCAGCGATCATCATCGACGAGATGCAATTGACTTTGCACGGTGCCGTCGGGACCAAAAATGTAGGAGCGGTAGCCTGGGGGAAGCCAAGTGTTCTTCGCGAGGTCGAAGTTGTTCTTCAATGCGGGCCCGACATGAACGGTGCGCCCCATGAACTCGTACGTCTCGGGAGCGTGGGTGTGACCCGCTCCGAGCCCACGAACAGTCGGTAGGTCGCCTAATAGGTCGGCCCACTCGGCGTTATAGACCTCAGCGTTCAACATGCCCACCGGACACCCTGGTGGATGATGCACCCAAATGAATACGTGTTCGGCCCCGACCTGAGACACCATGTCGCGTATCGTAGCGGCCTCCGCTGTGCCCAGACTCCCATCGCTATGGAGCCGATCGGCGTACTCGGGAGGGTCGACGGTGCGCCCTGATGGGTCTATGACGAGGTTGCCTGCGCTGGAGTCCACGAACAAGAAGGCCCAATTGCCTACTTCGATCATCCGTGACATGGAGACGGACGGCCTTGCCATCGACGCGGTAAACACTGCGTCCTGATCATGATTTCCGGGAATGACATTTACCGAGACAGAGAATCGAGAAAACGCTTCAGCGGCTTTTCGGTATTGAGGCCGACGACCGTGGTCGGCAACGTCGCCGGTTACGACAACCAGGTCGAGGTCGTCGTGCTCGCCGATATGGCGGAATACGGCGTCGAATGCCTCGTCTGTGTTGTAAGCGGTTGCGCCCTCGGGCTCCGCTCCGTCCTCAAGGAAATGTGTGTCGGACAATTGCAAGATGCGAATCGTGTCGTTCATGAAAACTCCCGGACCCTGAAAAAAGTGTGGCACATCCTGTCGGGCCAACGAGCGGGCGAATGTACGCGGGTTGATCCTACCCTGGTTTGAGCACAGCATGAAATCGAGTTGGAACTTTTCATGCGATTGAATGGTTGCGATGCAAGCGCAATGAATCTGAACGCTAAGACCTTCGCCTGAGGATAGGACATTCAAGTGCCCCTCCAGCACAGCGCCCGGTTAAGGGCGATCGGCAAATCCCTAGGCGGAGACCGTAGCGGGCAACGAGCACGACCCGGGCAATGCGGCTGCCTTGGAGGGCAGTGAGACCTTCGATGGGCTCACGAAAACCCTCGGCATAGATGTCGATGTCGTGGCAGATCTCGTGATGGAAGGTGCTTTTGCCCGGCACATCGTGCTGAAGAAAAGTGTGAATGACCTCTCCCCCCTCTTAGCAAGATCATCCATGTGCCCAAAATGGTCCGACGACATAGACTGGGTGCAGCCATGCGTTCGTCAGACAAGGCCCCACTGCTGAAGGCCGTCTTCGCCCTTTGCGAAGTGGGTGTTGAAGGAAATGCAGACCCGCTCCTCGTCCGATTGATTGGGATCCGTGTAGTGCTCAATCCAGGAAGGGAAGAGAACCAAGAGACCCGGGCGAGGCTGGATGTTGATAGCGCCGCGTTCGGTCACTGCGTTGGTCGGCCAGTAGAGCGCGCCTGCACCGGGCCTCGGATCCATAAAGAAGAGATCCCCGGAGTTTTCTGCACTTTTGACATAGTAGACGCCGCTGAAAACGCTCCACGGGTGCATGTGCACCCGAACGAAATCGCCCGGAGACTCGATGTTGGACCAGGCTCCTGTGACCGTGGGCGCAATTGCTTCCGGAATTTCGTCGGCCCCCGCACACTCGCGGATTACCTCGCCGATGGCGTCGAAGA